>CASICO010000057.1 GCA_949373165.1 uncultured Flavobacteriales bacterium | reverse complement strand
TTCGCAGAGGCCAGCCCGAGAAAATCAGGCCGTTAGATGGGATTCAACATTGTACTTGTCGCGCCTGAAATCCCCAACAACACGGGCAACATTGGCCGCCTCAGCTTGGCCTCGGGTTCGACCTTGCACCTCATCCAGCCCTTTGGGTTTGAGATCACCGACAGTCGACTCAAACGCGCCGGATTGGACTATTGGCCCCACCTCGACGTGCGCATCTACGAGAACCTCGACGCGTTCATGGCGATTCACCAAAACGCGCATTTTGCGTTTCTCTCCAGCAAGGGCACCCAACCGCATTACGACATCGACTACCGCGACAACATGTTTTTGGTCTTTGGACAGGAATCCGTGGGGTTGCCCGAAGCGCTGACCAGCGCCCATGCCGACCGGTTGTACCAAATCCCCATTTTCAGCGAACACGTGCGGAGCCTCAACCTGGCCAATGCCGTGAGCATCATTGTGTACGATGGGCTGCGCCACCTTCGGGTCAAGGGCTAACCCCCAGCTCCCTCAACAACGGATACAGGCGCTCGGCCACCTTCTCGCTCCCCTCACACGTGAGGTGATGATGGTCACGGAACGCCGTGTAGGGCATTGGTAAACGGGCCATGTCGAGGTAAGCAATGCTCGGGTGCACTGCTGCAGCGCGCATTTCCGCCTCGTAATCCGCCATGGCCTTTGGATTGACTTGAGAAAGGAAACTGCGATGCAACGGATGCTCCAACAGCACCAATTGCCAATCGCTGCGCTCGGCCAAAGCCACAATCTGCGCAAGGGCCCAGCGCGACACCTTGGCCGCTTCAAACCAATCCTCTTGGATCACCTTCGTGCCCATATTGAATCCATAGTCTTTGGGCACGGGGTTGTCTCGGCAGCTCCACCCCTTATCCCGTATGCTCTTTCGAAGCTGGAACGCATGGAGCCACAACCGCCACCGCAAACGCCAGGGCAAAGCCGACTCCATCATGTGCGCCAGCGACAATACAGGACCTGCCCTGCCCAACACCAACTTGCCCCACCCGTCTTCTTGAACCCGGCCAGACAACCTGCGCTCTGCGAGCGGAACAAATTTGTTGGGCCAAACCGTCAACACCACCACTTTGACTTTGGAGTCCGCTCCACCTGCACGCTCAAAGGCATCCATCCACATCCACGTCCCCACCAAGTCTTGACCAGGCCCCGCAAAGCGCGCCGCCCCTGGCAAACGAACATCCCGAGCATGGCTGTCGCCAAACAAGACCACGCTCCGGTTGTGCGCCTGACGCAACTCCTCGACGGCCTCTGCATGCGTCCAAATGTGCAACACCCCCCAAGCCAAAAGAACCAAGGCAAGAATCCCCAACGGACGCAGAACCAGCATCCGCATCAGAAGGCGAAATAGATGAATTCCTGCGACGCCTGTCGCAATCCGAAATACAAGGCCAGCACCACAAGGAGGGCCTCCACCCAAGGGCCGCGCCACCCCCGTCGCCACATCCAACGAATGCCAAAGCGAAACTGTACCCATTCCAAGGCCACAAAACCCGTCAGCACGACCACAAACGTTTTGAAACCCGGCATCATGGCGTTGAACCACACCACATCGCGCCAGCCCGAAGTGATGCGCCCAAGGACTTCCAAGGCATGGCCGAGATCATTGGCACGGAAAAAGACCCAAGCGAAACACACCACGGCAAACGTCCACAGGGTGCGGGGCACATCCGACCAATGCCATACCTGCTCCGGTCTTCGGTTGGAACCGGTGAGAAAGAGCGGCACAAAACACAGGGCATGAACCGCGCCCCAAGTCACAAATTTCCAATTCGCTCCGTGCCACAGCCCACTGACCAAGAAAACCACCGCCACATTGAAAAGTGCACGGCCGCGCCCTTTGCGGGAGCCGCCCAAGGGGATGTAGAGGTAATCCCGAAACCAAGTGTTCAGCGACACATGCCAGCGGCGCCAAAACTCCCCGAGATCGCGAGAGAAATAAGGGAATCGAAAATTGGACCGCAGCCGAATCCCAAAGAGCCTCGCCGTGCCTATGGCGATGTCCGAATACCCACTAAAGTCTCCATAAATCTGCAAGGCAAAAGCGACCACGCCCAACACCATCAGAGGACCTGACCACCCCGAATCAGCAAAGGCCGCATTGGCATAAACCGCGGCAGAATCTGCGATCACCACCTTCTTGAAAATCCCCCAGCAAATCAAACGCCACCCCGTTCGGATGGCCGCAGACGAAACGGTGCGTGAGCCCAACATTTGAGGCAACAGACGCGTGGCCCGTTCAATGGGCCCCGCCACGAGTTGAGGAAAGAAAGCCACATAGGTCGCAAAAGCCACAGGATCGCGGCAAGGCTCCAACCGCCTGCGGTAAACATCGATGCTGTAACTCAACGTTTGGAAGGTGTAAAAGCTGATGCCCACGGGCAAAATGACCTTGGCCGTCATGGGGTCCATCTGCACCCCTACGCTCGCCCAAGCCGACACCCATTGGTCCACCAAAAAACCAGCGTACTTGAACCAGCCGAGCATCCCAAGGTTGAACGCGAGCGACACGCCCAACCAAACTTGGCGCCGACTTTTTTGTGGGGTGCGCGCCAGCTGAAGTCCAACCAAAAAATCCACCACCGTGGACCCGGCAATCAGCAACAAAAATCGAGCGTCCCACCACCCATAAAAAAAATAACTCGCCACCAACAGCAGCACATTTTGCCACCTCCAATGGCCACGCAAACACCAAAACAGCGCCAAAACAGTGGGCAAAAACACCCAAAACGCAGTGGAGACAAAGTGCATACAGGCACGAATATCGGTGACGGTCTCCAACCCCGGATAGACCCACCACCTGAACGCATTGAACGGCTACACTTGCACACTTTACACAACCATCATGTACCCAATGCATGGCGCACGGCATGCACGCACTAGCTTCGCGCCCTTTTTCCAGCGCCAACCAACATGCGGATTGCCCTTTTCAACTTCCGACAGACCGTCGACTACCGCCTTGAGGTCCTCAGCGGCTTGACCGTCGCCATGGCGTTGATCCCAGAGGCGGTGGCCTTTGCCTTGATTGCGGGACTCAGCCCACTGACTGGACTCTACGCGGCCTTTGTGGTGGGATTGGTGGCCAGCGTGCTTGGCGGACGCCCCGGCATGATCAGCGGCGCCACTGGCGCCATTGCCGTGGTGCTGGCAGAGTTGGCGCTTTCGCATGGCCCTGAATACATTTTTGCCACCGTGATTTTGGCTGGCCTCCTGCAAGGAGCCGCGGGCTTCATGAAACTGGGTAAGCTCATGCGTTTGGTTCCTCAACCCGTGATTTTCGGGTTCGTAAACGGCTTGGCCATCATCATTGGCGGCAGTCAATTGTCGCAATTCCAGAACGACAGCGGCCATTGGCTCGCTGGAACCGATCTCGCCGTTTTTGGTGCATTGGTGCTGGTGGCCATGGCCATCATTGCCTTCTTGCCCAAGCTCACCAAAGCCATCCCCGGCGGACTCACGGCCATTCTGGTGGTCTTTGGCATTGTCGCCGCTTTGGGCATTGACACCAAAACCGTGGGCGATTTGGCCAGCATTCAAGGTGGCTTTCCCCCGTTTCACATTCCTGAAATTCCCTTCAGTCTCGAGACCCTGATGCTGATTGCACCCTACGCCGCCATCGTCGCGGGCGTCGGTCTTGTGGAAAGCCTATTGACCCTGAACATCCTCGACGAGATCACCGAAACGCGTGGTCAAGGCAACCGAGAATGTGTGGCCCAAGGCGCAGCCAATGTGCTCAGCGGACTCTTTAGCGGCATGGGCGGGTGTGCCATGATTGGCCAATCGCTCATCAACGTAAGCTCCGGTGCCCGGGCCCGATTGAGCGGCATTGTGGCGGCCGTTATGCTGCTGGTCTTCATTTTATTTGGCGCCCCATTGATTGAAAGGCTCCCCATGGCCGCCCTCACCGGTCTGATGATCATGGTGGCCATCGGCACCTTCGAATGGGCCTCTTTGCGCACCTTCCGTCGCATGCCCACCTCGGACGTGATCATCATGGTGCTGGTCACAGGCATCACCGCCGTGCTTCACAATCTCGCCCTTGCGGTGCTCATCGGTGTGATCGTCGCTGCCCTCATCTTCGCTTGGGACAACGCCATTCGCATTCGCGCCCGGAAGCACATCGATGAAAACGGATGGAAGCACTACGAGCTGTTCGGCCCCTTGTTTTTTGGTTCCACCACCATCTTCCAAGAGAAATTTGATGTGCAAGGCGATCCCGATCACGTGGTCCTCGACTTTGGCGAGTCTCGTGTGTCCGACATGAGCGCCATTGAAGCCTTGAACAAGGTCACAGCGCGCTATGCCGCCCAAGGCAAAAAAGTGCACCTGCGGCACCTTTCCGCTGACTGTCGCCGATTGCTCGATCGTGCCGATGCCATCATCGAGGTCAACCACTTCGAAGACCCCACCTACAAGGTGGTCACCGACCAGACCAAGTGACCCCTGATCCACAGAAGTGGACACTTCACAAGGCCCGCCGGACAACCCTTCAGCGCAAACGTCGGTTTTGACCAAGTCCGCCTCAACTTCGGGCCAGCATCTTAACACACCACACCATGCGCATCTTCGCCTTTTTTGGGGTCATCATAGGCCTTCTCGTGTCGTTCAACACCCACGCACAAAGCCCTTGTGACGGAGCCGATCACACCGTCCTCGCCGGCGGTTTCTACTTCTCTCCAGAAGCCCTCACCATTGGTGAAGGCGAAACAGTGGCCTTCATTAACGAAGGCGGATTTCACGATGTCAACGGCGACATCAGCGTCCTCACCGGCGAATCCTTTGGCAATCCGGAAGCCTTTTCCCTGGGAGCCGTGAACGCCAGCGGCATGAATGTGTGCATTGGCGCCTACACCTTCACCGTTCCCGGCACCTACAACTACGACTGCAGCATCGGCAACCACGCCTCAAGCGGCATGGTCGGCAGCATCACCGTCGAAGCCGCTCCAAGCGGATGCAACGACAACCTTGCATGCAACTACGACGCCAGTGCCACATCTGATGTGGATTGCACCTACAATGACGGCTCCTTTGACCTCAGCGATGGCATCTATTTGGTGGCTGCCAATAGCTTGGACCCCAATTTCTTCTGCGATGTTCAACCCAACGTGGGAGAACTCGTGCAGATGAATGACACGGACGGTTCACCTTTGACCATTGTGGTCGACGAAGCGCTCGAAAACTACATCAACGGCCTCGCCGCAGCTGGTCAAATCACATCATTGGAAGCCGCCTTGGCATTGGGTGCCTTCAACAGTGCCACCTTTTCCGTGTGCAACGAAATCATCACAGGAGATGCCGGCTTGACCACCATCACCTCTGCGTGGAACGGCCAATCTTGGAGCATCGAGGAATTGGGCTTCAACCTCGCACCCGTCAGCACCATTTCTGAAACTGGCTGTCCCGATCCCGACGCACTCAACTACAACCCATGCGGCATTCCTGACGCCGCTGCCTGCGAATACGAGGAAACAATGGGCTGCAATGACCCCTTGGCCTGCAACTTCGACAGCACGGCCACAGGCGTTGCCGATTGCAACTACTTCGACACGAACCTCTTTACCCTTGGCGAAAATGACTTCATTGGCCTTGTCGACGATGAGGACTGTGAAAGCGGATACCCTGGCGCCTATTCCTTGCCCGTGCCCCTCATGCAAGACAGCACCGGCGGCCCACTCTACTTTGTCCTTTTCCCGGATGTGGAGAGCTTCCTGGTCGAAAACGATTTTGAAATCGCCGCCCAAGACATCGCCACCGTATCCATGAGTGTTTGTGATACGGTAATGAACTACAATTCCTTGGTCATCGGAGATACCGATTTGTATTGGGATGGCATGGGCTTCACTGTAGACGTCTACGGATCCTTCGTCGCACCAGAAAGCAGCTTCCCCATCGGATGTCCAGATCCGGACGCCTGCAACTTCGACGCTTGCTCCCACCCATTTGTGACCGACGACTGCACCTACCTTGAATTGGGAACCCTGGCCACAGCCGCGGGCGATACCGGCATGGTCACCATGACCGAGTTGGACAGCCTCACCTTTGTCGCCACGCCCGGCGACAGCCTCATCGTGGAATGGGATTCAGAGTGTGGCGAGTTGATTGTCGACGGCAATACCGCCACCCTTGTGGCCCCCGAAATCGGAGACTGCGAAGTCTGCGTCGAAGCAGAAAATGCAGAAGGCTGCGAAATCGAATCTTGCATCGTGGTGACCGTCCTCGGTGGCATTGAAGGTGCTTCTCCTGCCAAGTGGCAACTCATGCCCAACCCTGCGGCTTCTGAGCTCCGTGTGGTTTGGGGCGGTGAAACCACCCCCTTCGAAGTGGTTGACCTCAATGGCCGACGCGTCCATACAGTCACGCTCCAACCGGGCAGCCAAGTGCTCGATGTCTCGGCATTGAAGCCGGGCCTCTACCTCGCCGGACCGAAAGGGCAAGCGCCTCAACGCCTCGCCATCCAGCGATAAGCCGAACGCATTATTTAGAACATTCCGAAAGGCCCGCCCAAAAGCGGGCCTTTTGATTGAACTTGAAATTTATGATGGATTGCACCCGACCTGCGAGGTTTGCCATGCTGGTCATGGCCCTGTGCACGACCCTGTTCGCCGTGGCCCAGACGCCACAAGGCCGCATCACGGGAACTGTGCTCGATGCCGAAGCGCGCTACCCTTTGCCCGGTGCCACGGTTCAACTGTTGACCACCGATGACGCCCCCACCGCAACGGACATGAACGGCGGCTTTGCATTTGACCTCCCCGTGGGACGGCACCAATTGCGCGTCAGTTTCATGGGCTACACTGTGCGCACCTTGGATGGCATCGTGGTGAATTCCGGACGCCCCACCGTACTCGAGGTGGAGATGGCCGAAAGCGTGGTGGCCATGCAGGCGGCCGAAGTCACCGCCACCAAGCAGGGCGAAGTGCTCAATGAAATGGCCACCGTTTCCGCCCGCGCCTTCACCGTGGAGGAGACCGACCGGTACGCCGGTTCCCGGGGCGACCCCGCAAGGATGGCCAGCAACTTTGCCGGTGTCCAAGGGGCAGATGACAGCCGCAACGACATCGTGGTCCGCGGCAACAGCCCCGCGGGCGTCCTGTGGCGGGTGGAAGGCGTGGACCTGCCCAACCCGAACCACTTTAGCGTACCCGGTTCCGGTGGTGGTCCCGTGGCCATCGTGAACAACAAGACCCTCGCCAATTCTGACTTCTTTACCGCGGCCTTCCCCGCCGAGTTCGGAAACTCCACCGCAGCCGTGTTCGACCTGCGCTTGCGCAACGGCAACAAAGAAAACTGGCAGGCCAGCGCACAACTCGGATTCTTGGGGACTGAGGCCCTCATAGAAGGTCCCCTGAACAAGGAGAAAGGGTCCACCATGCTCCTGAACTACCGCTATTCCACCGCGGTCATCTTTAGCAAACTCGGCATCGACATTGGCACCAGTGCCGTACCCAAATACCAAGACGGCAGTTTTCGCTTTCACTTTCCCCAGAAAAACGGCGGTGCCCTCGCCCTGTGGGGACTCGGTGGCAAGTCGAGCGTTGACATCGTCATCAGCGATCAAATTGCGCCAGAGCGCAACATCTATGGCGACAACGATCGGGATCAGTACTTCCGCTCCAACATGGGAATCACCGGTGCGACCTACACCCTCCCCCTCAACAAGAAAACCTACATCAAAGCCACCTTGGCTGCTAGCCGTGACCGGCAGTTCTCCAATCACAACCTGGTCTACCGAGAGCTAGAAGTCCCCCCAAACGCAGCGGACTCTACCTACCGTCTTGACAGCATCTCGCCCTTCATGGCGTACGATTTTATGCAAGACCGCTTGGCCCTGGCACTTCACGCCAACCGAAAACTCAGCCCCATTGCGGGGGGACCGGCCACGTTGCGCTTTGGACTCAACGCTGACCTCACACGCTGGACCTTCTTGGACAGCATCCGCGCCTTGCCTGAGGACCCCAGCGCCCCCTTGGGTGAATGGGGACGCCGGTGGGACGCCGCCATGAACAGCCTGTTGATGCAGCCCTTCGCCCAGCTCAAATTGCGGCCTTCAGAGGCATGGACCGTCAACGTGGGATGGCACGCCCAATTCGACCAACGGTCCGGTGCCACATCGTGGTTCGAGCCTCGGATTGGCCTGAAATACATCACCGATGGTGGCAGCGTCTGGTCGGCCGGATCGGGATTGCATTCTCAAACACAAGCCCCGTACCTCTATGCGAGCAGCACCGGCGCCGACCCCAACGACCCTCGTCAACTGCGCATGCCCAACCAAAACATGAGCTTCACCCGCAGCTGGCACAACGTCATCGGGTGGGCGCGTTCGCTCTCGCCCAACTGGTCTCTGAAGCTCGAAGCCTACCACCAACACCTTTTCGACATCCCGATCGCCGACACCACCACGACGTGGGGCCAGGCCAACGGCAGTTACTCCCTAGTCAATGCAGGCAGCAGCTTTAGCCGTCTCTTTCCCGGCACCCTCAGCAATGCGGGCACCTCTCGCAACTACGGCGTGGAAGCGACCCTCTCGCGCGCCTTCCGGGACGGCTGGTTTGTGTTGCTTACCGGCTCCGTCTTCGATGCCCAATTCAAGGGCGCGGACAACGTCTGGCGCAATACCGATTACAACGGCCGTTATGCCTTGAACGCCCTCGGCAGCCGCGAGTGGCGCCTCAACGAACGCGGCCTCTCGCTGGTGACCGGCGCCAAGTGCACCATGGTCGGCGGCCGGTGGTACGGCCCCGTCGATGTGGCCGCCTCCAACCAGCTCCGCGAGATCATCTACGAAGACGCCGACCGGAACACCCTCCAATTCAAGGACTACTTCCGCCTCGACCTCAAGACCAACCTGACCTGGAACCGGCCCACCGCCACCCACGAACTCGGCATCGACTTCGTGAACATCCTCGGCACGCAGAACGTGCTGAAACTCACCTACGCCCCCGACGAAAACGGCAACCCCGAAGACAGCATCCGCGAGGAATACCAACTCGGCTTCCTCCCCGTCTTCTTTTACCGCGTGGACCTCTGACCCCTCCCCCCGGGCTGTGCACTCCCAATCACCCCTTCTCGGCTAGGGCCGAAGCCAACAGCCTATGGAAATGGTGCACGCCCTGTTCTCGACGCGGTGAAAACCGGCCCGTGGTGTATGCGCGGGATTGAATGCCCCGCTGCACAGATTCAACAACCGCCTCGTCCTCATGCTCCACTAGATCGAGGTCACCTCCTGCACCTTGGCCGAGCAACGCACTGTCGTGCACATAGGAGCGGAAGTGCACCCGGGTCCGATCCTTGGCAACGGGCTCGATCAAGTTCACCGACAACCCCCAAGGGTAAAAGTTGAACATCATGTTGGGAAAGACCCAGAAATAAAAAGCCGCCACGTCCTCTCCATCGTTTGGGTGCCCTTGAGGCAAGTCAAACGCATCTTCTTTGCCTTTTGCATGTGCAATTTGAAGGTTGCAATGGTCGAACAGCACCGTGGTGTATTGGTCATAGTCCACCGCCGCATTGAGATCGGGATGGACAAAAGGAATGTGGAACCCCTCGAGGAAATTGTCGCAATACAACGCCCAATGGCCCGCCACTTCAAAGGTTCGATTCCGGGCTGGATCGTGCGTAAAATCTTCGAGTGGCAAGAAGCCAACCCGCTCTTCCATGGCGTGCAAAATCCCGTCCAAAGAGAACGTTGGGTCGAGGGACGTGAACATGTGTCCTGCCCATTCCTTGAGATCAAAACGCTTCAAATGATCACAAGGCCTTGGAAACCCCTCTACATCGTCGAATTCTGGCATGGAACGAAAGGTTCCATCCAGGTCAAAGCGCCGGCCGTGGTAACCGCAGACCAACTGGCGCGGGGAGCCCGATTTGGCCACAAGCAAGTTGCCTCGATGGGTGCATACGTTGGATAAACAGTGCACTTCACCATTGGCTTGTTTGCTCAAAACAAGGGGCTCATTCAACAACCCCTTCAACAAGGTCAAAGGCGACACTGCTCGCATTTCTGGAACAACCGTTGGCGCATGCCCCACCCACTGCCAACTCCTCGAAAACACCCTCTCTTTCGACGCTTCAAACACGTCATCTCGGGTATAGAATTCAGCCGGCAGCGTTTCTGCTTTGCGGATGTCAGAATCAACGTGGAACAAGGTCATAAGCGGTTTCGGATCGCAGTTCGAGCGGCGTGGAGGCACAGGCCAACGCCCAATAAAATACCCCCATACAAGAGCACCTCGCCGCCACATCCAAAAATAACCCAGACGCAGAAAACCACCGTCACTGCACCCAACCAGCGCCCCTTTGCACCTCCTGTTCGACCGCGCAAAAAATGCCGCAGCGCCAATGCAGATAGCAAGTATGGCAGCAAGGCCGATAGGGTAGACAAAGTCATCATAAAGGTGAAAGTGTCCACCAAGGAATCGGAAAATCGAAACAACAACACAGCACAAGCCAAGGCGGACGAAACCGCGATCCCGACAAACGGAATGCCCATCCGGTTGCGTTTCGCAAACACCGCAGGAAACAGCCCGTCATCCGCAACAGCCATCGGAAATTCACCTTGAATAAACAGCCATCCATTGAGCGCACCAAGTGTGGCCACCACAGCAGCAGCGGCCATCACAGTTCGGGCTTGACTCCCCCACAGGGTCCCTGCCGCGTCGGCAAATGGAGCCTCCGATTCCATCAGCACCTCCGGCGGAACCACGCCCATGACCGCCAGCGTACCCAACAGGTAGACCAGCACGGTCAACAAGGTGCCCAAGAGGCTCGCACGGCCCATGTTCCGCGCTGGATGCCGAATCCGTGCGCTGGAAATGGCCGCCGACTCTACCCCAAGGAAAGCAAACAGCGTAAACGTCGTCGCTGAAGTGATCCCAGACAGCACCCCCCCTTTGTATGTTCCTTCGTGCCACAGGTGCTCCAAATTCAGGTGCGCCAATCCCAAAATGCCCAGCGCCAAAAGCGGCAAAACTTTGAGCACGGTTGTGAGGCTCTGCACCGCAGCCACCTTTCTAATCTCCGCAGAATTGATGGCGGTAAAAATCACAATCAACCCCACGCCACTCATCGCAGAAGCCAAGGCATTGGACGCCAAAACCGGGAAGAACACGCCCAAGTACCCCACACAGGCCACGGCAATGGCTGCATTGGTGCACCAAATCGACACCCAATATCCCCAGGCCACGGCAAATCCAGGCAGGTCACCAAAAGCGCGTCGAACATATGCATATGGCCCACCGGGCGCATCGGGCTGTATAACGCCCAACTGACGAAAAACACTCGCCAACAACAGCGCCCCAACCGAAGCGCAACACCACCCCACCAAACCGAGTTTGCCATAAACCGCGAGTCCTGCGGGAAGCAAGAAAATGCCCGAGCCAATCATGTTGCCCGCCACAAGTGCCGTACTCGCTCCGAGTCCCAATTTCCCCATTTCGCAGGTTACGAAAGATTTAGACCATAAAGAGGTCAACGTCTGCGCCTGTGGTGTTGAGGTGGAGAAGGTTCAGTCTTGGGGCTTGAGCACATTTGGCTTCAGCTCTCGATCCACCTCTTCCCCCGACATCAAATCCACATAGCGAACCAAATAGACGCCCGAAGACAATTCGTCCATGACCACTCCAGAACTTCGGCCTTCCTCCCCAATCACCCACACCGCATCCCCAACCAAGATGGAATCACTGCCCAATGTGTCCTCCATTTCCACCCCCTCATCCAATACCACGGGCTCTTCCACAGCCGACCCTGAATTTCCAATGCCCGCAATCCTGGCCCTGACCCCATCCAGCAGGCCGTCCAGCTTACTCACGTCCTCTCCTTCAGTGAAAACCACCTCTAAAACCACCTCTACTTCGGCACATTCCTCTGCCGATTGCCCCGGAATGTCCATTCGACAATCCCTTGTGCATGGGGCATCCCTCGAGCCGAGGCGACGCGCTGTGGTTTCCAGTCTGTATTGATGTTCAATGTCGCCAAGTGCATCGGCCGTCACATAACTCACGAGGCGACTTTCATTGTCAAACAAGAGATACACCGACGCCGCATCAGCATAATGCGGACTCCCCACAATTCGACCGGATTCGGTGTCAACTTCACTGGTCTTCACCTTTCGGTAAGACTTGAGATAGCGGTACTCCAACATGAGGTATCCACCTTCTGTATTCTGCAGCAAGTCATGCGGCTCGGAGGTTAATGTCTCGTTCACTTCGAGCAACGTCATCCCCTGCTGAAGGTGAAACAAGCGCTCCACAGTCGTGTGGTAATCCACAATGGTCTTGGCGTCCTGAGCGGTGCCCATTGCAGAGAACTGCAACAACAAAGCCAAAAACAACGGGGAAATGCAGCGTTTCATGGTCTGGCTCATTTCTGATTCACGTTTACACCTTCCACCTGGATTTCAACAGTGGTCTTTCCTGCCCCATTCAACAAGTCGCACCAACTGCAATCTGGCCGTTCATCCAACACCGCGTTCCGGTCCATTTTAATGCAGGGTTCGACGCACTGGGGATTGTTGCTCTTCACATAATAATGGGCCTGCGTATCGCATGGACAATACTCACATTCGCTTTGCTTGTGACGGGCTTCTGGATTGAAATTGACCGCACGGGAATCTGTGCACCCTATGAATACACAACCGCCGTCATCAAACACCGCGCCCGGCTCAAAATTGGACGCTTTGGGATCTGTGCAACCCCTGTGATACTCACATCGGCCATTGTCTTCTTCTGCCCCAGCATCGTAATTCAAAGCCACTGGGTCTGTGCACCCGGTGCACACAATGTAATCCTCGTCGCTGCTGCAAACCGAGGCCATGTTGTTGGCCAAACAAGCCAACTCATGAGGGAGTCCACCCGCTGAACGTTCGCTCAAAATGCTTTCGAGTCGCCCCGACCTAAAAAACAACCTATACGCTCTTGACTCCCCGCGAAAAACACGAAACCCCTCGTTGGCGACTTGGTTCGACTCCAAGTCTTTGGATGGCATTTCCTGCGCCGCTGTTCTGACTTGGTAAACATGAATTTCGCACCCCTGATCCGACCCCAAAATGTCGTTGGGAAAAACCCCCAATTTGTTCTTGACTTCGAACTTATCCATGCCAATTCGAACGGCGGCCAAGTCCCGCACAGAGCAAAAATATTCAGCCACCACTTCGTCGTAACGACAAGTCCCATCATCGACTTCCGCCATGATGTCAAAGTTGACGGCCTTCATGTCTGTGCAACCCTTATCGGGGACCGCAACTGGGGCTGAGTTCACCAAGGTATCCTGAGAGGCACAGCCGGCAAGAAGAAGCCCAAAAGCAACCACTGTCCAAAATCGGTTCATGCTGTATTGAGTAATGGAGTTGACCCACTCAAGAACGGAAAGCGAGTCCACAAGACTCCCCCATATTCCGCCGAGCAATCCTGAACTCTTCAACAACGGTTGTGGGTATCCCGCTGTTTGACCTCCAACCCGAAAAGAGAAGGTTTCAGGGAAACTTGCGCCGCATCTCTAAGGCCCAGAGCGGTACCCCTTCAGACGCAGGGACGTGGTAAAATTCCGTCAGGCTCTTTCCACATCCTTGCGCTGCATCCCGGTCGGGGTTCACCATGTAAAGCGGCGCATCCGCAGGGGCAAAGTCCATCAGCCCTGCGGCAGGGTACACCTGCATGGACGTGCCCACAACAAGGACTGCATCGGCCTTTGCCACGATGGCAGAAGCAGGCCCCATCATGGGCACAGCTTCGCCAAACCAAACCACATGAGGACGAAGTTGAACCCCCCTTGCGTCCACATCGCCCAAGGCCACCTCGGGCCCTGGAACTTCGTTACTCCCCACGGTGATTGCACCCGAATCATCCAACCCCAAGTCGTCTTCAGGTCTGACCTGACGCAATTGGCCATGGAGGTGTAAAACGCGCACACTGCCTGCCCGCTCGTGAAGGTCATCCACGTTCTGCGTTACCACGTGGACCTCAAAATCAGCCTCCAACTCGGCCAAAGCGTGGTGGGCCGCATTGGGCTCAACACCCGCCAACTGCACCCTTCTCTTGTTGTAGAAGTCCAACACCTTGGACGGGTTGGACGCCCAAGCCTCGGGCGTCGCCACTTCCATTACATCGTAGCCCTCCCAAAGCCCACCGCTGTCGCGAAAAGTCTGGATGCCACTCTCGCGGCTGATGCCTGCGCCCGACAGCACCACCAAAACCGGCTTCTTTCTTCGCTTTTCCATGACTTGAAGATGACCAAAAACCTGCACAGAAACCACCTTCATGTACCTTGACGCGCACCAAAGTCAAGCCGCTCCGCTGCGCAACACCCCTTCATTGTCCTTCTCCCAATGGTCCTGTTGGGAACACCGCGAATGCAGGCGCAATCCATCTCCCCTCTCCGGTAGCTTGAGAACGAGCCAATTCAATCATGTTTACACCCGAAAGCCCCAAGTCTACCGCCTCACATCAGCTCGTGCGTTACGCCATTCTGATCTATTGGGCCATATTCTGGCTGTTCAACCTCATCGACAAGGTGATTGGAGGCGCACACTTCCTTTGGGTGGGCAGAGACCGCTTCGCTCAGTTTCAAAAATATTTCGCGTCGACGGGCCTCGACTCCCCCCACATCGCCAACGCCGCGCTCGCCGTTGCCGGCGCACTGGAAGCCTTTTCCCTGGTCTTCTTTGCTGGCGCAGTCTTACATGAGGTTCGGAAAGACCGAGCGGCTTCGCGCAAGTGGTTCTTTCTCGGGACCATCCTCACCTTGGCCACCTTTACCTTTTTCTCCATTGGCGACCATTGGTTTGGCGACCGGTTCGAGCTACTCGAGCACACGCTCTTCTGGTTCCTTTCACTCTCCTCATGGGTCGTCTTGGTTCGATTGAATGACTCGGGACCCCCGGACCGCGTCGAACTGCCCAAGCCACAACGCCGCATGGCCACGGTGACCGCAAGTGTTCTTGTATTGATAACCGCCACAGCCATTTTCACCCACAACAGGAGTGATTTTCATCTTCGCTCAGACGCAGTGCCTGCGGAACAAGTAGGAGACAACATCTACAAAGTCTCCTTCCCCTTCCTTGGCGGAAGCACCGTGTTCGAGAATTCCATCGCTGAGTTCAAGGCCGCCAATCCGACAAAAGACATTCAACACATCTACACCGTGCCGAAACCCCTTCGTTTGAAGAAGGCCGACGCTTTGATTTTTTACATCTTCACTGAAGACCAACCATGAAGGAAAGAGCCATCCTCCGCACTGCCATTCTTGTCTTCTGGACCCTCTTTTGGGGACTCAGCGTCGTAGACAAGGTGATTCCTGACGTCCAATTCTTGTGGGTGGGCAAAGACTTCTTCGCCCTTTTCATCAAGTTCTTCGGCTCGCTCGGCCTCAAAGACCCCCTCTTTGCTACGGCAGCCCTCGCCGGCGTATCTGGCCTTGAAGCGGTCAACTTTGCGCTCTATTTGACTGCCCTGTTGAGCCTAAGAAAGCAAAATGAAGCCGTCACAAATCAATGGTTTTTCCGTGCCATTCTCGCCTCCATGGCACTGTTCAGCCTCTTTTCCATCGGTGACCAAGTGTTTGGAGACCGCTTTCAATTGCTCGAGCACGGCCTGTTCTGGCTCATTCTACTCGCTTCTTGGATCGTGTTCAAACACGTGGAGTTTCCAGACAGTCCCACATACGCATGGACCCCAACCACAGTCACCCGCAGTGCCATAGTCGCAGGCATGCTGCTGACAGCGCTCACCGCCGTTTCCATCTGGAGCTTCTCGTCCGACACCTTCGCCAATGTTGACACCGCAGTCCATGGAAAAGAAGTCACAGAGGGCGTGTACAAATTTGACTTCCCCTTCCTCGCCGACAAGATGGTTTGGGAGAAGACCATGAATGCCTTCAAAGAAGCGCATCCTGAACTCAAGGTCCGATACGTCTATACTGGTCCTTCAGAATTGAATTCGAAAAAGAAAACGCACCTGCTGCTTTACGTCTTCACAGAACTCAAGTAAACCCGGTGCCAAACCAGAAGAGAACAACCGAGGCCGATGGCAACAATAGGCCCGGTTTTTGGACCCAAAAAAACTGCCCAAAAAAGCGAAGCGGCCCACCCCCGTTGGGGCGAGCCGCTTCTTCGCGTAGAACCGAATAGCGACTTAAAAGCCGTATCCGAAAGAAAACTGTATGTTCGGGAGGGCAGTGGTGAAGTGCCCACTTTCTCGAACGTCACGAAAATCAGAAGCGTCAGCGCTTCCGACATCGTCAATGCTGTATTCCGGCCCATTGGTCTGCAACCAACCGAGATCAAACCCCAATTGAATGCCCTTCTTGGCTCGAAGGCCCGCGCCAATCCCCAAATAAGCCACCGGATTTTCTCGATAATCGGCGGAGTACGCCGCCAAGGTGTTGGGGTTCACAATGCTATTCTGGATGCTGCCAACGCCAAGCCCGGCATTGACGCGGAACCACTCTGCATTTTCAATCGGGCGGTGATTTAAGAAAAAACCAACCCAAGAAGACGCTCCCGCAACGTCATATTCCACTCCATTCAAAGACAAAGCCAAGGGAGAGTCAGATTCAGGAAGCCCACCCAAAGACACTTGGAGTGTCGTCTTGGCATCAAAATGGTACAGGAAGCCCAATGACCCGCCAAATGGGCCTACCCCAACTCCTACACTGTACTGCGCCAGTTCTTCTTCTGCATTTTGCGCACTTACATTGCTGATAAACAGCATTATAGATGACAAAATAAGCGTCCTGAACATGACTTTGTACGGGGTAAATGGCACGTGCCGGTTGTTGTAAATATAAGAATCATCCTACATCAATCAAAGAAAGACACCGTCGCATCGATTTGCGGCCCTCCTTCAACACACCCTTTCTTGACACACACGGCCCTCCCACATAACAGCAGGCCAGCTTGACCTTAATTTCGCCCTGCACATGGCCAAGAAGAAAATCATCACCCGCGCTTCGGAGAAATTCCTAGAGGCATACCTCAACAACCCATCTCCAACCGGATTCGAAAGTGCCGGTCAAAAAATGTGGTTGGATTACATCACACCTTACATCGACGAGCACATCGTGGATACATACGGAACGGTTGTCGGCGTGATCAATCCAGAAGCCAAATACAAAGTGGTGATCGAAGCCCACGCTGACGAAATCAGTTGGTTTGTCCACTACATCACGAGCGATGGATTCATCTATCTCCGAAGGAACGGCGGCAGCGACCATCAAATCGCACCATCCAAGCGCGTGGACATCCACACACAAAAAGGCATCGTCAAAGCCGTTTTTGGCTGGCCTGCCATTCACACCAGAACCGCAGGAAAAGAGGCGGCACCTACACTCAAAAACATTTTCCTCGACGTCGGCGCAAAAGACAAGGCGGAAGTTGAGTCCATGGGCATTCACGTCGGTTGCGTCGTGACCTATGAGGACACCTTTACCCTGCTCAACAAGCAATGGTACGTTGGTCGTGCATTGGACAATCGCGCCGGTGGCTTCATGATCGCTGAAGTGGCACGCCTTCTCAAGGAAAACAACGTCAAACTTCCCTTTGGCCTTTACATCACCAACAGTGTGCAAGAAGAAATCGGCTTGCGGGGCGCTCAGATGATCGCGGAACGCATCCAGCCTGACGTCGCCATTGTGACCGATGTGACCCACTGCACACACACTCCGATGATGAACAAAATCGAGCAAGGAGATGTGGCCGCTGGCAAAGGACCTGGCGTCACTTATGGACCCGCCGTTCAGAACAACCTTCTCCAGCGCATCATCGATACAGCAGAGGACAACAAGTTGCCCCTGCAACGCATGGCTGCCAAGCCGCTCAACCGGCACCGATACCGATGCATTCGCGTATTCGAACAAAGGTGTACCCAGTGCATTGATTTCGCTGCCACTTCGTTACCATGCACACCACTGTCGAGATGGTCCACAAACAAGATGTTGAAGACTGCCATCCGTCTGATCTACGAGACGCTGCAGCGCATCGAACCCGGCGAGGACTTTAAGTACCTCTGAGGTTTCCTCACTTAAAACAACAAAGCCAGGCACCCCAAGAGGATGCCTGGCTTTGTCGCGTTTACCCCACGAAACTTAGCGACTCAACTGCTCCATCCAAACCGCGCAGCTGTGTGAATGTCCAAGGGTTTTGGTAGCAAAAGCCTCCACAATCGGGTGACCCTCTGCCCTCTCCAGATCAGCGCGATCCAAAGACGCACTGAGCATGAACACCGTCATTCCTGAGAGCGCAGCCGGGTGCATCATTTCCATCCTCTCCAACACCCCAATTCCATCCAATCCCGGCATGAGAATGTCGAGAAGAACCACCAACTTCCCCGACGCAAGGGCCGATCCGGGCTGGATGTCGTCCTCATCAATTCCGGCATCCCCCATTAAATCCTCCAAAAAAGAAGGTCCATCCTTGAATGCCCCGAACAGGGCAATCCAATGCCGCCTGAATCAAACGACCATTGACCATCCGGTCAAATCTCATTGTCGTCGACAATCCAAAACTCTGTCCCCTTTTGCATGCTCATAATGTCGGTATTCGCTCTGTCTCCCACTGTAGGACTCGCTCCTATTGCTGTTTTCTCTCATTCTGCTGCAGCACCCACTGGCCATATCGCAGGCGCTCATTTGCCATTTTTAGCCTCAGGTCATCCAACCCCGTCCCGACTGTTGAAAGCGCATCGCTGCCCCCCACAGCCCATTCTCTTTTGAGCCGGTCGACCTCCTCCATAAACCCATCCAAAGCAGACAAAACTTGCTGACCCTCCTGTGCATTGGACACCCTTGACCGGTTCAAATCATAGGCGGACTTGATCACCGAACGCAACTCCTCCTCGTTCCAAGGCTTCGACACAAAACGGTAGACTTGCCCCTTGTTGATGGCATCCACAACCGCATCTGTATCGGCGTAACCCGTCACCAAAAACACGAGAAACATCCGGATGATCCGGCATGATCAACTCGAAGAACTCTACGCCGCTGATGCGCGGCATTCTCTGGTCACTCAACACCACATGAAATTCTTGATCGTCGAGCATGCGCACGGCTTCGTGTGGCTCCTGACACGTGTGGATTTCAAAATCCCGGCGAAATGCCGCCTTGAACGAAAACAAGTTGGGCTCCTCGTCGTCGAGGTACAGCACGCGGATGATTTCCTCTGTCATGATTTCAATTCATTTGGACTTGTCCCAGGCTTCACATTCGAACCCACAGGAAACATCACCAAGAAGGTTGTCCCCTTTGCCAATGCACTTTCTACCTCAACAATCGCACCGTGATCATCGAGTATGCCCTTCACAATGCTCAAACCTAAACCCGTTCCCTTCCCAACGTCCTTTGTGGTGTAGAACGGATCAAAGACCCGCTGACGGGTATCTTCATCCATTCCTGTGCCATTGTCTTCGATGCGAACCAACATGGCCTCTCCATCGCTGCCTCGGTCGTTCAATTCCAACGAAACGGAGACCTGTCTTTCCTTCGGGTCGTCCCACCGAGCCTCGGTGGCCTGAACCGCATTGACAATGATGTTCATGAAAACCTGACTCAATTTCCCGCTTTGACACCACAACAAGGGCAAATCCTTTGCGAAATTCACCTCAATCTTCGCCTTGCTTCGGGCACGATCACCCAGCACCGTAATGCTCGACTCGAGCAATTCTCTCAAGGAAGCTTGAACGGGCTTGTCGCCATCCATTCGTCCGAAAACCCGAAGACCGCCCACAATTTTCGTCGTTCGGTCCGCTCCTTCCAATATCCCAGCGACCAATTGACGGCTCTCTTGTTTAAGGAAATTCAAGTCCAATTTTCGCGCACGATCCGCCGCCTCTTGAACCAAGGTTTCCGCTCCCGATGATCCTGATTCCATGGCTGCAATGGCCGCCGCATAGCCATCGACAATTTCAATCAACTCCTCAATGTCGCGGTGCAACGAAGTCGCATTGCTCTGAACGTAATTGATGGGGTTGTTGAGCTCATGGGCAATGCCGGCCGTCATTTGACCCAAAGACGCCAGCTTCTCCGTTTGAATGAGCTGGTCCTGCGCACCCTGCAATTCATCCAATGCCCCAGACAACTCTCCGTTGGCTTTGGCCAATGCCTCTGTCCTTTGCTGAACCCGCCCTTCCAAAGCCGCATTCTGCTCTTTGACAATGCGCTCATTTTCCAGAGACGCAGCCAACGCTTTGGCATTGGCAGCGTCGGAAGACCGCTTCAGCAAATTGATCCGATCACCGAGAGCGAAACTGAGCAAGAGCATTTCAAAAACCGTTCCCAGAGGCAAAAACAAAGCGGTAACAGGCGTAGACGCCAACACGCCAAAATCACGTAACGCCTGCATGGTCACCGCCACCAAAAAGATGAGCCAAGCCACAAAAAACCAAAGTGCAGAGGAATTTCCCTTGCGCCAACTGACCAAAGACAACACCAACATTGCCGGCGCCGACAGCGCGCCCAAATTGACCAAGTTGTACGCGATAATTGGCCGATTGCATACCGCAGCCAACAAAGCGCAACCATAAATCAAGAGCAACCCTTGAATCAGCCGATTCCAGCGCGGTGTATATCGCCTAACCTCTAAAAATTCCCGAGCAAACATCAACGCAGCCAGGCCAGACAAGGCACCCATGATGCTCAATCCATTTTGACTCATCCATGGAATGTCTCCCCATATCAATCGGTCATATCCATTGAAACACCACTGAACCAAACCCACAGTTAACACCACAAACGTGTAACTGAAATATGCCCGTTGCCCAGTACTGAACGCCAAAAAGCTATTGTAAATCAGGATGGCCAATACAATCCCCGTGTACAAAGCCAGGGCCAAGTCTCGCGTCTCCCGCATGGTTTCGACACGGTCAATGCGCGTTAACGAGAAGGGCAACACCAAAGGCTTTGTGCTCCTGACCCTGAACCACAACTGGTGGTTTTGGTTGAGCGGCAAATTGAACGTTGGAATCAAATCCTCCACCTTTCCATAGGCCGCACCTGACCGATAAAACTCAAGAACCCTTGCGCCATCCATCACCACTGCATCAATAGAGTCCACCGTGGGATTGTCCAAGATGATTCTCGCTTGACGCGGCGCACCTTGCCAACCAGAAACGCGCACCCACAAGGCTTCAGAACTCAGCCCCAAATTGGGACGCTCTCCCTCCAAACGCTCCAGTAAATCCAAACGCAGGTGCACGTCTTCAGCCTTCAATAAACCTGAGGGGTCACTGAAGGCATCCAACTGAAGCGAGTCGACTTGTTTTTCCGAAGAAGAGGTGTCACACCCAGTCAACAGGCATATAAAGGCAACAGAGAGCAGTGCGATTCCCCAAACCCGTCCATATCGCGGGCGGAATCCCATCAGGCCAAGTGATTCTCAATCCGGTACTCAATGCGGTTAAATCGGCCATTCATTGAATGGCTGTGATCCGGTTCCTCCGCGGCCCTTCGGGCCATCAATTGAACATCGTCTGCCGCATTTTCCAAACTCTCGGGATGACAGAAATGCCCCACCTCTGAGCGAATCGGCGGCCGAGGATAATCAAACTGTCCCTCCACGCCCAACTCCTCCAGTATGGTGAACCCCAGTTCGCGCTGAATTGGCCGCATGTTGGTTCCCATAAATGCAAACCCGTGACGGATGTCCAGCATGGGCATCAGGCCAAGGCCAACGCATGCCATAGGCAGCATTGCGATGCCCGCGACTGCGGTTTCTCTGCGGCTCCAAAGCGCGCAAAATTCAGCACAGCCTTCATCTTGACGTGCATTGAGAAACTGAGTCACTTCGGGATGCTGATTTCCCACGGCACGTTCCATGGGCAGTGACCCAACATGGGTCCGACGCTGCAAACGCATCCCACTCAACAAAACCTCATCATTTTGACAAGTGAGCAAGAACAACGTGGAGTTCTCATCGCCCAACCAGTCTTGACCAAAAGAGGTGAGCTTGTTGATGCCCGCGGCCCTCAAAACCGCCTCATGTCCCCTTGAAAATTGCTCAGAGAGAATGGGGTCATCCGAAGACCGGAAGACATGCAAGGTGACCTCCCGCAACGTGCGGGCGATGTCAACCGACTCACGCGGTATTTGCGACGGAGAGCTGCTCATTCAAATCAAATCGTATGCGTTGGTCCTCGATGGGCTCGCCCAACAAAAGGCGTCGGATTGTGGCCGCTGCAGCACCCGCACCGAGTGCAACCTCACTGTGCAATTGTGGCCAACCAGCCAAACTCTTCCCCACTTCTGACAGGCTTTCACGCCCCCTGAAGCTCACCTGTTCTATGTCCACAAAAGCATCAAGCCAGTCGGGGGTCCAGTTGCCACCGCCGCCTGCCAATTCACTCAGCTGTTCCGCTGTAACTCGGCCATGCAAGAAATCCTCCGTCTCCTCCAAATCGTAACGCTCAATGTCAATCAGGCCTCGGTCATTGGTCTCCATGATCAGCGGAATCCGACGGTCACGCGCACCCAAACGCAGGAGCGCCTTGGCTTGAAGGCCATCGCAAGCATCCACCACCAAATCCAAGTCGTCCATGAAGCCCCCCATGTTCTCGGCCTGGAAACCCTCTGGCCAAACGTGCACCTTCAAAAAAGGGTCCACTTCCGCAATGGCCCTTGCGGCAGAGACCAACTTCGCTGTGCCCAACTCAAACAGTGAGCATGGCATGCGGTTGAGGTTCGAAAGTTCTATGGTGTCCGAATCTGCCAAATGAAGCCGACCCACAATGCGCTCCATCGCCAAAGCAATGGCCATGCTGCGTCCCACAGAAAGCCCGACAATGCCCACACTCTTCCCGGCCAATTCCTGCTGTTCTTCCGGACGGATTTTCAACTGGTTTCGATTGGTCCGGACTTGAATAAACTCCTTTTCTTCGAGCAGGAGCAGCGCCTCATTGCGCCAAGGGTACCAAGCCACTGTTCCATAACGGCCAGTTTCAGTGGCTCTCTGACGGGCTTCAAATGCCGCATCCAAGATGTCATCTGTCTCCGCCTGCCTCAATTCAGGATGCGCGCAACGCCACCATTCTCCCCACTGTCCGGCCAAACGACTTGCATCCAATGGCGCATCCTGTTCTCGCGAAAATGCGCGCCAAGCTTCTCTTTCCTTTGGGTTGGAAAGCGCAAACAGCTTCGGACGATAAGACGCGACGGTCATGTCGTGAATTTCCGAGGTCTTCGCAGTGGTTCTGCAGGAGGTTTGCCGGCTTATCCACGCTCCACGGTTAACGCACTCCTCAAATCAGGCATCGAAACATGCAACCTTCGATAGAACCTTGCGTATGTCACACTATGGTACTCAGCTCCCCCACCTTCCGGGTCGAAATTCTACCCAATGCACTCGCTGCTCTTCCTGAATTGTTCTCAGGTGTAGATTCTGTTCTTCCAGCGCTGGATTTGCAACTCGAAGAAATTCTTTCTCCCCAGAAAGCAAGGCCAACTGAGATGCTGATCACCAGCAACGTTGAGCAGGCCATTTTGGATACCCGCCCCATTTTCTTGGTTCACCCCAATCCAGATTCCAAACTGCTCTCTGACCTCATTGACACAGGCCGTCCGATGCGCTGGATTCCAAAAGGAACACCCGAAGGCTCATGGGTCGACAGCTTTGCACGGTTCCTTCATGCCTTGCGCACAACAACCGCCACTGCACCATGGGAATTGCAACCCGAGCAACCGGTTGAACGTCGGTCGCGAAAGCGGGCAAGCTGACCCCCTCCTTGCCGCTTAAAGTTTCCCAGCTCGCATGCGGATATACCGCTCTGCCAGCAAGTTGGCACAATCCCGGATCAAGTCCAATGACTCCTGTGTTTCGGGCGTAACAGACTTCCCCGACATCCGAAGAACCAGCCAGCCGTAAAGGGCAATCAACATCGATTCTACCTCTGACTTTCCTGCCTCTCCCTTCGCCTCCATGGCAGACAAATGAGGCTGAGCGGCATCGGCGGCAGACTTGTACTCTTCATCCTTGAGGACATCCAAAAGTGTCCGGTGGAGGTACGTCATTTCAATCATGAGCTCATCCAAGGACGAGCGATGACCCGATTGGTTTTTGTTTTCCCGACGCAAATCGCGCATCAGGTCTGCAAACCAAATCAACTCAGCTTCAAGACGGTCCCCTTCGTAAGCAGAAGACAGGTGCACACGGAGCGCCGACAAGTCGAACTCTACCGCACGGACCAAATCTTCCATTTGCCATTCGTAGAGCAGATACTCCACCACATGTTGGTGGCGTTTTTCAGATGCTGTGGTCGGGGTCATGCTTCAGGGGAATCAGGAGTCAAAGCAGCGGCTCGTGCCGCCTTCATGGTGAGAAAAGCTTGTTCTACTTCAGGAATCAGGCGCGAAGCAAAGCCTCGCACGGCCTCAAGGCCACCGCTTCCCTCCACAGGAAGGCGATAGGTCTGTTCTAGCGGGCCCCAAACAAACTGCACGTGGTACTTCTCGTTCCACTCTTGAACGACAATGCGCATGGCGCGGTGGGGAATTTGAGCTACAGTTCTCATGTCTTTCGGCTGCGAAGGTAGAATTTCGCAGCGTGCAAGACCCCTGGCTCCATCGATGGCAAGGTCCTTTGGCCGACCAACCTCAAGCTTTGGCTGCTTTGATGCGGCTTCGCTGGGCTGTAGGGTCCGCTCCATTGATGGCAAGGCACCCCAACATGGGCTTTCAAGTCCTCGATGACCATTGGTGTCAAGACGCATTGAATCACGATATGCCGCTTTTTGATCAATGGGCAGCGGAGCTCGTGATGGGCCTCGCCCCCCTTCCACCGCACATTTTAGAACCTGGCGGCCAACTTCTCGGCAAACACTTCGAAGCATTGATCGCCTTCTGGCTGGAGGCCAGTCCCCATTTTAGATTGCGTGCCCACAGTGTCCAACTGCAAACAGAAAAGCGAACGATTGGCGAGCTTGATTTCCTCGTTGACGATGTTCGGCGCGGACGCACACTCCACATGGAAGTGGCCAGCAAATTTTATCTCGCGGCAGAAGACGGAGCCGCCTGGCCAAATTGGATAGGGCCCTCCGGTCGGCACGACAGCCTTGCCACAAAAATGAACAAGTTGGTGGTTCAATTGAATGCAAGTCAACTTCCGCCTGCCCTTGAATTCATGCGCTTACACCGCATCTCAAAACCAGAGCCTGTGCTGCTCATGAAGGGGTGGTTTTTCCATCACCACTCCCGCCTGCACCGTCACCGGGCTCCGCAATGGGCGCACCCTGAGTACGCTGCTGGATGGTGGTGCAAACCGAATGAAGCACACGAGGTCATGGGCAGCGATCACGTGCGCATCCTGCCTTTACCCAAAGGACGTTGGCTGGGCCAATTCCACCCCACAGAGAACGATCCACCCTTGCATTGGACTCGGCTTCAAGCTGTACTCCACGACCATTTTTCCCGCACCCACAGGGCGCTCATGTGCGCCGTGGTCATCGAGGGAGATGCCGGGTGGGAAGAGATCTCCCGTGGTTTTGTGGTCCATGACCAATGGCCTGAAACCGGTCGCTGATCAGCCCCAGAAAAAGGCGTAGAGCACAGCCAAAATGGTCAGTACGGCGAAGGCACCAATGTTGTAGAGCGGTTCCGTCGCAAACGTGCTGCGCGACAAGGTGATGCCCTTGGCATCGTCCTCTCCCTTGCCTTCCGAGCGGCTCACCAGCGCAATGACCAGCATGGTCAGCAACGTTGTCAAGCCCATTTGGTCCAAGAAAGGCAAATCCACAAACAATGCACTGTCGGACCACCCCTTGGGCGCCACCTTGAAGTACATGGCCATTGGAATCGACACCAATGCACCGGTAATGGCACCGCGGTTTGTCGTTTTCTTCCAAAACAGGCCGAGGATAAACACCGCCAAAATGCCCGGACTGACCACACCTGTATACTCCTGAATGAATTGAAAAGCCTGGTCAATTCCACCCAAAAGTGGTGCCATGATACAGGCGATGACCAGCGCAACTGTCGCCGAAATCCGCCCCATTCTCACCGTAGCCCGGTCATCCGCAGTGGGGTTGATGTAAGGCTTGTAGATGTCCATGGTGAAAATGGTAGACGTGCTGTTCAGCATGGACGCCAATGAAGAAACAATGGCTGCTGTCAGTGCCGCGAAAGCAAGACCCTTGAGACCCGAAGGCAAGAACTGGAGGAGCCAAGGATAGGCGAAATCAGGGTTGGCACCCGTTGGAGGCTTGTTGGCTGCCGCCTCACCCAATCCCGCCATGACAGCGGCGTCTTGGGTCATCACATACGCCGCGATGCCGGGAATCACCACAATCAGAGGAAGGATGAGTTTGAGGCCAGCTGCAAACAGAATGCCCCGCTGAGACTCTTTGAGTGACTTGGCGGCAAGGGTCCGTTGGATGATGTATTGATTGAAGCCCCAGTAATAGATGTTGGCCACCCACATGCCGCCGACCAAGACACCAATGCCGGGAAGGTTCATGTATTCGGGATGGCCTTTGTCGAGGATCATCGCAAACTTGTCCGGAGCGGCATCATAAATCGCACTGAAACCCGCCCACATGCCTGCTCCACCGGAGACCGCATCAAGGGCCAAATAGGTGGTCACCAAGTCCCCCCATCACCAAGAAAACCACCTGAATCACATCCGTCCACGAGACCGCTGAGAGGCCGCCATACAGGGAATAGGCCGCGGCAAACAAGGCCCAAGCCCCATCACTCCGCATACTTCATCGGGATCGCCCATGATGGTTTCGAGCGCCAACGAGCCCAAGTAGAGCACCGACGCGAGGTTCACGAAGACGTAGAGTGAAATCCAGAAAACGGCGAGAATGGTCTTGAGGTTGGTGGAGTAGCGCTGCTCCACGAATTCAGGGATGGTGTAGAGACCCTTTCTCGATGAAAATGGGCAGGAAGTACTTGCCGACGATGATGAGGGTCAAGGCCGCCATCCACTCGTATGAGGCAATGGCCAATCCAATCTTGAAGCCCGAGCCCGACATGCCAATGAACTGCTCAGCCGAGATGTTGGCCGCAATCAGCGAAGCACCCACGGCCCACCACGGAAGGGATTTGCTGGCCAAGAAGTAATCCTCGGCATTTTTCTGGTGTCCCTTTTTGTCGCGAGAAACCCACAGGCCAACCCCCAAAATAAGGATGGCGTAACCGATAAAAATGGCGTAATCGAGCGCCGAAAAGGTACTGGTCATGATGCGGTAAGGTGTTGGAGACCCCGTTACATTGACCGGGTCAGGAGAAGCAATGTACATCGTACACGCTTTCCCTCCCTCTCCGGAACGGACTGATGTACTTTGGGCCTGTCTCCGCAGTGTCCTCGGCCTGCATTCGCACCCCAACAAACCGCATGAAAAACTGTTGTTTTTCCCTTGGAATCCTCTCCGTCCTGATGTGCTGGTCATCGCCAGGAACAGCACAGACCTTGTTGCCATATATCGAAGATCCCGCCCGGGTGGAGGAGAATAAATTGCCGGCCAGAACGACCTTCTACACTGCGTCCAATGCGGATGGCGTTAGCGCCGACACCCCATCTTACGGAGACCGCTACAAAAGCCTAGACGGGACTTGGAAATTCAAATGGTCCAGCAGGCCAGAAGAGCGGCCATTGGGATTTGAGGCCCAAGGCTTTGATGTCTCCGATTGGGACGACATACCCGTACCCGCCAATTGGGAGTTGGAGGGTTTCGGTACGCCGATTTACACCAATCACCCTTACCCTTTTTACTGGCAGAAAAGCCCGAACCCGCCGGACATTCCAGACGGCTGGAACCCAGTGGGCAGTTACGTGCGCACTTTTGACCTCCCCAAATCATGGAAAAACCAGCGGGTCACCCTGCATTTCGGCTCGGTTAAATCGGCCTTTTTCGTTTGGGTGAATGGCCAGCGCATTGGCTACAGCCAAGGCTCCAAATTGCCTGCCGAATTCGACATTACAGACGCCCTAATCAACGGGAAGAACACACTCGCGTTGGAGGTGTACCGTTGGAGCGACGGCAGCTTTCTCGAATGCCAAGACTTTTGGCGGCTCTCCGGCATTGAACGGGCAGTTTGGGTGCACGCGAGACCCCATGCCCACTTGTCCGACATTCAAATCAACGCTGGACTGGAGAACGGGTACACTGCTGGCAGTTTAGCGGCAACGATCCGCGTTACCGAAACGGGCAAAGACGCCTTTCAAGGAAAGGCCATTTGCACCCTCACGCACGAGGGAAAAGAAATCGCCTCAGCCATGGTCCCCGTGGCAGTTTCCCCTGGAGATACAGCTCTTTTTACCTGGCACGAAACCGTGCCTTCCGTCCAGCCTTGGACAGCGGAAACTCCTGTTTTGTATGGGCTCAACATCACGCTCACCGACGGCCAGAATACCGTGCTTGAAACCACCCTCCTTGAGGTTGGCTTCCGCGACATCCGAATCGAAAACGGCCTGGTCAAAGTCAATG
>CASICO010000056.1 GCA_949373165.1 uncultured Flavobacteriales bacterium | reverse complement strand
GACTTCGAGGTAACCAGCGTGAATCAAAACTTTGTTCAGTGGTTGTTTCCAAAGGCGGAAAAAGAACCTGTCTTGTCCGGCTTAAGTGGCGCCTTGAGTGCGATTGTGAAAGAGAGCGAAGACAAAAACGGGTTTGACCTCAATGACAGGTTCAATCGCGCCCTTTCCGGTCAGCCGCAGCGTTTTGAATGGAGCATTGAGTCGCCAGGCCAAAGTGAACGCCGGTGGCTTCAGTTGTTTTTGAACCCTATTGAGAGCTCCGAAGACAGGCCGGAAATCAGTGCAATCGCCTACGACATCACCGAGAGAAAGAGGATTGACCGAGCGATACGTGGCGCATTGAAGGAAAAAGAAATTTTGCTTCAGGAGGTACATCACCGGGTCAAGAACAACCTCCAAATCATCAACTCGATTCTCAATCTTCAGAAGAATTTTGTAGAAGACGAAAATGCCATAACGGGACTTGAAGAAATTCAAAATCGGGTGTCGACCATGAGCATCATTCACGAGACGCTGTACCAAAACACAGACGTTTCGAGCATTGGTTTTTCGTCTTACCTCACCCGAATTGCGGGGAACATCATTCAGAGTTATCGATCCAGTACAATGGTCGAGCTTGTGACGGAGCTAGAAGACATCCAAGCTCCATTAGATCAGGCGATACCCTGTGGCCTTATCCTCAATGAATGGGTGTCCAACGCCATGAAATACGCGTTTGAGGGAAGGGAGAACGGCACGATTACGGTGGCTTTGAGGAGGGTTGAACCCGAAGACAAACCGGAAGAGGAGGAGATTCAAATTGAGGTCAGAGACGATGGTGTTGGCCTTCCTGAGGGATTTGATTGGAGCGGCCGTGATTCGCTTGGCTTATACCTCGTTCAGGCGTTAAGTGAGCAGTTAGATGGTGAACTATTGGCAGAAAGCGACGGGGGGAACGCGGTTTTTGGTTAGCTTTCGGCGACCAAAAAACCTGTTTGACGGATGATGGAGTGAAGTCCATCGAATGATTCGAGGTTTTTTGGAGGACAACCAACCTGAAACCAAGTCATGGCCATCAATATTCTGGTTACTGAAGACGAAAGCATTGTTCGAAAGGACATTGAACAGACCCTCGAGAAAATCGGCTACAACGTTGTAGCCTCTGCCGACAACGGAGAAGACGCCATTGATCTGGCGATTCGTCACAGGCCAGATGTGGTCTTGATGGACATCATGTTGAAGGGGGACATGAACGGAATTGCTGCAGCGGAAGAGATCAAGAGGACGCTGGATGTCCCCATCATTTTTCTGACGGCCTATGCGGACCGCAGCACCTTGGGAGAGGCCAAGCTGGCAGAGCCGCACGGATATGTGCTCAAGCCATTCAAGGATGTTGATTTGCAAACGAGCATCGAAATGGCGTTGCACAAGTTCTCCAAGGAGCAAGAAGCGCGCCTGGAGAATGAGTTCCTCCGGAACATGGCGGAACACAAGGAGACCGCAGAGTACTTGTTCGTGAAGAATCGGAGCCGATTGATGCGGATTGAATTCGACAACTTGCTCTTCATTGAGGCCTTAAAGGACTATGTTGTGGTGCACACGCCGGAGCAGAGCTACACCATTCACAGCACGATGAAGGATGTAGAGAACAAGCTGAATGAACGCCGTTTCATGCGGGTTCACAGAAGCTACATCGTGAATCTGGATGCCATCCACAGCATCAAATATTCGATGATTCAGGTCCGGGGAATGGAGAAAGAGATTCCAATTGGTGGCAGCTACAAAGACATTTTAGCGAGCAGGATTAACTTGCTTTAATCCTTGAATAACAGGAACTTATAGAACGAAAAAACCCCGGGTTCAACCCGGGGTTTTTTGTTGCTCCCCCACCTGGACTCGAACCAGGGACCTACTGATTAACAGTCAGTCGCTCTAACCAGCTGAGCTATAGGGGAATGCTCAGTCTTCATTTCTGAAGGAGCGCAAAGATACGCTGTTTCTGCATTTGGCGCAATGTCATTCCGCCTTCACGTCGTCGATTACCTTTGTGACCTTAAAATCTTGAGAAGATGTCTTGGAACTCTCCTTCTGTCGTTGTTGTGGGTACAGTCGCATTTGATTCAATCAAAACGCCATTTGGTGAACGCAGCCGGATCGTTGGTGGAGCGGGAACATATATAGGCTGGTCAACGAGTCGCCTTGGCATTGGGGCTGGATTGGTTAGTGTCATTGGGGAGGACTTCCCGCAAACGGAGCTTGAGAGCATGACCGAAGCCGGCATGGACTTAGAGGGCATTTCGTGCCCCAAGGGTGGAAAGAGCTTTTTCTGGTCGGGTTCTTATCACATGGACATGAATGGCAGAGACACGTTGGCGACAGAGCTCAATGTGTTGGCGGATTTTAAGCCGGAGATTCCAGAGTCTTGGAAAAACGCGCGCTATGTGATGCTGGGCAACATTGACCCGACACTGCAGGCATCTGTTCTCGATCAAATGGAGCAGCGCCCAGAGTTGGTGGTGTTGGACACCATGAATTTTTGGATGGACATCGCTTTGGAGCCCTTAAAGGCGGTCATTGCCAGGGTTGATGTTTTGACGATCAACGATGAAGAAGCCCGTCAATTGAGCGGAGAAAGAAGCCTTATGAAAGCAGCGCGTGCTGTTTTAAAAATGGGGCCGCGTTACCTCGTGATCAAGAAGGGCGAACACGGCGCACTCTTGTTCCATATGGAGGGAGAGGAGATTCGATATTTCTTCTGTCCAGCGCTGCCCCTTGAAGACGTGGTGGATCCAACGGGAGCGGGTGACACCTTCGCGGGAGGCTTCATTGGCCACGTGGCCAGAAAGGGCAGCACTGACTTCGAGACCCTCAAGCAGGCGGTTGTCGTAGGCAGTGCGCTGGCCAGCTTCACTTGTGAGGCTTTTGGCACGGACGGTATCCGTTCAGTGAACCCCATGGAGATTGAAGAGCGCATTGCGTCTTTCCGTCGCATGACGGATTGGAAAAGAGAGCAGGTTGAGGCTTAAGCGCAAACTCACTCCAAGGACATTCTCAACTGAGGGTCGATGGCCCTTCCGGACTCCCACCATTCAAAATGAAGGTGTGGACCCGAACTGTGGTCACCTGAATTGCCAATAAAGGCGAGCAATTCTCCTTGCTCCACAAGGTCTCCGGACTTGACTTCGACGCGGCTATTGTGCATGTATACAGAGACTCGGTTCTCAGGGTGTTGCACCATAACGGTATGGCCCCCGCCAGAAGTGAATCCAGCGAACACAACCGTTCCGGGTCCGACAGCCCGAACCGGACTGTTCTCAGGGGCGACAAGGTCGATGCCCCAATGCCCAACATCTGGATTCCAGCCTGAGGACACCTTTCCTTCTACCGGGGGCAGCCAAAGTCCAGAGTTGTCCAAACTGCCGGGTTTGCCAATGGCAAAAGCGTCTTCTTCTTCTACTCGGTTTCGAAGCCCATCTAATGAGCCGGTGTTTTGAGGGCTGAATGAAGGTGCAGAATTTGCACTTGGCGTGATGTCCACGCCAAGCTTGACAGATTGGGGGGGGAGGTCGCCAGACATAATGGCACGCAAGTTGGAGATGTATCGGCCTTGGGTTTCGAGGACATTTGTGAGGGAGTCAGCTGCACGGAGCGCACGGGCCTGTATTTCCCTTGATTCGGTGGTTAAATAGCCAGGAATGACCGCTTCTTTTAAAGGCGTCAAGGCGACAAGACCATATGTGATCAATGCGATTGTCGCCACAGAAAAGGCCAGAAGCCATTTCAATTGACGGGGCTGAACCTTCATGGCCCATTGTTCTGCAAACGAACCTTCCTCTTGCAAAATCAGGCGGTACCGGCGTTTTTCGGGCTGGTTTGCCTTCTTATTTGTAGCGTCTTTCTCTGGCATCTCCGTGCCAAAGATGGACGACAACCAATGGAAGACCATCGAATTTGTGTTTGACCCGCGTGGAATGCAATATTTTCGCGGCTTCTGAGTTGGTCGCTCGGAACATTGGCCCAACATGAACCATCCGTCCTCACGCCCTCCCTTTCGGTTTCGCTCACGCGCAGTGCTGAGCGGGTTGGGACTTTTGTCCTTGCTCTTCTTCTTGGTTGGGTGCACAACCCAACGCGATGGCCGATTTTACCGGGCTTATCACAACACAACCTCTCGGTTCAATGGTTTCCACTTTGCTCGGTTGGCAATGGAAGAGGCCGATCAGAAACTTGCAGAAACCCAAGAAGAGAACTGGGATGAGGTGATTCCGTTGTTCCTGTATGGAACGGAAGACCAAGCGGACTTCCTGTACCCACTCATGGAGCGCGCGATTGAGAAGTGCTCCCGTGTGGTGGACCGTCATGCGATGACGCCCCCGAGGAGCCTTCAAAAAGATTTCAAGCGCCCACAATTGAACCGATGGATTGACGACAACTACACGTTGATCGGAAAAGGGCACTTCTACAAAGGCGACCTCTCCAAAGCAGAGGAGGTGTTCAAGTATTTGCAACGCGTTCACAAAGAGCCGGACAGTCAGGTTGCGGCAGGAGCTTGGTTGGCGAGAACCTACATGGCCATGGGCAACATGCCCAAAGCGAATTCCGCCTTGTTGAAGGCGGTGGGAGAGCGCGAAGCCTCAGATGAGTTGAGGTCAGACGCCTTTTTGGTTCAGGCCGAATTTCATCTAACGCAGAGCAATGTAGAAGAGGCCATGCGCTCGTTGGAACGGGCAATCCCGATGATCAAGCCCAAGCGGGACAAGGCTCGGCCGATGTTTGTTTTGGCGCAGCTCAAAAGAGAATATGGCAGCAACCGCGAAGCCATTGAAATGTTTGAGGAGGTGGTCAAGCTGAAGACCCCATATGAGATGGAGTTCCAGGCCAGAATGCAGCAAGCGTTGGCATTTGACAGGCGTCGTGGAGACAGCGAAGAAATCAAAGAGCTCTTCTTCGACATGATTGAAGAGGACAAAAACGAAGCCTATCGAGATCAGATTTATTACGCCTTGGCCCAGATTGAGTTGGAGGAGCTGAACAGAGAGGAGGGCATGGATTATTTGCGGGATGCTTTGGCTGAGGACTCAGGCAACCGCAGGCCCAGGATGAAGAGCTTTTTGGCTTTGGCGGACTTGCACTTAGAGGACCGCGATTATGAGTTGGCTCAGGCGTACTACGACAGCACGCTGTCGAACATGAACGAAGACCACCCGAGGTATGCGGAGGTCAGAAACAATGCGCGAAGCCTAACTGAACTTGTAGAGCAACTCACCATCATTTTACGAAATGACAGCTTGAGAGAGCTGTGTAACCTGGACGAGGACGCCCGATATGCACGTTTGGAGGACATCATTGAGGATTTAAGATTGGATCAGGAGGCCGCTCAAGAGGAAGCTGACCGCGCAGCGGAAGCGGCGCTTCAAGAAAGCTTGTCTGGACCAGGAAGTGCAACGGCCTTCTGGCCCTACAACCCCCGGCTTCGCGATGCAGGGCTGTCCAACTTTTTGGACTTGTGGGGAGACCGAATTTTGGAAGACAACTGGAGAAGAAGTCGAAAAATGGCTTCAGGTTTTGTTGCGATTGAAGATGCCGCACAAGACATAGCGTCTGCCGATTTGTTGGGGAGCGGCGGTGAGTTGCCAACTCCAGAGGAGTTGCTCGAAGGGCTTCCTTGTTCGGAAGAGCAAAGGGGGAGTGCAGATGTGCAGACGGCCACAGCGGTTTATCAAAGTGGCGTCATTTACAAGGAAAAACTCGAAGACACCGACAACGCCATCGAGTCCTGGGTGGACCTGATTGATCGATTTGACGAGAGTGAAGAGCACCCTTTGGCGCACTACCAACTGTATCGAACTTACCTGTTTTTAGAAGAGACAGAAAACTATCAGAACCCGTTTTGCGGGACCTGCAACTCTGCGTATTGGGCCGATCAGATTTCTCTTCTTTATCCAGACAGTGAGTGGGCGAAGCTGGTGGAAGACCCAGACTTTGTTGATTTTGAAGAGCAGCGACGAATCGATGAATTGGCAGCTTACGAGCGACACGTGATTCGGTATTATGCCCAAAAGGATTACCAAGACTTGTTGAGCGAAATCAACGTGGTATTGGATACGGTTCCCGACCATACTCAAGAATGCCGGTACCGCTTTTTGAGGGCGCAGTGCATTGGTTGGTTGGATGGACGCGCCAGGGGAAGGGACAATTACATTGAAGCCCTCCAAGAAGTCGTGGCGTCGTGCGACTCCACTGAACAAGGCTTGGCGGCGTCTGAAATTTTGGCCGGATTGGGACTGAATCAAAAGAAGCCAGAGAAAAAGACAGACGCAGTTCCAGAGCTCCCGGAGTTTGGCAACTTCGCTGACAAGCCTGTTTTAGAGCACTATCTGGGTGTTGTGATACCTGTGAGGCAAGGGGGCGCAGACAGAACAAAGGCGGACCTGTCTGATTTCAACCGTCAGTTTTTTGCCAGCGGGAACTTGAAGGTCACCAGCAACTTACTGGACAGAGAGAACCAATTGGTTTTGGTTAAGGCCTTTGCTAGAAAAGACAGGGCATTGGATTACTTCAAGGTTTTGACTTCGAATCGCGAGGCCATGATTGACTTGAACACCAGCGGCTTCGACATTTTCGTGATTCACACCGAGAACTATGTGGAGCTCTTCAAGGGCAAAGACATTGAGGGCTATATGCAGTTCTTTGAACAGTATTACCTTCGGGAATAACGCTTAGAACTGAATCAGACCATGGCAAGGCAACGCAGCAATGACGTGAGCATTGAGCAAGGAATCAATCGAATTGTGGAAGGGACCATCGTAGAGGGCACCATTCGCAGTGAAGGGAGCATTCGAATTGATGGACAGTTTGTGGGAGACATCCACACGACGGGCCGCCTGGTGATTGGGCTCAAGGGCAGTGTAGAGGGCAGAGTGGATTGCATGGATTGCGAATCTGAGGGCAGGGTCAAAGGCCACTTGCGCGTGGTCGGACTGCTGAGTTTAAAGGCGTCGAGTGAAGTCGAAGGTGAAATTCGATATGGCAGAATGGCCGTGGAGGCCGGAGCCAAAATCGAAGGCTTGTGCATGCTGGATGACGGACAGGCAGAAACAGTCAGCGAGACGCAGATGATGAGTGTGGACCATGAACAAGGACCACTCCAGCAAACCGCATAAGGGTCGAAAGAACCCAACGAACAGTGCCATGAGGCACATGGGCTTGGCGATGACCATGGCTGGCTTGATTGGTCTTGGTGCTTGGCTAGGAAGCCTTTGGGATGATTGGGGAGACCACGAGGTGGCCTGGGCAACAGTGTTGGGTGCCATGTTGGGATTGACCCTCTCTTTGGTGGCCGTATTTCAGGATTCAGAAAGATGAAATTTCATGTGATGACCGCATTGACTGCGGCAGGAGCGCTGATCGTGGTGTCCACTTTGGGAGAGCCATTCTTGACAAATGCGGTTCGGACACCGTTGCAAGGTGTGGTGATTCTGCTGGCAGCGGTGACGTGGATCCTGGAGCGTTTGCTTCGGCCGAAACCCGACTCTCGCCCGGGTTCTTTGATTCGAAACGTGATGTTGGCCACGCTGATTAAAATGGGCCTTGTGCTGACTGGAATCCTGATTTATGTCGTTGCGGACTTTCCCGATCCCAAACCATTTTCATTGGCGACATACCTGATTTATGTAGCATTCACGGCCATTTTGGTTGCAGAATCCATGCGCCACCAAGTTTCACCAACGAAGGACATTTGATAGTTCTGCGTCCTTCGTGACGAAAAGGGGGACAGAGTAGGAATGCGGTGGCTATCTTCGCACCCAAATTCGCTACGGCGATGTGGAACAACACCCGGTCAAACAACGGCACCATGCGTTTTTCTATGAGGGTTTTCGCCCTCCTGTTGGGCTTTGGCCTGACCAGCAGCGTTATGGCCTCTTCTGGAGGGGGAGACAAGCCGGACCCCGGTGAGTTCATTATCCATCACATTGCAGACGCACACGACATCCACCTTTGGGGGGAGGGCCCGTCCGCCGTTCACATTCCACTTCCGGTCATTTCTTACTCCCCTGAATATGGGTGGAGTGTTTTTTCGAGTGCACATCTGCTGCACCACGGCGAAGATCACGTGGACATGTCGGATCACGGCATGGAAGGTGCGCACGCTGAGCCCGAAGGGCATGGTGGGGGCCAGTACCGCTGTCACAAAACGGAATTGACGTATTCGTTGGACGGAAATGGCGCATTGCATGCCCAAAACAATTCAGGAGACCACGTTCAGGCATACGACTTGTCCATCAGCAAAAGCGTGTTGGGCATGTTCATCGTGATTTTCATGATGCTCCTCATCTTTCCTCGTGTAGGATCAGCTTACAAAAAGAGAAAGGGCCAAGCCCCGAGGGGACTGCAGAACGCGCTTGAGCCACTCATCTTGTTTATTCGGGACGAAGTGGCTGTGCCCAGCATTGGCGAGAAGAAGGCCGACCGCTATTTGCCGTTCTTGTTGACCACCTTCTTTTTCATCTTCCTCTGTAACCTACTGGGGCTCGTTCCTTTTATCGGCGCGTTCAATGTCACAGGAACGGTAGGCGTCACCTTGATTTTGGCCACGTTTGTTTTCATCATCACCACGGTGTCGGGCAACCGTCATTATTGGGGACACATCTTTTGGCCCCCAGGGGTCCCGCTTCCCATCAAGTTGATCTTGGTGCCAGTGGAGGTGGTGGGCATCCTGCTCAAACCTGCCGTTTTGATGATTCGTTTGACCGCGAACATCGGTGCCGGGCACATCATCATTTTGGCGCTGACCTTTTTGGTCTTCATCATTAGTGATTACGGAGCCAACACGGCAGCCGGAATCGGAACTGGAATTTTTTCTGTGGCGTTCATGATTTTCATGTACTTCATTGAATTGCTTGTCGCTTTTTTGCAGGCATACGTTTTTACCCTCCTCGCAGCGCTTTACTTCGGTGACGCTACTCAGGAGGCCCACCACTGAACACAACCCAAATCAACCCCTAATCCTTTCCTTATGGAACTCGCAATGATCCTCATGGAGGCTGCTAACATCACCAAAGGCCTCGCTGGCATTGGTGCAGGTATCGCAGCCATTGGTGCTGGTGTCGGCATCGGCCGCATCGGTGGAAGCGCTCTCGAATCGATGGCCCGCCAACCCGAAATCAGCGGTGATCTCCGTGCGAACATGATTGTGGCTGCCGCTCTTGTCGAGGGTGCCGCTTTGTTTGCCATCATCGTTTGCTTCCTCGCAAGCTGAACTGGGCTTCGGCCTAAGCTCTATGGAAGCTTTTCTGAATACCGTCTACGGTACCGTCTTCTGGTCCACCATCTCCTTTTTGGTGGTGTTGGTCCTGATGCGCCGTATGGCTTGGGGCCCGATCCTTCAAGGCTTGAAAGAGCGCGAGGAGGAAATTGATGGCGCCTTGAATACGGCCAAACAGGCTCGGGCGGAAATTGAAAACCTTCAAGCGGACAATGAACGCCTGCTTCAGGAAGCCCGCGCTGAGCGAGACGGCATGATGCGCGATGCGCGTGACATGTCCGACAAGCTCATTGCGGACGCCAAGAGCACAGCAAAAACAGAAGGCGAGCGCATGATCGATCAGGCCAAACAGGCCATCGATGGTGAGCGCGCTGCTGCTGTCGCTGACTTGAAGGCTGAAGTGGCCAAATTGAGCTTGGAGATTGCCGAGAAATTGGTTCGTCAAGAATTGAAGGACGATGGGTCTCAACAAGACCTCATCGGCCGCATGATTTCTGACTCCAAATTGAACTGATCACATGTCTGCTGGAACTGTCGCCCGTCGTTATGGAAAGTCTTTGCTCTCGTTGAGCAAGGAGCAAAATGCGGTAGAGGCTGTAGAGCAAGACATGCGTGTTTTGACAACCGTGGTTCGTGAGAACCGTGAGTTGTCCGCGGTATTGGGCAGTCCAGTTGTGCGCCCGGAGAAGAAGGAGGCGATTGTTCGCTCCGTCTTTGAATCGGCACAGCCTTTGACCGTTTCTTTTTTGGCCCAATTGGCCCAAAAGGGACGTGCAGGCATGCTGGCTGCAATGGCCGATGCATTCTTGGCATTGGTCAGAGTAGAGAGGGGCGTTGTCTTGGCAGAAGTGGTTACGGCCATTCCGCTGAACGACGCATCTCGTGCAGAAATCAATGCCCTGATTGGCAAAATCCACCAGGGAGGGGTGGAATTGTCGGAAAAGGTCGATCCCCATTTGATCGGTGGCTTTAAGCTGCGGGTCGGTGACCGGATGATCGACGCCTCGGTGTACCAGTCCTTCAGGACGTTGCACCGCAACCTCACCAACAACCCCTACGAACCGGCTTACTGAGCGCACCAGCACCTCATGTCCCAGATCAAACCCTCTGAAGTATCTGCCATCTTGCGCGAGCAATTGGCTGGAAACCAGACCGAAGCTGACCTCCAGGAGGTCGGCACCGTTCTCCAAGTTGGAGACGGAATTGCCCGCATTTATGGCTTGTCTAACGTACAAGCTGGTGAGCTCATTGAGTTCGAAAACGGCGTCCGTGGCATTGCATTGAACCTCGAAGAGGACAATGTAGGTGCGGTGCTTCTCGAGCCAGCGGGTGAGTTGAAAGAGGGCAGCTCTGTGAAGCGCTTGAACCGAATTGCTTCGGTGAAAGTTGGAAGAGGCATGTTGGGCCGAGTGGTCAACACCTTGGGAGAGCCCATTGATGGAAAGGGCCACATTGAGGGAGACCTTTATGAGATGCCGATCGAAAGAAAGGCACCGGGTGTCATCTATCGTCAGCCAGTAGCAGAGCCATTGCAGACGGGGATCAAGGCCATTGATGCGATGATTCCGATTGGCCGAGGCCAACGTGAGCTCATCATTGGTGACCGTCAAACCGGAAAAACAACGGTTGCGATCGACACGATCATCAACCAAAAAGAATTTTATGACCGCGGTGAGCCCGTGTTCTGCATCTACGTTGCGATTGGACAAAAGGGTTCAACTGTAGCGGGCATCGTCCAAACTTTGGAAGAGGCAGGTGCCATGGCCTACACGGTTGTGGTTGCGGCGACGGCAGCAGATCCAGCGCCATTGCAGTTTTACGCCCCATTTACGGGAGCGGCCATTGGTGAGTTCTTCCGCGACACAGGCAATCCTGCCTTGGTGATTTATGACGACCTCTCCAAGCAGGCTGTAGCGTATCGCGAGGTGTCCTTGTTGTTGCGTCGTCCTCCAGGCCGTGAAGCTTACCCAGGGGATGTCTTTTATCTCCATAGCCGCTTGCTCGAGCGCGCAGCGAAGGTGATTTCGGACGATGGCATTGCAAAAGACATGAACGATTTGCCAGAGAGCATTCGGTCAATGGTCAAGGGTGGTGGGTCGCTGACAGCATTGCCCATCATTGAGACGCAAGCAGGTGACGTGTCAGCGTACATCCCGACAAACGTGATCTCCATCACGGATGGTCAGATTTTCTTGGAGAGCTCATTGTTCTTGTCTGGTGTGCGACCAGCCATTAACGTGGGTATTTCTGTGAGTCGTGTGGGCGGAAATGCTCAAATCAAACCGATGAAAAAGGTGTCGGGAACGTTGAAGCTCGACCAGGCTCAATACCGCGAACTCGAGGCGTTTGCGAAATTCGGATCTGATTTGGACGACGCCACAAAAGCAGTCTTGGATAAGGGCATGCGGAACGTTGAGATTCTGAAGCAGAACCTGAACTCTCCAATGCGAGTGGAGGATCAGACAGCCATCATCTATGCAGGAACCAAAAACCTGCTGAAGACGGTGCCGGTGAACAAGGTCAAGGAATTTGAGGTGGCTTACCTCGATTACCTCCGGGCCAAGCATGCAGACACCATGACGGAACTTCAGTCAGGGAAGTACACGGACGAAGCTCAGTCCGTGATGAAGGCTGCAGCGGCTGAAGTGAGCAAGCAATTCGCTAGCTAAGACAAGCCATGGCCGGTCTAAAAGAAGTACGCAATCGAATCGCCTCTGTTGGGAGTACCCGTCAGATTACCCAGGCGATGAAGCTCGTGTCGGCAGCCAAGCTTCGCCGAGCACAAGATGCTGTGACCCAAATGCGCCCCTATGCTGAGAAGCTACAGGAGATTTTGGTGAACGTGAGTGCTTCTTTGGACGCGTCTGAGAATCCATATTCGGAGGAAAGAGAGACAAAGCGTGTTTTGTTGGTGGCCGTGACATCGAACAGGGGCTTGTGTGGACCGTTCAACAACAACATCATCAAGTTGGCGAGCCAGCGGCTCGAAGAGTTAGGGGGTGTCCACGCGGACATATTGTGCCTGGGCAAAAAGGCGTCAGACGTGTTCAAGAGAACAAGCCATTTTACGACGCTGGACTTGGGAGATGAGCCGCACGCCATTTTTGACGACCTCACTTTCGAGAATGCCGCAAGGATTGCTGGGACTGTGATGGACAGTTTCCGAAGTGGTCAGTATGATCGGGTTGAAGTCCTGTACAATCGGTTCGTAAACGTGGCCACGCAAGACGTTATGTGCGAGCAGATGTTGCCCATTGTTCAGTCTCCAATTTCTGATACAGCAGAAGTGGTGGCGACTTCAGTGGACTACATATTCGAGCCAACCCGTGAAGAGATTGCGGAGAACATTGTGCCGAACACATTGAAGATCCAGCTTTACAAAGCCCTGCTCGACAGCTATGCATCTGAGCACGGAGCAAGGATGACGGCCATGCACAAGGCGACGGAAAATGCTGGAGAAATGCTGCGTGATTTGAAGTTGAGTTACAACAAAGCACGACAGGCTGCGATTACGGCAGAAATTCTCGAGATTGTGGGCGGCGCGGAAGCGCTCGAAGGCTGACCCCGCAAACTTGATTCGACTCTCTTTAAAAAGACGGCTATTCCTCGCCATGTTGGCGGTGACCCTGTTGGGATTTCTCCTAACGGGTGCGGTTACGCTTGTTGGTTTTTCGCGGCTCGATGATGCTTACAACGCGTCACGATTGGTGAGAAAGGAAGCTGCGGTGGCCAAAAGCTTGGGCTTTGCCCTGAAGAAGGGAGTGGGAGATGCAGTGGAAGCGGCCTCTTTGAGTTGGACCGTGATGCCTGGGGATTTCGCAGATCGCATTGTAGAGATTGAAGCGGTACAGGGTGTGCCACTGGCTGTATATCGACTGGATGGGGGCCTCTTTGTGACCTCGACGGCGAGTCACCCGGAAGAGAGTGGGTTTGCCACGGAGGTGGAGCCGGATGTGCTCATCGCGCTGGCGCAGGGCGCGGAACGGCTGGAGGTTCCGCTTGGCGGGGGGGATTACCTCGCGTATTGGTATCAATTGAACGAAGCGCAACGGCCTGTGGCATTGGTGGCGTTGCGCTACACGGCACGGGTGTTGGAAGCCAGCGGAAAAACAGATTTTCTTCGTTCGTTGGGCGGTGTGTTTGCTTTGGTTTTTCTGGCGGCGACAGGCTTGTCATTTTTGCTGTCACGGTCCATTTCTAATCCCTTGTCTCGGCTTGGGGTCATGATGGAGCGCATGGATGTGGCCAAAGACAAGGGTTTTGAGCCACTCAATTACAAGTCCGTGGGCAATGATGAGATTGCACGGCTTGTGGAACAGTACAATCGCATGGCAGAAAACGTGCGGAAATCGGCAGCAGCATTGGCCAAGGGCGAGCGAGAAAGCGCTTGGCGGGAGATGGCCATGCAGGTGGCGCACGAGATTAAGAATCCACTCACCCCGATGAAGTTGGGCATCCAGCAGATGGAGAGAAGGGCGCTCAACCCCGAGACTGAGCCTGGGGATTTAAGGGCAAGGATGGTGGAGCTTTCTGGTTTGTTGCAGGGTCAAATTGACCTTTTGTCTCGCATTGCCGATGAGTTCAGCACCATGGCGCGACTTCCCCAAGGGGAGTTGATGGCCATTTCTCTTCGTGAAGTGTTGGAATCTGTGGTATTGCTGAACGAAGCGGTAGAATGCGGACCGACACTGGTTATGGAAGGGGATACGCTGGTGATGGGGGATCGAGACCAGTTGCTTCGCCTATTTGGGAACTTGGTGTTGAACGCACAACAGGCCATTGCCAGCGGCCCGGGGCTTGTTAAAATCGTCGTGAAGTCTAATTTTTCGGTCATAGAAGTGGTCGACAGTGGTCCAGGCATGTCGCTGGAAGTTGCGCACAAGGTTTTTGAGCCGCAATTCACCACAAGGGGAAGTGGGTCCGGACTCGGTCTTGCCATCGCAAAAGCCATTGCAGACCGTCATTCATGGGGAATGGCGTGTAAAACAGAGTTGGGGAGCGGCACAACCTTTTCGCTAAGTCTGAAGGGGTTATCAACGTTATGAACACCCTCTCCCTTGATTATCAGTGAATTCCTACGGTGTGAATTGATGTTAAAACGTCTTCTTTTGCGGCAGGTCAGTCTTGGCTTGTAAAATCAAAACTTTAAACGAATTCAAATGAGGAACCTATTCCTGCTCTTGGCCACGTTTTGCATGACGGCTACTGCCGCCCTTGCTCAAAATGTAGCCGGCAAGGTGACTGACGCAACGAATGGCGGAGGCCTTCCCGGTGTTTCAGTTGTTGTAGAAGGCGCCAATGTTGGTGTGATGACGGACATGAACGGTGCATATAGCCTGAAGGCTGCCAGCGGTGATGTGCTGATGTTCAGTTTCGTCGGATACAACACGATGAGAAAGGAAGTGGATGGTTCTGCTTTGGACGTTCGGCTTGAAAGCGGCGTCGCCTTGGACGAGGTGGTGGTGACGGCCTTGGGCGTGAGCCGCGAGAAAAAGTCGCTGGGTTACTCCGTACAAGAGCTTGGCAATGATGCTTTCACCGACGCGAAAACCGAAAACGTGGTTCGCTCGTTGACCGGTAAGATTGCAGGGGTTCAAGTGACCTCGGGCACTTCATTGGGTTCATCCTCCAAGATTCTTCTTCGTGGTGCAAGCTCCATTACGGGAAACAACCAGCCGCTTTTTGTGGTGGACGGTGTTCCCATGGACAATGCCGACTACTCTGGAGGTGACCAGCAGCGTGGTGCAGGTGGATATGACTACGGAAACGCCATTCAAGATTTGAACCCAGACGACATTGAGTCTGTGTCTGTTTTGAAAGGTCCGGCTGCTGCGGCACTCTATGGGGCTCGGGCCTCCAACGGGGCGATCGTGATTTCAACAAAATCAGGAAAGGGTTATCAGGCCAGTGGCAAGCGCGGACTTGGCATCAGCTTCAACAGCGGTGTGGCGTTCAACAACGTTTACGTGTTGCCAGACTACCAGAACAGTTATGGTGGTGGTGCTGGAACTTCTTGGATCAATCAAAACTTGGTTGACAGCTTGGGAGATACGCCTATTCCTGACTACGGATACGACGGTTCATGGGGTCCTGCATTGGACGGCACGATGGTCCGCCATTGGGACAGTTGGTACGACTACGAAGGAGACGCTGACTTTGGTCAGAGCCGCCCATGGAGTGCAACAGATAGCGATGTGGAGGACTTCTTCCAGACCGGTGTGGCCATCACCAACAATGTGAGCGTGACCGGTGCAACGGACGAGAGCGCATTCCGCTTGAGTTACACCAACTTGGATCAAACCGGTGTTTACGAGAACAGTTCTTTAGACCGGAACACCTTGAGCTTCTCTGGAAGCCAGAAGGTGAGCGAAGACCTTGAGGCCAGCGTCAATGCGAACTACGTCCAATCACAAGGGGCCGGCCGTCCCTTGACTGGATACGGAGAGTCTGTGATGTCTCAGTTCACCCAGTGGGGACAGCGTCAATTGAGCATGGACCGCATGCGCAACTATAAAAACGCGGACGGATCACACCGCACATGGAACCGCAACAGCGCAACAGACCCAAGCCCACACTATTGGGACAATCCATATTGGGAGCGTTATGAAAACACACAGAACGACCAGCGTGACCGTGTTTTCGGAAACATCACCTTGAAGTACAAGATCAACGACGTGTTCAGCATCATGGGCCGAGCGCTGAGTGACTTTTACATCGACCGTCGCGAGGAGCGCATTGCCATTGGTGGTGTCCGCGAGAGTTCATACAGTGAGTCTACACGCCAGCTTCAGGAAACCAACTTGGACGCTTACCTGAACTTCACGGATGATTTGAGTGACGACTTGAACCTCACCGGATTCGTTGGCGTTAACCGCCGCATTCGGAACTTCAAGCGCTTGAACGCTTACACTTTGGGCGGTTTGAACACGCCTGGCCTGTATACGGTGAACAACGGTGCTGACGGTTACGAAGTGGGTGACGTGTCGAACACCAAGCAAGTGAACTCAGTCTTGGCCAGTGCCAGCTTTGGATACAAGCGCAAGTTTTATGCGGATTTCACGGGCCGGAGCGATTGGAGCTCTACCCTCCCAGCAGAGAACAACAGCTACTTCTACCCATCGGCCACGGCGAGCTATATCCTGAGCGAGGACCTCGACATGCCCGCAGTGAGTTTCGCCAAGGTTCGCTTCGGTTGGGCGCAAGTTGGAAACGACACAGACCCGTACCGCACGGCAACAACCTATGCCGTGAACAGCAACTTTGGCAACAGTGGTTCAGCTACGGTGCCGAACTCACAAAACAACCCGAACCTGCGTCCTGAGAAGACCAGCAGTTGGGAGGCTGGATTGGAGCTGAACTTGTTCTTGGACAAGGTTCGCTTTGATTTCACGTACTACAACAGCACCACGGAAGACTTGATCTTCAATGTCCCCGTATCTGCTTCTTCAGGATACAGCAGTGCAGTGCTCAATGCCGGTAAGACCAGCAACAAGGGCATCGAGCTTAGCCTGGCGGCCACGCCGGTTCAAACCGACAACCTTCGTTGGGACATCGGGGTGAACTTTGCCAAGAACACCAACGAGTTGTTGGAATTGGCGGAAGGCATTGAGAACATCCGATACACCAGCCTCTTTGGCGTGACCCTTGAGGCCCGACCAGGTCAGCCTCTCGGCACATTCTACGGGTATGACTTCCAGTATGATGACGCCGGAAACAAGTTGGTGGACGACGACGGTTACTACCTGAGCACCGAAACGGTTCAGCCACTGGGCACCATTCTCCCCAACTTCACGGGTGGCGTATTCACCACGTTGGACTACAAGAACTTGAGTTTCTACGCTTTGGTGGACTTCCAAGACGGAGGCTCCTTGCACAGTTACTCTAATCAGTGGGGCAAGTACTCAGGCACGTTGGCTGAAACGGCGATCGACGCCAATGGAAACGACATCCGCGACCCCAATTTTGCCGGGGTTGTTGTGGAGGGTGTGAACGCCAGCACAGGCGAAGCCAACGCTGTGGCCATCAATCCTCAGTCTCACTTCTTTTACAACCAAGGCTATGTGATTCATGCTGCAGACCAGTATGACGCCAGCTTTGTGAAGCTGCGTGAGATGCGACTCGACTACAACCTGCCTGCAGACATGGTGGATGGCACGCCATTCAGCAATGTGAGCATCGGCGTGTTTGGTCGCAACTTGGCCATTCTGCACAAAAATGTACCTCACGTTGACCCAGAGGTCGCCACTTCGGCCTCCAACGTTCAAGGCTTCGAAGGCGGTCAGCTTCCTGCTGAGCGCACAATCGGCGTGAACCTCAAGTTCGGCCTCTGATTCCCCAACACCAGGAAAAAACAAGGACATGAACAAGAACATTTTCCTTCTCGCAGGCCTCGCCATCGCGGTTGCATTCACAGGATGCACCAAAGACTTTGAGGACATCAACACCAACCCAAATGAGCCGGCTTCCGTCTCACCGGGCTTTCTCCTGACCTCTTCTCAGAAGCGGATCATGGACGAGATGAACGATTCGTTTTGGGGCAGCCGTCGTGGCATGCAACTGGCACAGCACTGGGCATCCAACCAGTATTCAAACGAGAGCCGCTATCAGTTCCGTACAGAGGTCTCCAATGGCAGCTGGCGCGACTTTTATGCAGCTCCACTTCAGGACCTCAATCAAATCATCGCGCTGAACACAGATGATCCAGAGGGCACAGGTGGTTTTGGATCCAACGGCAATCAGATTGCTGTGGCGAAGTTGTTGCAGGCTTGGACTTACCAAATGTTGACGGACGCATGGGGACCCATTCCCATGAGCGAAGCACTTCAAGGAGTGGACAACACCACGCCCGCTTATGACACGCAAGAGGCCGTTTACAATGGCATCTTGGCGTTGATTGCAGAGGCCAAGGCGTCGATGGACGACGGTGCGGGCCCACAAGGCGACCAGATTTATGGGGGTGACATGTCTTCTTGGGAGATGTTTGCGAACAGCTTGAAGTTGCGTGTAGCCATGCGCATGTCGGATGTGTCGCCAACAGCGGCGCAAGCGGCCGGCGAGGATGCGTTGAGTGGCGGCATGATCATTGCAGCCAACGAAAACAACGCTCAATTCCCTTACATCAATGCTGCACCAAACAACCACCCTGTGAACGAGGACTACAAGACGCGAAATGATTTTGCGGCCTCCAACACCATGGTGGATTGGTTGTCTTCCATGAATGACCCTCGACTGGGCGTCTATTTCAACACGGCTGTGACCTCGGACACATACGTAGGCGAAGTGTACGGTTTGGATGAGGCCAATGCGGCTTTGACGCCAAACGACGACGTTTCCCAACGTGGAGATGCAGTCTTGGCGGGTGATTTGCCAGGCATTCTGTTCGATGCTGCACAAACGCACTTTTTGTGTGCTGAGGCAGCGGAGCGTGGATGGGCAGGAACGCCACTCGACGCTGAAGGCCACTACAATGCGGCGGTAACGTTGAGCATGCAGTGGTGGGGCTTGACCGATGCGGATGCCATCAATGCTTATCTCGGACAGGCGGACGTGGCGTACACAACCGCAGCTGGAGACTGGAAGCAAAAGATTGGGTCACAGAAGTGGGCTGCATTGTACATGCAGGGACACGAGGCTTGGGCTGAGGTGCGCCGTTTGGATGCGCCTACGTTGAACGCTTGTGCGGATGGCCACCTCGGTGGCGACGGCAATGTTCCTAGCCGCTTCGAGTATCCTTTGGATGAGCAAACGTTGAACGCCAGCGGTTACGCCTCAGGCATTGTTGGCCTAGGTGGCGGAGACGAATTGAGCACCAAACTTTGGTGGGATGTGAACTGAGTTCACTCGATCGAAACATTGAAAAAGGCCTGTCCCATTCGGACGGGCCTTTTTTGTTGTGGGTTATGTCCCCGAATCAAGTGGCAGAAGCCGATGCCACAGCGGGAAACCATACTGGCCGAGATGGTGCCGCGTCGTTGACCAATGGTGCGATTTGAAGGGCCAAGAGACCGACTCCCTCAGCAAGGCTTTTAGGGACGCTTAGGAGCTCTGAAATTGTGGCGCCCGAACGAGGTGTGTTCGCAGGGCCAAAGAAGGCGTTGTGGGCATGTAAAGCGCCTCCATCGATTTCCTTGTCTACGCTGGGCAGGTCGATGAGCAAGTGTTGGATGCCGAACGTGCAGAGCAGGTCAGCGAACCCACTTTCGAGGTACGGGGGGTTGGTGCTGCTCCAGTCTTGCAAGGGAGATGAAAACCCCGTGCGAATGACGATTGCGGCAGGCTTGTGGGTTTCCATCTGCTGTTGGACGGCCTGCAGTGTGGACAAGGGCACGACATGGTCTTCATCCACGAGCACGGGTGTAGCATTCAGCAAAAATGCGGGAACAACAAAGGGAATGGCGGATGACCGGACCTGCGCGTCGATGGGGTCGAACGCGTCGTGAATGTGTTCGTGTGTTTCGGTGTGGGTGCCGTGTGCGTGTGGATTGAAGCGGATGTCTCGAAAATTAACAGCACCTCCCTCTGCCACAGAACCGGTCCACCCATCGGAGCGGACCACATGTACTTCTGGAGGACCCTTGTACCAGGCCCTTGGCAATCCGCCATGGGGGTCAATGGGTACGCTAAGGTCTGTGGGTTGGCCTTGAGCACGCCAAACGTGCCCGTTGTGGTCCAATTCGATACGGAGACTCATGGCCACAAGTTCCTTCGAACCGCGCGTTGGGGCAAAAGAAAAGCCCCGCCGATGAGGGCAGGGCTTTTCAAATGGGTTGAGTTTCCGATTACTGGAAGAGGTATCCGAGGCGGAGTTGCGCTTGGAATTGGCTTCCAATGCTTCCAGCTTGCTGGTTACCGGTCCAGAATGGACGGTCGTTGATGTTGGCAGGGTGCTGACCGCTGTATGCGTGACCTGCGAGATCCACGCTGCCTTGGATGGGCGCTGGCATCTCTGTCAAGTCACTGGGATCAACAGCATTCTGCGTTCCCCAAAAGAGGTTGTACGCTACGTTGTCTGTTGCAGCAATCTCCATGTCATTGACCTTGGAGCTCATGAATCCGAGTCCAGCCTCAGCACCGATGTAGAGGTAGTCTGTGAGGTAGGCATCAAAACCAGTCACGAGACCGAGTTTGAAGATGCTTGCACTCTGGCTGATGGTCTGCGTCCAAACGATGTATTGGTCTTGGTCACCGACTTGGTTCTCGTCGTCTGCACTCCAGAACTCTTGCTCCATTGAAGAGCTGGAGATTCCGTAGCCGACTTCAAAACCAAACATAAGGGGCTCAAGCGATCACCACCGGCATCGAAATGCTTCTCGTAACCAGGCGCAATCATGAAGGTAGAAGTGCTGTACGTGTCGTAGAGGTCTGGGCTTGGAATCTCATCATCACCAGAGGTTACGTAAGCTCCTGCAATGGGCGGGAATGCCACCTTCTACAATCGTTCCGTCAGGCATGATGGAGAAGTAAGGCTCAGGGCGTCCAACTCCGTTGAAGTCAAATTCACGGAAACCGATGGACTTGTTGTTTGTGCTGTTGAAAGTCAAGCTCAAACGGAATGCAGACTCTTCGTCTGTAAAGTTTCTGTACTTGATTGTTGTGCCGTCAACTGGGCTGTCACCGAGAGGGGTGAATTGGAGCTCGATATTGTGCTCGCCACCGAATTGCTTCTGGGCATTGGCGGTGGTGGCAAAGACGGCAACCAGGGCCAGGGCAGAAAGGATGTGCTTCATCTTGTGGTTTCTCTATGGGGTTTCCGGGCGCAAGAAAAGCAATTCCGTCGAAGCGCCGATACATATGCACGATTTTTCCACAATGTGTGATGTTGGCTTCGGGGATTTCGAGCCAAGAGAATGCCCGTTGCCTCTCGCTTTTTCAGGCTTTTCGTGCAAACTTGGGGGCATGGTAAAGCCCTTGCATCCGCTGTTGAAAAAGGCCTATGACCCGGACCGTTTTGTGAAGTTGGGGCAGGAAATCCTGTTGGACTTGCAGGCGCACCTGGTCAAAAGCCAGTCTAAATCTTCTCCGGCATCGATGCCCTGGGTGAGTCCGGAGGAGGAACGGCTCCATTGGGAGAAGCGGCTTCAAACGCCCATTGGTTTGCCGGCATTGATGAGAGAAGTGGTGGAACGGTCCAATCAATTGCAGGACCCTCGTTACATGGGACATCAAGTCGCGGTGCCTTTCCCCGATGGCGCCTTGGTTGGCATGGTTACAGACCTATTGAACAACGGGGGGGCCATTTATGAGATGGGCCCGACCAACTCTGCCATGGAGGAGGTGCTCATGTCTCAGATTGGAAAGCTGATGGGTTTGCCTGAGGGGTGCGGCGGTGTCATGTGTCACGGGGGCACGCTCGCCAATTTGGTTGCCCTGTTGGCCGCACGGCGATGGAAGGGGGGCGCGGAGTCAGACCCTTGGGAGAGCGGAGACGATGAGTTGGGCGCGGTTTTGGTTTCAGAGCAGGCTCATTATTGTGTGGATCGTGCTGTTCGGATAATGGGTTGGGGATCTGAGGGCGTGGGCCTGGTTCCCACGGATCAGCACCACAGAATCACCAAAGAGGGGCTGGAGGAAGCTTGGGATAGGCTTCAGTCAAAAGGCCGCAGGGTGGTGGCGGTTGTCGGCAGCGCGTGTACCACCAGCGTAGGTGCTTACGACGAACTTCATGTCTTGGCAGACTTTGCAGACCGTCACGGGTTGTGGTTTCATGTCGACGGCGCACATGGCGCTGCAGCGGCTTTTAGCACCACACATCGACACTGGGTGAGTGGGATAGAACGTGCCCACAGCGTGGCCATGGATTTCCATAAAATCATGGGTGTTCCTGCGCTGTGTACGGGCCTGTTTTACGGCCAGCAAGACCACAGTTTCCTTCCCTTTACGCAAAAAGCAGAATACCTCTGGAGCGACGCGGAGGACCCGGAGTGGTGGAACTTTGGAAAGCGGACGTTTGAATGTACCAAGCGCATGTTGTCTACTCGGGTTGCGGCAGTTCTAGAAGAGTATGGACCAGAAATCTGGGGGCATTTGGTGGACAGATTGTTTGGGCTTGGAAATGCGCTGGCAGAGCAGTTGAAGGCCCGCAAGGGTTTTGAGTTGGCCATGTCTCCAGACGCGAACATTGTGTGCTTTCGGCATGTCCCTGAGTCGCGAATGGACGCCTCAGACGAGGAGATGGATCGGTTCACCGCCGCCTTGCGACAGCTTCACCTTGAGCGCGGACCTCAATATGTGGTGCAGACCCGGTTTGGGGGAAAGACATGGTTAAGGTGCACGCTGATGAATCCCCTAACAGAACCCCAAGACTTGTCAGATATGTTGGGCCGCTTGGAGGAGTTGGGCGCGGAGATTACTCTACAGTGACGCTTTTGGCGAGGTTCCGAGGTTGGTCCACATTTCGGTCCAGCATAACGGCAATGTGATAGCTCAGGAGCTGGAAGGGAATGGTACTCAGGATGGGAACAAGGGCATCATCGGACGGGTGTACCTCGATGGTGTGGTCGGCAATTCTCGCGACCTCCTTGTCTCCCTTGGTGACCACGGCAATGATTTTTCCACCCCTGGCCTTGACCTCCTGTATGTTGGACAGCACCTTCTCATAGTGAGCGTCTTGGGTGGCCACGATGAACACGGGCATGTTCTCGTCAATCAACGCAATTGGGCCATGCTTCATTTCTGCAGCCGGATAACCCTCGGCGTGGATGTAGCTGATTTCCTTGAGTTTCAATGCCCCTTCGAGGGCGACAGGAAAATTGAATCCCCGTCCCAAGAACAAGGCGTTGGGGGCACTCATGTAGACCTTCGCTATGGACGCCAGCTTTTGGTCCTGATCCAACATGGATTGGATTTTTTCCGGGATGGACTCCAGTTCGACCATCAAACGGTTTCGCCGCTGAGAGTCCAAAGCGTTGCGCAATTCACCAACCCGCATCGCCACAAGCGTGAGCACGGTTAGCTGGGCAGTAAAGGCCTTGGTTGATGCCACGCCGATTTCTGGACCAGCATGGGTGTAAGCCCCACTGTGTGACTCACGGGAGATGCTGGACCCGACCACGTTGCAGATGCCAAAAACATGGGCCCCCCTCTCTTTGGCCATTCGAATGGCGGCCAAGGTATCGGCGGTTTCTCCGGACTGGCTGATGGCGATTAAGATGTCTCCTTCACCGATGACGGGGTTCCGGTAACGGAACTCACTCGCGTATTCCACTTCGACGGGAATTCGCGCAAAATCCTCAAACATGTACTCCGCGATGAGCCCCGCGTGCCAGCTTGTCCCGCATGCCACAATGATGAGGCGCTTGGCATCCTTCCACATGGGTTCGTGGTCATCGATGCCCGCCATTCGGACCGTGTTGTGACCCAGGCTGAGGCGCCCGCGCAAGCAGTCTTGAATGGAACGTGGTTGTTCGTGAATTTCCTTGAGCATAAAATGCTCGTAGCCTCCTTTTTCAATGGACTCCAGGGCCATTTCTAGCTCCGTGATCACCGGGGTCACTTTGTGGTTCCGGATGGTGCGGATTTTCATCCCCGAAGTCAAAGAAACCCGAGCGACCTCCTCGTCTTCCAAGTACACCACATTTTTGGTGTACTCCACAATGGGTGTGGCGTCAGAGGCGACGAAGTATTCACCTTCGCCGATGCCAATCACCAAGGGGCTTGATTTTCGGGCCAAAATCAACTCCTCTGGCCGCGCGATGTCAATGACGGCAATTGCATAAGCGCCCACGACCTCGTTCAATGCAATTCTTGTTGCCTCAAACAGGTCGAGGTCTTCGCTGCTTTTTAAGACTTCTTCGATGAGGTGGACCAAAACCTCGGTGTCTGTGTCGCTGTAAAACTCGTGGCCCCGTTCAGTGAGGGTCTCCTTGAGTGCGTGGTAATTCTCAATGATGCCATTGTGAATCAACGCCAGTTGGCCATCGCCACTCAGGTGCGGGTGGGCGTTGACATCGTTGGGTGCACCGTGCGTGGCCCAGCGGGTGTGTCCGATGCCCAAATGTCCGGAAGGGGGATTCTCTCCAACTTCAGTCAGCAGGGCCTCTACCTTGCCTTTTTTCCGGTGATGCTGAAGGCCTGAGGCTCCACCCAAAATGGCCACACCGGAGCTGTCGTAGCCGCGGTATTCTAATCGCTGAAGCCCTTTGATGATGATGGGAAAGGCCTCTTTTTCCCCGAGGTAGCCAACGATGCCGCACATGAATCAAATATACCGCAACAGAGGCGGCAGTTTACTCTGACCAGGTGACAACAAACGTTGCGTTTGAGGAGGATATGGGCGAGTCAAACACCACCTGCTCAATGGCCACAGAAGACAGCTCAGAATAGAGATAGAGTTGGGTTCGCGTCTCTTCACCGTTGAGTCTGCGTTGCGCATAAAGCGGAAGGTTGAGAACGTAGGCGTTCCGGTCAGCATCGTATACGCCGCCGTAGGTGATGCCAGGTGAAGTTGCTTCAGGGGAGAGCTCCAAACCACCGTTGTCTCGTTTGAGAAAAGCAGTCAAAATGCTGGGTCGGGGAAGTTTTGACGGGGCATCATTTAGGGGCAGTACCAGTTCTGCCCGATTGATGACGGCTCCTTCTGGAGCTTCAAGGGTGTCCATACCAGACAAGTCTACACGCAAATAGGAGGCTGCACCACCAACCAAAGCCACGCGTGGAGCATTTGTGGTGCTCATGCTGTCATTGAGCGCCGAAAACTCGGGGGTCCAGCTGTGTGCGAAGTGACCGATGCGGGCTGCGTTCGAGTTGATCACAAAGTCATACGCTGCGGTATCTGTGTCGTTGTGATAGTGGATGCGCATGAGCGAAACACCCGTGTTTGGCTCGAGACAAACAATGCCCCCTCCGCCAGAACCAGAGCTGATTTGGAGGCCTTTAAACCAAGACTTCCAGTTTGCATTGTTGTCAAACACCGAAGTGTCGGCGTCAAGAATGCCCTGGCCCCAGGAGGCGATCAAGGGGATGCGAACTTGGGGACTCAAGGTGTCTCCGCCAACGAAAACAGATTCAAGAGGGTGGACCTGAATGGGCTGTGCCGCGGGCAAAACCAGATTTCCGGGCAGTGTGGGGGGAACATCAAAACTGTAATAGGCACTGTCATAAGAAACCGTGTCTTGTAGCTGCTCTACCACCAGGTATTGATCTGAATTCTGACCGTAGGCAGGGCCATTAAAGCGGAACGCCATAAAGAGGCTGTCGCAGATGGGGTTGACCCCGAAATCTTTGTTTGTTTCTGAGAGTCGAAGCTCTGTGGAAAAGGAGGCCTTGCTCAAACCAGCAATGGGATCGTAGAGGTTTCCCAAAAGAAGACGGCTCCGTTCGTCCGTTCTCAGGGAGTCGACAGGAACCATCTCAATGGAGAAGCCCAGGGTGTCGGTTCTCAGGTCCAAAAGCTCACCTTCTGGCTGCAAGCCAAGACCAAGATCACTGTCCGGCTTTCGACAGCCAGACTGCAGAGAAATCAGGAGAATTGAGAAGAAAAAGACACGGAACAAACGCATGCGTGTGGCGAGATGAAGACGCAAGGTCGTACAGAATGGCCGTCAAGGAACCCATGACACGAACGAGTTCGTACCAAAAGCTGTGAAAGGGATTGACGAAGCGAGAGTGTTAGTCCTCAACGGCCAGCTCCTTTCCCTCCAGTATGGTGTCATAGAAGTTGGCGACCTCGGCTGAACCGAGCTCAGATTCCATGTAACCCATTTTTGGACAAGACAAGGCTTCAAAGGCAGTTTGGGTGTCTTCTGACAGCACTTCGCATCCAGAAATGACGGCATCAGAGTACTCCATGGCCAACTGGTTCAAAGCGTCAAAAGTTGGAATTTTGATGTTTTTCAGGCTTGGGGATTGGATGCCGTCAAATTCGATTTTTTCGGAAAGGCTACCGTTCAATGTTCCTTTGAAACCTTCGTCATATAGGGTGGTCACGACCTTGGTGTTCTCAAAGTGCGCGTCTTCCTTGAATTGTTCCTTCAGGTAGAGTGGAACCAGGGAGGCCATCCAGCCGTGGCAATGGATGATGTCGGGAGCCCAGCTCAACTTGCGAACCGTTTCCAGGACGCCACGGGCAAAGAAAATGGCCCTTTCGTCGTTGTCGGGCACCAGTTTTTCTTTGGCATCAAACCAAGTCACTTTCTTCTTGAAATAG
>CASICO010000055.1 GCA_949373165.1 uncultured Flavobacteriales bacterium | reverse complement strand
GGGGCACACAAACAGCAGAGGCCTTGTCTGCGTTGGATGTTCAGGATTTGGCCACGGCTGCGCGCATCGCGCTGGATTATTACGACCGCACCTACGAGCATGGATTGCAGAAAAGGGCGGGGGACAATCGCCATCCGGTGCCGGCCCAAGGCCTTTCGATTGAAGATTGCGCAAAGCGGTTGATGGCCGCTGCGGATGGGATGGGTCTCTGACCCACCTTTGTGCCATGGAGAAGGCACATGTGAAACTGACCCAGTTTAGCCACGGCGCGGGATGTGGGTGCAAAATCGCCCCCGGGGTGTTGGATCAGATATTGGGCCAATTGGGTCAGCAGGCCGAAGACCCCCGGTTGATTGTGGGCCATGGCGCACGAGATGATGCGGCAGTCTATGATTTGGGAGATGGCACTGCGGCGGTGTCGACCACCGACTTTTTTATGCCCATCGTGGACGACCCTCACGCGTTTGGCCGCATCGCAGCCGCCAATGCCATCAGTGACATCTATGCCATGGGCGGGCAGCCTATCATGGCCATCGCCATCTTGGGGTGGCCCATCGACAAGCTGGCGCCCGAGGTGGCTGGGCAGGTTCTCGAGGGTGGACGGTCCATATGCGCCGAAGCCGGGATTCCCTTGGCTGGCGGACACAGCATTGATTCTCCGGAGCCCATTTTCGGGCTCGCCGTCACGGGCAGGGTAAGCTTGGATCAGCTCAAACGCAATGGAGGGGCCGAAGTGGGCGACTTGCTCTACCTCTCCAAGCCTCTGGGCGTGGGCATGGTCACCACGGCTCAGAAGAAGGGGCTAGTCCAGCGGGAGCACCTTGCAGCAGCGGAGGCGAACATGATGCACTTGAATAAAGTGGGGGCAGTTTTGGGTCAAATCAACGGTGTTCATGCCATGACAGACGTGACTGGATTTGGGTTGGCAGGACACGGATTGGAGATGGCAAGGGCCACGGGGGTAGAGCTGTTGGTGCAAGGGTCGGCTTTGCCGACCTTGGACCGCTCTGCACTGGAAGGCTATCACGCTTCTGGCTGCGTGCCGGGTGGTACACGGCGAAATTTCGCGAGTTACGGCCAGGATTTGATTCTCGATGATGCCTCCGAATTCACAAGGGATTTGGTTTGTGACCCGCAGACCAGTGGGGGTCTACTTTTGAGTGTGGCTCCGGCTGCCGCGAAAGAAGTAGAGGCGGCATTGGCCGCAGACGGTGGAGCAGCCGCTCCCATTGGAAAGGTGATGGCGGGCGCAGCAGGATGCCTGCGGGTGATCTGAGTCGCTCTTGTGGTGCCCTTAGCGCGTGCGCGCAGTCACCCAATTCTCGATCACAGCAATGTGGGGAAGTGTGCCCGCGAGCAAGAAGCTCAATGCGGATCTTTCCGACAGAACCTCGGTTGCAGTGAGCCAGAATACCCCTGCTGCCATGATGCCAAAGGTGATCGAAAGTGGGAGACTCCGCAGGTAAAGCGAAGAAAAGCGAACAGCCATGGATTGCCGGTTTTTGAATTCATCCAAAAAGGCCTCTCGCGAGTGCCCAAGGACGAAGTAAAGGGCAAAAGCGAGGAGCAAGTCGGGGACCATCCAAGCGAGCAAAGCGCCAGCCAGCGGAAGCAGTCCTGATTTGACTTCTTGATGGAGTACGGCCGTGAGAAAGGCTGCGCAACCTGTGGCCACTTGAAGTGGCAGCCACTGCGCTTGGCCACGCAAGTCGAAGGCCCACCCATATTCGCTCAATATGACGAGGGCATCGGGTCGCAGCACCAAAGGCGCAATCAAGGCCATGCCAATCAGGGTGCCTGCCAAGGCTTTTGCAGAAGTGGGAGGGCGCTGTTGCCGCATGGCATCCACGCGCAGATGGGACATCCCAAAATGGTAGGCGCTCACGATCAGGAAGAGGCCGAGCATCACCGAAGGAGCCCACTCGAAGGCCGCCCATGCCACGCCCATGCCCGCGATGTAGGGCAAGACGAATGACTGCCGGAGTGGACCCTCCGGATCTCCGTGCATGTGGGCGTGAAGAATGTGGTCCAGCGCACCATGCTGTATGCCGATGAGGCCAATAAGTAGGGCGGCCAAAGGCCATTGAAGATCGGGAAGCCATTGACCCAAGGTCCAGCCAAGGATGGCGCCAGCCCCCGTCAAGGTTAAGGTCCAAGCGCGCACGCGTCGTGCACTGGTGAATGCGTTGAAGCCAATCATGTGGCAAAGGAAAGGCCCACCCCCGAAAAGGGATGGGCCCGTGTTCCTTGCTTGGGATTCGAAGGGATTAGCTCTTGGCGCTATCCTTAACAGCCAAAGCGTAAATCACCAGACCGAATCCGATCTTGTTGATGGCGTCACCAATGTTGTAAATGACGTCCATGGAGCCTGAAAAACCGAAGACTTCACCAGCACCTCCGTACCATCCGGCAGTGCCCATCATGTAACCAATGGGGTAAATCGCCCATCCAGCCAGTACGAACCATCCGAGCCATTTGTTGGCTTCAGCAACAGCACCGCCCGCATTCGTGGCCAACTGCTTTACCTCACCAAACCAGACGAGATATACGATGTAGAAATAAGCAATACCAGAGAAGAGACCCCAGAGCCAAGCGTTGCTTTGGTCCAATGCCTCACCCCAATAACCTGTCACCAACATGATGACCGATGCGAAAATGAGCTTCCACATGAGGCCCATGGTGCCACCGGCTTTCTTGGTGATGAGGTAAAACTCAACGCACATGAGTGGCACAGTCAAGGTCCAGTCCACATAACGGAAAGCGATGGGGCTATCTCCTGTGGCCAGGTAATAGTCGCGCATATAGTAATAGTGCACGAAAGCGATAAAGGTGATGATACCACTGATGAGCAGTGATGTCCTCCACTTTTTGTCTACGCTGCCCATTTCCAAGAAGAAGAAGACAGATGCGGCCATCATGGCCATGCAACCTACGAAGAAGGTAAAGCTCGTTAGGCTGTCGAAGTGCTCACTCATATAGAGCGAAGCGTCAGCTAGAATTAAAGAAAGGTTCATTTGTTGTGTATGGTTTTGAACGTGTTCAACGTACACACCAAAACCGAAGTAGTGGAGGCTTGTTCAATCAAATTGCAAAAAAAGTGAACGAGATAACTTTAGAATCGCTGCAAACCATTGTTAAATCAGGTCCTGCAGTTTTTGAAAAATTTTATGCATTGGGAGTCCCATAACGGTGTAATGGCTTCCCTTGAGTGAGTGAATCGCGCATGCGCCGATCAAATCTTGGGCGCCATATCCACCTGCCTTGTCAAAAGGGTGATGAAATTTGACGTAATGGTCAGCGAATTCTCGTGTAAGGTGTAAAAAAGACACATCAACGGAGTCGTGGTCCGTTTGAAGGTCATTGGGGGTGCGTCCGTCAACCACGCAGAAAGCGGTAACGACTTGGTGGGTTTGTCCGGAAAGTGTCAAAATCATGTCCACGGCTTCCGCGTGGGATTGTGGTTTCCCGAGGGTTTGACCTTTCAATTGAACAACAGTGTCACTGGAGATCAAGATTTCATTGGCTTGGAGGTTTTTGCACCCTGCTTTGGCTTTGAGTTCACTCAAGAATCGAGGGATGTCTGGGCCCTTGAGGTCCGGTGAGTAAACTTCATCTACGTCCAATGGCCTGACTTCAAAGGGAATGCCCAACATGGACATCAGTTGTTTTCTTCGGGGGGAGGCGCTGGCTAAAACAAGCTTTCGTCCTTTGAGGCCGGGAAGAAGGGGCAAGGCAGAAGGACTTTCGGGAAGAATGTTCATGGAATCGTTCATGGTCGGTGCAAAACAACACATCAAGCGGCGGTGCGTTCACGTAAAAGCTGAATGCCTCACGCTTAATTTCGTCAGCTCACTGCGGAAGCATGGACAGCATACTCATTCTCGACTTCGGATCTCAGTACACACAACTCATTGCGCGGCGCGTAAGGGAGCTCAACACCTTTGCCGAAATCAAGCCTTGGAACGGCGATTGGCGAGCGCTTTTGGAAACCGCACCTGAAGACGACCCGCAAGGCAGGTGTTGGAAGGGCGTCATCCTTTCGGGGAGTCCGTTCAGCGTGCGCGATGCGCAAGCACCTTCACCTGACTTGGAGGGTATTCGCGGCCAGTGGCCGATTTTGGGTGTTTGCTTTGGAGCACAGTGGCTGGCTCAAGACGCGGGTGGTTCTGTCGAGGCCAGTGACAGCCGCGAGTATGGCCGTGCGCACTTGACAAAGATTGACACAAGCGACCCGCTCTTCGCGGGAATGACGGAAGGCAAGGCAGTTTGGATGAGCCATGGAGACACCATTCAAGGTGCAGGCGAGGATACAAAAATCACATGTTCCACGGCGGATGTGAAGTATGCTGGCTTTGCCTTTGATGGCGAACCCACTTGGGGCATCCAGTTTCACCCGGAGGTTTACCACAGCGATGAAGGGTTGACTTTACTCCGGAACTTTGTTCACGGCATATGCAGCTGTTCTGCGGATTGGACCCCCGCTCATTTTGTGGACACGACCATAGAAGACCTCAAGCAGCAGTTGGGCCAGGACCGCGTGGTTCTCGGTTTGAGTGGCGGCGTGGACTCTAGCGTGGCGGCGATGTTGCTCCACCGGGCCATTGGCGATCGTTTGCATTGCATTTTCGTAGACAATGGATTGCTTCGCAAACATGAATACGAAGAGGTCCTGGAGGGCTATGAAGGCATGGGGCTCAGCGTCAAGGGCGTTCGGTCGGCGGATCGGTTCTACAAGGCCCTTGCGGGGATTTCTGACCCCGAAGGGAAAAGAAAGGCCATTGGGGCCACCTTCATCGATGTTTTCGATGAAGAGAGTGGGCTGTTGGACAGTGTAAAGTGGTTGGGCCAAGGGACAATCTATCCTGACGTGATTGAGAGTGTCTCGGCCACGGGTGGACCCAGTGCGACCATCAAGTCCCATCACAACGTCGGTGGATTGCCGGACTTCATGAAGCTGGATGTGGTGGAGCCCTTGCGGATGTTGTTCAAGGATGAGGTTCGTCGCGTGGGTCGAGAAATGGGCATCGATGCCCATTTGCTCGGACGTCACCCCTTTCCAGGTCCAGGTCTTGGCATCCGCATTTTGGGAGAAGTGACAGCAGAGAAAGTGGAGTTGTTGCAGAATGCCGATCGCATTTGGGTGGACAAGCTCCGCGAGCATGGCCACTATGACCGTGTGTGGCAAGCGGGCACCATTTTACTGCCCGTTCAAAGCGTTGGCGTCATGGGGGATGAAAGGACGTACGAGCAGGCTGTGGCGTTGAGGGCTGTGAGCTCGACAGATGGAATGACGGCCGATTGGGTGGACTTCCCACATGCTTTCCTAGCGGAAGTATCCAACGCCATCATCAACAAGGTGCGGGGAATCAACCGTGTGGTCTATGACATCAGCTCCAAGCCTCCAGCCACCATCGAATGGGAGTAATGAAGTTCACGGTGACGCTGTTTTGGTTCGGGCTCTGCTTTTGGACTGCTGCGCTTTGCGCTCAGTCCACGGTCAACCATACAGTTCAGCGCAAGGAAACCCCCTTTGGGATTGCCAAGAAGTATGGGGTTGACTTGAATCGTTTGTTTGAACTGAACCGCTGGGCGGAATCGGGCATTCGAAAAGGGGACGTCTTGGTGTTGCCGGCCCCAGTGCCCGAGGCGGGCAAGACCGGTCTGCCTGAACCTGCTCTGCAGCCCCATGAGAGGGCGTTGGATGACACGGAAGCCGGCGGTCAGGGTGTGGACCCTGAGGACCATATTTTACAGGATGGCTTGCCAGAGGTTAAAGGAATCCCTCAGGTTCGACCTGTGCCTCCAACTTGGCCCTCTGATACGCTCTGCGTGGCGGTGCTGTTGCCGTTTTCTGCCGGAGAGGACAGCTTGGACCGACAAACGCTTCGCTTGAGGGACATCGCCTTGGATTGCGCCGCAGGAGTTCGGCTGGCTCTGGATTCTGGGCGTTGGCTTGGGGGGAATCTTAACGTTCGATTCTTGGATACAGGCCGCGACACGTCCGGGGTGCTCAAGTGCAGTCCAGCAGACGTGCTGTTTGGAGAACGTCCGGCGGACATTGTGGTCGGGCCCCTTCGTCGCCCTGTCTTCAAGGAAGTTCGCACTTGGCCAGGCGTTCAGGGTGCCGTCCATTTGTTGCTCACAGATTTGGGCTCTCCCATGGTGCGGAATGCCCCGGGGGGACTTTCTCCATTCACTTCGCCTCAGGATCGAATGGCAGGGCTCGCGGAGCATGTGGTTTCGCTTCATCCTGGTGAGCGCGTGATGATGCTCGCCACCGGAGACATTCGAAATTTAGAAGCCGAGGATGGATTTCGAGAAGGTTGGAGAAGGGCCAATGGAGACAGTGTTGCTTCTTTGGTCGAAGTGGAGGTCAGTGCGCGAGGTTTGGGTGCTTTAAGAGACTCCCTGAGTGACGTCCGACGGAACATTCTGGTCTCACCGGGTGGCAAGGCCAGTCGCTCTTTGGCTGGGGTTTTACAAACCGAGATCCAGTTGGGGGACACCATGGATTTCGTGCTCTATGCAGACGGCAGTTGGCGCGACTTTGACTTTCTGGATCCTGCACTTTGTGAGCGGGTGCAGTTGACCGTTGTAGACGGCGGAGGGGCGCGGCCCGATTCGTTGGCAGGAGCGTACACGTCGGACAGTGTGTACCATGATTTGGCGAGAAGGATGGCGTTGATGAGGGGAGGTGCTGTGGGAAAATACGCTTGGCTCTCTCACGACTTGCTCCGTGAAGCATTGGGTTGGACTTCTGGATACGGCCGGAATTGGCCCCGGCGTTTGGCGGACCAAGAGCCTTTGATCCGGCCCTACGGAATTGGAGAGGGGCTTCTTTATTCATTTCTCTGGCAGTCTCCATTTGGGCATGGGTCAGGTTTGGTAAACGGCCAGGTTCGTTTGCTGCGGCAACATGATTTCCAATGGGTGCAATTGGATGCCCAGGGGTCTCCATTGCTCAAAGTGGGAGGCCAGGGTGATTCGTTACTCCCTCGATCCGAATGATGAACCTTGATTTTCTCTCGCACACGGAATCCACGTTCGCCGCCATTCAAGAAGAGCAAGTGGCAAGGATCTCTGATTTTGATGGGGACTTGAAGGTGACGCGCGACAAGTGGGAGAGGTCTGCTGGAGGTGGAGGGGATACGCGTGTGTTTAGCGAAGGCCGCATCATCGAAAAAGGAGGATTGAATTTTTCTGCTGTTCGTGGTGAGGTTGGTGTCGGTTTGCAGCAGCAACTCCAGACCAAAGCGACGCGGTTCGCGGCCACTGGGGTGTCCAGTGTCCTTCATCCACACAATCCACACGTGCCCATTATCCACATGAATGTGCGGTATTTCGCCTTGGACGATGGGACATGGTGGTTTGGCGGCGGGATTGACTTGACCCCACACTACATCGTTCCTTCAGAGGCCCAGGCGTTTCATGGGGATTTGAAGTCCATTTGTGACGTCCATGCTGTGGCAGATTATGTGAATTTCAAGTCTTGGGCAGACCGTTACTTCTACAGTCCCCATCGCGAGGAATCAAGAGGAGTTGGCGGCATTTTCTTTGACCACATGGGAAGAGAAGGGGGTGTTGACCCTCAGGAAGCCTTGGCGTTTTGTGTGGCTTTGGCCAGCGCGTATTCGGACATTTACAAGCGTCGTGCTGCGCCTTTTCTATCCATCCCGGCTACAGAGGCAGAGAAGGCTTGGCAAGGCCTCCGAAGAGGACGCTATGTCGAGTTCAACTTGGTTCACGATCGGGGAACCCGATTTGGTTTGGTTTCGGGAGGACGGACCGAGAGCATCCTCATGAGTTTGCCGGCATCGGCGAATTGGACGTACAATCACCAACCCGAACCTGGTTCTCGAGAGGCACAAACCCTGAATTGGTTGAGCAAGGGGAAAGAAGGGGTGGACTGGCTGTCTGCCTAAAGTCGAGCCCGAGATTCAAGGGATCCCAATGTACTTGTGGGTTTGCAAGCTGATTCTCCAGCCCGGCCGAGTGGCAATCCAAGACAGAATCCAGAATGTAGATTCTTCGCGTTTGTCCCATTCAGGTTGGAGAAACAAGTCGCACTTGTCGCTCACTTTTTCGGCATGGTTGGCCGCCCAATCCATGTCACTGCGGTGAAAGACGACGACCTTCAGTTCGTCAGCATAAGGGTAGACGTCCTCTCGGCATGCTTTGAATTTCTTTGGACTCAAAGTCACCCAGTCCCAGTTTCCTGTGAGGGGATGAGTGCCGCTGGTCTCAATGTGCGTGTGCAACCCTGCAGCCTTGAGCCCTGCGGTGAGAACTGAAAGGTTGTGCATGGCAGGTTCACCACCGGTGATGACGACGGTTTTCCGGCCGCTGTCAGAGGCGGCCTGTACCATTTGCTGCACGGATTGACGGGGGTGGGCGTCGACGTCCCAACTGTCTTTGACGTCGCACCATACGCAGCCAACGTCACATCCGCCAAGGCGGATGAACCAACACGGTGTGCCGGAATGCGCCCCTTCCCCCTGTACGGTGGCGAAGGCCTCCATGACGGGGTAAGTGGTGCTTTCGCTCATGCGAGGCGGCCGAAAAGATCGAACTCAGTGGCCGATTCAATGACCACATCTGCAAAGTCACCCAGTCGGACGTAGGTATCGGACCCTGCCTCTACTCGGACTTCGCAGTCCACATCAGGACTGTCAAATTGGGTGCGTCCAATGAAGACGCCAGCGTCATTCCGGTCGAACAAAACCCGAAAAGTCTTGCCCACTTTGGCGGCATTGAGGTCGGCGCTGATTTCGGCTTGAAGGGCCATCACTTCTTCTACACGGCGACGCTTGACCTCCTCGGGCACATCGTCCTCCATGTTGTAGGCATGGGTGTCTTCTTCGTGGCTATATGTAAAGCAGCCTAAGCGGTCGAATCTACTCTCGGCCACCCAGTCCAGCATTTCTTGGTGGTCTTCCTCGGACTCTCCGGGGAATCCACAAATCAAGGTGGTCCGAATGGCAATGTTGGGCACCCGAGTGCGGATGTCGGCGAGCAGTTTTGCTGTTTTCTCGCGCGTGATGCCCCGGCGCATGTTTTTGAGCACTTGATCCGCTCCGTGCTGCAACGGCATGTCGAGATAATTGCACACGTTGTCCCGTTCGGCCATCACATCGAGGACGTCCATCGGGAATCCGCTCGGAAACGCATAGTGCAAGCGAATCCAATCGATGCCCTCTACATCGCTCAGTTGCCGCACCAATTCGGCCAATTTACGCTCCTTGTATAGGTCCAGGCCGTAGTAGGTGAGGTCTTGAGCGATGAGGATGATTTCCTTGACCCCTTGTTCCGCCAAACTCTTGGTTTGCTTCACCAACTCTTCGATGGGAGTGGAGCGGTGCTTTCCACGCATCAATGGGATGGCGCAAAATGCACAGGGACGATCGCAACCCTCTGCTATCTTGAGGTATGCGTAGTGCTGAGGGGTGGTCAGCATGCGCTCACCAACCAGTTCTTTGCGGTAATCCGCATTCAAGGTTTTGAGCAGCTTTGGAAGCTCGCGTGTTCCAAAATAAGCGTCCACTTCTGGGATCTCTTCGGAGAGTTCGTCACGGTAGCGCTCGCTCAGGCAGCCCGTCACATAGACCCGCTCTACACGGCCATCCTTCTTCGCGCCCGCGAATTGCAGAATGGTCTCAATGCTCTGTTGCTTGGCACTTTCAATGAAGCCGCAGGTGTTGATGATGACCACGGGTGCAGCTTCAATCGGGGTGTCGTGCGTGACGTCAAAGTCGTTGGCCCGAAGTTGGTTCATGAGCACCTCCGAGTCAAAGGTGTTCTTGGCGCAGCCAAGGGTAACGACATGGGCGCGTCGACGCGCAGAAGTTCTTGCCCTCATTCGGTTGGGGTTTCGTCTCCAAAGGTGGAAGGAAGGAGAGAGTCTACAAATTCCATTGCGTTGAAGACTTGCAAGTCTTCGGGTTGTTCTCCGACGCCGACAAAGCGCACAGGGATGTTGAATTCTTCTGCAATGCCGATCACCACACCACCGCGGGCTGTGCCATCGAGTTTGGTCAAGACCAATCCAGAAACTTCGGTAGCGGCTGTGAATTGACGGGCTTGCTCAATGGCGTTTTGTCCGGTTGAACCATCCAAAACCAAAAGGACCTCGTGGGGAACACCGGGCGCCACTTTTTGCATGACGCGTTTGATTTTGGACAACTCGTCCATCAAGTGTTTTTTGTTGTGGAGGCGGCCCGCTGTGTCCACCAGCACCACGTCGTGGTTTTTGGCCACGGCACTCTGCACAGCATCAAAAGCGACAGCGGCAGGGTCTGCGTCTTGGCCTTGTGCAACAAAACTCGCTCCGGTGCGGTCGGCCCATACCTTGAGTTGGTCTACCGCTGCAGCCCGAAAGGTGTCGGCTGCGCCCACGGTCACTTTGAGGCCGCGCTGCACAAATTGATGGCAGAGTTTGCCAATGGTGGTGGTTTTACCAACCCCATTGACGCCTACAACCAAGAAGACATAGGGGCCATCGGTTTTCGGCAGATTGAGGTCCACAGGTTGATCTCCTCGGTTCGCTTCGAGCAGTCCCGCAATTTCTTCTCTCAACATGGGGAGAAGGAGGTCCACAGAAGAGGCTGTGTTTTTGGATGTGCGTTCTTCAATCCGTTGAATGATGCGCGTGGTGGTTTTGACGCCAATGTCACTGGTGATCAGGGCCTCTTCCACCTCTTCTAGGACGTCGGCATCGATGTCCTTCTTGCCTGTCACGGCCCTGGTGAGCTTCTCGAGCACACCTCGCTTGGAGCGGGCCAACCCCTGGTCGAGGGACTTCTTCTTGTCTGTGCTAAAAAGCCGCTTGAAAAATGACATGGGGTGAAGGTAATGGGTGAACGCAACGAGGGCCGGCTCCCTGTTTTTGGAAGTCGGCCCTCGTGTGCCTCAAGGGCAAGGTTGACAAAGACTCAGTTGGAAAACCAATCTTTTACCTTGTCGTTGTGAACGACCTCCTGACGGAAGGCGTATGCACCCGATTTCGGGCTCTTGTACATTTTGATGCACATGGTGTGCTGCTTTCCGCCTCCCTTCTGGAGCGATGCGACTGTCTTTTTAGCCATGGTTCCTCGGTGTAAGGGTTATTTGATTTCCTTGTGAACCGTCATCTTGCGGAGAATCGGGTTGTATTTCTTCAACTCAATCCGGTCCGGAGTGTTCTTACGGTTTTTCGTCGTCACATATCGTGACGTGCCCGGTCTGCCCGAAGTTTTATGTTCGGTGCACTCGAGAATCACTTGTACGCGGTTGCCTCTTTTCGCCATGTTCCAGAAAATCGGAGGCAAAGGTATGCATTTCCCCCTCCAATTCCGCTTGTGAATAAGCAACCTACAAAGACGGCATTGGAATGGGGTCTCCCGCTACTTTCGATACGATGTCACCGCGCCCCTCCAAGTCTAGTCGTTCCAAGCGTTCCAAGACCGATTCTGCCCCCAGACCCCGCAACCGCAGAGTCCAAGCGGACGATGCAATCGCTGTAGAAAAAGTGTTATCCAAGTCCAAAGGGGCGAAATCCAGAGCCAAAACAAGTGGAAAACGCTCGGCTTCGGATCGAAAAGAGCAGCGGAAATTGGAGCGCGAGGCCAGAATTGCAGAGCGCGAAGCAAATCGCCAAGAGCGAAAAGCGAGGTGGGAAGAGCGGATGGCTTGGTCCAAGGACCCCCGGGTTAAGCAGGTAACGGGGATCCTTGCGCTCGGTGGTGGCGCATTCATGCTGCTCGCGGGCCTGAGCGCCATCTTGACTGGGGGAGATGACATCCGATTTATTCTCTCGGAAGCACAACCAGGGGGCAGGAAGTTATCGAAACCTCCTCGGCGCTTTGGGTGCCAAATGGGCTTTTGCGTTCATGCGCGGAGGTTTTGGCATCGCCGCTCCTTTTTATGGCGCATGGTTGGTGATGGCGGGCTGGGCTCAGCTCGCTCCTGACCGCGCGTGGGATTTGGGGCGTGGGTTTCGCAATGTGTTGGCGGCATCCATTTTGCTCCCATGGAGCGTGGGCTTAATGACCTTGAGTTTCGACGTGGAAACGGGCCTTGTAACAGGCTGGGGGGGTGACCATTTGGTGGGCGCAGTAGGCCTGTGGTTGACCCAATGGAGCCGATTTACCTTGGGCGTATTGGGTTCCATTTTGACCATGGTGTCGGGTTATGCCATTTGGGCCATTTTTCACCCCGGTATATCTGGTCAGATCAAGGATTTTTTTGCCCGTGATTTCACGGAAGAGGTGGACGTTGAATGGGAAGAGGATGAAGCGTTGGGAGGAGAGGCTCTGCCGTCCTCCAATCGGAGAAAAAGCGCGAGAGAGATGGCCGACGAAGAGGAGTCGGATGTGAATGCGCCGGAACCGCAGGAGGGCAAGCGCGAACCTGAAGACCCGGCACACAGGCATGCTGCTGCAGATGCCCCATTTGATTTGGACGGTGCCGTGCCGGTCGGGACATCTTCTGTTGGGACCCAAAGCAGAGTTGGAAGAAGTGCAACCAGGTCCAAGAGGCCGAGACAGAGAAGCCTGTCGCAACTCCTGCGCAAGCAGAGGAGTCTTCCCCAGAACCGGATGAGTCCACCCCCTCTCGAAGTTGAGGTGGCTCAAGAGGAGAATGCACTGACCGAGGATGAAATCGACACGAGAGTGCAAGCTTTCGGAGAATATGACCCCACCTTGGAATTGAGTCGGTATGAATTGCCGAACATCGACCTTCTGGCCACGCACGGGTCGGGCAAAACGGAGGTGAGCCATGAGGAGTTGGAGGAAAACAAGAAGCGCATCGAAGACACTTTGAGCAACTACGGCATCGAAATCGCAAGCATCAAGGCTTCGATTGGACCGACTGTGACCCTCTATGAACTCGTGCCAGCGCCAGGCGTTCGCATTTCTAAAATTAAAAACCTAGAGGACGACATTGCACTCAGTCTCGCGGCCTTGGGCATTCGAATCATCGCGCCGATACCGGGAAGAGGAACCATTGGCATCGAGGTGCCGAATTCCAATCCGGACGTGGTGTCTATGCGTTCCCTTATTGCCAGTGACAAGTTTCAGAACAGCGATGCGGCTTTGCCCATTGCCATAGGAAAAACCATCTCGAACGAGACGTACGTCTTTGACTTGGCCAAAATGCCGCACATGCTCATGGCGGGGGCGACGGGTCAGGGTAAATCAGTGGGCCTAAACGCCATGCTGGTGTCCTTGTTGTACAAAAAGCATCCCAGCCAATTGAAGTTTGTCCTGGTGGATCCAAAGAAGGTGGAATTGACCCTTTTCAATCACATTGAAAGGCATTATTTGGCCAAGCTCCCTGACTCTGAGGAGGCCATCATCACCGACAACACGCAGGTGGTGAGAACGATCAAGTCGCTTTGTCTGGAAATGGACCAGCGTTATGAGCTCCTTAAAAATGCACAGTGCCGAAATCTCAAGGAGTACAATGCCAAATTCGTCCGGAGAAAGTTGAATCCAGAAGAGGGTCACCGCTATCTGCCGTACATCGTGTTGGTCATTGACGAGTTTGCTGATCTGATTATGACGGCAGGCAAGGAGGTGGAGATGCCCATCGCACGATTGGCCCAATTGGCTCGGGCGATAGGCATCCACCTGATCATTGCCACTCAGCGCCCCTCGGTGAACATCATCACGGGAACCATCAAGGCGAACTTCCCTGGAAGGGTGGCGTTTCGCGTAACATCCAAGGTGGACAGTCGGACCATCTTGGATGCAGGCGGTGCCGATCAATTGATTGGACGTGGGGACATGTTGCTGTCCACCGGAAACGACTTAATCCGACTTCAGTGTGGATTTGTAGACACGCCTGAAGTGGAGGCCATTACGGACTTTATCGGCTCACAACGGGGTTATCCCCGATGCACTCATCTTGCCAGAGGTGCCCGATGAGCACAGTGAACAAATGGGGGACATCGCCGCAGAGGAGAGGGACAGCATGTTTCATGAGGCTGCGCGCATTCTTGTTCTCCATCAGCAAGGATCCACATCATTGCTGCAGCGAAAGCTCAAATTGGGGTACAACCGGGCCGGAAGGTTGGTCGATCAGCTGGAGGCAGCGGGCGTCATCGGGCCCTTTGAGGGGTCCAAGGCGAGAAAGGTTCTTGTGCCCGATGAAGCATCTTTGGAACAGTTGTTGCGTGGTAGCAGTTCTGATGACATGCCTTCCACTTAATTTCGGCCTTCCTATGACCCATTCTTCTTTTTTCTTCGGCCCACGTCAAGTCCTTTTGTCTCTTTTGGTATCGGGCTTTTCTCTTGGAAATGTGTTCTCTCAAGAGGACCCCTCGGCGGACATTCTTCTGGCCAAAATCAGTGAGAAAATGCAGGGGTACGAGGCCGTTCACGCTGAGTATGAGTCGAAAATGATCGACAGGCAGAGCGATTTTGAGATGGTTCAAACTGGAGAAGTTTGGGTGCAGGGAGAACGATACCACTTGGAGTTGGGCGAATACACCATCATTTGTGATGGTCAAACGGTCTGGACCTATGAACCGGAGATGGGAGAGTGCTATGTAGACGATGCGGAGACCATTGCCGAGGATGGAATCGATCCTGCGCGCATGTTTACGATTTGGGAGGAGGGCTTCAAGAAGGTGCTCAAAGGCCCTCAGAGATTGGGTGACGTTACCCTGACCCGTGTGGACCTCTACCCCACAGGGTCAGAGGAGCAAGGGTATCATACCATCCAATGCTTCATTGATGAAAGCGCCTTGGAATTGGTTCAATTGGTGGTCAAAGGCCGCGACGGCACCGATGTAGAGTATACCATCCTCAAAATGGAGGGCAATGGCGATGCGCCCAAAGATGGATTCACATTTGAATTGGGGAACTATCCGGGTGCCACCATCATCGACAACCGCTTTTGAAGTCAGTCCATTTCTAGTTCCAGCTTCGGCCCATCGGGTTTTTGCTGGCAGCAGAGAATATATCCTGGTGGGATTCGCTTCGACTGGGTGCCCAAATTCTGTGTGGACAAAGGGGTTGTTCTTCCAGAGACGATGCGCGCTTTACATCTGTGGCAAATCCCGCTTCGACAGTCTGCGGGCATGTCTAGACCCGCTAGGTCTGCCGATTCTAGAAGGGTCAAATTCTGAGACGCCTTCGGGATTGAACGCGCAACCCCCCCCACGGTCAGGTGCACCTCGGTGCTTTGAGAGGGCGTGGAGAGCTGTTCAGAATCGCGGTTGGCGCGTTCGAATGAATAACTGGCGAAATCGAGCGGATGCGCTTCGACTTCAATCCCATTCTGAACTGCATTCGTGAATCCTGTGGGTCCGCTGATGAAGGCCTGTTCAGGCAACTGATGGCTGCGATACTGCGCGAGCAGACGCCCAACCTTCGAGGGATTTAGTCTGCCGGAGGACAAATCTTCCCCTGTGGCCCCGTCGCCCAAAATGTGATACACGTCGAGGCGGGATGATTGTGCCAATACATCGAGTTTCTCCCGAAACATGATTTGGCGGGAAGAAGAATTGGCGTAGAACAAGGTCACCTTGTTGTCCGGACGCGCTTTTAAGGCATGCTGAACAATGGAAATCAGTGGCGTGATGCCACTGCCCGCAGCAAACAAGAGGAAGTGATGTGCGGTTTTGTCGAGCGCAGGAGGGTAAAAGTCTCCTTCCGGCGGGGCAACCTGAAGGACGTCTCCCGTGCGAACTGTGGTATTCATGTACTCCGCAGCCCCGCCATCACTGACGTGCTTTACCGCAATTTGTGGGAGTTCTCCAACAGGATTGACGAGGTTGTAATTCCTGTAGCATGATTGTCCAGAAATGTCGAGGCAGAAGGTCAGCTTTTGACCTGGGGTAGCATTGAAGCGTTCTCGGTGTTCTCCGGGATCGAGTGTCAGCAGTACGCTCTCGGGTGTCAAACGTTCAGCAGAACGCACCGTGCAGGACCACATCTTCGGTGCTGACTGCTCGAGATGGTTGATTGACTTCGACATGCTGTTGCTCCAACCCTTGGAAGAGAGTAAAGTTCACTGAAAATCAACTTATTACCGAATTCGGGTATTCAGGTGGCCCTCTTTCGGCATAAGCGGTGCTTTGGCTGGTTTAATAGGAAAGCAAATTTTCGCAAGCGATGACCACCTCTTGTGCATTGGGAAGCACGGCTTTTTCGAGTCGTTCGTTCAGTGGGATTGCGGGAACCTCCATTGAACCCAAACACTTCACGGGCGCATCGAGGTGCTCAAATGCCTGGTCGGCGATCAGGCCTGCTATGGCTTGAGCAAAGCTTCCACGTGGCGGCTCTTCTGTTAGAACCAGACATCGGTGGCATTTGAATGCCACTTTCAAAATGGCGGCTTCATCCAAGGGGACCAATGTGCGTAAATCCAAGATTTCGACTTGACCGGGATGCGCGGTAGCCGCCTCCAGCGCCCAATGGACCCCGCGGCCATAGGTGATGATGGCCACGCGAGATTCTCCTTCGTTGGCAGTCTCTGCTGTCAGTACTGTTCTGGCCTGTCCAAACGGCAGAAGGTAATCGGTGTCGGGTTCAACGGTCTTGGCGGCATCGGTTCCGGGAACCTTGGACCAGTAAAGGCCCTTGTGTTCCAAAACAACAACCGGGTTCGGGTCCAGCACTGCCGATTTGAGCAGTCCTTTTAAATCTGCCCCACAACTCGGGTACGCGACTTTGATTCCGCGGATGGCAGTGAGCACGCTTTCGATGCTGGAACTGTGGTAAGGACCACCGGAGCCATAGGCGCCAACAGGAACGCGAATCACACTGTTCACCGGCCATTGTCCATGGCTGAGGAAGTGGCTGCGCGACAATTCGGTGAACAATTGATTGAGGCCAGGCCACAGGTAGTCCGCGAATTGGATTTCGACAATGGGCTTCAGGCCTACAGCACTCATTCCGACTGTGCTGCCGACAATGAAAGCTTCTTGAATGGGCGTGTTGAACACGCGATGGTCTCCAAATTTTTGGGCCAACGTGGCCGCTTCACGAAAGACGCCACCTAGACGACTTCCCACATCTTGACCATACAGGAGGGTGGTGTCATCCCCAGATAAAATCTCCGTCATCGCATGGAGGGCCTGATCCACCATGATTTGCGGTTCAGGGTCAGGGCCGATGCGTTGGCCCACTTCATGTGTGACGGGTGTTGCAGCGAAGGCATGTGCCATCAAGTTGTCGGGGTCCGGTTCGGGCGCCATTTGAGCGCGCTCAAAGGCTGCGTGGATGTCTGCACGGACATCTTTGGTGGCTTTGTCTAGCTCGGATGAGGTGTGCCCCCATTTGATGAGCCTGTTTCTGAGATGCTCAAGAGGGTCGCGTTTGGCATGTTCTTCGAGGTCATCCCGGTACCATTCTCGACGCACGCCACTGGTGTGATGGCCGAGCAGGGGGACTTTGGCGTGAACCAATACGGGCCGACGTTCTTCACGAGCGATTGAAAAGGCCCAGTTCATGGTCTTGACACAAGCTTCGAGATCGTGTCCATCGACCGTCTTTGCCTCTAGTCCCGGGAAGGCCTTGGCCAAGGTCTTGGCGTCCCCAAATCGGATCTCAGAGGAATGCGCGGAAATGTCCCACTCGTTGTCTTGAACCAAGTAAACGATGGGCAATTGTCGGAGCGTAGCCATGTGAAGGGCCTCGGAGACTTCTCCTTCCGTCATGGCGGCATCGCCGATGGAACAGAGGACAATGGGCCGGTGGTTCCCTTCAATGTCCTGACCCAGACCATTTTGCTCGCGGTATTGCAGTCCCATCGCTGCGCCCGTCGCAGGAATGGCTTGCATCCCTGTGGCTGAGCTGTTGTGTGGGATTCTGGGAAACCCCTCTCGTCGCAAGGCCGGATGTCCGTAATAGGTTCGGCCTCCGCTGAATGGGTCTGTGGCTTTCGCGAATAGTTGAAGCATCAGCTCCTCTGGAGTGATGCCCATAGACAGCAACATCGCGTCGTCCCTGTAGTAGGCGTAGACATAGTCTTGGGCCTCAAGCCCGCGGCCGGCCGCCATTTGGATGGCTTCATGGCCATGAGCACAGGCGTGTACGTATTTGGATGTGAGTTTGGCGTTGGCTTCATAGAGGTCTGCCATGGCCCGCGCCGAACTCATCTCAATCCAATCCATAAGGTTGGCTCTTGAAGGCGCATTTCCCTCTGAGGACTTTTTTCTAGCCATGATGCAAAAATAGGGGGGAAGCCCCTCGCTAGGGTCAAGTCCCAAGTTGCAGTGGTTTGTCTCTGATCCCCAGCATGTTGCCGGTTTTGGAAGAATCAGCCGAATATATGATTGCCGTATAACGTCTACGAAATGATATATAATACAGACGCATGTTTTATGGATTGGTCGTTGGAAAAGAACAGTTCGTCGATAACCATGCTGCAACCTTTGTAATCGTAGTTCAAGTGGCAATAAAACAGGACTAATTTTACTCCAAAGCCAAAATCAAATTATAATGCTTCAACAACTACTCCGGGCTCAGTTTGCCCTTTTCTGTATGCTCTCCTTTGGATGGGCTGCCTCAGCCCAGTGCGATCAGCCTTTGGCGTTCGATGCTGACTTGAGTGATTATTCCGTAGAATGTCCCAGCGACCTTCCTGCGGCATGTGACGTTACCGTCGGCGCGAACCGCGGAGACGTAGCCTGTGTAATTGGTGAGCAGCGTTTGTTGCAAACTGAGTGCGCCGCCACCACTGCACTTGGAACAGGTGCAGACGGAGCCATTGTGTTGTTTGACATTGATGGCGACCCGAACGATGACCGTTACTTCATCCCAACTGCCGAGGGCATGTCCCTGGTTCAGTTTGAGAATGGCGTAGCCCACATCACGGGTCAAGTTCAAGACGTCAGCAATGCTGCTGCGATTTTGAACGTCAACATCGTTTATGACAGCGGTGTTTCTGGTGCAGATTGGGATGGCGGCTTTAAGCACGACCAGAGCTGTCCTGTTACCACAGACGTGACGGATTCATGGACGGTTTACGTCATGAATGCCGGTTTGAGCTACCTCATCGGTGAAGGCGACCTGGATGGGACGCTTTTGACGTTGACGCACGCTCCAGCCAGTGAGTACTTCGGCTTCCAGATTGGTGAGATGGCCAACGACCGCAACTGCAACTATGGTGCAGGTGGTTGGTTTAGCTACGATGGAACATTGAATGGCCAAACCATTCAAGGTGCACAGGGCGACGTTTTGCTCGACCTCTCTTGTGGAGAAGAAACCGTAGCCAGCTGCGGCGAGGACGGACCTAGCGTGACCCTCATCTATTCTGTAATCGACACAGATTGTGGCGACGCTTTGACCGCTGAGCAAGTGGTGACGCGTGACGACACGACAGACCCCACTTGGGACAACGCTCCTGAAGATGTGTTGATGGCTTGCGCCGATGCACCGCTTCCGGTGGCCGTTTTGACCGCCAGCGACAACTGCGAGGGAGATGACGGAGAGCCAACTGTTACCTATATCGGTGAGTCTGCTCAATACG
>CASICO010000054.1 GCA_949373165.1 uncultured Flavobacteriales bacterium | reverse complement strand
ATGTGCTTGGCATAGTCGTTGATGCTCTCTCCAATCTGAGCGGAGAGTTCACGCGTGGGGCTCAGAATCAATGCGCGGATGGGGCGGCGTTGGTCCCGGTTCTCACTGCTGCCCAGGCGGTGCAGCATGGGCAATGAGAATGCGGCTGTTTTTCCTGTGCCTGTCTGTGCAACGCCGAGAACGTCTCGACCTTGAATGACATGGGGAATGGCTTGGGCCTGAATGGGGGTGGGGGTCTCGTAACCAAGGGGTTCGAGGGCCCTCATGAGGGGTTCGCTCAATCCGAGCGAATGAAAATCTGACAAAATGTATGGGTGTTCATGAAGGCGATGCCGTCCATGCGCTGCCGCAAGTCCATCGCCAATTTGTGGGGCAAAGATAGTTCAGCGAAGGCCATGGCGTAAACTGCTTTTGCAATCGATGGCAAAACACCCGTTCAACATGCCCTGCGAAGACCAGCGGGGGGAAGTCAAGCGAGGGTCTCTCCGTGCTGGCTTTCATCCAATCCCAGCGTCTCCTGCCAGTCAGAAACGCGCACGGGAATCATCATGTCCACCAGTTTGAACAACAGAAAACTGCCACCGAAGCTAAATGCAGCCACCCCAAGCAATGCGACGATGTGCCAGCCAAAGGTTGCGGTTGCTCCTGAAGTTAAGCCCACATCGGCAGCAAACACGCCCGTAAGAAGCATGCCGACCATTCCGCCTACACCATGAGAAGGAAAGACGTCAAGGGTGTCGTCTAGGCCGCTCCGCCCTTGTCGGGAAATGGCCCAATTGGAGACAAGAGCCGCAATAAAGCCAATCAGCATGCTCTCCTGAATCGTGACGAATCCCGCAGCAGGCGTGATCGCCACAAGTCCAACAATGGCGCCTATGCAGGCGCCAACGGCATTCATTTTGCGTCCCCTAAAGCGCGCGTAGAAGATCCACGTGATCATGCCTGATGCTGATGCGAAGTGTGTATTAGCGAACGCCAGAACCGCATCACTGTTTGCGCCCAGAGCAGACCCAGCATTGAATCCAAACCAGCCAAACCAAAGCAAACCTGTTCCAAGTATGATAAAGGGGATGTTCGCGTGTTCCAAGCGCGGGTTTTTCCGAGGGCCAAGAAAGACGGCGCCGGCCAAAGCAGCGAACCCTGCAGACATGTGAACCACAGTTCCACCAGCAAAGTCGAGTACGCCAAGGTTCATGAGCAGCCCTTCAGGATGCCAAGTCATGTGGGCCAGCGGGGCGTAAATGAGAACGGAAAAAAGAACCATAAAGAGGATGTAACTGCGAAACCGGATCCTTCCTGCCATGCTGCCTGTAATCAGGGCGGGGGTGATGATGGCGAACTTCAATTGGAACAAGGCAAACAACAGGAATGGGATGCCACTCCCAATCTCAGGGTGCGGCTGTGTACCGACATTTTTAAAATTTAAATGGGTCAAAGGGTTGCCAATGATGCCCCCAATGCTGTCCCCAAAGCAGAGGCTAAATCCCACAATGACCCAGAGGATGCTGATTACACCCAGCGCTACAAAACTCTGTAGCATGGTTGAGATCACGTTTTTTCGGTCAACCATACCGCCATAGAAAAAGGCCAGGCCGGGCGTCATGAGCAAAACGAAAGCGCTCGCCACCACCATCCAAGCTACATCTGCTGCATTGGTGGTCATGATCCCGTTCCATTCTACATGTGGGGTGAGGTATAGGCCTCCAATCCACGAGGTGAGAATGAGGGCGGACAGGACAATGAAGTTGACTTTTTTGGCCATGGAAAGGTTCGGTTGGGCCCGAAGGGCAGGGTGCGAATTTAACGCATTTCCCTGACGTAATTAGGGTTCAACTTGCTGATATAGAGTAATTTAAGCGTGTACTTTGGACACGGTGAGAAGAAGGCGAAGTCCCGAATTCTGCGGTGTGTCGCGGCGGTGCAGGCTGAATCCCCACGGGTGGTTTATGGACGACTGTCTCTCCTGTTAGGCGGTGCTGAGGTGGCGAACCTTGCCCAAGAATTCGGGCATAAAAAAAGCCGCGAAGATCGCGGCTTTCTTTGTGCTATTGTGCCCAGAGCGGGACTCGAACCCGCACGCCCTAAAGGACACATGGCCCTCAACCATGCCTGTCTACCAATTTCAGCACCTGGGCGGTGCAATAAAAAGGGTGCATGACACCCTTTTTTCTGTGACCCCTCTGGGACTCGAACCCAGGACCCTCTCATTAAAAGTGAGATGCTCTAACCAGCTGAGCTAGGGGGTGTCCCGTACTCACGGGCCCCTTTGAGCCCGCGAAATGGGGGGCAAAGATAGACGTAATCTTGAGCCCACAAACCCATGCGGGTAAATCTGTTCGTCAAGGGGTCATTTGGCAAGAGGCATGCGCTCAAACGGCTGTTTGGGATCGAACAGTTTGCGCATGGTGAAGTAGGTTCTCGTCCGAACAGAGCTTAGGCTCTCGGCAATGCGGATCATTTTTGGGTTGAAGTCTCCAATCCAAGTCAATGTGGTTCTGGTGTAGCGGCCTTTCTCTTGCATTTGCTCACCCGCAGAGTCAATCAGGAAGGCGTCCACTCCCTGGCCGTGGTAGTTGCGGTCAATGCCAAAAACAAGGCCCACCATGATGTCCGGTGTGCCCCGCCATTTGTGGTAAAGGAACTTCAATTTGCCAATGGCATTGAGGTTTCCGTTCACGTGTCTAAAAATCTGGTTTAACTCAGGGATGTTCACGTAAAAGGCAATGGGTACCCCCTTGTCAAGAACAAAAAAGATGATGTCGGGGTCCATGACTGGTTTCAGCGATTTGACGGTTCGCTGGGCCTGTTTGAGTGGCATTTTGGAGAATCCATGGTGCCCGCCCCATGCATTGTTGTAAACCGTACAAAAGTGGGAAGCGAGCTCTTCTGAGCTGAGGTCCCGCGCGGTGACGAGTTTCATCTCACCACGAGACTCAATCTGAGCGCGTTTGCGCTTGAAAATGTCCTGGACTTCAAGTTGAACATCTCGTCCGAATATGTACTGTTCGTAATAGGTTTTGAACCCGCGGCTTTCAAAAAACCTGAGGTAATAGGAGGGGTTGTAGTTCAGTGCGTAGCTGGGGAAATCCGTGAAATTGTCGGTAAGAAGTCCCCAGAATTGGTCTTTTTCTCCAAAATTGATCGGGCCGTCCACCGCTTCCATCCCTTCGGCCTGGAGCCACTGCTCGGCGACATCGAACAGCAGGGTGGCCACTTGATCGTCGTCGGTGGACTCGAAGAAGCCAATGCCGCCGGTGGGCTGCTTCATGCCTCCGCTGTATTTGCGACTCACAAAGGCGGCGATTCTGCCTACCCATTTGCCGTTGTCGTCGCGAACCAGCCATCGTTTGGCTAAGCCGCCCTTCTTGAACAAGCGGTTTTGTTTGGGATCAAAAATCTTGTCGATGTCTTGCCGCAGGTGTGGAATCCAATTGTCATCCTTGGCATAGATCAATTGCGGGACTTCGTGGAAGGCGCGCTCGGTTTTTTTATTGGAGACTTCAATAAGTCGCATGGCATGAGAATTCTCGGGGTCGCAAATGTGCTACTTTCGAACAACTCCATGCGACGTTTTGTCTCATTCCTGCGTTAAGATTTTGATTTGTTGAAAATGAACCATTTGCTGCCGCTTTTGCTCCTGTTTTTTGCCCTGTCGCCGATGGTGGCTGAGGCCCAAAATGATGAATCTTCATCTCGAGAGGGATCTGGTCTCCAACTTCATGACGCTGCATTCGAAGAATTTGTGGCGCTGCAAGGCTGGATTTTCACTCCAGACTTGGCCAAAGCTGATGGCCTAATGGACCTTGAGGGCGCTGCGCCTCGTCAGGAGGGCGGGGTGTCTTTTTCGGCACGTGATTTTGACCCCCGTCAATTTGACCCCCGAAATTTTGTCATTTCGCAAAATGTCAACCCTCAGCGTCCAACCAATTTTCGCGTGGGAGATCGTGGTGTCATTCAATTTCACAGTGTTGAACGTTGCAAGGAATTATACCAAAGGCAACTCACCCTTGAATCAAAGCGTCATTAATGTCCAAGATGTTGAACCGAAAGAGCTGTAATGGCCTCAATGGCCTGTTTTTAGCCGTGTTAATCTGTTTGGGTTTTTCCAGCAAACTGGATGCGCAAGAAATCCCCATTTCTCAGGGAGGTACCCTCACGGACTGCGACTATTTCTTTGTAGACAATGGTTTGACATCGGGGGATTCGTCTCCCAATTCAGATTTCACCATGACCTTTTGCCCGGACATGGTGACCAATCCCGTCATCAATTTTTACTTCAACCTGTTTGCGCTTGGCGCCGGGGACACGCTTTACTTGTGGTTGTCTGACGAAGCGCTTGGGGAGCCAGATGGGGCCTTCACGGGTTTTGATTTGCAGGGCGCCGACATCTGGAGTCAAATGGATGACGTGACCAATGCCTCGGGATGCATCACTTGGAGATTCACTTCGGATGCGACAGAGAATTCCAATTGGACCGCAGAGGTCTCTTGTGAGGCCCCTTGCCTTCGGCCGGAAGCCAATGTTGTGACCACGGTCAACGGCGAAGTGGAAACGGTTCCGCTGCAGATTTGTGTTGGGGAGGAGGTTCAATTTGATGGAACGGGATCCACCGCAGCTGAAGATTTTCTGATCGCCAGTTGGGATTGGGATTTTGACGACGGAGAAACGGATCAATCGGGGCCAGAAGTGACGCACGTCTTCGACGAGCCGGGTGCATACAACGTTCAGCTTTTTCTGGAAGACAACAACGAGTGCACAAACAACAACTTGGTGGATCATTTGATATTGGTTTCAACACCAACCAGCTTTGAGGGCACCACGTTGGACCTTCAAATCTGTGCTGGTGAGGAGTATGAGGTCAATGGTGTGGCTCAGGGCATCACGTATGACAATGCGCCAAACGTGGACCTAGGGGGCGGCCTGTTCATTCCAGATGACCAGACTCAGTGCTTCAGTTCATCCATTGTCTTTACGGCATTCAATTCGGGGCAAGTCATCGGGTCTCAGGAAGACTTCGAGAACTTCTTCATCAACTTTGAGCACAGTTTCATGGGAGACTTAACCGTCACCTTCATCTGTCCAGATGGAAGTTCGATGGGGGTTCACCAGCAGGGTGGGTCAGGTACATTTTTGGGTGAGCCGGTGGACAACGATGGTCAGCCAGACGTCCCGGGGGTCGGTTACGACTATTTCTGGTCACCAGATGCGACCAATGGCACTTGGGCAGAGAATGGTGGCGGGACGCTGCCAACGGGCACTTATGAAAGCGATCAGCCTTGGACACTGCTCGAAGGCTGCCCTCTGAATGGCACATGGACCGTCGAAGTCTGCGACAGTTGGGGTTCCGATAACGGCTTCATTTTTGACTGGTACATCAATTTCGACCCGGAGCTCTACCCGGACCCCATCATTTTCACGCCTCAAATCGGCGCCGATTGCGACAGTTCCTTTTGGACAGGTCCGTTCATTGTAGACGACAATGGAGATTGCAATGACATCGCGATTTTGCCCACAAACCAAGGGGTTTTTGAGTATGTCTACACGGCCACAAATGACTTTGGGTGCACCGCAGCGGACACCTTGACCGTGACGGTGGAACCGGCTCCTACGGTTGACTTGACTGTGGCAGACAATTGGTGTGGAGTGCCTGTTGGCCTGACCGCGACCACGGATGTGAATCCCGGATTGAATGTGGATTGGTCTTGGGAGACGACTGGAGGCGTTGTGGATCCAGGCGCGGGCAACAACGCACAGGCATCGGCAACGATTGATGGTTTGGATTCACCAGTGAATGTGACCGTGACCATGAACATGAGTGGTGGGGACATTGATGAGTGTCTCGCGAGTGCGACGGTTCCGGTTGGACTTTATGCGCCACCTGTTTTTGGGCCGGACGAAACGCTGTTCGGTTTGTGCATCGGAGACGAACACATTTTGGTGCCTGAATTGGCGCCTTCGGAGTGGCCGCTGGAGTTTGTTTGGAGCTCTGGCCTGAATGGGATTCTTCCCAACCAAACAGGGAGCAATTTGACGGTAACGGCAACCGATACCTACAGTGTCACCGTGAACATGGCAGCCCCCTGCATTGGGGATGACGCCATGAGCTTCGATGTGAATTTTGGTCCTTGTGCCATTGAAAGCATACCCAATGTGTTTACCCCCAATGCGGACGGAGAAAATGACGCCTTCGAGATTGAGGGCAATGCCATCAGCACATTGGGCCCCACCATATCGGTTTATAACCGCTGGGGAGAGCTCATTCACTATGAGCAGGATTACGAGAACACCTGGTCTCCAGATGAAGACGAAGTGTCTGGGGGGGTGTATTACCTCACGTTGGACATCAACTCTTACTCTTTGCCACTCGAGGACATTGAGCATGCGGGGGTGATCACCAAGACCGGCGACGGGTTTCGTTACGTGGGTTCTTTGCAGATTCTGCGTTCAAGACAGTGAACCGATAATGGCGCACCGCGACAGCATCGCGGAGCTCTCCGCCCTGGCGGAAGCGCTCGTCTTGGAACACCGTGCCGAGGAGGCACGTTACGCTTCCATCTTAGAAGGTCAACCAGTGTCCAGCCGCAAGGCAGAAGGACTGACTTGGGCTCCTGTTCGCGTGAACAGAACCGGTTTCACCTTGGGCGGAAGGCCCACTTTAGAGTTGACCGGAGATTCGGGTGCGCCAGGCGCATTCAGGGCGGGCTCGGCAGTCCAGTTGACCTCAGATGACGGAAAGGGAGAACCCGTATCATACCGTGGAATTGTGCGCTCTGCGAGGGGACTTGACGCCGAAGTGGTGCTGGATGGGGAAGAAATTCCAGATCAAGCCACCTACAGGACTTGGGTCATGGATGCCAGGTTTGATGAGCGCAGTTTCAAGGAGATGGCGCGGGCCTTGTCCGATGTGCTCAATGCAGGGCGAGATGGGAAGCCAAGCAGACTGGCCACATTGCGGGAAGTCCTGTTGGGTTATGCCCCGCCGGAGTCAAAGGCTCCAGAACCATTTGAGCATCCCCATCTCAATCTCTCCCAAAACAAGGCCGTAGCCCATGCTTTAACGGCAGCAGAGGTGACCACGCTTCACGGTCCTCCGGGGACCGGCAAAACCACCACTTTGGTGCAGCTTGTTCGGTCTTTGGTTCGGCGCGGAGAACGGGTGATGTGTGCGACACCATCGAATGCAGCTGCAGATTTGTTGGTGGAACGCTTGGGAGCTGCGGGGATCAAAGTGGTGCGGATCGGACATCCCATGCGCGTTGATCCAGCGGTGGTGGACAGAACGCTTGACCGTTTGGTCGCGGCCGATCCAGAGCACAAGCAAGTCAAGGCTTTTCGGAGACAAGCCGAAGAAGCGGCCCGGGAGGCAGAGAAGGAGTTTCGGTCCTTTGGGCCCGATCAAAGGGCTGCACGAAGGGCGGCTTATGCGGAGGCCCGGGAGCTCAGAAAGGAGGCCAATCGCTTGGAGGGCTTTCTTGCGGAGCGCGCCGTCGATGCTTCGGAGGTGGTGTGTTGCACGCTGGTGGGTGCGGCGGACCGGATGCTGAGGGGCCGTCGATTTGGAACGCTGGTTTTGGACGAAGCCGGTCAATCCTTGGAGCCTGCGGCTTGGATTCCCATCCGCACGGCGGAACGTGTGGTCTTGGCAGGAGATGCAGCCCAGCTTCCGCCAACGGTAAAAAATCCGGCAGCCATCCAGGCTGGATTGGCTGTCAGTTTGCTCGAAAAGGCCATTGACCGCGACCGCAACGTGCACCTTTTGGATACCCAATACCGGATGCATGAAGACATCATGGCCTATCCCAACCGCGTATTTTATGCAGGGAAGCTTCAAGCTGCGGATGCGGTTGCGAAGGAGACTTTAAATGGGCTTCCACCATTGACTTTTATCGACACAGCAGGAAGGGGTTGGGACGAAGAGCGCGCGAATCCTCAAGCCGACACCACCGGACGTTCCCATGCCAGCGTGAGCAATCCAGAGGAAGCCGCTTTCACGGTTGATCGTGTGCGCGAGATAATGGCTGCCCATCCAAAATCAACCGTCGGTGTCATCGCCCCTTATCGTGGGCAGGTCACCTTGCTCGAGGACCTTCTTCACAGTGAACGGTCGTCCTCCCAAGGGCGGCTTACGATCCAAACCGTGGACGGATTCCAGGGTCAAGAACGCGACATCATGGTCATCGGACTCACCCGCTCCAATGCAGAAGGCATTGTTGGTTTTCTCTCCGAACACCGACGCATGAACGTGGCGATGACCCGCGCGAAAATGCACCTTTTGGTGATTGGGGACAGCGCCACGTTGGGCAATGACAGTTTTTACGCCGAATTCACGCAGCACTGCGAGAATAAGGGAGCCTACCGCTCGTGCTGGGAATGGGCGTAGGGAAGAAGGTCAGTTGACCTCTCCAGTGTCTGGGTCTACACCTGCTGGAATCGACTCCTCTTGGGGTTGTGCAATGGAAGGGTGATCGGCAGGCACCACTCCGTATCCATCAGCAGCCGTTATGTTGGTGGACCCCTCCTCGCTTTGGGGATAGATCTCACTGATCTTGGTGTAGTTGATGGCGGGAATCACAAATCCGATGCCCGACCCTTTCAAATATTCACGGGTTTTGTCATAGGCGTCTTTGACGTCGTCGGCTGAGAAGAGAAAGAACTGATTCGCTTCCTTTTCTTTTCCACTCCGCTCGTCAAAGCTGGTGAGGGCAACCTTGACTCGGAACCACTTGTCTCCCGTGTCGAAGCGCACCACTTCAGCGTAGTTGCTTTTGGTGATGGAATTCACCTCAAATGGTCCAGTGCACACATCGGTGACAATGCCCACAAGTCGGGCTTCGGCTTCGGTGTAGGTGTATGCGTCCAGAAGGAGTTGGTCTGTTGTCTTCTCTTCGCTGCCGTCAGCGCCAGGGCGGACATATTTGACGACGCAGGTGAACCAATTTCTAGTCATGTTGAATGTGGGCTTTGTATGCGGTCCATGATGTCCTGAGCGACACGCAGCGCAGCCAACCCATCTTCGAGAGGGACTTGACAGGGGCGGGTACCGATGCAGGCGGCATGAAAATCCGCGAGTTCGTCAGCGATGGCATTGGCCTCGCTGATGTCGGGTTGTTCGATGTGAAGGCGGCGGGCCGATTTTCCCGGCACGTCCATGTAAAGGCCATAGGGGTCTCTCTCCTCCCCTGGAGGGACGTCCTCCAAACGCACGACTTGGGCCTTGCGGTTGAGCAGATCTACCGAGAGGTAAGCGTTGGGTTGAAAAAGGCGAACCTTCCGCATGGGCGACAGGCTCACCCTGCTGGCGGTTAAGTTGGCGACAGCTCCAGAGCTGAATTCAATTCGCGCATTGGCAATGTCCACGCTGTCTCCGGCAACCGCTACGCCATTCGCAGACACCTTGACGACATCGCCTTCTAGGGCATGCAATGCCAAGTCAATGTCGTGAATCATCAGGTCGAAGACCACAGAGACATCGAGTCCACGAGGGTTAAATGGTGCAAGGCGATGTGCTTCGATGAAGCGCGGTTGGTCTAGCTGAAGTCGGGTGGCCTGAAAGGCCGGATTAAAACGTTCCACATGGCCCACCTGCACGATTGACCCGGCCTGGTCTCGCAGGACAATCAGCCTGTTGGCGTCTTCAAAACTCGTGGCCACCGGCTTTTCGATAAAGCAATGGCGTCCGGCAAGAAGAACTTGCTCCGCCAAGGCAACGTGGTGCTCCGTTGGGGTGACAATGGCCACTGCGTCCGAGGCTTGAATGAGGGCCTTTGCCGAGGTGAATGGGGTGGAGGGGTGCGCCCAACCTTCTTCCTCAGCCATCAAAGCCGTCGTTTGATTGGCTTCGGTCTCAGGGTCAAAATGCCCCACCAATGTCCATTTTTCTGACAGCGATTGTAGACAACGCAGGTGTATCCGGCCAAGATGGCCGGCACCGAGAACACCGATGCGAAGGGTCTGTGACATGGGGAGCGAATGTACCCGGTCTGATTGCCCCCCGCCCCATGTTGGCAAGGCGTGATTTCCACATCGAATCCCGGTGTGAACAACCAATAAATTCGAAGGTCTATGGCGACACCTGCAGCAAACCTATTAGACACCTACCGGCACAAAGGCTTGAGAAAGGCACTGCTGGGGAAATTGCGTGAGATGGGCATCGAGGATGATCGCGTCTTTGATGCCATGGACCGCGTGCCTCGGCACCACTTTATGGACGATGCGTTTGTGCATTTTGCCTACGACAACAAGGCGTTTCGAATCGGCGCTGGCCAAACGATTAGCCACCCGTACACAGTGGCAAGGCAAACTGAGCTTTTGGATCTCCGTTCAGGGGCGAATGTCCTCGAAATTGGAACAGGGAGTGGGTATCAGTGTGCCGTTTTGGTGGCCATGGGCTTCAAGGTCCACAGCATAGAACGCCAGAAGGACCTGTACGACAGAACCACCCCTTTCCTCAAGCGCTTAGGCTATCGGGCACATTGCTATTATGGAGACGGTTACAAAGGCAAGGCTGCCTTCGCACCATTTGATGGCATCATTGTGACTTGCGGAGCGCCGCACATTCCCGAAGCGCTCATGGGGCAGTTGGCCATAGGGGGGCGGTTGATCATTCCACTGGATGATCCAGAGGCGGGAGAGGGGAAACAAACCATGACAGAGGTGCTACGCGTCGATGCAACCACCTTCACGCGCCGCACCCATGGCACTTTTGCCTTTGTACCTATGATTGCCGCCCGCTCCGGAAAGTCGGATTAATCGCAGGCCATTCCGAAGCTGGCCAGAACCCCCAGGACATCTGTGACGGTGACAAGTCCGTCGAAGTCGAGGTCGCCAGGACAATAGAGCAGATTGGCGGTGCATTGACCGACATTGCCGTCCCAAGTGGTGCCTGTGCCACAGGCATCGGCATTGCAGCACATAATGGCGTCGCAGGCCGAAGCTGGAGGTGGCAAGGCGGGACAGAGGGTGCCGAAACTGCCGAGGGTGTTGAGTACGTCCGTGACCGTAACATACCCGTCGAAGTCCACATCTCCAGAGCACAGCAACTGCACGGAAAGGCAGAGTCCGGAGGAGACATCCCAATAGGTGCCTTCTCCGCAGGCCGCTTCGCCACATGATTCTTGGTTGTCGCAGATGCCGTTGTTGTTCTCGTCCTCTTCACAATCGCCTCCGCAAAGGCCAAGGGCATCGTTGTACAGACATCCGCCATCATCCACATTGGCGGCCTCGTCGTAGTTGCAAGCGGTTGGGTCTGTGCAGCCCAGTACATCGGAATTTCCGTCGCAGAGTCCAGGAAACTCGACGTTGACAGTGTAGTCAACGATGCCTGAACCACCCCAGCCATTCATGATTTGGATTGTCCAATCTCCTGTGCCTTCAAGTGCCGTCGCGGCCAGGTTGATGGAGGCCGTGTATGTCCCTGCAGCGGCGACGTTCCACGCACCTGGCCATGTGCCGGCGCTCGGGTAGCCGAAGGACTGGTCATATCCGCCCACTTCAAGACAGTCACCTGAGGGGGCGCACAAGCCGAGCAGGATGTCTCCTGACCATGAACTCCCACTTTGGGGGTTGTCAAAGAGCAGTGTAATGTTCATCAGGAGCGCGGTTCCCGAGGCGCTAAATGTGGAGGTCTCTACGCCCGTGGCCGCCAACGAGGTCACGATTTCCGGAACGGATATGCCTCCTGTAAGTCCGCCATTGGGGTCGCACTCAGAGCAGTCATCTGGATAGAGGCATCCATCGTTGTTGGTGTCTCCGGCTGAGTAGTTGCAGGCGTTGACATCTCCACAAAACAAGCTGGTGGTTTCGGTCACCAAGTCTCCACAGGTTCCGATGCAGGACGCGGCATTAAATGTCGGGATCAACGCGTTGTTTTCTACTGTAGGGTGAAACTGCAGCGTCTTGCTTCCACCAGAAATGGCATGACAGTAACTCATAATTGTGCCCAACTGTCCCGCGGGGTTGTTGGTGTACCCTGTGCAATCCCCTTCATAGCTACCGCAGTTGTCGATGGGGCCGCCAGGCCACCCGCACCAATGGGTGTGGTTGGCCCCGCAATTGTGGCCCATTTCGTGAGCGACAACGTCGAGATTCCAAGCGTAAGTGTTGATGTTGTAGGTCGTCGTGCTGGATAGGTTTCCGCTCACGCCGGCATTGTAGCTGTTGCACAAACCATTGAGATAGGCAATGCCACCGGTGCCAATGTTGGTTCGCATCGTAAAGAAGTGTTTCAAGTCCAATGGAATCGCATTGAAGTCAGGGTTGGTGTTCCATTCGGAATTGAACGCGCCGAGCAGGCCGCCTCCGTCATTGACAACAGAGGCGTAAGGGTCGGGGGAGGTCCACACGTGGATGAAGCGTGCCTGAAGCGTGATGAGGTCGTTCAGTTCATTTCGGTAGATCTGATCGACAGACGCCAGGATGGCCAAGGCCCAATCCACAGCGTCGGTAACATCTGAGCCCAGAGCGTTGAATGTGAATTGGTCGATTTCAATGCCGATTTCCACACACTCCAGTAGCGAAGAGCTGCTCATTTGTGCTGCGGTGCCATCCACAACAGGCAGGGACGACGCGTCTTCGACGCCGCACGAGAAAATCCGATCGTCTTTGGATTCGTCGATGGGGAAGAGGGCATGATGACCATGGCCTCGGTGGTTGATTTCCCATCGTTTGGCGCCCAGGTTAAGGTTGGCCAGAACGTGGTCCTTCATCAAGATGAGCGTGCCCGATGCATCTTCACCATCAATGGCGTAAGTGATGATGCGCGGTGCGATGGATTCCATGTGGAACCCATTGCCGTCCGTGACGGCAATCTCCAAGCTCTCGGACAGGTTTTCGAAACGCGTAAATCGCAATGTCCTTGAACTTCCGTTGGGAAAGCTCATGGCCCAAGTGAAGCGGTCTGGAGCAGAGGTGCGGAAAGCATCAAAGGATGCTCGGTCGAGTTTGAACCCCTGACTGGCCTCGGGTCTCAAGGTGGGGGTCAATTCAGCGGAGAGTGTCTCAGGCTCGAAGAAGTTGGCTTGAGGGACATCGAATTGAGCGCAAACCGAAGTGCCCGAAAAAATCAGAGCCAGCAGTAAAAAGCAAGGGGTTCTCATCTCCCCCTAAACTAGCAAGAGCCGTTGCGAAAATCCCCACCATTGACAAATGTCAGGAAAGGCGCAGCCATCGGGCTTCGGCTCGGCTAAACCAATCCTTCGAGTTTTCCGCGGCCCGCGCGAATGACCACAGGCTCATCGCCCGTGCAATCCATCACGGTGGAGGCTTCTAGGTTGCCCAAGCCGCCACTGATGACCGCTTCCACTTGGTTTCGATAGCGTTCGTGAACCAGTCCTGGATCGGTCATGTATTCGGTTTCTTCTTGATCGTTCAGCACTGAACTCACAACCAACGGACGGCCAAGTATTTCAATGATGGCGGTCGGTACGTTGTGATCGGGTAGTCGGATGCCCACTTCCTTCTTTGATTTCCGGAAGATTCGTGGGACTTTGATTCCAGCGTTTAAAATGAATGTAAACGGGCCAGGAAGGGCCCGCTTCATCAACTTAAAAATCGGTTGTGAAAGGGGGGCGACGTATTGGCTGACTTGACTTAGGTTTTCGCAAATCAGCGAGAAGTTGGCTTCAGAGGGGTTCAGGTCCCGCAGTCGCGCCATCTTGTCCAGTCCTTTGGAGGATCCCAAAGCGCAAGCAAAACTGTAAACGGAGTCCGTAGGGATGATGATGACGCCGTCTTTTTTCAGCAATTCAACGGCTTGGGCGACTTTCTTCGCCTCGGGGTTGTTGGGGTGAATCTCGATGAGCATGCCCTTAAGTTCGCGAAATCCGAACCGCCGTCCAACCCAAAATCTCGCAATTTTATCCGGCGCAGCGGACGCATGAAACGGCTCCAGGCATGAGGAGTAAACGGTTTGTTGGGATGGGTTTTCCGCATCCATTGCACAATCCAAAACGGTCGTCGTTCAGTCTGCTCATGGCGCGGTGAAGCCCCTGCCTCAAATTCTCTGCTTGTCGAAGTGCGGCTTCATTGACGGATTTGTTGTTGATGGCATCCATTCGGCTCACCCGCCCAATCGCGTCGCTTGGAGGGATGGGCTTGGTTAGCTCTTTGTATTCCTCAATGCGGACGTCCAAGTCATGTGCTTTTTTGTCGATGGCCCGCTTGATGTTCTCTTTTTCGTCTTTGGAAAGCATGTGGCAATTAAACCCATCTTTTGCGGTTTCATCGGGACGTTGGTCGGTTCGTTTTCTTCGTTGTTCACTTGGGTTGCCCTCGTAAGGCCAGTGGTTTGGTTGAATTGTGGCACCCGGTATTCCTCGTGGACAAAAGGGATGTTCGGGCTCCGGCCTGCGGATGCCGGTCATTCTACTTTTGCACACCGACAAAACCCCGACCACATGAAGTTTTTCATCGACACCGCCAACCTCGATCAGATCCGCGAAGCTCAGGCCCTCGGAGTCCTCGACGGAGTGACCACCAATCCGAGCCTAATGGCCAAGGAAGGCATCTCAGAACCGAGTGCGGTTCGTCAGCACTACGTGGACATTTGCAACATTGTCGATGGAGATGTTAGCGCCGAGGTCATCGGCACCCGTTTTGAAGACATGGTCAGAGAAGGGGAGTCCCTCGCGGCTTTGCACGACAACATTGTGGTCAAAGTCCCCATGATTGAGGATGGCGTGAAGGCGCTTCGATACTTCTCCGACAAGGGCATCCGGACCAACTGCACGCTGGTCTTTTCGGCAGGTCAGGCATTGCTTGCAGCCAAAGCGGGTGCCAGTTATGTGAGCCCGTTCATTGGCCGTTTGGATGACATATCTACCGATGGTCTCCACCTCATCGAGCAGATTCGTGGCATTTACGACAATTACATGTTCGAGACGGAGATTTTGGCTGCTTCGGTGCGTCACACCATGCACGTCATCGAATGCGCTCAAATTGGTGCAGATGTGATGACAGGACCCTTGAGTGCCATCAAAGGGTTGCTCAAGCATCCTTTGACCGACAGTGGATTGGCAACATTCCTCGCGGATCACGCCAAAGCGGCAGCGGCAGTTTCTGCTTAAAGTCCTGTTAGAACGGAGATTCGAGGCGGATTGAAGCAACCGAAGCGTTCAAGCTTTTGTTACTTTGTTCCATGCGGCTTGCACTGTTGTTTTTATTGGCATTGTCATTTGTCCCACGCTCGGGACAAGCTCAGCCTGTGTGCACTTTCGTCGGGGACTCAGAAGCCTTGGGCAACGACTGTTATCAAATCACCGATGACAACGATTGGGAGCTGGGTGCAGTTTGGTTTAATGATCAGATTGATTTAGACGTTCCATTCGCCATTGAAGTTGAGTTGAACCTTGGTGACACGGATGCGGACGGTGCAGATGGTGTCGTTTTCGTGATGCAGTCGGTGGGTCCTTATGCCATTGGCATTGCTGGCGGAGGTCTTGGTTTTGAGGGGTTTAATCCGAGTTTTGGTGTCGAGATTGACACGTGGCAAAACAACGACGTGGGGGACCCGGTCTCCGATCATGTGGCCTTTCACCGCGATGGCCTGAACTGGCACAATGCGCCGTACTTCAATTTGGCAGGCCCAGTGTCCGCCAGGTCGGATGGGGCCAACATTGAGGACGGTCAACCGCATCGCTTCAAGTTGACCTGGGACCCCAACGCTACGCTCATTGAATTGTATTTCGATTGTGAATTGCGATTGTCTCTCGTCATGGACATCACGGACGAAATTTTTGATGGCCAAAACGAATTGTGGTGGGGTTTTACGGGGTCTACTGGAGGGTCGAGTAACGCACAAGTGGCGTGCATCACATCGGCTTCTGTTGGCTTGTCGCCCGAGCATATCCTGTGTGAAGGAGACGAAGTTGAATTGGCATTGCAGGCGGAAGATGGCACTGTGTCTTGGATGCCAGTGGAAGGCTTGTCCTCCCCCAATTCGGCCGTGACCATGGCCTCTCCATTGACCACGACTGTGTACACCGCAACGTGGACCGACCTGTGCGGTGAGACACTGACCGCGCAAACCGAAGTTCAGGTGAGCTCCCTGCCCGATCCTGATTTGCCCGATTCAGAAACGTTTTGTTCAGGACAGGAAGTGACCTTACAGGCGCAGGTGCCAGCAGATGCAGTTTCCATTCTTTGGTCAGACGGAACAGAAGCCGTCTCGTGGACAGGGAACACGGCTGGGTGGCAAGCTGTGACCATTGAAGGAGCCAATGGCTGTCAAATTCAGGACAGCACCTTGGTCGAAGCACTCGAGCCCGAGACTTGGCTTTGGCCTTCCACGTCGCCGGTTTGTTCGGGTCAAGACACCTTGATTGCTTGGCCGCTCGGATTTACGGATTGGACGGTGAATGGAAATGCGATGCCAGGAAGTTGGCTTGTGGAACCTGGTGACTTTCTCATCCAAGCCACGGAGTCGACGACGGGATGCCAAGTGGACACCTTTGTGGTTGTCGCGGCTATCGTTCCTGATCAAGCGTCGTTGTCGCCACTCTTGTCGCTGTGCAATGGCGATGCTGGTTTGCTGAATTTGACAATGGACGAATCGTCCAGTGTGGTTTGGTCGCCGATTGAGGGCTTGGATGATGCCAATTTGGTACAGCCAGAGGCGTCGCCTTCCGAGGGGGTGGTTTACACGGCAAGCATATTGGATGAATGCGGGGTGACCACAGCCTTGAGCATCGAAGTCGCGGTCCTGTCGCCACCCAACCTCTCGCTGCCCGATACAGTATTGCTGTGCCCGGGATCCCAGGCGAGTTTGGCTGTGGATCCGTTGGTGGGTTTTGGACCTGAATGGTCCGATGGAAGTGTGAATTGGACTTGGTCCGGCGACGACGAGGGATGGCAGAGTGTAACCGTATCGGCATTCGAAGGATGCGCAAGCGAAGACAGTGCCTTTGTGCTTTCCGGTTCTGGCGATGCGCCGACATTCGTTGTTGACCCATTGTGCCCAGGTGAATTCGCTTTCATACCCTTTCCTACGGGTTGGGAAGACTGGGTTGTGGATGGGCAGGAGGAGACCGCAGGAGGCTTAACCGTGATGGAGCCGGGTGTGTATTTTGCCGAGGCTGTGGTGTCCGCGTCAGGCTGTGGAGTCGCAGCCAGCATTGTGGTTCCATCCGGGGCACTCCCAGAGATGGGGTTGCCGGAACTTCTTGAGTTCTGCCCGGATCAAGTGGTGTTTCTAGAGACGGGATTGCCAGAGCCTGTTTTGTGGAATGACGGATATACAGGAGCCAGTCGTCAAGTCAATCAAGATGGCCTTTACATCGCAACATATACTACGGATTGTGGCACAATAACCGATTCGTCATCGGTTGTAGAAGTGCCTTGTGGTTGTGCTGTTTTTGCACCCAGTGCATTCACGCCTGATGGCGACCTCATCAACGATGCTTGGCGACCAACTTTGGATTGTGAGCCCCAGGAGTATGACCTTAAAGTGTTTGATCGATGGGGCGGTGTGATTTGGCAGACAAACAAAAGCACAGAATATTGGACGGGTGGGTACCGAGAAGACAGTCGGCCGCTCGACGAAAAGTTGTTCTACGTAAGGGATGGCATTTACGCTTTTCAAGTCACCTTCAGGGACCCTACATCGCAGGTTCGGAAAGTCATCCGGAAGTCAGGACACATTCTGGTGATTCGTTAAGGCGTTCTTCTCAAGGGGGGGTGTTGAAAACAATGCGCGTCGTGAGATACGCTTGGCCGAAAACAGGCCGTTCCAGAAGTGCGCGAGTTTACCTTCGGCCGAAGGAAATTCGGGCCAATCGACCTAACCATGCGTAGACCTTTTGTTGTTCAACGCTTTCTGAAGCCCTTGCAAGTTGCGCTCGCGATTTTGGGGCTTTGGGGCTGTTCCCTGATTCAACCTGACCAGGATCTCCCTTCTTATTTGGTGGTGCCTGACGTGAATTTTGTCCCGGGAGAATTGCAGGGTACAGCATCGAGCAACATCACAGACATCTGGGTTTACAGCTCAACCGATGTGATCGGCATATTTCCACTTCCAGCGGTGGTTCCAATTCTCCCCGCAGATGCCCAAGAAGGCGCCCTGACTTTGCTTCCGGGCATTCGAGAGAATGGACTTAGTGACCGCAGGGCACCTTATCCCTTTTATACCACGGTGGAATACCTGCCCGAATTTGGCCCGGGAGTCCGGGATACTTTGGTTCCCGAATTGGGTTTGGTGGAGAACGTGAGGTACGTGCCCATTGAGGACTTCGAGAATTCAAACGTGTTTGGGTCTTTGGTCGGGGGTGAGGGTTTGGAAAGGGTCGGAGATGGCAGTTTTGTTTTCGAGGGGGCCAAGTCTGGCCGTTTGGAAGTGTCGGAGGGCGCAGAGCTCGCCCGTGTGCGAACGGTGGAACAGGAATATGATTTGCAAATCAATTTCCCTGCATTTCTTGAGATGGACTACCGCTGTGATCAAACGTTTGTGGTGGGGTTGTACGGATTCCGAAATGGTCAGGAGACAGTGCTACCGGGGATGGTTCTCACGGCGACCGATGATGGTTTAAATCCGGTTTGGAACAAGATTTACGTGGACATATCACCCTTGGT
>CASICO010000053.1 GCA_949373165.1 uncultured Flavobacteriales bacterium | reverse complement strand
TCCGAATCCCGAGATAAAGTGAAAAATTAAATCCCTGTATAACAGTGGTTTAAGTGTGTTTTCAACGATGAAAATGGGAACTTTCCCTCAAGTGTGATTTCAGTGCGCCACACTTAGAAATCGGGCATTTACTTTGCACCGCATTCACAAGAATTGAAAGCATGTCTGAAATCCGCGAAAAAGTGACCGCTATCATCGTCGACAAGCTCGGCGTAGAAGCTTCCGAAGTAAACGACGAGGCTGGGTTCACCAATGACCTTGGTGCCGACTCTCTCGATACCGTTGAGTTGATTATGGAATTCGAGAAAGAATTCAACATTGCCATCCCGGACGATCAGGCCGAGAAAATTGGTACTGTTGGCCAAGCCATTGAGTACATCGAAAACGCGAAGTAAGCCCCTGATGGAGCTGAAGCGTGTCGTCATTACGGGACTGGGTTGCCTAACACCTTTGGGCAACGACGTTCCTTCCTTCTTTGATGCCCTCAAAAAGGGTGTCAGTGGGGCTGGGCCCATTACCCGGTTTGATGCATCCAAATTCAAGACCCAATTCGCCTGCGAATTGAAGGATTGGGATCCGCTTGAGCACTTCGATCGAAAGGAAGCGCGCAAGCTGGACCCTTATGCTCAGTATGGTATGGTGGCGGCGCGTCAAGCGGTGGCACAGTCCGGACTGGCTGAGTCCAATCCCAACCTGGATCGGGTGGGGGTCATTTTCGGCAGTGGAATTGGTGGCTTGTTCACCTTCCAGCATGAGATTATGTCTTTTGCACAAGGAGACGGAACGCCCCGCTTTAACCCCTTCTTCATCCCCAAAATGATTGGGGACATTTGTGCTGGCCACATCAGCATGGAGTATGGATTTAGAGGGCCCAACTACGCCTGTGTTTCGGCTTGTGCCAGCGCAACCAACGCCATCATTGACGCATTCAACGCCATCCGCTATGGAAAAGCCGATGCAATGGTCAGTGGGGGTGCAGAAGCTGCAGTGGTAGAGGCCGGTATTGGTGGATTTGGAGCCATGAAGGCTTTGTCTACGCGCAATGACGACCCATCAATCGCGTCACGGCCCTTTGACGTGCACCGGGATGGTTTTGTCTTGGGGGAAGGCGCTGGTGCGGTCGTACTGGAGTCTTTAGAACATGCCAAGGCCAGAGGCGCGAACATCATCTGTGAGGTGATGGGCGGTGGCGCTTCAGCAGATGCCCACCACATGACTGCGCCTCATCCAGAAGGACTGGGGGCGAGAAACGTGATGCGCGCTGCACTTGAAGATGCTGGAATGACGCCGGATGAGTTGGATTACGTCAACGTTCACGGCACCTCCACTCCTTTGGGAGACTTGGCGGAAGTCAAGGCGATTGAAGAAGTGTTTGGCGATCACGCTAAATCCTTGAGCATTTCCAGCACAAAATCGATGACTGGCCACCTTTTGGGTGCGGCAGGCGCGATCGAGACGTTGGCTTGCATCATGGCCATCACGGAAGATGTGGTGCCGCCCACCATCAATTCGACGGATCCCGATCCCGCATTGAATCAATCGCTGGACTACACGTTCAACGTGAAGAAGGAGCGGCCCGTCCGCGCCGCCCTCTCCAACACCTTTGGTTTTGGCGGACACAATGCCTCAGTCATCGTACGCAAGTACTGATGCCCTTTGGTATTCGGAGCACAAGAGAAGCACGCATCAAGAGGTTCATTCGCCGTCATTTTGGCGTGAGGCCAGCGCGTCTTGTTTATTATCTCGAGGCCTTTCGCCATTCCAGTTCCTTGGGTTGTCAAAAGGAGGGGCTTCCGAGCAATGAAAGGCTTGAATTCCTCGGGGATTCCGTCTTAGATATGATTGTTGTGGAGATGTTGTTTCGCCAGTTTCCAAATGGGGATGAAGGTGAGATGACCCAAATGAAAGCCCGATTGGTGAGCCGTGAGGCGTTGAATTTGCTCGGGGAAGAGATTGGAATTGAGCACTTGTTGGATGCCCAGACGGGCAAAGCCTCTGTGCATGCCTCTTTGCGGGGAAATGCCATGGAAGCCGTTGTGGGTGCGGTGTTCCTGGACCGTGGTTTCCGCCGGACACGGAGAGGTGTGCTGAAATTGTTCAAGCGTTTCGACATGAAGAACCGCCTCCAGGCGACCGTCGATTTCAAGAGTAAACTTCATGAATGGGGACAAAAGCGCAAGCGGAAAGTCCAGTTCAATGTGGTGAGAGAATTCAAGCGGGATGGAGAGCATCTTTATGAAATGCAAGTGCTTGTTGGTGGCAAGGTGATGGGCACTTCAGATGGTCCATCTAAAAAGTCAGCAGAGCAGTCAGCCGCGCGCGTTGCTTGTCGCCATATCTTCGGGGACGACTAAGGGCCCAGTTTGAGGCGTTGGTCTGAACAGTAATGGCAACCACCCTTCGACTCGATATCGAGGAAGAGGATTTACCCTTTGACTTTCTTGGGGTAAGCTGTGCTGATGCAGGCCATCGATTTTGTTGGAATCTGAATCGCGCTCTGGGCACCGAGCTCTCCTTTCATCAGGAGTTGCAGGTGCTGCACAAAAAGCGTCCGCCAACCCAGCATTGTGTTTGGCGGCATGAAGACGAATTCGGAGGATGGACCTTCGATGTCGTTTGGAACCGGTCACCGGAAGGGGCAATGATCCCCAACCTTGTCCATTTTGACTACCTGCTTCGGATTGAATCCATGATTGGTGAGCAGGCCAGTCAATTGATGGACGGGCTGCGCACCATGAGACGAGTTGCTGCGTGTTTCCCTGTGGAAGCCAAGGCAGTGAGAGGTCACGAGGTGTTGTATTACGAATGAAACCTAGGAAAGAACGTCATTGCTGATGTCTCAAAAATTCACCAAAATCGTGGCCACTGTTGGCCCAGCAAGTACGTCATCTGACGTTTTGGAAGGCATGATCCGTGAAGGGGTCAACGTCATCCGCTTGAACTTCTCCCACGGAGATTACGAGACCCATGCGACCACGGTCCAGCGGGTAAAAGACATCGACAAAGCACTGGGCACCTACACGGCTCTTCTGGCCGACATGCAGGGACCAAAGCTCCGCGTGGGGATGATGGAAGATGGCGCTGAGTTGATCTCAGGGTCAAAATTGACCATCAAAGTCGGAGAGGGAGTCGGAAATTCAGAAGTGGCTTGGACGCGCTACGACAAGTTTGCTGCCGATGTCAATTCTGGAGAGCCTGTGCTCCTCGATGATGGGAAATTGAGGCTGCGGGTAGAAGAGTCCAATGGCATCGATACAGTCGTATGCGTGGTTGAGCATGGGGGCATTTTGAATTCGAGAAAGGGGCTGAATTTGCCGTCCACTGCGATCAGTTTGCCCAGCCTGACCACCAAGGACTGTGAAGACTTGGATTTTGCATTGGGATTGGGTGTGGATTGGATTGGGCTCAGTTTTGTTCGGTCCTCGGCCGACGTGGTGGACTTGCGAAACCGCATTCAAGCCGCGGGCAGTCATGCTCGGATTGTGGCCAAGATTGAGAAGCCAGAGGCTGTTGCGGACTTGGATGGCATTGTGAAGTGCACAGATGCGGTCATGATTGCCCGTGGCGACCTGGGAGTAGAAGTGCCCATGGAGCAAGTGCCCATGATCCAGAAGCGGACCATTGAAATGTGTCAGCGTGAAGGGAAGCCGGTCATTGTGGCCACCCAAATGATGGAGTCCATGATCGACAGCATTGCGCCTTCAAGGGCAGAGGTGACCGACGTGGCCAATGCGGTTTTGGATGGCGCAGATGCTGTGATGTTGAGTGGGGAAACGTCGGTGGGTGAGCACCCCATTGAAGTCATCAAAGCGATGCGCCTCATCGTGACTGAAATTGAGAAAGAGCCTCGGATTTATCACTTGTTTCGTGAGCCGGAGACGATTCGCCCGGAGCGTCAAGTGACCGATGCCATTTGTTACAATGCTTGTGAGCTAGCCCAACGGGTGGAAGCCAAGGCGATTGTGACCATGACATTTAGTGGATACACTGCCTACAAGGTGGCCAGTCAGCGACCCAAGGCAACCATCCATGTTTTCACTGGAAATCAGAGCATTCTGGGCCAATTGGGGTTGTGCTGGGGAGTAGAAGCACACTTGTACGACAAGATGGTGTCTACGGACCACACAATCTCCGACGTCAAAAACATCTTGCAGAAGGAGGGTGCAGTCAAGGAGGGTGACCGTGTCATCCACGTGGCAAGCATGCCGATCGCGGAGGCCGGGATGTCCAACATGTTGAAAGTCACAGAAATCTAACCTTTCCTTGCCGCAAGGAGGCGGGTTATCTTCGCGCGACCGGGCAGGAAGGAATTCCCAACCAGTCCGCCATTGATCCATGACCCGACGTTTTCCCGAACGAGGCCCCCTTCAACTGCCCAACATCGCCGATGAGGTGATGAAGCAATGGGAAGAGGACAACGTGTTTCAGCGCAGTGTGGAGTCCCGACCAAAGGACCGGCGCTTTGTTTTCTTTGAAGGGCCCCCTTCTGCCAATGGTAAGCCGGGCATTCACCACGTGATGGCCAGGGCGCTCAAAGACCTGTTTTGTCGCTACCGCACCTTGAAAGGTGATCGGGTAGAGAGGAAGGCAGGTTGGGATACCCACGGGCTTCCTGTTGAGCTGGGTGTTGAAAAGGCCTTGGGCATCACCAAAGAGGACATTGGTCAAAAAATCTCGGTCGAGGAGTACAACACGGCCTGTCGTGAGTCGGTCATGCAGTACACCCAAGAGTGGAATGACTTGACCCGTCGCATGGGGTATTGGGTCGACATGGACGCTCCTTATGTGACCTACCAACCCAAGTACATGGAGTCCGTTTGGTGGCTGCTTTCGCAGATGCACCAGAAAGGACTGATGTACAAGGGGTACACCATTCAGCCATATAGCCCCAAGGCAGGGACTGGATTGAGCAGTCACGAATTGAATCAGCCAGGGGCTTATCGGGACGTGACCGACACAACGGTCGTGGCGCAGTTTCGTTTGAATCCAGCTGATGCCGATCGGGTTCGCGGTTGGGCCCAAGGCAAGGCCGAGGGTTTGCCGGTGGATTTGTTGGCGTGGACCACGACACCTTGGACACTGCCGTCCAACACGGCGTTGACGGTGGGGGCCAAGATTGACTATCACATTGTAAAAACCACCAATCGTTACACCGGGGAGGCGGGCGTGGTGATTTTGGCGGAGGCCTTGTTTGGCCAGCATTTCGGGGGGAAGAAATCCCCTGAATCCGAGGTGCTCGCCACGGTTAAAGGGGAGGACTTGGTCGGGTTGAGCTACGAACAGCTCATCGATTGGACACAGCCAATGGAGCGCCCCGAGGCGGCCTTCAAGGTCATTCCGGGAGATTTTGTGACCACCGAGGATGGCACGGGAATCGTGCACACAGCTCCGACCTTTGGTGCGGACGATGCCAGGGTGGCTCAAGCGGCTGGAATCCCTCCCATGTTGGTGGATGACGGTCAAGGACAAGGGGTTCCGCTGGTGGATCTTCAAGGTCGCTTGAGGCCGGAGTGCGGCCCGCTTGCTGGGCGTTTTGTAAAGCAGGAGTACCACGACGGAGAAGCACCTGAAAAGTCAGTCGACGTCGAGATCGCCATTGACCTCAAAACACGGGGTCGGGCATTTTTGGTCGAGAAGTACAAGCACAGTTACCCCCATTGCTGGAGGACAGACAGACCAATTTTATACTATCCTCTCGACAGTTGGTTCATTCGCGCCACGGCCGCAAAGGACCGGATGCGAGAGCTCAACGACACGATTCAGTGGAAACCAGCTTCTACTGGAACAGGTCGTTTTGGAAAGTGGTTGGAGAACCTCAACGATTGGAACTTGAGCCGTTCTCGATATTGGGGCATTCCCATCCCCATTTGGAGAACCGAAGACGGTACGGAGGAGAAGTGCTTCGGCTCTGTTGAAGAGCTCTGCTCAGCGTGCACAGAATCCGTGGAAGCGGGCTTAATGAAGGTCCACCCCTTTGCCGATTTTGTTCCCGGGGACATGTCGGATGAGAACTATGCGAAGATTGATTTGCACAAGCACATAGTCGACGGCATTGTATTGAAAGCCACAGACGGCCGCCCCATGCATCGCGAATCAGACTTGATTGATGTTTGGTTTGATTCGGGCAGCATGCCTTATGCACAGTGGCACTACCCCTTTGAAAATCGGGACAGGGTCGACGGACCGGATGGTGGGTTGTCTTTCCCGGCGGACTTCATTGCCGAAGGTGTGGACCAAACCCGTGGTTGGTTTTACACGCTGCACGCGATTTCAACGATGGTCTTCGACAAAGTGGCCTACAAAACGGTCATGTCCAACGGACTTGTATTGGACAAGAACGGCCAAAAGATGTCCAAGCGATTGGGCAATGCAGCCGATCCGTTTGAGACTTTGGCCAAGTATGGCCCCGATGCGACACGTTGGTATATGCTGACCAATGCTCAACCGTGGGACAACCTGCGCTTCGACACAGAGGGCATCGGAGAGGTCCAACGCAAATTCTTTGGGACCCTTCACAACACTTATGCCTTTATGGCATTGTACGCGGGCATTGACGGTTGGAATCCGGAATCAGCGTCTCCTTCCGTGGCGAGTCGGCCAGAGCTCGACCGCTGGATCCTGAGCCGATTGCACACCTGCATTGCAGAAGTGGGCGCAGCATTGGATGGTTTCGAACCCACCCGTGCAGGACGCCTGATTCAGTCATTTGTGGTGGATGATTTGAGCAATTGGTACGTGCGCTTGGGACGCCGTCGGTTTTGGAAAAGCGAGTCAGACACCGACAAGCAAGCGGCCTATGCCACATTGCACAGCTGCTTGAGCACAGTGGCTCTGATGGCCTCTCCCATTGCCCCTTTCTATGCCGATCGACTTTGGCAAGATCTCGGTGGGGAGACGTCCGTGCATTTGGCAGATTGGCCCACAGTGGATGAAGCCCTGCGCGATGGTGAACTCGAGGCCAGAATGGAATTGGCGCAGCGCCTAAGTTCATTGACTTTGAGCTTGAGAAAACGTGAAAAGATTCGGGTAAGACAGCCCCTTCAGCGCATATTGGTTCCCGTACTGGATGCCGCTTTTGGTGAGCGTCTGGCTGCCGTTGCAGATTTGGTCAAAGGGGAAGTCAATGTGAAAGCTGTAGAGCCCCTCTCCGAGGACAGCACGATCTTAACCAAGCGTTTGAAGGCCGATTTTAAAAAGTTGGGGCCGCGATACGGCAAGCGAATGAAGCTCGTCGCTGCGGCCATCGGCGGCTTGGGTCAGGAGGACATTCGCATGCTGGAGAGAGAAGGACGCTTGAATTTGACCTTGGACGAGGGACCAGTGGAGCTTTTATTGGACGATGTCGATGTGCAAACAGAGGACATCCCTGGTTGGCTCGTGGCTGGCGAAGGAGGGGTTACTGTGGCGTTGGACATTGAAATTTCTCCGGAGCTTCGCGAAGAAGGATTGGCCAGAGAACTGGTGAATCGGATTCAGCAACATAGAAAAGACAGCGGTTTAGAGGTGACAGACCGAATCAAACTCACCTTAGATGGTCCACAAGAACTGCAGGATTCTGTGGCTTCTAATTTGGACTATATTCGAAGCGAAACCCTCGCAGAGGAGGTGACATGGGGCTCAGTTGGCCCCGAGGCGAAAGAGGAGGAATTGGAACCCCAAATGACTGTGGCCATAGCCATGGTCGCCATTTAATGAACCATGGCCAATACACGTTTTTCTGACTCAGATCTTCAAGAGTTTGAGGCGCTCATCCACTCCAAGTTGGAGCAGGCGCGCTCTGACTTTGACCAATTGCAACGCTCCTTGTCTTACGAGGACGACAATCGGACGGAAGACACCGCTCCCACATTTAAAATGATGGAGGACGGAAGCGATACGATGAGCAGGGAGGAGACTGCCCAGCTGGCAGCGCGTCAGCAGAAGTTCATCATGAACCTCGAGAATGCGCTGCTTCGGATCAAAAACAAGACATTCGGCATTTGCCGTGTGACAGGAAAATTGATTGCGAAGGAACGTTTGCGGCTTGTTCCGCATGCGACCATGTCCATCGAGGCGAAGAACCAGCAGGACCAAAGACGTTGAGCACTGATGTAAGACCCGCAGGGGCTGCGTGGATTGTCGCTGCAGTTTTGGTCCTTGATCAAGTGGTGAAAGTGGGCGTTAAACTCTCTTTTGCTTTGGCTGAAAGGGTGAGCTGGATTCCAGGCGCATTTGACATTCAATTCATCGAAAACGATGGAATGGCTTTTGGCTGGGCATTGCCCGGAGCCACGGGAAAGTACATCTTGACGGCGTTCAGGGTGGTGGCGGTAGTGCTGCTTTCTATTCACCTGTATCGCATGGGCAAAACGGGCTCGCCGCGAGGCTTTCGTCAAGCACTTTCTCTGATTCTGGCGGGTGCTGCGGGGAACATCGTCGACAGTATTTTTTATGGAAGGCTGTTCACCAGAAGCTCCTTTTCTCAACCGGCCAATTGGTCTTGGCAGGGAGACTGGGGGAGCTATGCCCCGTGGTTCAGAGGCAACGTGGTGGACATGCTGCACATTTCGGTGCAATGGCCGAGCTGGTTCCCCGTTGAGTCATGGGTAGGAATGGAAGTCTTTCCCCCCATCTTCAACATAGCCGACGTGGCCATCACACTGGGCGTGGCATGGGTGGTGCTCAAACAGAAGAGCTGGCTCGGTCAGGGGCAGGAACCCAATCCCCGTGTGAGCGAATCAGCTCAATAAGCGCATCCACAGCCTCGGCTTCGGGAATGTTCCGCTCCACCACTTCTTTCTCCTTGTACAGCGTGATTTTGCCGGGACCCGTGCCCACATATCCATAATCGGCATCCGCCATCTCGCCGGGGCCATTGACGATGCACCCCATGATTCCGATTTTAATTCCTTTGAGGTGATCGGTTACCGATCGAATTTTTGCTGTGGTTTCCTGTAAATCAAACAGGGTTCTTCCGCAGGAAGGGCAACTGATGTATTCTGCGCGACTGATGCGCGTCCTTGTTGCTTGTAGGATGCCGAATGCAGTTCCATTGAGGGCCCTGAGCCCCCCTTGAATGCCCACGGCTCCGCGAATCCAAATGCCATCTCCAAACCCGTCGAGAAGAAGGCCACCCAAATCGGAAGAAGCTTGGAGCTGCAAAGATTCGGCGCCGAGATGTGAGAGGTCCCGTTCCACGATCACAGGTGAATGGCATCCCGCATGCAGAAGCCGAAAGAAGGCCGCGCGCAGGGACAACAAGGCGTTTGTGGATGTGGTCGACAATAAAATCACAGTGGGGGTGCCTGCATTCTCGTTGATGGAGGCGATGCGTTCATTCGTTAGTTCAGCGGCATTTAAGTTGACGACATTCAGGTTTTCATCGAGGAATCCCTCTGCCTTTGCCGCTTGAAATTCGCCCCAATTCCAAAGGGGGTGATGGCGGGTTTCTGCGCCTTTGTGTTCCATCCAGGTCTTCGCATCTTGGAGGGCAGAGAGCCAACCGGGAAGTGCAAAGTCACAGGTTCTGTCACCAATGTAAATGAGGTCACAGGCCGCATCGTCTGCCGCCCATTTGTCGAGTTCGGTTTGGTAACGATGGCCCAATCCGAACAGCCCTGCCTGTGTCAATGGGCGTCCAGTAAGATCATGGCAAACGACGGGAACTTGGGCACCGCCTATGGCCGCTACCTGCTTGGTGGACCTTCGCTTGTATTCCAGTCGGTCAAAGGAAGCTGGAGTGGTCGTGGCCCGGGCCAACGCGTCGGTGCCATGGCGGGCGGCCTCCGCTTGATCCACAAGCAACTTGGCCACGGGAATTTCAGCTTCCGGTGCCTCCGTTAAGGACACGCGAATGGTGTCTCCCAGTCCTTCTGCCAACAAGGTGCCAATGCCCACGGCACTTTTGATTCGACCATCTTCACCTTCTCCTGCTTCCGTTACGCCCAGGTGAAGCGGGTAGGCCACGTCCTCCGGAGCGCATGCGGTCGGCGAGCATGCGATAGGCTTGAACCATTACTTGGGGGTTGCTGGCCTTCATCGAAAGGACGATGTCGTGGTAGTCTTCATCGCGGCAGATATTCAAGAACTCCATCGCACTTTCGACCATGCCAAGAGGGGTGTCGCCATAGTGGCTGAGAATCCGGTCAGAGAGCGAACCGTGATTGGTCCCGATGCGCATGGCCCTTCCGAGGGCTTTGCATTTTCGCACCAAAGGGGTAAACCGCTCGCGGATGCGGTCCAGTTCCGCCGAGTAAGATTCCTCTGTGTATTCGTGGGTCTCGAATTTTTTCTTGTCGGCATAGTTGCCGGGGTTCACTCGGATTTTCTCGACGTGATCGGCAGCCACTTCCGCTGCATTCGGGGTGAAATGAATGTCGGCAACGAGCGGGACCATGCGGTGTCCCGCCTGATCCAATCGCGCTCGGATTTCACCCAGAGCCAGGGCTTCTTTTTTGCTGGGTGCAGTGATCCGCACGATTTGACAGCCTGCATCAATCATGCGAAGGGATTCCGCAACAGTGGCCTCGATGTCCATGGTGTCCGCCGTGGTCATGGACTGCAGTACGATGGGGGTACCTCCGCCAACGGTGACCCCACCGATCTGGACCGGTCGGGTGGGCAGGCGATCAAAGGAAGGGGTCGTGATTTCCGAGGTCATGTGGATGCGGTGCAGCTTACGGGCGCTCAAATGGCCGGTGCAAGGCGGCACTTTGACGCGGGATGAAGTTAACACGCCTCAAGCCGCTCCTGTTCGCTTTATGCATGGCATTTGTCTTTCCTTGGGTCAGGAATGAACCGGTCGCATGGCCATTGGTTCCATCTTTGACCCTCACACCAGTGCGACTCCTCTATGCTTGGTTATCAATTCCATGAACTTCGGCCCGATCGGGACAAAAGAACGCCCTTTGAGCGTTTGCTTGAACTGTTCACAGAGGTGGTCACTCACACCAGTGGCGATGTGGAGGAAGCCATGGACTGGATGCGCACCTTGGACGAGCAGCACGGGTTGACCGAGCCGGACTACACCCTGGATGATTTTTATGAAGACCTGAAAGCCAAGGGCTTCCTTCGGGAGGCAACGGGACCCGGAGAAGGAGGTGTAAGACTGGGGTCCAGAGGGGAACAGCACATGCGCAAGCGGGCGTTGGATCAAATTTTTGGCAACCTAAAAAAGGGCACCCAAGGGCGCCATCGCACCAAGGATCGAGGCCAAGGAGATGAGCCCAATGAAGACCGTCGGGCGTACCGCTTTGGCGACAAGTTGGATCAAGTGGATTTCAGCGCATCCTTGCGAAATGCCCAAATCAACCACGGCATCGGCACCCTGAGTGGCCGCGGGGGTTTTCGAATGACTGAGGACGACCTTGTGGTGGAGGACAGGGAATTCCGGAGCACCACGTCGACTGTACTGATGATTGACATCAGCCACAGCATGATTCTGTACGGAGAAGACCGCATCACTCCCGCTAAAAAAGTCGCCATGGCCCTGGCCGAATTGGTGATGGTCAAGTATCCCAAAGACACCCTAGATATAGTGGTGTTTGGTGACGATGCATGGGAAATTTCCGTTGCGGATTTGCCGTATTTACAAGTGGGGCCTTTCCACACCAACACAGTTGCGGGCTTGGAGCGTGCCATGGACATTTTGCGGCGTAAAAAGACACCCAACCGTCAGATTTTCATGGTCACCGATGGCAAGCCAAGCTGCTTGAAGGAGGCCGATGGCTACTATAAAAACAGTTTTGGGCTGGACCCTTACATCACGGGCAAATGCCACAACCTCGCCCGGCAATGCCGGAAGTTGGGCATCCCCATCACAACCTTCATGATCGCCACAGACCCGGCCTTGCAGCGATTTGTTTCGGATTTCACCGAAGCCAACAATGGCCGGGCTTTTTTCACCGGCCTTCAGGGGCTAGGCGACACCATTTTCGCCGATTTCGAACGCAACCGACGCGGCCCAGCCCGCTGATTCTACATGACCACTGATTCTCCCGACATCTTCACTTTGGGCGCTTTGCGCGCTTCCGGTTACACTCCGCAGCCGATCTCCTCTGAGATTCGAAACAACTTGGTGGCCCGCCTCCAAGGCAATCAGCCCTTGTTCGAGGGCATTGTGGGCTACGATGACACCGTGATTCCCGACGTCCAACGCGCGCTTCTCGCGGGCCACAGCATGAATTTGCTTGGGCTCCGGGGTCAAGCCAAAACCCGGATGGCCAGAGGGCTTACCGAACTGCTTGATGAGTGGGTGCCCGTCTTGGATGGCGCCCCTTTGCCAGAAGACCCCCTCGCTCCCATCACGCATCAAGGACGGGGCATCCTAGAAGAAATGGGGGACGACGCTCCAGTGCGTTGGATGCACCGAAGCGAGCGGTATGTGGAAAAACTGGCCACGCCAGACGTGAGTGTAGCGGACTTGATTGGCGACGTTGACCCGATCAAAGCGGCCAATGAAGGTTTGGATTACAGTGATCCGCGTGCCCTTCATTTCGGGCTCATCCCAAGGAGTCACCGCTGCATTTTCGCCATCAATGAATTGCCCGATCTTCAGCCGCGAATCCAAGTGGCGCTCTTCAACATTCTGCAGGAAGGGGACATCCAAATTCGCGGGTTTCAAATGAGACTGGACTTGGACATCCAATTCGTTTTCACGGCCAACCCTGAGGACTACACCAACCGCGGGGCCATCATTACTCCGCTCAAAGACCGAATCCAAAGTCAGATTCTGACCCATTATCCGGCCTCTCTGGACGACGCCATGTCCATCACCGATCAGGAGGCCAAATGGCAACCAGGTCAATCTGACCGAGTGTCGGTCCCAACGGTGGTTCGGCGTGTGTTGGAGCGCATTGCTTTTGAGGCGAGGGAAAGTGAATTCATCGACGAAAAAAGCGGGGTGTCTGCGCGTCTTCCCATTAGCGCATTGGAGCATCTGATTGCGGCTGGAGAATTGCGCGCGTTGCGCAATGGGTCGGCCCAAACGATGGTTCGGGTCACCGATCTTTTGGCGGTTGTTCCAGCGGTGAATGGAAAAGTCGAATTGGTATATGAAGGCGAACAGGAGGGACCTGCAGGCGTTGCCCTCGCGCTTGTGAGCAAGGCCATTCGCAGGGAGTTCCCCACGGTCTTCCCCGACATCGAGTCCGTGAAGCGTGGAAAGGTAGAAGACCCTTATCAGCCCATAGTGGCTTGGTTCAATCAAAATGACGTCTCTGTTCTGCGCGATCAACCGGATGAAGATTACGCAGAAGCCCTGCGGAGGGTGGAAGGACTAAAGGAGGTGGTTTCGAAGTATTGTCCTGGCGTGAAGGGAACGGAGGCCCTGGCTTACATGGAGTTTGTGCTTCATGGCCTCGCGGCTTACAACGAAATTGGACAATCTGTAGTGGGTGCCGATGTCACGTTTGGTGATTTGATTGGCAACTTGTTCGAACCAGACAGCGACGAGGATTGAGCAGACAGGAAGACAGCAAAGAACCGGCCATTGCATTGGCAACCATTCGTCACAAGGACGGGGTGGCCATTTTGCGTGCATTCACGCGAGAGTATGGGATTGTAGGGTGTTTGGTTCGAGAGGGAACCAAAGGAGCGAGACGCGCTCATAACCTGCACGCACCGCTGTCGATGCTCGAACTGGTGGGGTTCCGGTCCATGAAAAGCGGGCTCTACAAATTTGACCGAACAGAGCGTCCCTTGCCTCAAGAACGAACATTGTCTGAAGTGCCGCGAAGCGCGGTGGCGATGTTCCTTGCCGAGGTGGTCATGCGGACAATGGAACCCGACGCCCCGCACCCAGAAGTGTTTGATGCCCTTTGGCGTGCGGCCGAGGCGTTGGAGACCCAGGTTTCTTTCGCGCGCATCCACCTCGCTTTTTTGGTTGAAGCTGTTCAAGTTCAAGGCCTTCGGCCAGATGCGCCTTTGCTCCCGCCATTGGGGTCTGGCCGATTCAATTTGGCCTCTGCAGATTGGGAGGCGGGTCCACCAATGGGGGATGATTTCCTTTCCCCTTCCGAAGCCACCGCGTTTCTTCGCATTCAAGGCACGAAAATTGATGAGGTGAGGAGTCAACCCCTTCCCGCTGATGTTCGAAACCGGCTCGTGCTTCAACATGTGCATTACCTGCAGCTCCATTTGTCCACCCCCAAACCTCTTCGGTCTTGGGACGTGCTTCGCACGGTGCTTTCCGAATAAGAGAGGGTTCTGGTTGCACGTGGCCTGGTGTGCGGTTTTGGTGTTGCCATCACTTTGGGGCGCTGCACAGGTCATTCAAGTTCAGGATGAGGCGGGCAATCCCATTCCGGCGGCAGTGATCCGAAACCAGGCAGGGACCGCAAGAATGACGGACCTCAGCGGTCGTGTGGAGTTAGACGACCTTCTTCTGCAAGGAGACACCCTTGAAATTCGAAGCATGGGCTTTGCCACCCAATCGGTGGCGATGCCCAGTTCTACTTTGGACACGGTGGTTCAGATGTTGGCCGCATCCGTGAACCTATCGGAGGTTGTGGTGTCGGCTGATCAGCCGACAAGAGAGTCCATGTCGACCGTGGCCGTAAACCGAATTTCTGCCAATGTCATAGCGCGGGAAGGGCCATCTAATGCTGCAACCCTCCTTTGGAATACGGGGCAAGTCATGGTACAGCAAAGCCAACAAGGAGGAGGCTCGCCCGTTCTGCGGGGATTTGAGGCCAACCGCATTCTTCTCGTTGTGGATGGTGTGCGCCTCAACAATGCCATTTACAGGAGCGGACATTCGCAGAGTGCGATGACCATCGATCCATTTGCCATTTCATCTGTCGAAGTCCGACATGGCGCGGCATCTGTGCAGTTTGGCAGCGATGCCCTCGGTGGGGTGGTTCACTATCGGACCCGAAGTCCACGGTGGGAAATGGGCAGTGTAGCCCGCGGTTACATGTCGTTTTCTTCGGTTTCCAATGCCCCCACCATTCACGCGGATGCCGAAGTGAGTCGCGAAGGGTTTGCGAGTTTCACCAGCGTGACCCACCGGCGATTTGGCGACTTGAAAATGGGCAATTGGCGACCGCACGGAGAGAAAGAATGGGGTTTGGTGCCGTGGAGAGTGAGGACAGAAAGGGATGGGAGCAGCGTGGTTGATTTTGCCGACGTCAATGCCGACGACTGCATCCAACCCAACACCGGATACACACAAACGGACGTGGTCCAAAAGGTGCGCATCGGAAGCGTGGACCGCAACGTTGAGCTGAATCTTCAGCACAGCAACAGCAGCAATGTGCCCAGGTTTGACCGGCTCAACGACGCGTCGAGTGGGGGTGGGCCCAAATGGGCAGAGTGGAATTATGGCCCACAACGCCGCACATTGGCGGCCTTGCGTTTTCGCTCTGCGGTCGAAGGCTTGGGCAAGGTGAGTCTCACCACTGCTTACCAGAAAATTGAAGAAAGCCGGCTCAAAGCGCGCTTCGGTGCGGCCAATCGAGAGGTGCAGTTGGAGCAAGTAGACGTGGCCAGCGTTCAATTGGATGTGGACCGCAATGCGGGCCCCTGGTCCGTTGGCTTTGGCGGCAGTTGGGACCACAATCGGGTTCGCTCAGATGCTTGGATGGAACGCAGGTCAGATGGGGTCTTGCTGTCTGATGGGGTCTTGACACGTTATCCCAATGCGGGAGCCAATATGGGTTCTGTTGCCGCTTATGCGGGGGTCAGTCGCCAATGGAGTCGGCTCAAGTGGGAAGGCGCAGCGCGGTATTCGAAGGGGTGGTTGGATGCGCGTTTCGAAGACCAACTTGGATTGACCTTGCCGTTTGAATCGGTGGGATACAATCGCGGGGCGATGACGGGAAGCAGCACGTTTCGTTGGCAGGCCCGTCCCTTTTGGGGAACACATTTGATTTTGGCGTCAGCTTTTAGAAACCCCAACGTAGACGATGTGGGAAAAGTGAGGGCCAAGGATGGCTTTGCGTTGGTGCCCACCGATGGCCTCCGACCAGAGCGCATGTACAGTGCGGAAATTGGGGGCCATTGGCGGACCAGAGATGGACGGGTTCAGGCCCGCATCAGTGCATTCAGTACCGCCTTAGTAGACGCCATTCAAGCCAGAGATTCTTCCTTGATTTTGGCGGACGGCAGCGTGTTGGAGACCCTTGTGGTGGAAGGGGACACCAATGTGATTCAGCTCAACGCGAACATTGGGAGGGCCAACATCCGCGGCATGCAATTCAAGGCGGTATACAAACCGAGCAAGGGTTGGCGCTTGTGGTCGACGTTGAACATGACGCAAGGGTTGGACGCCAATGGCGCGCCGCTGTCCCACATACCTCCTGTGTTTGGCGCTGCAATCTGTGCGGCGAACGTGGACGTGGTTTTCTTTGGCTGGTCAATGGCGCTGGAGTGGCCGAAAGCGATTGGAAGACTATGGGCCGGGGACGACAGACAATGCCGCAGAGGCGACGGAGTCAGGAACACCCGCATGGTCGACCATTGGGGTGGACATGGAGGCCCGCATCACAGAGCGGGCCACATTCAGCATTGGGGTGCATAACATTTTGAATCGGCACTACAAAGTCTTCTCCTCCGGCATCAGCGCTCCGGGGCGAGATGTGCGCATTGGACTGCGTTGGAATCCCAACGCCTAAGGGCGATTATCTTCGAGCCATGGACGCGACCCGCGAGGCGATAGGACAAGCCATTTTGTCCGCTCAATTGGCTCAACGAGCAGATGACGATGCACTGGCACACGCCCTGCTTCTGACTGGAGCGCCAGGCAGAGGCGGTTTGGCCCTGGCCCTGTCTCTTGCACGTCGATTGCATTGCAAGGGGTTGGATACACGTCCATGCGGGGTCTGCCCTTCTTGTCTGCAGCACGATTTGCTCCAACATCCGGACTTGCACTTCACTTTTCCTGTGGCCAAACCTCCCGGCAAGGACAAGGCTTTGAGTGCGGATCAGTTGGACACTTGGCGCAAGGCCATTTTGGAGTTGGGGGCCCACTTCGACATGAGCGACCTGCGGGACAGGATGTCTTTGGGGAACAAGCAGCCTTTCATTTCTGTCCATGAGGCCGCAGACATCTTGCGGCGACTGTCCTTGACGTCTCATGCTGGAGGGTGGAAAAGTGCAAGTGATTTGGGGAGCACATACCATGCGAACGGATACGGGAAACAAGTTGTTGAAGCTGTTGGAGGAGCCGCCCAAGCGGACGTTGTTCGTTCTTCTCGCCGACAGCACAGAATCCTTGCTCGCCACCATTTTGTCTAGAACCCAGATCATTCCCGTAGGGCCGATTTCAGCAGAGGACATTCAAAAACGGCTCGAATTCGAAGGAGGCAGCTCAGTTGCTGTGGCCGATGCTGTCGCCCTTGCCGATGGGGATTTGGCTGTGGCAAGGCGTTTGGTTCAGGCAGATTCCGCGGAGGAATTTGCCATGTTCGTTGATTGGATGAGAACCTGCTACGCCCGAGATGGGCGCAAAGCGGCGGGGGATCGCAGATCAATTTCACGACCTCGGTCGGGAACCGCAGAAGCAGTTCTTGGCTTACGCCCTTCACATGGTTCGGCAATGCATTGTGGGCAATTATGGTGCTGCCACGGCGGTGCGACTTCGCACGATAGAGCGCGGTTTTGCCGACAAGTTCGCCAACTTCATTCACCATGGAAATGTGGTGGACATGCAATCCACCTTGGAAAATGCAGCACGTGAAGTGGCTGGAAATGTATATGGCCGAACTGTTTTTCTGGATTTGAGCATGCGAATGATGGAACTTCTTCATCGGCCGAAGTAGAGCCCTTGATGGCGCGTTCTTATCTTCGGAAGAACGGCCGGGCCATTCCGGCGGCGTGAACCGAGGACAACGGAGAAATGGGCTGTGCATCATGCAAGAAGGGTGAGGACGGTAAGCCAATGGGCTGCAAGTCCAATGGGAATTGCGGCAATTGTGCCTGCGATGTCATGACCGTATTTGATTGGTTGGAGGGGGTTCCGATTCCCGAAGGACAGCGCGCATTTGACATTGTGGAGGTGCGGTTCAAGCGCAACAGAAAAGGATATTTCAGGATTGGTCAGGGCCGCCACGTGCAAACAGGGGATGTCGCGGTTGTCGATGTTTCTCCTGGAGAAGACATGGGTGTGGTTTCGCTGACGGGGGAGTTGGTTCGCGCTCAGATGAAAGCGAAAAATGTCCGCGATACCCACGAAATCAAAAGGGTCGTTCGAAAAGCGACCATGGAGGACATCACCACTTGGCAGGCTGCCAGAAGCCGAGAAGAGGAGACGCTAAAAGAAGCGAGACAGATTTCAGTCGACCACCGTGTGGAGATGAAGATTGGGGATGTCGAATTCCAGGGAGACGGAACAAAGTGCACTTTTTACTACACGGCTGAGCAGCGGGTGGACTTCCGAGAGCTTTTAAAAGCCATGGCTTCCGCGTTTAAGGTGCGCATTGAAATGCGACAAATTGGCGCGAGGCAGGAGTCTGCAAGGCTCGGTGGGTATTGGTGTTTGTGGACGTGAATTGTGCTGCTCTACATGGTTGACTGATTTCAGAAGTGTGTCTACTGGCGCGGCTCGATATCAGCAACTTTCATTGAATCCGCAAAAGCTGGCGGGTCAATGTGGGAAGCTGAAATGCTGCTTGAATTTTGAGCTGGACCAATACAAAGAAGCCGTTGCAAAATTCCCGCCGCCAAGCACGAAGCTGTTGACGAGGAAAGGAAAGGCGGGGCATTTTAAAACCGACATTTTCGGAGGCAAGATGTGGTTCCAATACTTCGACGATCCTGGCACATCTCCCGTTCCCATTGAATTGGAAGACATTCGGGAGATCATGGCCATGAATGACCGTGGGGAAAAACCGGATGATTTGAAAGGGTTCGCTGTGCAAGAAGTGGCTGCGCCAGAGGACGCTTTGTTCGGGGATGTTGTGGGTCAGGATGACCTCAAACGGTTCGACAAGCCATCGGGAAACCGCAGGTCCAACAGGCGAAAAGGCCGCAATGGTCAATCGGGAGGGCCACAATCGGCATCCAATGGCGAGGGTGGAAGACCGTCCAACGCTGGAAAGCGCCGGAAGAAACGGCGCAAGCCAAAGCAGGAAGGTGGAGCCCAAGGCGGTGCGCCTCAATCGGGTGGCCCGAAGGCAGAATGAGCATGCATTCGTGTTTGCGTTTTTGCACGTGGATGGCGGCAGTTGCGCTGTTGGTGGGATGTGGCCGGGGGCCAGTGTCTTTGGACGCCGTTGACTTGGACCCCAAAGGCTGGTCTTCTGCCGATACCGCAAGAATGACCTTTATCGTAGAGAATCCGGATCACCGTCACGACCTCCAATTTGGACTGCGTCACGATGAAAGTTACCCGTATTCAAACCTCTACCTCTTTGTGCGTTTGCTCTATCCCAATGGCAAAACCTTAACCGATACGTTGGAGTGTCCATTGGCCGCTCCAGATGGGCAATGGTATGGGGATGGGGGGCGTTGGATAGATCACCGTATCGGATATAAACAAGGGGTGGGCTTCCCTTTGGCAGGAGAATATGCCGTCGAGGTGGTGCATGCCATGCGCCAAGATCCCTTGCCGGGCATAGCGGAAGTCCGCTTTGCAATGTTCGACAACACAGCCCCCTGAATTCACTCTTTTTTTGGCAAGGGTTGAGGGGCGTCAAATGAGACGTCTTCCCCAGCGTCTTCCCATCCGAAGAACCCGCCTCGCAGGTTGTACAGTTCTTTGAAGCCCGCTTTGGCCATGTTTTTCATGGCGTCTTCACTCCGGCCACCTGCAGCGCAATACAAGGCAATGGGCTGGTCTTTTGAGAGGGCGTGTGCAATGGCGGAAAAGTCATCTTCGAGATAGTCGATGAAGGCCGCACCGGGAATGTGACCGGCCGTCCATTCCATGTCGGTTCGGACATCGATGAGCAGAAGATCAGGCCGGTCGTTCAACAACGTTTTCAATTCTGTCGCACTCACGTCACGGGCCACCCCTTGACCGGGTTGGCCTTCGCAAGACCAAACCAAACTGATGAGCAAAAACAAGGAAAGAGACCGGGTCACCCGAATTGAAAAGTCCATGCAACGAATCTACTAGAACCCGGTTATCCCCTTGAGCATGCACTTTGGCTCCTTGGCGGACTTTACAACGGGGGGGGTTCAGTAAATTGCAATTCTGTGATGATGATTAGATCCATTTCCTCTCCCATATTGTTGGCCTTTGCGCTTGCATTGGTGTCTCTAAGTTCTCCTGTTTTTGGTCAAGAAGAGGGCGTTTTGCCCTGTGGACAAAACAAGGCGCAAGCGGAATTTGATGGTGTGTATCCTCAGTCAAAAGAGGGGCGAAGATTGTCGGAAGAGGCCACCAGAAATGCCGCCAATGCCATCCTTGAAAGGGGGGCGAATGACGATGAGGTGTACATCATACCGGTAGTGTTTCACGTGATTCATGACAATGGACCAGAGAACATTTCAACGGAGCAGATTTTGGATGCGATGGAGGTCTTGAATGAAGACTTTCGGAAACTCAACGCCGATACAGGTCAAATCGTGGCCGGGTTTGTGGACATCGCCGCCGACGTCGACATCGAGTTCAGATTGGCCAAAAGAGACCCGGAAGGGAATTGCCACTCAGGCATCAACCGGATTGAGGATGAGCTGACGTACGACGGGTCAAACGAGATGAAGCAAATCATCAACTGGCCCAGGAATAGCTACATGAATGTTTATGTTGCGGCCAACGCGGGGGGAGCGGCAGGCTATACCAATTACCCCTCTGAGTGGGGCGCGAACACCGACGGCATCGTGCTCAAGCACGATTACGTGGGGAGCATTGGAACGAGCAATGCGTATCGCAGCCGCACATTGACGCACGAATGTGGCCACTGGCTCAATCTTCCTCACTTGTGGGGAAGCTCAAACAATCCAAATGAAGAAGACAACTGCGATGTCGATGATGGGGTAGAAGACACCCCGCTTTGTTTGGGCAGTCCAGTGGGGTTTTGTGACTTGGAGCGTGCCACATGCGGTTCTTTGGACAACGTTCAGAATTACATGGAGTACAGCTATTGCAGCAAGATGTACACCACGGGTCAGCGCGCCCGGATGCGGTCCGCCTTGAACAGCAACGTGGCGGATCGAAATCAGCTATGGACGGACCAAAACATTGAAGACACCGGGGTTTTGGAGGACGAACTGCTGTGTCGTGCGGCATTCACTGTGGACCGCGTGGAGGTTTGCTTGGGGGAAGCATTGGCGTTTACGGACGAGAGCTTTTTTGGCGTGACGGAATGGGCTTGGGACTTTGGAGATGGCGTGACCTTTAGCGGAACCGACGCAGGGATTCATCAGAATCCGGTTCATGTCTTCGAGACTTCGGGAGAATTTGAAGTGTACTTGACGGTGTCCAATTCCACAGGCTCGGTCACATCCGATGACCCAGTTGTCATTCAGGTCCTTAGCGATGGGGCATTGTCTGGACCGGTGCAAGAAGGTTTTGAGGTTTCTGAGGGCCCATGGAGCGAAGGGCAATGGTCCGTTCAATCCGATGGAGGACAGCCTTGGCAAATTCGCGAGAATTCCGCGTTCTCGGGATCGAGGTCATTGTACGTGCGTAACCGCCAAAACGAAGGGGGCGAAATCACCCGCGTGACGTCAAGCACGTTCAATGCAGAAGGTCTGGCTTCTTTGATGATTGGGTACAAATACGCCTACAGTCACAGGACGACAGAGATCACCGACGACCGTTTGAAATTGCAAGTGAGCAAGGACTGTGGAGAAACTTGGAATACCCGTCAATTCCATCGCGGGTTGACTGACCTTCCAACGGCACCAGACCATGGTGGGAATTTTTATCCGTCAGGAGAAGATGAATGGACCGGCCACATTGAAGAAGTCACGAACGATGTTTATTTCGTTCCAAACTTGAGGCTCCGCTTTGAGTTCGAGTCCAAAGGGGGCAACAATGTCTTCATCGATGACATCAACATTTATGGTGTGGACTCGCTCGGCAACATCCTCGACCTTGAGTCCGTGGACACGGAGTTGTCTTTTGGAATCTCAGCGTTCCCCAACCCCAGTTCAGGGGAAGTCACAGTGGATGCCCGCTGGGCTGGATCCTCTGCCAATTTGCTCGTCAGAGACGCGGCGGGTCGCTTGGAGCGGGCTGTGCCGTTGTTGGGAGATGGGGGAAGGAGAACCACCTTGAATGGCCTCTCCCAAGGGGTGCATTTGCTCGAGCTGAATGCCAATGGCCGTCGTGAGGTTCTGCGGTTGATTGTCACCGATTAAGGGCCAATTGGAGCGAAGGGCACTTCTTTTTTTGGGCCTGATTAATCTTCGGAGACTTCTTGTAGCCAAGCGCGGTAAGCACCGAACAGTTTCGACCTGCTGACAAAACCGATGTATCGGCCTTGTTCTTGCACAGGCAGATTCCATGCGCGTGTTCGGTCAAATGTTTCCATGACCTTTTCCATCTGTTGGTCGCAGTCCAATGTGGCGGCGGGGAGCACCATCAAGTCTTTCACGGTCAATTCGTTGTACCTGGATTGGTCGAACATGACGGCCCGGATTTCTTCGAGTGGAACAATGCCAACGAGTTTGCCGTCTGCTTGAAGAACAGGGTGGATGTTGCGTTTGCTTTTGGCCACCACCTCCACAAGCTGTCCCAATGTCATGTCCGCACGGACCGCATCAAAGTCTCGCTCGACTTGATCAGAGAGCTTCATGAGGGTGAGAACGGTCTTGTCCTTGTCGTGGGTAATCAGTTCTCCTCGGTCGGCCAATTCTTGCGTGTAAATGCTGTTGGGTCGCATCCACCTTGCAGTTTGAAAGGCAATGGCACTGGTGAGCATGAGCGGGATAAACAGGTCGTACCCTCCGCTGGCCTCGGCGGCAAGAAAGATGGCGGTAAGAGGCGCCCGCAGGATGCCCGCCATGAGACCGGCCATGCCGGCGAGCACAAAGTGTCCGCCGATGAGGTGCCAACTGGGAAACAAAAGATCGGTGGTCAACAGAAAGATGCCGCCCAGCAGCGCCCCACTCACCAGCGCAGGGGCGAACACACCACCGACTCCTCCGGCGCCAACGGTGAGGCCTGTGAGTGCTGGTTTACACGCCCACAATATGGACATGATGAGCAACGTCCGGGCGGTCGCTCCCGGGACAAGACTCAAGCGCCCTTCGGTGTCGAGCGCGGTAAACTGGCCTTTTAGCAAGTCGTTGATCAGTTCGAATCCCTCGCCATAGAGGGAAGGGAACAAGGCCAAAACACCTCCAATCACAGCCCCGGAGATCAGAATGCGCGCGCCGGCATGTCGAAACCGACGCACGAGGCTGCCCGTTTGACGATAAACCGTGCTGAACCAAACAGAGGCCAATCCGCATATCACACCGAACGGTATGTAGGCGAGCACGGCGCCGTCCCATCGCGGAAGGCGACGGCCTGCTTGGATGAGCTCTTCTGGGTCGATAAAAAGGGTGGTGGTCAACAAGGCCGAAAGTGATGCGATCAGCAATGGAACCAAGCTCGCGGTTGTGAGGTCGATCATGATGACCTCTACTGCAAACACAATCGCCGCCAATGGGGCTTTGAACATGGCCGCCAACGAAGCGCTGGCCGCACAACCGATGAGCACCATGCGGTACCGGTAATCCAGATTAAAACGATCAGAAACTTCGGAGGCAATGGCTGCACTTCCTTGCACAGCAGGGGCTTCAAGACCGGCACTGCCTCCGAATCCCACAGTCAGCAACGCCGAAGCTGCGGGGCTGATCATGGACATCCGCGACAGTTTGGCCCGCATGCGGGACAGGGCATGAAGGGTAGAGGGAATGCCCGGTCCCGGATGTCGTCCGCCGAAAACACCACGGACCAGCACATGGGTCAGAACAAGACCGATGATGGGCAGGGCAAACAAAAGTTCTTCGGTCCCATTTCCCCCTGCCATGGAAGGGAGTTTGCGCAACCATCCCACCCCGTTTTTGAGAAGAACAGCGAGAATGCCTGCTGCCATTCCAATGATTCCTGCCAGCAGGACCACCGCATTTCGAGACCCCAAGCTGTTCCATATGTACTCGGGTGTGAATCGGGCGAGGTGGCGCCAAAGCTTTTTGAGACTCAGGGTGCCCTTTGATGGCCGTTTGCTCATTGCCCCAGTCGAATTCTGACGCCGCAAACCAGAATGTCATCCACTTGATCTTCTGTGGCCTCGTTCCGCCAAGTCTCGACACGTTCTCGCAAGATTTGTTCTTGGCGATCGACCGTCAGCGTGGCGATCTCGCAAAGGAGTTCGCGGAAGCGCTTTCTCATGAACTTTCGGCCTTTCGGACCGCCGAATTGATCTGGGTAACCATCCGAAGCGCAATAGACCATGTCTCCGTCTTCAAGATCTATGACTTGGGTTGTGAACCGGAAGGCACCGGGCTCAAAGCTGGCAATGGCGCGCTTGTCCGGTTTGAGTTCAATGATGTCTCCTCGTCGGACCAGGTAGGCGGGCGCATTCGCCCCCGCATACTCCATTTTCCGTTCTTCTAGATTGATGGAGACGAGCCCCAAATCCATGCCGTCAGGGACTTGATCCTTTGCCTCTAATCCACTGTCAGCGCCGCGATGGAGAACGGTTCTGGCCATTTCGTTCAAGCGGTCAAGGATTTTCCCTGGCTTGGTGTACACCTTGCCAATGTGCTGAAGTGCATTGTGGCCGAGCAAGCTCATGAAAGCGCCAGGTACGCCGTGACCGGTGCAGTCTACTGCGGCAAACATGCGCCAAGCGTCTAGCTTGTGGAACCAAGGGAAGTCGCCACTGACTCCGTCTCTTGGCATGTGAAAGACAAATTGGCGGTCGAAGACGCCTTTTCTGAAAGTCTCACTGGGCAGGATGGCCCCTTGAATGCGACGGGCGTAGTCAATGCTCGAAGTGAGGTCAGTGTAGAGGCGGTGAATTTCTTGGCCCTGTATCTCGAGCTGACTGGCCTGTTTGGTCAAGGCCACGGTTCGCTCTTCGACTTTGGCCTCCATTTCTTTCTCGTAGCCCGCCAAATCGTCACGCATGCCAAGCAGGGTCTTTCCCAGGACGTCTTCTTCTGAAAGGGGCGTGTACTGTGCGTCGAATTGTCCTTGACCCACAGCCGCACTGAACTCTCTCGTGCGCTGCAAACCATCGGCCAATCGGTCGAGTGCTTGGGCCATTTCGCCAATTTCGTCTTTCCGGACAGGCATTGGAAAGGGGTGGTCAATGCCGCGGGACAGATAGAGCAACCTTGCGCGCACCTTGCGCAGCGGACGTCGGATGGCCCGAGTGACCCAAGCGGCAATGCCCAAGCCAGCGAAGAGAACGAACAAAGAGATCCATCGGACCAAGGTGTCCAGTCTCTGTCCACTTTGCTCCACTGCAGCATCTGTGATCCGCATCGCCTCAGAAAAATGGGCTTCCATCTGTTTGAGTCCAGATTGGAGAGAGTCCAATTTCGAGGTGAGGTCTTGTCCCGGATTAAAGGGGTCGTCGAGCATTTCATCGACGCGGAGAATGCGTTCGAAATCGGACTCAAACTCAACTTTTCTCGTGCCAGGCGGCACCAGGCCTTGGAGTGCATCTAGGAGTGCATCGGCGGCGAGGTGATGCTGATACAGACGCCGATGCAAGGGCGCCAATTCAGGAGATGTGGTTTTGAGTTCGGTTAGTTTTTCGGGGAATCCACGTTGCAGACGGTCTAAGGTTTGATGGGCGTCAACGTGCAAATGAACGGGCTCAGGCAATCGGGCAGCGAGCAGCGCATACGCCCGCATGGCCTCTACCCTTTGCAACAACTTGGCCACGTCTGCTCTGGCTTGGTCGACCGTCACAGATTCTTGCAGCAGATGGGCTTGTCGTTCTGTGGTTCTTGCAGTCAGCACGAAAAAGACAGCCAAGGCCCCAATAAAAAGGCCAAAACCAGCGAAGATTCGTGTGCCAATGGAGTGGAACCAATTTCGCATGTCAGCGTTGCCCCAATTCCACAAGGTGTGTCTTGCACCACTTGATTTTATCCTGTTTCAAAAGGGCTTCCGAGACCACGGCCAAAGCCTCGTATCCGGAGCGCTGATCGGCATCGATTTCGAGGGCGCGTTCAAGTCCATCAGCAGCAGCTTGCCAGAGAATGGCGGCTGCTTTTAATGCGCCGTCAATGGCATCTAGGTCATTTTCTGCCGCTTTGAATTGCCGAACACCTTGATTGTAGGTGTGCACGGCAAGGTTGTATTCGGAGCGGTATTGGTCATGTCCCTTGGAGAGGGCATTTTGGTAACACACCTGCCCCCAATTGAACCACGTGCTGGCCTTTTGGGGTTCTTCCAATTCGGCCTGTCGAAAGGCATGTTCAGCGAGTTGCTGGTCCAACAACACAGCGTCAGGGGTTGCATCCCAATCTTGGTTCAGGTGCCGGTTAATTTCCGAATAGGCTTCGAAGTGAACGACAGAAGCAGTGGCGTCCCCCGGTTGACTGAGCAGAATGCCGTCCCGTGCGTCTTCTAAATGTGTGTCTGCCAAAAAGGACAGCAAGGGTGCTCGTCTGGCATTCAATTTGCCCTCCGGATCGCGCTGAGCGCTTTCGAAAGCGGAGGCGATCGCTGCTGTTCTGTTCGTCGACTCTGGATGTCTGCCGTCGCGCTCCACAAAAAGCGATTTGAGCACAAAGGCTTGGACATACCAAGTGAGTGGGTCGGCGCCTTCACCGTTGTCGATGGCGACCTGAATTTGCCGTTCCGCTTCCTCGTATTGGTTGTTCTGAGCCAATTCTAGGGCTTTGCGTGTCCACGTTCCTTGCCCGTAAAGTGAAGGGGTGACCAAGAGGCAAACGCACAGCAATGTGGCGCCTTTCAATAGGTGCATATGAGTGTTCATGGGCACAGCCTTTGGAGAAACTGTGCGGGGAGCACCATTCCTTTTTCGTCTAAGTTTTCCAGTTGCTGGACAAGGCACAGGCCGATGTCCTGACCTTCACCTTTTCTTTTGAAGACCAAGTCGCAGGCGGGAATTTTGCCTCCGTCCGTAATAATCAGGGCTTCTTTTTCTTGCTTCCGATCCCATCGTTTGAGCGCGTCAGAGATTGCGCTTTGTTTTGAGGGGGCATTTGTGTCTCCAAGAAAAAGCATGGTAAAGTCTCCTTTGGTGTCGCGCAACAAAGAGGGTGTTAATGCAATGATTTGAACAGGAAGGCCAGCAATAGAGCGGCCATCGAGACGCTGTCCAAGGTCCTCAGCGAGCGCATCCCATCCTACCACACCAATTGTGAAGCTGTCGCGCTGATCGAGATCAGGCCAGAACATCTCACGGCCGAGGTGATACAAATACCGGCCAAAGACCATGGCCCATATGGGAGACTGATCGATTTCTGGCTCGGGTTGCGCAATGGCATCCACTTCCCAGTGCAAGTGGCCGGCATTCGGAGCAGGCACTGCTGCCGCCAGTGCAGCGGAAGGCGTTGCATAGGGAAAACAAGATGAGGATGCAGAGCTGGCGCAACATGAGGAGTACGGGACATTGCAAAATATGCCCTTGGCGTTGAATTATGCTTCTGTTTCGAGTTGACCAAGATCTCGGTCGAACAAATAGAGGCCTGCAGAGTCTGAGCCAATCATGGCGAGCTTATCTAGGATGGTGCGGGCCAGTGCCTCCTCTTCGATTTGTTCAGCAACATACCACTGCATGAAGTTCTGTGTGGTGTAGTCTTTGCGAGACAAACAAAGGTCCACCACCTCGTTTATGCTGGCCGTGACCCGGGTTTCATGTTCCAGAAGGGTTGTGAAAATGGCCTTCAGTCCAGAAAATGTGGATTCTGGAGCCTCCAAAGCAGGAATGCGCGCTGTTCCTCCCCGCTCGTTGACGAACCGAATCAGTTTGAGCATGTGTTGCCGCTCTTCGTCACTGTGCTTGTAAAGGAAGGCGGATGTGCCATTGAGCCCGGTGGTGTCTGCCCAGGTTGCCATCGCCAAGTAAAAGTGGGAGGATTGCGCCTCCATGGCGATTTGCGCATTCAGGGCAGCTTCAATGTGGTTGTCTAGCATGAGGTTTCAATTAATAATGAAACAAAAAGGTTGTAGTATATGTAGATAAAAAGCTAAAAAAGAGAAAACATACGATAATCTATAAATACGATTACGGTTTCAAATGAAAGAATGCCTCCGCTTTGATGCTCTTCCGTTTACTCTGACAAGTTACCCAAGCCGTTGACGGTAGCGAGCCAATGGAGGTCGGTTTTTCCGGAAATGGCAGTCAAGGTATTTTTCATGTCCTGCAGCGGCCCAACGGTTTGGTTGCGCAAGTGCAGGGCAAGTGCTGGCATGAATGCTCCCCGGATCGCGAATGGCGGTAAATTTGTCGTGGCTTTCGCCCATGATTTTGAGCCGATCGACAAGTCCAGCATCCTTTAAGATCTTCAGTTGCGTGCTCACTCCGCCTCTGCTAATGTCCAGGTCCGCCATGATTTCATCGGAGGACATGGCATTGGGGTGGGCCAGAAGAAGCGCGTGAATGCGCCCGGCTGTTTTGGTGAAGCCCCCACCCTTGAAGTACGTGGGGCCAGTGTTTGAGAAGATAGCGGGCGGCAGGTGTGATTTCTTCGTCCAATTCGATCATCTCGCCGAATATATTTCAGATTAAAATGAAATCAAACGGGAAACACAAGTCTTTTAGGATTCACCAATATCAGGCGTTTGAGCATCACCGATCGACAATGTCTACAAGAAGATTGGCCCATTTTGGACCAATGAGAACACCTCGGGTTCCGAGGCCATTGAAGATGTGCCACTTGGGTCTTTCTGGACACGGTCCCACCATGGGGCGCCTGTCTTTGGAAACGGGCCGAACGCCGACCTCGTGGGATTGGACTCTGAGGCTTGCTGAATGGGGCACGGCATTTTTTAGAGCGTGCAGAAGGAAATCTGCGGTTTCTGGGTTGGGTTCAATGTCCTGTCTTTTCCATTCATAGCTGGCGCCCAGGCGCCATTGGTTGGGGCCGATGG
>CASICO010000052.1 GCA_949373165.1 uncultured Flavobacteriales bacterium | reverse complement strand
GGAGCTCTCCCCCGTCAATGTTCGCGACAATCAAGCCATTGCAGTCTCCTGCGCACGCCACATCTGTGACGGAATAATCGGACAGGACAAACCTTCAGGCTCATCAATCTCAAGCGTGTCGGATAAGGTGCAGCCATTCTCATCGACCAAGGTGAAGATGTACGTGCCGCTTGGCAGACTGTCTTGGGCGTAATCCACACCTCCTTCGAAGTCAATCAAGACCCCGACTGCCGGCACTTCAAAAGTGACGGTCCCCGTTCCGCCTGCGGCAGAAGCGTCAAAAACTGGCGTCGCTGTAGCCCGTGCAACTCACTTCTGAATTTGACACATCAAAAAACAAGGCCTCTGGACAAGAAATGGTGATGGTGGTGTCTTGCGTGCAACCGGTTTCATCGGTCACCTCCAACACATAATTGCCATCTCCACCTATGCACGACAACGGTCCAAAACAGTCGTTTTCATTGGGCACAACAAGAAACCCAAAGTCCGTGGTCCCGAGCGTGGTCAAGTCACCGGTGCCCCCTTCTGCGGTAAAACAAATGGTGGCCTCGTCCAATTCACCACAAATGTTGTCCTGGGTGAGGGTCGCATTGAACACAATCTCATCGGGCGAAACAAAAGCAAACGCGGCGGTCGTGTCCCGGCATGTGTTTGAAGACAACACTGCGGTTCTGGCTGTGTCCAAGAGCGCCACATGATAATTCCCTTCTTCTACCCCACTGAAAACTGGATTGCCCACCTGTTGCTGGACCAAAACGGTATCTGTCTCGTTCAGCTGAAACAAGCTGTATTCCACAGTGGCATTGAATGGGTCCAAAGGATTATTGGGCAATACCTCCACACTGGCAGAATCCCCAAAACAACCGATTTCCTGGATCACACTGAATTGCGGATCCAACATCGGCACGCATAGGTCTGTGACTTCCACAAATCCATCCGTGCACAAAGTGGTGACTTCTGTCCCCACCTGCATGGCTACGCACACTTGGTATGAAAAACTTTCGCAGGTGGTGATCTGGCCAATCAGCGCACGGCCGTTTTGCACCGTCGCATGAATGGGGTCTGCATTGGTCACAACCAAGGCGCCTTGCGTTACCAAATCTGAACACGCATCAAAGTCAATTGGGAATGTACCCGGTGCCTGAAAAACTGTGGTCCCTGGGGTTTGTGTGCCCACGTGGGTCGTCCACCAAGTGTCGTAGACCAACTCTGGAGCCAACGCATAAAAACCCGCATTGATGCTCGACCCACTGTTGTATCCATCGGGTACGAAAATGGACTCCCAATTGTAACAGCCACAAGCTGCATCAAATCCAAATCCGGGAATGGCAGGGTCAGAATCGCTGTCTGCCGCAGGCCCCAACATGATGGCATCAGGGGACGGAAGGACAGCATAGAGCTTATAGCGGCGAGACCCCTCCGCTATAAAGTCCTCCGCTCCTTGGTATCCATCGTAAAGGACGGTGTCCATAACAACCTGGACTTCCAGGTCAAATGTGACTTGAGCTTCTCCTTCGAAAGTCAGCAAAAAGCCGACCATCAGGCTCAGGAATAGGTGAATTCGTTGTGCTCCCATGGCTTTTGATCCGGTAATTAGCGCCGACAGGCCATCGTCGCAGTTTCACAGGGGGCCGCAAAATAATGCATTTGATGTCGGGTGTAATCATAGAATCATCGCGTACTGGAGATATTCGGTTGCTTCATGAAGACGATCGCTATCTCATTGTGTCCAAACCGGCAGGTCTTTTGGTTCACCGAACCCCCTTGGATGCCCATGAACCCGAGAATTTAAAAGACCTTCTCAAGGCCCACATCTCCGGGAGAATCGACCCTGTTCACCGCCTCGATAAACCGACAAGCGGCGTGATCGTCTTCGGGAAAGACGCCGAGGCCATCAATGCATGCAAAACGCAATTCGAAGCGCGAAAAACAGACAAATCTTATCTCGCTGTGGTTCGCGGCCATGTCGATCATGAAGGCTGCATCGGAAAACCCCTTCCAAAAGGAATAACCGGGCCGCCCAAATTGTCTCGGACTTCCTATGCATCGGTGGCCACCTGTGATTTGCCTTACCCGGTAACACGATATGAATCGGCGCGCTTGTCGTTGGTCCAATGCGAACCTCATACCGGTCGTTACCATCAAATCCGATTGCACTTCCGTCATTTCCGGCATCCCATCATCGGAGACAGCCAACACGGAGACAAGCACCAAAACAGGGCGTTTACCGAATTCACCGGCCTGCCTGGCCTGCTGCTTCACGCCCGAAGTTTTGCCTTTGACCATGTCGAGGGTGGTCGACTTCATGTGACAGCAGCCGTCCCGCCCTCTTGGAATGCACTGGACTTGCACGCCAAATGGAATTTGGAGCCTTACCGCACCGAATCTGCACTCCATTCCCCGAATCCGAGACTTCCCGGCCAAAGCCCGGAGGATTCGGCTCCATAAGCCTTGTAAACCAAGTCCTTTGTGGCTGGGAGAGCGCAACAACTTGGCTCTAAACCCGTATCTTACTGTCACATGTCTGGGAAAAAACTCAATCCGACTTTGGCGGCCTTAGCGGGCCTTTTGCTTGTTCTTTCTTCACCGCTGTTTTCTCAAGACAACATGGAGAACATCAGCTACACTGGAATTTTGGCAGGGTCAGAAGTGGGGTCAGTGGAGACGACAGCTGGATGTTCACTCTCAGGTTTTGACATCAGCCTGGACATCTTGGCCAGCGGAAACAATTGGGCAGGCGACATGGCCATGGCCATTACTGCACCCAATGGCAACCGAATCGAGTTGGGTGGCTACAACATGAACTTCGGCTATGTGGACATTGGATCATGGCCAACCGACTGGAACAGCAATGTTGATGGCAATTTCACAGCGAGCTTCACAGACTTAGACCCATACAATCTTGGAGGCTCCGGCTGCTGGCTGATTGAATTCATGAACGCTTGGTCCACGGGTGGTGCGAGCCAATACAGCGCTTTGGTTACCCTCCACGGCCTGTGTTCCGAGGGAGACTTCCCCGGTTGCACCGACGCTGGCGCCCTCAATTTCGACCCCTGTGCCATGGCCGACGATGGCAGTTGCGTCTTCCCCATCCTTGATGCCGCCTTTCATTGGACCTCCCTTTGTGGTCTTCCCGAAACCATCAGCTTTGAAGACCTCAGCACCGGAGATGTGCAAGCCTTGTCTTGGACCTTCGAATCGGGGTCACCTCTGGCGTCCGACTCAGTGGCACCCTCGGTCACTTGGGCAGAACCCGGGACTTATGCCATTGGCTTGACGGTTAGCGACTCCAACGGAGACACCGCTTTCCATTCGGACACCGTTACCGTTGGGGCCAATCTCCACCGCCTCGAAATTGACTTCACACCAGACGCCTTTCCACAAGAGACCGGATTCTTTGTCTTGGGACCAAACAACGACACCCTCTACAGCGGAGGCATAGAAGGTCTCGACGCCTGCCTTTCTTCGGGATGCACCTCAGTTTGGCTCACCGATTCCGGTGCCGATGGCTTTTCCGTTGGCGGCGGTTACCAAATCCGTTACGATGGACAGGTTCTTCGAGATAACGAGCATTTTGACGCGTTGCAACTCACCCTTGTCGGATGCCCTGTGGGCAGCAGTTGTGATGACCCTTTGCCACTGAGCATTGGCGTTCTGGACACCGCCCAAGTGCTGACCTCTCCCATGCAAAGCAGCTGGTACAGAATGGATGTGGATTCCACGGGCCAATACCTTTTCTCCACCTGTGACTTGACCCCTTGCGATACCCGCATTCACCTCTATGATTATTGTGACATGGCTGTTTTTGAATCCTCTTCCGAGGCGTTCATCACCATGTCCGATAACGACTGCGGCATGCAAAGTGTGGTCACACCTCTTCTCACCAGCGGCCAAACCATTTACATCCACATTGAAGGAGGTTGCACCGATGGAAGCGATGGCGTCTCCTTTGAGGCGAGCTATCTCGGCGGCATTGCCGGATGCATGAACATCGAAGCTTGCAATTACCTGCCCATTGCAACAGACCCCGACACCTGCTACCTCATCGGAGATCCCGAGTGTCCCAACATCGGGCCAGACCTGATCATCAATGGCCCCCGGGCATTCAGTACGTTGGAATACACAACCGAAAGCAGCTCCGACGGCTGCATGATTGAAGAAGGGTGCCTCCAAGGCTATGGAACCCGAGAAATTGTGCGCTTCGATACCGAAATCGCCAACATTGGCACTGAAGATTATTTCATCGGAGCACCTTCAGACAATCCAGAACAGTTCGAGTGGGATGCGTGCCACAACCACTATCACTACGAGGGTTACGCGGAATACGCACTCTACACCTCTGGCGGTTCTCCCCTTCCCACCATTGGTTTCAAAAATGGCTTCTGCATCATGGACCTTGGAAGCTGCAATTATGGCGGCGGCCCTACCAAATACACCTGTTCCAACATGGGCATCACAGCAGGATGCCAGGACATCTATTCCAGGTTCCTCGACTGCCAATGGGTGGACATCACAGACTTACCTGGTGGAGATTACACGCTGGTGATCCGCGTGAATTGGGACTACAGTCCGGATGCCAATGGCAGCTTTGAGCTTTCCTATGCCAACAATGCAGTGGCTGTGTGCTTCTCCTTCGAAAGAGACGCCGATGGCAATGCGACCAACTTCGCCAAGTACCAGGACTGCCCTGTTCCTACAGACTGCATTGGACACCCATACGGGACAGCCGAACCCGATTGCGCAGGGAACTGCCCCGGGTTCTTGGTCAAGGGAGATGTGGACATGAGTGGCGAAGTGGATGCTGCCGACCCTCTGATCTATGCGCAACTTTTGATGGAAGAAGAGACCAGCGACTCTCCTTGCGTTGACTTGAATGCAGACGGCGAACTGACGGTGACGGATCTGGCGCTCTCTGCGGATTGCGCCCATTATGGACATGATCACCTTGGCGACAATGGCGTGGAGAACCACTGTGATTGGAATGGGCCCCTCTTGGTGCCCGATGAACAGGTTCAGTTCTCCTTGATTCTTCCCCACGAGGATTCCAGCCATGTGGACATCTACGTGCACAACCCGAACACCTGGCTGAGCGGGTGGTCATTGCAATTGAACGGCGCTCAATTCAGTGATTTGACTCCGCTTTTTGACACCACCGGATACCATCACCTCTTTCATCTTTCGCCAGATGGCTTCGCTTTTGGTGTCGCATTGCAAGACAGCCTGATCACCAAAAGCACGCTACCACAGCCTCTTTTTCGCGTGAATTTTAGTCAAGCGACAGCCGAATTGTGCCTCCTTGAAAACGCAGAAGTCACCAACCATGACCGACACAACGTCTCGGCTGTCGGCGGCGGATGTGTGATTCCGGGGACATTCTGTCTCGGAGACGTGAACGACAATGGACTCAGGGACGTGGGTGATTTGCTCACAGCCCTTGGGGTGTTCGGTTGTGACACTGACTGCGGGCCTGCCGATGTGGACTCGGATGGCTTTGTAGGCGTCAATGACTTGCTCATCATGCTCGGCCTCTTTGGTGAACCCTGTCAATGAGGGCACAAGACAACCGTTTCCGAACCCAAGTGACAGGCAGGTAACGGAGATTACCTTTGTGGCGCTCCATTGAAACGCGCATGGAAACCACACCTACATCCGACGCCCCAAAGGTTGACGCCAAACGCTCTGGCCACCCCATTCGAATCGTCACTGCGGCATCGCTTTTTGACGGTCATGATGCTGCCATCAACATCATGCGCCGCATCCTGCAGCGATCGGGTTGCGAGATCATCCACTTGGGCCATGACAGGTCCGTAGACGAAGTGGTCAACTGCGCCATCGAGGAAGACGCACAAGCGATTGCCATGACGTCCTACCAAGGAGGTCACATGGAGTACTTCAAATACATGAAGGACCTTCTTGACGAGCGGGGAGCTGGACACATCCGAATCTTTGGTGGTGGAGGTGGCACCATACTGCCCGAAGAAATTGCGGAGCTTCAAGCCTATGGCATAGAACGCATTTACCACCCTGACGATGGCCGCGAATTGGGCCTTCAGGGAATGATTGATGATCTGATTCGACGTTGCGACTTTCCCGTGGTGGGAAAACCCACAGGAGAAGCAGACCGTTTGCCCGAAAAACAGGCAGGTGATGTGGCACGGCTGATCAGCGCCGCTGAAGTCAACTCAAGTGCCTACGCCGACATCTTGGACGTCATCCGCAGCGGGGCGCAAACCTCCGAAGTTCCTGTTCTTGGCATCACCGGCACTGGTGGCGCAGGAAAGAGCTCTTTGGTCGACGAGTTGGTCCGCAGATTCCTGTTGGACTCAGGGGACAAGACCATGGCCATCGTTTCGGTTGACCCCTCAAAGCGGAAGACAGGCGGAGCGCTTTTGGGAGACCGCATCCGGATGAACGCCATCGCCTCGGACCGGGTCTACATGCGCTCCTTGGCAACACGACAATCCAACTTGGCCTTGAGCCGTCATGTCGGCGATGCCCTGGACATTTTGAAGGCTTCAAAATTTGACCTCATCGTATTGGAGACTTCCGGAATTGGACAAAGCGACACGGAGATCATGGACCACAGCGATGTGGCACTTTATGTGATGACACCAGAATTTGGTGCCGCCACACAGCTCGAAAAAATCGACATGCTCGATTTCGCAGACGTGGTCGCCATCAACAAGTTTGACAAGCGCGGTGGTGCCGATGCCTTGCGAGACGTTCGCAAGCAATACAAGCGCAACCATGAACTCTGGGATGCACAGGACGACAGCCTGCCCATTTTCGGGACAATCGCTTCCCAGTTTAACGACCCCGGCACGCATCGCCTTTACCGCGCCCTCATGAATGCCTTGGCCGAGAAAACCGGGGCTGCATTAGAAAGCACATTTGGCGAAAATGCCGGTGAAAGCGAGAAAGTGCATGTCATTCCACCGAAGAGAACGCGCTACTTGAGCGAAATCGCAGATGGAATCCGAGCGTACAACGACTGGACACAAAAGCAATCAGAAATTGCTGGCAGGCTCCAAGCACTGCGCATGACTCGAAATGAAGTCAGCGACCCAAAAGCCGACGAAGTGCTGGCTGAGCACGAGGCTTCCCTCGCCCGAGACTTGGATCCAAAAAACTTGCACTGGCTGGAGAGCTGGCCAGACGAAGCCAGTCGTTACAAGGCAGAAGACTACATTTTTGAAGTCCGGGGAAAGGAGATTCGCATCCCCACAACCACAAAGAGCCTGAGTCACCAGGACATCCCAAAAGTGAGTGTCCCTCGCCTCAAAGGCTGGACAGATTTGCTTCGGTGGAGTCTTCAGGAGAACCTTCCGGGATACTTCCCTTTCACGGCCGGCATCTATCCGTTCAAGCGCCAAGGAGAAGACCCCACCCGCATGTTTGCCGGTGAAGGAGGTCCAGAACGAACGAACCGACGCTTCCATTACGTTTCTGGCGACATGCCCGCCAAGCGACTCTCAACGGCCTTCGACTCCGTGACGCTCTATGGCCGGGATCCAGATCTTCGTCCCGACATCCATGGAAAGGTGGGCAATTCCGGTGTGAGCGTGTGCTCCTTGGATGACGCCAAACGACTGTACAGTGGCTTTGATTTGTGTGACCCCTCTACGAGTGTGTCCATGACGATCAACGGCCCAGCCCCCATGGTGTTGGCCTTCTTCTTGAATGCCGCCATTGACCAGCGCTGTGAAAAGCACATTCAGGAGCACGGACTCGAGGCAAAGGTGGAAACCCTTCTTCGGTCCCGCTGGGAAGACAACGGATTGGTGCGCCCCCTGTATCGAGGTGACCTTCCAGAGGGCAATGACGGACTCGGTCTGTTGCTACTGGGCTGCACAGGCGATGAAGTTCTCGATGCGGAGACCTACGCGACATTGGCCGCAGAGGCACTTTCTCAAGTTCGGGGCACTGTCCAAGCCGACATTCTCAAAGAAGATCAAGCTCAGAATACGTGCATCTTCTCCACCGAATTCGCTTTGCGTCTCATGGGAGATGTTCAGGCCTACTTCATTGACCATGGCGTGCGGAATTTTTACTCCGTCTCCATTTCCGGCTATCACATCGCAGAAGCGGGTGCCAATCCCATTACGCAATTGGCGTTCACCTTGGCCAACGGCTTCACCTATGTGGAGTACTATCTCAGCCGTGGCATGGACATCAATGCTTTCGGCCCCAACCTGAGCTTCTTTTTCTCCAACGGAATCGACCCTGAATACGCGGTCATTGGTCGCGTGGCACGTCGAATTTGGGCCAAAGCCATGGACCGCAAATACGGTGCAGATGAACGCGCCCAAAAACTCAAGTATCACATTCAAACCAGCGGCCGATCATTGCACGCTCAAGAAATTGACTTCAACGACATTCGGACCACACTGCAGGCCCTCTACGCCATCTACGACAACTGTAATTCCCTGCATACCAACGCATTCGACGAGGCCATTACCACTCCGACAGAAGCCAGTGTGCGGCGCGCCATGGCCATACAGCTCATCATCAACCGCGAGCTCGGTTTGGCCAAAAATGAAAATCCGCTTCAAGGCTCCTTCATCATAGAAGAACTCACGGACTTGGTCGAAGAGGCCGTCATGACCGAATTCGATCGCCTCACAGAACGGGGCGGGGTGTTGGGTGCCATGGAAACCATGTACCAGCGCAGTCGAATTCAGGAGGAATCACTGCACTACGAGACCTTGAAGCACAACGGGGAATATCCCATCATTGGCGTAAACACCTTCCTCTCGAAAGAAGGTTCTCCTACCCTGGTCCCTGGTGAAGTCATTCGCGCAACACCCGAGGAAAAAGAAGGGCAAATCGATGGACTCGCAGCGCTTCATTCTGCACACAGTGCACAAACAGAGGCTGCATTGCTGCAGGTTAGAGACATTGCCGTCCAACACGGAAACCTCTTCTCCGAATTGATGGAGGCGGTGAAGTTCTGCTCGTTGGGGCAACTGACCGAAGCCATGTTCGAGGTCGGCGGTGCCTATCGCCGAAACATGTAATTCCCAACCTGTGGTCGTTTCCCTTTGGTCCGGACCGAGATCCATGAGCACAGCCCTCATGTACAGCTTTGCGCAACGTTCCGATACACGCGTACTGGACGAGCCGCTTTACGGCCATTTCCTGCGCCATACTGGAGCCCAACGGCCATGTCGAGAAGCCACACTCTCTGCGCGTCCATGCACTGTTGAAGGTGTTTTGGACTTTATGAAGCCCACCAAAGAAGAGCAATCAGAAGGCCAAACTCTGTTTTGCAAACACATGGCCAACCACATTCATGGGATTCCTTGGACCGCATTCAAGGGGCACCGTCATGTGATCCTGTTCCGCAACCCAGCTGCGGTGATGTCCTCCTACAGCGCACACATTGAAAGCCCCTCTATGTTGGACCTCGGTTATGCTAGTCAACTTGAACTGCTTCAATCACTCGATGCCGCAGGAAACCCCCCGGTGGTCGTTTGCAGTGACAAGCTGCAGGCTTCTCCCGAGCACATTCTAGAAGCATTGTGCAGCACCCTCGGCCTTCCATGGGAGCCCGGCATGATGGCCTGGGAACCGGGCGCACGGGCAGAAGACGGCCCTTGGGCGCCTTGGTGGTACAAGGGGGTGCATGCCTCCACTGGATGGGAGGCACGCCCCGCTGAAAACACACCTTGTTCCTGAACACCTATTGGAATTGCATGGAGCCTGTTTGGGCGCTTATCATGCACTCCTCGAACGCGCACTCTGATGGCCAAATACAACCAACCCGATCCCCGCAACGCCAACACCTATTGTTGGGTTGACGGCCTTGTTGAACGCGATCAAGCCAAGGTCCATGTCTTGGACAGTGTCGTTCAAGGGGGTGACGCTGTTTGGGAAGGGCTCCGCATCACCAAAGGCCATGCCATACAGCTCGAGGCGCACTTGGATCGACTCCTAGATTCTGCGCACGCATTGGCTTTCTCAGACATCCCCAAGCGCGCATCGGTCAGGTCCGCCATTTTCGAGACCCTAAAGGCCAATGACATGCGCGACGGGGTTCACTGTCGCATCACCCTCACGCGCGGGAGAAAGTCTACGAGCGGCATGGACCCACGTTTGAATGTCCACGGACCGACCCCTCATCATCGTGCCAGAATACAGGGGCATGGTATATGGGGATGAAGGCATTCGTTTGATCACCAGCACCATCCGACGAAACAGCCCTCAATTCTTGGACAGCCACATCCACCACAACAACCTGCTGAACAACATTCTTGCCAAAATCGAAGCCAATGTGGCAGGCATGGACGACGCGGTGATGCTGGACGACCGCGGGTTTTTGGCTGAAACGAATGCAACGAACCTCTTTTTGGTCCGGAAAGGCGAACTGTTGACCCCTTTTGCCCACGCCTGCCTGCCCGGTCTTACCCGCCAATTTGTTTTGGACGCTGCACAAGCTGCCGGAATCCGGGCGCGAGAGACCAACCCTGACTTTGACCGAATTCTATACCGCCGATGAGGCCTTCACTACCGGAACAATGGGGGCTCTGGCTCATGTGGTTGAGGTCGATGGCCGCCGCATTGCCGGCGGAGAGAAAGGCCCCCTGACCCGCCAGCTTCAGCAAGCCTACAGAGATCACATCATGGCCACGGCCACGGCGCTGCCCGCAACGCCGACAACCAACACCAAATGAATCCCCTACTGCGCAACATTTTGGCAGGCCTGGCTGGCGCTGTCGTGAGCATGCCGGCCAACATGCTTCTCTTAAAGCCCCTGGCGAACTTAACGGGTGCGCCAACATTGCCTGCACCGCCTGACGGCGCCACAATGGCGGAAATCCAAGCCCTCTATGCGCCCATGATTGCCGCCATGGAACCCCTTCATTTGCCGGACCCATCCTGTCCCACTGGAGCGGCGCATTTTGGGGGGCGTTTGTCGCTGCTTGCCTAACCTCCAATCAAAAGGCCTTGGTTCCGATGCTGGTCGCCGGCCTGGTTATGATCGGCGGCATTTTAATGGCCGCCATGACACTGGATCAACCTTGGTGGGCATGGAGCCTTGATTTGGCCGGTTATCTGCCCGCAGGTGGTCTGGGATGGACATTGGCCAACATTTTGCGCCGCAAACGCTTCCAAGGCACATAACCAGCACCCTCCCAACATGTCCCGCGGCCTCCTCCTCATGCTCCAATCTGTGGTGCTGTATACGTCGGCCAACTTGCTGGTGAAGGCATTGGCCTTCTTGCCTACGCAGCAACTGGTCTTTCTGCGCAGCGCCATTAGCTTGGTCTTCTGTGCCTTTTGGCTTTGGAAGGCGGGTGCGCCATTGATGGGGAACAACCGCAAATGGCTTGTGGTCCGCGGACTATCTGGCATGGTGGCCCTCACCCTCTTCTTTCACACCATCCGGCACATTCCGCTCGCGAGCGCAACGGTGATCCAATACCTCTCCCCCATCTTCACCATTTTGCTGGCCATGCTGTTTGACGGACAGCGCATCAAGCCCCACCGTTGGCTCTTTTTTGCCGCCGCATTTGGCGGAATCTTAATGGTCAAAGGGTTCGACGCAAGGGTGTCTTGGCTGTACCTCTTCATGGGTTTGGGAAGCGCCGCGCTGGCGGCGCTGGCTTATTTGGCCACCATCAAATGCCGCGAAACCGACAGTGCAGTTGGCATCGTGACGTACTTCCACTTGCTCGCCACCCCCATTATGGGCAGTTGGAGTCTGGCCACATGGCACCCCATGTCCCTTTCCGACTGGGGCATGGCCATTGGCATTGGCGCATTGTCTTTGGTTGCTCAAGTCTCCATGACCAAGGCCCTGCACCTAGAAGATGCAGCCCGGGTGATGCCCTTTAAATACTTCGGCGCCATACTGGCTTTGGGCATGGCCAACCTGGTCTTTGGTGAGGTCGTTTCAGGCTGGGCACTGGTGGGCATCGTCATTGTGCT
>CASICO010000051.1 GCA_949373165.1 uncultured Flavobacteriales bacterium | reverse complement strand
AAGACGACTGTAGCGACAACAGCGTAACGTCATACGTGGACAGCATGAAGACGAGCGTAGAAGGTAAACTCTCCATTACAAGCATCGGTGGTGGGAGCCGTTATGCCGAGGCAGCGCGCCTGACTGGAGGTAAGCAACACCCCTTGGGAAGTTCAGGCTTCTCCGCGTTGCTGAATCATGTCAAGTCATATGTGGAAGAGACAGGCAGGAGTTACGCCCTCAAATCCCAAGTAGAAGACGCCGCTGCAATCAAAGTGATGGTAAACGGGAGTCCGTATTCAGGATTTAAGTACCATTCGGTGTCCAATGGCATCGAAGTTGGAAAAGAGGTGGCTTCACACGCGCGGATTTCCGTGATTTACCCAACGGCCGAATAAAAGCCTATACCGATTGCCCAATTGAGATTGACCGTCGTAAAGTCTATCCCCTAGCATTAAAGTCGCAAGGTGTTGGCCTCAACGGAGCTTCTCTCTGTGCGCACGGGACATGGCATGCGCAGTGTCCACCAGGCTTGCAGAGCGGAGGAAGGAGCTGCGCTGCACCATTTGGTCAGGCAGGTGAGAAACAAAAAGACCTCCCGAAGGAGGTCTTTTGTGTCGGGATAGCAGGACTCGAACCTGCGGTCTCCTGCTCCCAAAGCAGGCGCCTTACCAACTGGGCCATATCCCGAGCGGGCGGCGAAGATACGGCAAGGATGGGTAACTGCCTATCAGGAAGCCTGCTTATTGAAATCGGAAAGCACCCAAGCCACTTTCGCGTCTTCCGGGGATTTGAGGTCCAATGAGATGTCGTCTTCTTTGGCGCGGGACCGGAAGTCTTCGATCACATCGCGAACGTCCACGTCCATGCGCAACGTCCGCGAGGCATCGAGGATCACATGCCCGCCAGGCTTGACCCGGCTGAGCGCCTGGCGCAACCCGGCCTTGTGTAGGAACGTGACATCCTCGCTGAGCTCCAAGTGCCAGGTACCGGGGTTGTCCCCCTCCCCTTTCTCGTAGCGGAACCCCACAAATGGACGCTGGTAGTGGTCGAGCAAAATGCTCACCACGCTCACCACCAGACCAATGCCGATGCCCGTGAGCAAATCGGTGAAGACGATGCCCAGTACCGTGACCACAAAGGGCACAAACTGACGTCCGCCACGCTTGTAGATCTGAATGAAGGTGGCCGGCTTGGCGAGCTTGTAGCCCACCACAAGCAGCACCGCAGCCAAGCTGGAGAGCGGCACCAAGTTCAACACCTTGGGAACCAAGAGAAACAACACTGCGAGCCAGAGACCGTGAAGGATGGCGCTCATCTTGGTCTCGTTGCCCGTTTGAATGTTGGCCGAAGAGCGCACGATCACTTGGGTAATGGGCAGGCCTCCAATGAGGCCACTCAGGGTGTTGCCCACGCCTTGTGCGATCAGCTCCCGGTTGGTGGGGGTGATGCGCTTGTGCGGATCGAGCTTGTCGGTGGCTTCCACGCAGAGCAACGTCTCGAGGCTCGCCACAATGGCAATGGTGATGCCGAGGGTCCACACCGCGCTGCTTCCAATGGCACTGAAATCCGGGAAGCGGAAAATGCTACCGATGGTGGGATAATCTCCCTCACCAATCACAGGCAATTGCACCAGCTGGTCCAACGTGAGGCCACTGCCCTGGGTCGCCAAGTGAATCCCGACACCGATGAGCACCGCCATCAAGGATCCGGGCAAAATGGTGGTCAGCGACAACTTCTTCATGAAGGGACGCTCCCACAGGATGAGGGCGGCCAAGCCCAAAACCGAGATGAGGAGTGCCGTTGGCGTGATGTTGTCGAGCATCATCGCCAACTCACTAAAGGTGTTTTGTCCGTCTGTTTGCTGAAACGACATGTCGCCTTCGGTGTCGGCGTCGTACCCCAAGGCATGCGGAATCTGCTTGAGAAAGATGATGATGCCGATGCCAGACAGCATGCCTTGGATCACACTGGACGGAAAGTAGAGTCCGATGATGCCGGCTTTGAGGGCGCCCAAAACCAACTGAACGAGTCCGCCGATGACCACAGCGAGCAAAAAGACTTCGTAGCTGGGCAAGGTGTTGATGCCATTGAGGACAATGACGGCGAGGCCAGCCGCTGGGCCAGAGACGCCAACTGCGCTGCCAGAAATGGGGGCGACGACGAGGCCACCAAGGATACCGGCAATGAGCCCAGCGAGAGGGGGAGCGCCGGAGGCCAGGGCAATGCCGAGGCACAATGGGAGGGCGACGAGAAAAACGACGATGGACGCAGGAAGGTCCTTCTTGAGGTGCTTGAACATGAAAATGGGGATTGGAAACAAGGGGAGCACCGAGACCATCGCGGTGCCAGACAGCGCGGACAATGCCGCAGAGGTCAGCCCTGTTCCGGAGGTTCCCAAATGCGCCCGGCCACCAAGGCCTGCCAAGAGGTCGGCAGCAACGCTTCGTGGCGGAGTTGCGCTTCGATGGTTGCGCCGTCGCGTTGCGCAGCGAGCAAGGCTTCAAACTTGCCTTTGCCTTCTTTTTCTTCAGGTCCCTCCCGTTCCTCTTCCGAGCTCTCCTCGGACTCTTCCGCTTCTGCGTCGAATACCCAGACGACACCATCTCCATTCATGGTCAAGCACACCTCTACCACCTCCAAAAGGAAGCAGCCAGAGAGCATCAGGCCAAAGAGAAATGCGGCGGGAAAGCGCAGGCGAACCATTACCCCAAAGGAACTTCTTTTCTTGAAATTTGTTCATGTCCCTAGACAGGGTTTTACCTGAATTTGCAAACCTGTTTCTCACGATTGAGCGCCACCCACATGTCTACACCCCAACTTCTCCATCTCGTTCCCGCCCACGAAGAGCCTGTTGCGGAATTGCTGACCCAGCGTGCGTTTCCAACCGCTGCCCTGCCAGACCTGAATCCGTTCCTGTTTTTGAACCACCACGGACCACAAACCTACCCACCGGGAAACGCGGGTTTGCCGTTTGGTCCGCACCCCCACAAAGGCTTTGAGACGCTCACCTACATCGAAGAAGGCCCGTTGGCTCACCGGGACTCCACTGGCGGATCTCATGTCTCCGGTCCCGGTGGGGTCCAATGGATGACCGCGGGAAGTGGCATCGTCCATGCGGAAGTGTCCACCACAGAATTCATGCGCGACGGAGGACCCACCCACATGTTGCAGCTTTGGATGAACCTGCCCGCAGCTTCAAAAGGAGTGGCCCCATCCTATCAATCCATGGAGCCCGAAAACCTAACCCTGATCGAGGGCGAAAACTGGCGTTGGCAAATCATCAGTGGTCAAATCGACCACGATGGACAACCCATTGCAGGGCCCGCCCATTCCATCACCGGTCTTTTCACCTCTCGGCTGCACCTCCAAAAAGGCGGTCAAATCGACCTGGACATTCCCGCGGGACGCACGCTCCTCCTTTACGTGATTCGAGGCGAAGTCCAGTGCGGCGACCACGTGCTTCAGCCCTATGTTACCCCGGTCTTTGACCGCAGCGGTGGAAAGCTCGTGTTGGAAGCCTCCTTGGACAGCACTTTGATGGTCTGTCATGGAGAACCCATCAATGAACCGGTGGTTTCGTATGGTCCCTTTGTGATGAACACAGAAGCAGAAATCCGAACGGCGTACCGGGAATTTCAATCCGGTCAATACGGCCGTGTGGAATGAAAAAAGGCCCGCTTGAGCGGGCCTTTTTCTTGCATCGTTTTGCTCCAAGACAACCTCAGAGACAACCTCAGACCTCGAAACGATCGAGGTTCATGATCTTGTCCCAAGCTGCCACGAAGTCTGCCACAAGACGGCTTTCGCCATCCCCTGAACCATACACTTCGGCGAGGGCACGGAGCTCGGTGTTGGAACCGAAAATCAAATCGACACGGGTTCCTGTCCACTTGGTGGTTCCCGTGCTGCGGTCCTTGCCCACAAAGGTTTGGTCGGCACTGTCGGCCGAGGTCCACTCTGTCTCGAGGTCGAGCAGGTTCACGAAGTAATCGTTGGTGAGCACACCCGGGCGGGCGGTAAACACACCATGGCTTGAGCCATCGTAGTTGGCACCCAAAGCACGCAATCCGCCGAACACAGCCGTCATCTCCGGCGCATTCAACGACATCAATTGCGCCTTGTCGACCAGCATTTCTTCGGGCGTCACGCCGGCCTTCTTGCCGTTGAAGTAGTTGCGGAAACCATCGGCTTGTGGCTCGAGCACGCTGAAGCTTTCGACATCGGTCATGGCATCGGTGGCATCGGTGCGACCCGGTGTAAACGGAACCGTGACATCGTGGCCAGCGTCTTTGGCTGCCTTCTCCACGGCAGCGCATCCACCAAGGACAATCAAATCGGCCATGGACACCTGCTTTCCTCCGCTGTTGAATGCGGCCTGAACACCAGTAAGCGCATCCAACACCTTGCCCAACTGCGTGGGATTGTTGGCTTCCCAGTTCACTTGAGGGGCCAAGCGAACACGTCCGCCGTTGGCACCTCCCCGCTTGTCGCTGTTGCGGAAAGTGGAGGCCGAGGCCCATGCGACAGACACCAACTCGGCCACTGTGCTACCCGTGGCCAGAATGTCGGCCTTGAGCTTGGCCACGTCGGCCCCGCCAATCAAGGCGTGGTCCAACGCGGGCAAAGGATCTTGCCAAATGAGGACTTCCTGAGGAACCTCGGCTCCAAGGTATCGGGCAGCGGGACCCATGTCTCGGTGGGTCAGCTTGTACCAAGCCCGTGCAAAGGCATCGGCGAACTGATCGGGATTGTCCAAGAACCGCTTCGAAATCTCGCCATAAGCCGGATCGAAACGCATGCTCAAATCCGTGGTGAGCATGGTGGGCTGGTGGCGCTTTTCGCTGTCGTGCGCATCGGGCACCAAGTCAGCAGCCTGGCCATTCACGGGCACCCATTGCTGGGCTCCTGCTGGGCTCTTGCTCAACTCCCACTCGAACCCAAAGAGGTTCTCAAAGTAATTGTTGGTCCATTCTGTAGGCGAGTGTGTCCAGATGCCTTCCAATCCACTGGTAATGGTGTCTGGACCCGCTCCGGTTCCGAAGCTGTTTTTCCAACCGGTTCCCTGCTCGGCAATGGCCGCTCCAGCTGGCTCGGCACCGACGTGCTCACCAGGATCGGCCGCACCGTGCGTCTTTCCGAACGTGTGTCCGCCTGCGATCAACGCCACAGTTTCCTCGTCGTTCATGGCCATGCGGCCGAACGTCTCGCGGATATCGTGGGCCGCAGCGAGTGGGTCGGCATTGCCATTGGGGCCTTCTGGGTTCACATAGATCAATCCCATTTGGACTGCACCCAACGGATTCTCCAATTCACGTTCTCCCTTGTAACGCTTGTCGTCCAGCCATTCAGCCTCCGAGCCCCAGTAAACATCCTCTTCTGGTTCCCACACATCGGCGCGGCCACCGGCAAAGCCAAACGTTTCGAAACCCATGCTTTCGAGGGCCACATTGCCAGTCAAAATCATCAGGTCTGCCCAAGAGATCTTGCGGCCATACTTCTGCTTGATGGGCCACAGCAGGCGACGTGCCTTGTCCAAGTTGGTGTTGTCTGGCCAGCTGTTGAGCGGAGCAAAGCGAAGCATTCCTGCCCCTGCACCACCGCGACCGTCACTGATCCGGTAGGTGCCCGCACTGTGCCATGCCATGCGAATGAAGAAAGGACCATAGTGTCCCCAGTCTGCGGGCCACCACTCCTTGGAGTCGGTCATCAACTCCGTTAGGTCTTGGCGAACAGCGGCCAAGTCGAGTGACTTGAATTCTGCAGCGTAATCGAAATCCTCTCCCATGGGATCGGACAAGCTGGAGTGCATGCGAAGAATGCTGAGGTTGAGCTGGTTGGGCCACCAATCGGTGTTCCGCGTGCCGCCACCGGCACCGTGATTGAGCTCCCCGTTCAGAAAAGGACACTTTGCGGTGTCTCCGTTTGGATCAAAGTTCATGTGGGTCGAATGAGTTGTAGAATCTGCCCTTTCCTTGTGGGGAAGGGGCAAGCAAATCTAATGCGTCTCAGTCCTTTGTCATTGTCAAAATGGCGTCAGTCATGCACCGGATTTGCACGTCTGTTTCCGGGACAACAAAAAGCCCGACCTGATGGCCGGGCTTTGTAGCGGAGAGACAGGGATTCGAACCCTGGCGACGGTTTCCCGTCGACAGATTAGCAATCTGCTCCATTACCACTCTGGCACCTCTCCTAGGGGTTCCATTTTTGAATGGACGGCAAATTTACGGAAAACTCCACGTCCTTCTGCAAGCCCGAGGTCAGAAAATGGACCGCCGGCTCAAAAAAAGGACCACTTGCAGCGCGAACACAAATTCCCGGGTGGATTCTGCTCCTGCCAGACCCTGCCCCCTGCGTATAATGTGTGTTTTCAAGGAGCAAAACTTAACCGGACATGCGCTCTTTCCCTTCTCGTTGCTATCCAGCCTCGATGGAATGGAGAGCGAAGCTGTGGCGCAATGGAATCGCGGTATGGCGCACGTGAAATTGGATGTTGCGTTTTCCGAACCGGAATTTTCTGTGTTCCCGAACCCCGCCACGGACCGCGTGGACATCCGATGGTCGCAACCCAAATCGGGCGCAACGCAGGTCGACATCCTCGATGCCGCAGGTCGCCTGGTTCTATCCCAAACCCTTGGCTCATTGCCCCTCGGAGATCAGCAAGTCATTCTTTCCGTGTCGAACCTTTCTCCAGGAACGTATCAGATGCGCTTAACGACGGACGGACAGCCCATGTTCCAGTCTTCTATACATCGCACGGAATGATTCGGAAGACTCCAATCGAATCCTTGTAATTTGGAGGGGTGAGAACAACATTCACCCCCCTTCTTTTTTTGGTCCCGTCCCTCCTGCTGGCGCAGCGGCCGAGTGGGTGCCAGTGCCGACCAATGCAGCGGGGACGCTGCTCGGGGACGGTGACCGTGGCGGGAGAGCCGGCGATGGCCGGAGATTGGGTGGCGGCCTTCGATGAGACGGGGGTGTGC
>CASICO010000050.1 GCA_949373165.1 uncultured Flavobacteriales bacterium | reverse complement strand
TCTGGGTCCCGAGCCACAATACGTCGAGCCGCATAGGCCAAGCAAGGCGCGGTGTTGCGCATGAAAGGCTCACACAGCACTTGGTCCTCTGGAATTCCTGGCAACTGGGCCAGAATGTCGGCTTTGTATCGCGCATTGGTGACCACATACAACCTGTCCAATGGCACCATCGGAGACAGGCGGTCGGCAGTCATCTGGATGAGTGTCCGTCCGCGGTCGAGAATGTCAAGAAACTGTTTCGGTCTTGCCGATCGGCTCATTGGCCAGAACCGGGATCCGACTCCACCGGCCATGATGACCGCGTATGTGTGCTCGTGCTGGGCCATGTCGTTGTGCCTTTGGGGTGGACTGTCGGCAAAGATACCCCACCCTTTTGTGGGGTTTCCATCGAGAAAGACGGACACGTCTTGCACTTGGGCCGCTTCTTTCTTTTCGGGCGGTGGGTGTGCCTTTGAGGAGCGCAGCTGACCACGAAAATGGCCAAGAGTGCGAACCCCAAGCCTCGAGTCCCAAACCGCCGAAGCCCGACCAGCGACTTCATCTTTGACCGGTCATGGCGCCAGGAACAACCCATTGGTCGTATTCCGCCTCTGTCAAATAGGCCAATGCAAGTGCTGCAGACTTTAAAGTGGTCCCTTCTACATGGGCTTTCTGGGCAATCTCTGCCGCCTTGTAATAGCCGATGTGCGGATTCAATGCAGTCACCAGCATCAAGCTGTCTCCCACAAGTTGGTCGATCCTTGCGCGATTGGGCTGGATGCCCTCCACACAACGCTCAGCGAAAGAAGCGCAAGCCTCGCCCAACAAGCGCGCCGACTCCAAGATGTTGCGCGCCATCATGGGCTTAAAAACGTTCAATTCAAAATGTCCTTGAGTGCCTGCGACCGTCACGGCCACATCGTTGCCCATCACTTGAGCGCAAACCATCGTGAGGGCTTCGGACTGGGTGGGGTTCACCTTGCCCGGCATGATGCTGGACCCGGGCTCATTGGCAGGAAGGGACAACTCTCCAATGCCGCTTCTTGGGCCACTCCCCATCATTCGAATGTCATGTGCAATTTTGTTGCAGCTCACAGCAAGCTGCTTGAGGGCGCCATGAGATTCAACCACGGCATCGTGAGCCGCCAAAGCCTCGAACTTATTTGGGGCAGTGACCAAAGGGAGGCCCGTTGAATCGGCCATGTGGGACGCCACCAAGGTGGCATATCCCTCGGGGGCATTCAACCCTGTCCCCACAGCCGTTCCGCCCAAGGCCAGCTCTGACAAATGGCCCAATGTTGACCTCAAAGCGCGCAAGCCATGGTTTAGTTGTGCCACATACCCACCAAACTCCTGACCCAAAGTCAGTGGCGTAGCATCCATCAAATGGGTGCGCCCAATCTTCACCACCTCCGACATTTCCTCGGCCTTGGTGGCCAAAGCGTCCCGCAATCGCTCCACCCCAGGAATGGTTGTCCGCAGGATTCGATCGTAGGCCGCGATGTGCATCGCGGTTGGAAATGTGTCGTTGGAACTTTGCGACTTGTTCGCGTCGTCGTTGGGGTGCACCGGGCGAGACCCTTCACCGAGGGTGCCACCTGCAAGAACATGCGCGCGGTTGGCGATGACCTCATTCAAGTTCATGTTGGATTGGGTGCCAGAACCCGTTTGCCAAACCACCAAAGGAAAGCAGTCATCCAAGTCGCCGGCGATGATCTCTTGGCAAACCCGCACAATCAAGTCTCTCTTGGGCTCAGCCAAAACTCCCAGGTCGCAATTGGCCTTGGCTGCCGCCATTTTTAGGTGGCCAAAAGCATGGACCACTTCAATGGGCATGCTGCCCGCGGGTCCAATGGGAAAGTTGTGACGGCTGCGCTCCGTTTGGGCACCCCAATACTGGTCGGCAGGCACGGCCACTTCGCCAAGCGTGTCCTTTTCAATGCGGGTCTTCATGGTGTTTTCCTGTAGTGGTTCTGCCTTCAAACCTCTTTGGCTGAACGTTCAGCAGCGAAGTACATCAGGTTGGCCTTCAGCATGGGCTCAATCTCGCCGTTCAATACGGCGTCAGAATTGGAAGTCTCGTAGCTCGAACGAACATCTTTGACCATTTTGTATGGCTGCAGCACGTAGGAACGAATTTGTGACCCCCACTCAATTTTCTTCTTACCCGCCTCAATTTCCGCCCGTGCCTCGTTGCGCTTGGCCATCTCCATTTCATAGAGCTGAGACTTGAGCAACTGAATGGCTTTCTCCTTGTTTCCAAGTTGCGAACGCGTCTCGGTGTTGTCGATGATGATGCCCGTTGGCTTGTGCCGCAGACGGACCCCAGTTTCCACCTTGTTTACGTTCTGACCACCAGCTCCTCCCGATCGGAAAGTGTCCCAAGTAAGATCTGCTAGATTGACTTCGATTTCAATGCTGTCGTCGACCAACGGATAGACGTAGACAGAGACAAACGACGTGTGCCGTCTGGCCTGTGAGTCGTAGGGACTGATCCTCACCAATCTGTGAACGCCGTTTTCCCGCTTCAACATGCCGAATGCGTAATCGCCATCCACCTCCATGGTGACTTGTTTGACCCCGGCAACATCTCCGTCTTGTCTGTCAATTTCCTTCACCTTGAACCCGGACTTGTCCGCGTACATCGTGTACATCCTGAGTAGCATTCCAGCCCAATCACAGGATTCTGTTCCGCCGGCCCCTGCTGTGATTTGAACCACCGCATTCAATCCGTCGGCCTCGTCGGACAACATCTGCTTAAACTCCATGGCTTCGATGCGCGCAACCAGCAGTGCGTTTTGCGCCATCACCTCCTCCTCTGTGCTCTCGCCTTCTTTAAAGAACTCGAACAGAATCTGAACGTCTTCAACCGCCGTTTCTGCAGCCTCGAACTCCTCTAACCACGCCTTTTTCGTCCGCATTCGACGCATGACCTTCTCGGCCTCTTTCGCATCGTTCCAGAACTCAGGATCTTGTGTGAGCTTCTCGTCTTCGAGAACATCAATCCGTTTTTGCTCAATAGAAAGGTAACCGCGCAAGGCCTCAACGCGGTTTCGGGAGGTTTGAATCTGGTCAGCAGTCAGCATGAGGGTCAAAGTTAATCGGAGACAGCGGCCTTCACCGCCCGCTTTGCGCATTCAAATGTGAACCCCCTGCGCAACAAGGCGGCCAGCGCCTTTTCTTCCGGCGCTGCGCCACGAATTCTCCGCCACCCTTTTGCCGCGCGCAACGCGGCCAAGTCAACTTCCTCTTGACCCACCTCAAAAATGGCTGATTCGGCCATTTGCGTGGTGATTCCGTGTACCTGACGCAATGCAGCCTTGACTTTTGCAGGACCCCAATTCTTCAATCTGATTTGGTCTGTCGCAAACGCCTCTGAGAAACGAGACCGGTCAACATAGCCTTCTCTTTCAAGCACACTCAACTGCGCCTCCGCGGTGTCTTTCTCCCCCCAATCCGACAACTTCCTCAGGACCTGAAGCGGAGACCTCTCAGCGCGAGAGCACCAATTTCGTATCTTCGGGTGCACATCTTGTTTTGAATCCACTGCGGAAAGCTAAGTCCAACCGCTTGCACGAAAGTGTAGAACCGAAAACCATCGGGAACGCCCGATGCCGACCAAACGAATTGCCATGAAAGCCGAGATCAACCAACGTATTGCCGCGTTGCTGGAAAACCCGGAAATTGAGACTGTCCGCGTCGAAGTGCGCACAGCCTTTGAAGTCTACCGCGATGCGCGGGAGAAAGACGTTGCCGTTCAGCGCGAAGCGTTTGACAAAGAAGAACGCCCCGCACCCGAGTCGGGAGAAGAGCCCATCCGGTTTGAATACAAACCGGATCAGGAGGACGTCGCAAACGATGAGATGTACAAAGCCTTCCGCGAAAGGGAAAAGGCTTGGCGTGACAAAGTGGCCACGGAACAGCGGGCCAACCTCGACAGCAAACAAGCCATCTTGAACAAGCTTCAAGAGTTGGTCGCGAACGAAGAGCACATTGGCAAAATGTTCGATGCCTTTAAAGCATTGACCGAAGAATGGAATGCCGTTGGCAATGTCCCCGGTGATCAGTACCGCGAGATCCACGACACATGGCATCGACTTCGCGACGAATTCTTCTACAACGTCAACATTTACAAGCAGCTGCAAGAAAATGACCTTCAAGTCAACCTGAAGAAAAAAGAAGGGCTCATTGAACAGGCGTCACAACTGGAAAACGTGACCGACCTCAAGGAAAAAGAGATGCTCTCTCGGAGTTACATGAAGGCTTGGTTTGACATCGGCCCCAAGCCCCAGAGAGACCTACCAGGAGCTTGCGGACACCTTCTTCGGATACACAAAAAAAGCCCTTGAAGCCGTCAAAGCGCATTATGACTCCATCCGCGAGGGCTTCATTCAAAACCTCGAAGCCAAACAAGCCATCGTCGAGGAGGTGAGAACGTTATTGGATGTTGAGGTCACAGGGCCTTCGGACTGGGCACCTCAAGCCGAAAAGGTCAAAACCCTTCAGAAGAATTGGAAGCTCGTTGGGTTCGCAGGCAGAAAGGATGACCAAGAAGTCTGGGAGCAATTCCGAGGCCTATGCGACCTCTTTTTCCAAAAAAGAGACGCTGCATTCTCCGATGTACGCGCCGCCCAACAAAAAATCAAAGAGCGCAAACAAGCCATCGCTGAGGAAGCCGCGGGATTGGCAGACAGCCAAGATTGGAAAGCCAGCTCTGACAAGCTCATTGCCCTCCAAAAGGAATGGAAGGACCTAGGGGCTGCTGGCCCCCGAGACGAGAACAAGCTTTGGCGAAAATTCCGCAGCGCCTGCGACCAGTTCTTCACGGCCCGCAAGGCCATTTATGCCGACCGAGACAAAGAACACAAGGTCAATCACGAGAAAAAGGAAGCCCTCATCAAAGAAGTGGAGGCTTTCGAACTATCGGGAAATCATGGCCAAGACCTCCAATCTCTGAAGGCGTTCTCACAGCGCTGGGCGGAGAGTGGCCACGTCCCCAAGCGGGTGTTCGAACAAGTCGTTGACCGATATCGTGCCGCCATGGATGTCAAATATGACGCCTTGGGCGCCAAGCGCAGCGAAAAGTCTGTCGAAGCCTACAAGAATCGTCTTGATTCCTTGGTTACTGGGGAAGGAGCGGAACACATGGCCCGCAAAGAGGAGCGGATCATGAGAGACAAAATGGACCGTCTGCGAAAAAGGGTCGCTCAGTACGAGAACAACATGGGCATTTTCACTGGAAATGGTGCCGCATCCATTATGGCAGACCTTCAGAAGAAAATCGAATCGGACAAACGTGAGATGGATGAAATCCGTCGCAAACTAAAAATGCTGCGGGAAGCCCGCCAAGGCAATCAAGCCGAGTGAGCCAGGTGCTTGTTGTACATCTCAAGGATGTGGTTGGGCAAGTTCAACCGGTGCGTTTGTTTGTCCAAAAAGCCGACAACTTCGTATTCGGCAACTGCATTTTTTAGCTCCTCCAGGTCAAACCCCGAAAGGAAAATCACCGGGTGTTCTAAGTTGAGCGAACGAATCAATTGAAGAAACTCAACCCCATCTATGGTGGGCATCACAGAGTCCAATAAAATCAAGTCGATGGGCTGTGTCGTCAAAAAACTCACGGCCTCAACAACGTCCGATGTGATTTCCGTGTGAATATCCACGCGGAGCAATTGGCATTGTGTGATGTTCAGCGCGATCTCATCGTCATCAACGTACAGGACGCGCAATTGGGAGTCAGTTGTCATGAGCTCGGCAAAACTGAGCGGAAAATCGCGAAAAGAACACATCGCCTCTGCTTTTCCCGGTGTCGGAATCCTCCGTTGACCATCAGCGCAGCATGTCCAAGGCTTCGCTTTTCAAATGCGATGCGTCCAAGTGACGGAGAATCCCTGGAAGCAGCACCCTCAGGCGGGGACCTGCCTTTTCACTGTCGTGCATCACAGCAATGGAGCCAGGCTTCAAATTTCGAAGGGTGGAATTCAAGCAGCTTTCTCCTGACCTACGCCGGTCAAAATCCCCTGTCAGCAAGTTCCACATGACCACCTTACCCTGCGCCGAAATGGCCCTGGCCTGCCTCTGGGTAATCCGCCCATATGGAGGGCGAAACAAACCCGATGAAGTCAACCCTTCGCACTCGAGATAACTTCGGAGGTAAGTAAAATGCGACGTATTCCATCCGGATTCATGCCGCATGGTATGGTTGCCCCAAGCGTGGCCCTCTTTGCGAATCCGATCAAACAATGCCGGATGCCGCTGAATGTTATCCCCTACACAAAAGAACGTGGCCTTTTGACCCCTCTCTCCCAACTGATCTAAAACAAAAGGCGTCCATTCGGGATGCGGACCATCATCAAAAGTCAGATGGACTGCCTCCGCCTCTCCTCCCCAAAGGAATTGAGGGAACATCGGGGGAACAGCAATGGGAATGCGGGTACGATACACATAAGCAAGTTCGCCAAAGTGCTTCTTTCCCCGCACAATTCAATTGCATTTTCACACCCCTTTGCAGGGGTATCTTCGCGGTCACATCGCGCGGGCAATGGAATACGACTTCAAGGCCATCGAGGCCAAATGGCGGGCACGCTGGACAGCGGACGCAACGTACACTGCTGAAGAGCGGGACGACAAAACCAAGTATTACGTCTTGGACATGTTCCCTTACCCAAGTGGGGCTGGACTTCACGTTGGACACCCACTTGGCTACATCGCCTCTGACGTCATTGCACGGTACAAGCGACAATGCGGATTCAATGTCCTCCACCCTCAAGGGTATGACAGCTTTGGCCTACCTGCAGAGCAGTATGCGATTCAAACCGGACAGCACCCGGCAGTCACCACAGAGCGCAACATTTCCCGGTATCGACAACAATTGGACTTGCTCGGCTTCAGTTACGATTGGAGCAGAGAGGTTCGAACCAGTGATCCCGAATACTATCGATGGACACAGTGGATTTTTGGCCGCTTGTTCGAACATGGGTACAACCGCTTTTCAGACAAAGCGGAGCCCATTAGCGCCCTCATACTTCACTTCGAAAATCAAGGCAACGCAGGCCAAGATTGGGCGGTGGGTGAAGACACCCTAGCAGAGGCCGGTCATCGACACCTTGGCCCGGACTTCATCGGTGAATTCACGGCAGAAGATTGGAACGGCCTTGATGCGCAAGGCAAGAGCGATGTGCTCATGGCCTATCGTTTGGCCTACTTGGCGGACAGCGAAGTCAATTGGTGCCCCGCCTTGGGGACCGTTTTGGCCAATGACGAAGTGATCGGCGGCTTAAGCGAGCGTGGCGGACACCCTGTGGTCCGAAAAAAGATGCGCCAATGGATGATGCGCATCACAGCATATGCCGATCGCCTGCTGGAGAGCTTGGAGGACATTGACTGGTCAGACAGCATCAAAGAGGTTCAACGAAATTGGATTGGACGGTCCACCGGCGCCCAACTTTGGTTCTCCGTTGAACGCCACGAAGGCCAAACCATTGAGGTCTTTTCTACGCGCCCAGACACCCTTCATGGTGCCAGCTTTCTTGTCCTCGCTCCGGAACACCCATTGGTGTCGGAGATCACGACTGCAGGCCAGCGTGATGCGGTCGAGGCCTATCAAACCGAAACCGCTTCCCGCAGCGAAAGAGAACGAATGGCTGGCGACCGAGGTGCCACAGGATGCTTCACGGGCGCCCATGCCAAGCACCCACTGAGCGGCAAGCCGATGCCGATATGGATTGCCGACTATGTTTTGGCAGGATACGGCACTGGGGCGGTCATGGCCGTTCCGGCTGGAGACCAACGAGACTGGGAGTTTGCAAAGGCATTTGGCCTCGATATCCCGGCCATTTTCGAAGGCCACAACACCGATGAAGGCGCTTTAACCGACAAGGATGCGGTGCTTTGCAACAGCGGCGACTGGAATGGAATGCCCTGTCATGCGGCATTGCCATTGTCTATCGATGGCCTTTCCAAATCGGGCTTGGCCACCCCAAAGGTCAACCACCGGTTGCGGGATGCGGTATTCAGCCGTCAACGTTATTGGGGAGAGCCCTTTCCCATTTGCTACGTCGACAATGTCCCTCAACTTATAGAAGGTCATGCGATTTTGCTCCCCGAGGTGGATGCCTACTTGCCTACCGAAACGGGAGAGCCGCCATTGGCACGCGCGGAAAACTGGAACGTCAACCACGGAGACCGCATGGAATACAACACCATGCCGGGATGGGCTGGTTCAAGTTGGTATTTCCTGCGTTACATGGACCCGCACAACCCGGACGCATTCTGCGACCGTGCGAAAAGTGACCACTGGGGTCAAGTTGACCTGTACATCGGTGGCGCGGAACATGGCACAGGCCATCTGCTCTACAGTCGGTTCTGGACCAAGTTCCTCTTTGACTTGGACCTCATCGGTTTCGAAGAGCCCTTTGCCAAGATGGTCAACCAGGGCATGATTCTGGGCCGAAGCAGTTTTGTTTATCGCCAAGAGGGTTCCAATACGTTCGTCTCCTTTGAAGAGCGCAAGGCCCACCGAACCCAAAGGCTGCACGTCGACATTTCCCTCGTGAAGAACGACATGCTGGACCTCGATGGATTCCGGGCCTGGCGGCCCGAGTTCGCAGATGCTGAGTTCATCTTGAATGAAAACGGCGAATACCGTTGTGGCAGCGAGGTGGAAAAGATGTCCAAGTCGAAGTTCAATGTCGAGAATCCAGATGACCTTGTTGAGCGTTATGGGGCAGACACCCTTCGCTGCTACGAGATGTTCCTTGGCCCCTTGGAGCAAGCCAAGCCATGGGACACGCAAGGAATCAGTGGTGTTCACGGATTTCTTCGCAAGCTGAATCGGCTCTACCGCAATGCAGACGGCGAAACATTGATCCACGACGGTGAGCCATCAGCCGAAGCCGAGCGCGCCTTGCACAAGGCCATCAAAAAGGTCACGGAAGACCTCGAACGTTTGAGTTGGAACACCGTGGTGAGCGCCTTGATGATTGGCGTGAATGAACTCACCGAAGCCAAGGCCCACGAAAGAAGCGTCCTCCAACCCCTGGCCGCCCTCGTGGCGCCATACGCACCTCACATTGCGGAGGAACTCTGGGAGATGTGTGGTGGCAACGGAAGCGTTGTGGACGCCGAATGGCCCCAATGGAATCCTGAAAAGCTCGTAGAGTCTGAGGTTAACTATCCCGTTCAATTCAACGGCAAGGTTCGGTTTCAGCTCAGCACGCCCGCAGACGCCAGTCCAAAAGACGTGGAGGCCGCGGTCATGTCAGATGATCGCACGGCCCAGCAATTGCAGGGGCGCACGCCAAAGAAAGTGATTGTGGTGCCTGGACGCATCATCAACATTGTAGGCTAAGCATTCCTTCGAAGAGATCGTTGGTGGCGCCAAATGGCACCACCCAGGCCCTTATTTCTTCGTCCAAACTGATTATTTCATCGATAAATCTGCAATAATTTGTATTTGGTCGATTAATTGGCGATATTCGTAGACGCTTTTTAGTAATTGAACCTGATATAATCTAGCAGATGATTCGCTATCGCCTCTTTCTGAGCTTGCTTTTTACCAGCCTATGTCTTTCGATGTCGGCACGACCCATGATGTCCTCCCCCGCTCCTGAGGGATATGAAATCGAATTGGAAGTCATCGCTGAAGACATTGGTCTTCTCGTTGGCGCCTTGGGCATCACCGATATGACCGGATACAGCTGCACCCGGATGTATGTTGCCATGAACAACGCCGACGACTTTATGTCGTCAGTTTCCGGTGACATCCTCAATCCAACCTACGTCAATACGACCACGGATTTCTACCACGCCGTGCTGGGCGCAGGGACGCCAAATGGCATCAATAGCCTGCTGTTCCCCGTCTATCCAGACCTTCAGTATGACACCTGGATCACCATCGGACTTGAGGGCGTGCCCAATGCCTCCATTGGCGAGGGAAACGTCAGCACAGTCCAAGCCACGGACAACCCCTGGCTCACCAACTTCGACCCTGGTGCAGGAATGCCAGGAGGAAACTTGGCCATCGACGACCTGATTGGAGGTGCCTGGTATTCATTGAATGGAGACGCCAATGGCATTGCTGGCGATGACCTTCGCGTGTTGATTGGTCAGTTTACCACCACAGGAGAAATCAGTGGACAGGTATATTGTCAGGTCTTCATCAATGGAGAAGGCAGCACAGAATTCCGCGACACCTTCTTCTTTGGAGGCACCGAAATCGAAGGCTGTTTGGACTTAGAAGCGTGCAACTACAACTCGGAAGCCACAAGTGGAGACAACACTTTGTGCCAATACGCGGCGGACGTTTGCGTTGAAGACTTTGTGGATTGCGACTGCAATTGTCTCAACGACGTCGACGAAGATGCCGTTTGCGATGAGAATGAAGTGGCCGGATGCAGCGACACTGCAGCTTGTAACTACAACGAGTTGGCCACAGATGAAGACGGCTCATGCACTTTCGCAGACGCCGGATATGACTGCAATGGCGGATGTCTCAACGATGCAGATCTCGATGGGATTTGTGACGAATTTGAAGTTCTCGGTTGCACAGACGAACAGGCGTGCAACTATACTCCCTCCGCCACAGACAATGACAGCTCATGCGAGTTTGTCTCTTGTGCCGGATGTACAGACAACCAAGCCTGCAACTTCGACGCAACCGCCACCATCGCAGATGGCTCATGCGGGTACCCAGACGAAGGGTATAACTGTGATGGCGCCTGTCTTTCCGACACGGATGAAGACGGAATTTGCGACGATTTCGAAGTCGCAGGTTGCACGGACTTAAACGCCTGCAATTTTGATGCACTGGCCACCGACGCCAATGGATCTTGCACATTTGCCCTGGACGGATATGACTGCGGCGGCAATTGCATTGCAGATTCTGATGAAGACGGGATTTGCGATGAATTTGACCCGTGTGATGACCCCGACCTGACGCCCATTGTCCTTCCTGTGGTCCCCGCGACCTACATCGCCGAGGTGAGCCTCAATGGTCAATCCGTTACGGGGATGACCGTTCTCGCAACGGTGAGCGGCGAAACTGTTGGCGTCGACGAAGCTTTCGACTTCGAGGATGCCTCATGGATCAGCATGACCTTATATGTCTCTGCTGGTGACGAGGTTGAATTTGAACTGTTTGACGCTACCGAATGTGAGCTCTATGGCTTGGATTTGACCATCACAATCGCCACAGAAGGCGAAGAGCTATCCACGTTTGATGACCCAGGCAGCTTGCCATTCTTGGGTGATGACGCCGTTTTGGGTTGCACGGATGACACCGCTTGCAATTTCAACACAAGCGCCAATGTGGACGATGCGTCCTGTACGTACCCAGACACAGGCCTTGACTGCGATGGCAACTGCCTTGCAGACGCCGATGAAGACGGAATCTGCGACGAGAACGAAGTCGCGGGCTGCACGGATGACACCGCTTGCAACTACGATTCAAATGCCACAGACAACAACGGCTCTTGCACATTCCCAGAAGACCTATATGGCTCTGCCTATGTGGACTGTGAAGGAAACTGCATCACAGATGAAAACGGAAATGGCCTTTGTGATGAAGAGGAGGTGTTCGGTTGTACCGACGCTGAAGCGTGCAACTTCAATGTGGACGCCGACACCGACGACGCTTCCTGCACATACCCCTTGGCCAGCTACCTGGCCTGCGATGGCAGCTGCCTAAACGATGAAGACAACGACGGTCTTTGTGACGAAGTAGAGGGGTGCTCGGACGCTGAAGCTTGTAACTATGACCCAACAGCCATTGAGGTTGAAGCCGATTACTGTTTGATTGTCGACACTGTCGCGGTCCATACAGATGGAGACCTCGCCGGAATGACCACATACCGGTATTACGTGAAATGCGCCAACGGCGCAGACTTTGTCAGTTCAGTCTCCGGAGACAGCACGAATCCAACCGAAGTCTCCACCACCACCAACTTCTTCCAAGACGCCATCGGCAGTGCAACTCCCAACGCGATTTCTCCTGCCCTGTTCTCGTCCTTCCCGAACCTGCAGTATGATTCATGGCTGACCATCGGATTGGAATCTGCCCCCAATTTGACGGCCGGTGAAGCGGTTGTCAGCACCATTCAAATGGCGGAAAACCCTTGGATCAGCAATTTCGACCCCGGAATGGGCAACCCAGGTGGCAACATCTCCATCAACGACCCAATCGGAGGAAGTTGGTATGCCCTGAATGGCGATGCCAATGGCATTGCAAGCAACGCCGACAACAACCAAGTTCTGATTGCTCAACTGACCACGGATGGTGAAGTTGCAGGCAACTTTTATGTCCAAATCTTTGAAAACGGAGACGGAAACAACGACTTGCGCTTCAGCTTCAACATCGGTGACGCTTGTGTGACACCGGACCCCGATTGCGAATACCCTGAAGACATTTACGGCACAGACAACCTCGACTGTGATGGGAGTTGTTTGAGTGACGTGGACACGGATGGTGTGTGCGACGAAGACGAAGTTCCTGGCTGTTCTGACATGAGCGCTTGCAACTACAGCGCACTCGCCACAGACGACGATGGTTCATGTGATTACACAAGCTGTGCGGGTTGTACCGACGAGCTTGCGTGCAACTATGAAACAGAAGCCACAATTGACAACGGGTCCTGCACCTTCGCCGATGCTGGTTATGATTGCGACGGCAACTGCTTGATCGACACCGATGATGATGGCATCTGTGACCCCTTCGAAATCGAAGGGTGTACCGACGCCACCGCATGCAACTTTGACGTGACCGCCACAGACGAAGACAACTCCTGCACGTTTGCCGATTCAGGTTACGATTGCGCCGGAAACTGTCTCGCCGATGCCGACGAAGACGGCATCTGTGACCCCTTCGAAATCGAAGGCTGCACAGATGAAACCGCATGCAACTTCCAACAGGACGCCACAGACGACAATGGGTCTTGTGTCTTCGCAGAGGAAGGCTATGACTGCGATGGGAACTGCCTCGCCGACACAGATGGAGACGGCATTTGCGACCCATTCGACGCTTGTAACGAGCCGAACATGGACGTGGCCGTTCTTCCTGTCATCCCGAATACGATGGTGGCAAACGTCACCCTCGACGGCATGCCTGTGATCGGTGCAACTGTGATTGCTACAGCCAACGGGCTTGTGGTTGGAACCGGCACGACGTTCGATTTTGAGGGCGACTCCTATGTGAACATGAACATCTACCTCGAAGCCGGCCAAACCGTGGATCTCGATCTCTTCGAACCCGCTGGATGCTTGCTCTACGACCTCGACTTTGACTTGATCGCAACAGAAGAAGGTGGCGAACTAGGCACCTTCGAAGATTCCGTGCTCTTGCCCTACCTCTCAGGAGAAGCTGTGGAAGGATGTATGGACGAGACCGCGTGCAACTACAATGAGAATGCCACGGTGGCCACCACGTGCGTCTACCCTGAGCAATTCTGTGGTGCCGACTACTATGACTGCGACTGCGCTTGCCTGTCCGATGTGGACCAAGATGGCATTTGCGACGAAGCTGAAGTGCCCGGTTGCTCGGATCTGTTGGCGTGCAACTTCAACGCCGATGCCACAGACGAGGACAACACCCTTTGCACGTATGCAGAAGATGAACTCGATTGCGATGGCAACTGCTTGGCCGATGCCGATGAAGATGGCATTTGTGACGCGTTCGAAATCCTCGGATGTACCCAGGAGGAGGCTTGCAACTACAATGCAGATGCGACAGATGACGATGCTTCTTGCTTCTATGCTGAAGTTGGATTTGACTGTGATGGCAACCCGCTTGAATTAGACGATTGCGACCCAGAGTGCATCAGCTTTGACCCTCCAATCATGGATTACACCCTGGAGTGCATTGACGACCTTGAAGGCATCACGTGCGAAACCCCAACCTCGGCGTTAAACAACTGCACAGGAGAGACCTACGACGAAGTCGCTTGCGTCTCAACCCCATACACTCAGCCCTACTCTACAGGTCCTGCGACCACAGCGTACGGCATGGGTCCCGATGCGGCCATCCGCATCTACGGACTGGAATTGGAAGGGCTTGCCGCTTCTGATTACTTCGTAGAAAGTGAATCCGGACTGACCTTTACGCAATACGGAAATGGTGTCGCTACCCTCACCGGTAACGTCGAAAACAGCATCAATCCCAACCAAGGTTTTGAGGTGTTTTATGTCTTCAACCAACGCGTCAGTGGCGCCGAATGGGCAGCCATGGGGCGCGGGTTCAAGTACATCTACACGTGTGAGAACCTTCCATTCGATGAGTGGGACATGTACATGCTCAAGAGCGACCAAAGCTTTTTGAACGGTACGGGTGACTTCGAAGGCAGCAACCTGCGCCTGAATCACGCGCCGAGCAATGGATACTTTGGCTTCCAAGTCGGACTTGGCGCCAATGACCACAACTGTGACTTCGGTCTCGGTGGTTGGTTCGGTTGGGAAGGCGTCGTAAACGGCGTCGAAGTTGTCGGAGCCTTGGGTGATGTCATTGTCGATGTCCAGCTTAGCGAGATCGCCCCCGATCCTGTGGCCCCCTGTGTAACGAACATCTACACTGTGTTCGACGACAGCTGTGGTGCAATCAATGTGACCCAGCAAATCTGTCGTCTTGACCAGACAGCTCCCTTGTTTGACAGCTGTCCTGCCGACACCGTGGTGGCTTGTGAGGACGAAGTCCCCGCAGCACCCATGCTCACTGCAACGGACAACTGCGATGAAGCAGGAAGCCCCCTCGTGGCTTACCTCGGCGAAGTCGTCATTGACGAAACATCCAGTGCTTGCTACACCTTAGAGCGCACTTGGTCTGCCACGGACTTGTTCGACAATGTGACGTTGTGCACGCAACTCGTCCACATCCAAGATGAGACCGCGCCTGAAATCGCCTTGACATTGCCTGGTGATCTCGATGTGTCTGTTTCGGCCATGTGCGCTGTCGACTTGTCGACGGACATGACAGGAACGGCCATGGTAGAATACAGCGACAACTGCGCCTTTGACGCGGGAGAGTTGACCTACCTCGACGTTGTAACAGACAGCACCTCTGCTGGATGCTATACCATTGAGCGTCGCTGGAGCGCCACAGCATCAGATAGCTGTGGCAACGTGGCCACCGAAACGGGAATCCAGTTGATTCAAGTTGTGGACCAGCAAGCCCCTGTGATTTCACTGAGTGAAACGCAGGCCGAAATCGCATGTGATGCATGGTCGTGTGACATCGATCAATTGGTGAGCCTCGGCTTTGCCAGCTGGACCGACAATTGTGGCATTGACACTGCATTCATTGACTGCCAGCCCATATCAGGCGGATGTGTATCTCCTGTTCCCACATGGGATGTGGCGTACACTGTGGTAGACGAATGCGGCAACACCGCCACTGCCCATCAGTTCATTCTGATGATTGACACTGTCGCGCCCACAATTGAACTCACCTGTCCTGCCGACATCACGGTTCAACTCGATGGCGCCTGCGACGGCGAACTCGACCCAACCCAGTCCGGGGAGGTGGCGATCGTGAGCACAGACAACTGTGACGCAGCCCCTGTCCTTTCCTACACCATTCAGGACAGTGAGCCCGATTACACCTGCACCGACAGCACGGGAACATATGTGATCACCCGGACCTTCTTCGCGATGGCTTCAGACCACTGCGGCAACACCTCGGAAGCGAGCTGCACTCAAATCCTGACAGTCGAAGACGTGACGGCACCGGTCATCACGTTGCTCGAATGCCCTGCTGACGTCACTGTCACGCTTGGAGAAGAATGCACCGCGGTCTTCTCTACGGAGGCCCTCGGCACGCCCAACATCGAGGCGGAAGATGGTTGCGACATCGCACCAGCTACATTCTTCGACTTCCAAGACGGGCCGTCCAGCGCACTCTGCGACGGTGCAGATGGCAGCGCGGATGGCAGCTTCAGCTTTGAGCGAACCTATCAGGCTTGGTCTGTAGACGCTTGTGGAAACGTGAGTGATACCCTGACCTGCATTCAAACCATCACGGCCTTGGACGAAACGGCGCCTGTGTTTGGCAACTTCACGCCATATCAGTCCGTCTCCTGTGAATTGCTCTCCGATCCTCTTGACCCAACGCAACTGCCTTTGGACGCGTTTGACAACTGTGATGGCGAGTTGACCATTTCCATTCAAGCGTGGCCCCTAAGCGGCGCTTGCCCTGGAAGCTGGATGCGGATTTGGACCGCTGAAGACGACTGTGGAAACACCACGTTGGCCGAGCAGTATGTCGCCCTTTACGATGAGGTTGCGCCAGAAATCACGTGTCCTGCCGATACCATCTTGGTGATGGACCAAGACTTTGCCAATGACACCACGACGGCTGTCCTTGGAACTGCGACGGCCACGGACAATTGTTCCGACTTGACCGACATCAACATCACATATGTGGACGCCAATTTTATGGTGGACTGCGAAGGTGACGATGATGTGGCCGAGGGAACGATGACCTTCACCCGGACCTTCACCGCTGTGGATTTCTGCGACAATGCTGCGTCTTGCAACCAAGTGATCACACTCGTGGACGACCTTGGCCCAATGGTGAGCGTGGAAGACGTGACCGTGCCATGCGCGGGATATGACCCTGCAGCTTCCTACGGCGAATTCACCGCAACGGACAACTTCGATACCGATGTGGCTTGGAGCTGGTCAGAAGACAGCGTTTACAACCAGACGTGTGCTGGTGCATTCCTTGTCGACCGCACTTGGACCTTTGTGGACGATTGCGGAAACGAGACCACTGCATTACAGACCATCACCGTCTTTGACGATGTGGCACCTGCTTTGTTGGCTGGCGACATGGCCATTTCCATCTCCTGTGAGGAGTATGGCGACGAAAATGTGCCGGAAAACATCCTCATCGAATTGGAAGATGCTTGTGGAAGCGAGGTGACGGTGACCTTCTTTGACACCCCCTTCTCCGGAGGTTGCGTTCAGCCTGTGGGCATGTACATGCGGACCTACACCTTTATGGACGATTGTGGCAACGCCAACATGTTCGAACAGTTCATTGAGCTGTATGACGAGACTCCACCTGTGGTCGAGATCACTTGCCCAGAAGATGTGGTGGTGACCGCGGATGCGGACTGCGCTGCCGACCTCTCTGTGGATGCACTTGGCTTAGCCGATGTGATCGCAACCGACAATTGTGGTGGCGCTTCACCAGATGTGGAATTGACGTGGGTAGACCATGACACCACATTCACGTGTGCTGGAAGCTTTAGCTTCACCCGGACCTTTACGGCCCTGGCCATCGACAACTGTGGCAACGAAACGTCCGCCACATGCGACCAGTCCATTGGTGCCGCAGACTTGACTGCACCTGCCTTCTCAGAAGAGCTGCCTGCCAACGCTACAGTTTCTTGTGAAGACGTACCTGCCGCAGCCATTCTCACGGCAACCGACGCTTGCGACGACAGCCCCCAGGTGACCTTCACCGAGGAGCTCAGCGACGACGACGACTGTGCGAACAACTACACTTTGGTTCGCACATGGACGGCAACAGACGATTGCGGCAACCAGACCCAACACGAACAGACCATTGCGGTCACAGACGAAACCGCTCCTGAATGGACGTCGGAATTGCCAATGGACACAACGGTGTCTTGCGAATCCATTCCCGCGCCAGTCACGCTGGAAGTGATGGACAACTGTGACAACGCATTGGTGATCTCTTACAATGAAGGAGCGACCGAAGGCGATTGTGCCCAAGGACAGACGCTGACCCGCACGTGGAGCACCATGGACTGCGCTGGCAATGCCCTGTCTCATGTGCAAGTCATCACGGTGGTCGACACCACGGCTCCTGTGATTGATGGTGAACTCAGCATCGACGTTCCTTGCACCGATTGGGGCATGGACACCTTGTACGCCACGGTATCCGACAACTGCGACGCCGAGATTGCCCTCGAGCTCTTGTCTCAGGCCGAGTTTAGCGGGTCTTGTGCCGGCAGTTACTTGCTTACTTACGTGGCCGTTGACCAATGTGGAAATTCAGACACGCTCATTCAATCGGTGAACCTCATCGACTCGGAAGCGCCTGAATTCACGTTCATTCCTCAAGACACCACGATGTCGTGCGACAACGACTTCACTGTGGGCAGTCTTGGTGCTGCTGAAGCGATCGACAACTGCGACTCAGAGGTTGAAATTGGGTACACGGACAGCATAACCTACCTGAACGATTGCAGCGGAACAGCCAATGTGGCCCGCACGTGGACCGCGGAGGATGAGTGCGGAAACGTGAAGACGTTGCTTCAACTGATCACCCTCATTGACGAGACTGCGCCCGAATTTGTTGAGGCTTTGCCTGTGGACATGACGGTCGCTTGCGACAACGTTCCATTGACCGCAATTCTGACGGGAATCGACAATTGCGATCCAGAAGTCGCACTGACCTTCAGTGAGACCGAAGACGACAATGACCTGTGCCCAAGTGATTATGTGATCACACGGACATGGAGCCTGGTCGATTGCGCTGGAAACGAAACCAGCCACACCCAAGTCTTGACTGTGGTCGACACGGTGGCCCCCAACTTTACTGCGGGACCACTCGACACCACTGTGGCTTGCAGCGCGGTTCCGGCCCCTGCGGACATGATGGCGCTTCAAGCCCAAGACAACTGTGATGACGCCCTCAACTACACATACGTGGGAGAGACGTTTGAAGGTGGAGACTGCGCCAATGGATACACCCTGATGCGAGAGTGGTCAGCCATGGATTGCTCCGGCAATTCCACCAGCTGGACGCAAACCATCACGGTCATCGATACTGTGGCCCCAAGCTTGGACATTGTCCTTGCCGATGGCAGCACGGCCAGCGACACCGTTGTGTCCTGCTTGGATGAAGTCCCCGCCCTGACGGCCATTGCCTTGGACGCTTGCGACGCGAATCCTGTTCTGACGTCCAGCATCGATACAGTTGGATTGGACGGTTGCGGAAACGCAACCCTGATCCACCACTTCGAAGTCACAGACGACTGCGGAAACGCAGCCTCAGCGGAAATCACAGTGACCATCTCCGATGAAACAGCCCCAACTTGGCTTGACGTCTGTGGCATAGAGAATGGCGGCACGGTTGAAGTCTGCGCAGAAGACCACAATGGCGATGTGCTGTTGCCTTCTCTTGACGCGTGCGATGTCTCTGCAATGGACAACTGCGGCGGCGATGTCACCGTAGACATGACCACAACGGTTGTCGGGCCATATGCACCGAACGACAGCGTGGATCAGTTCTGCACGACAGTGACGCCCGAGGCCTTTGATTCGGACGAAACTTGCAATGGCTATGAGACGCATGCCGTTCGCATGTTCAACTTCCTCGGAGGCGAGTTCTACTCGACCATTGGGGAAGGGGTGGTGAGCCAATTGCCCAACGGTGACTGGACCATAGAGGAGACCGTGGTGGACAACGCCAACCCTGAAGCGGGTTGGAACGTGACCTTCACCCTGACCGACGGAATGGCCTTCGACACCTGGTCCAATCAGGACTTCCCAACCAGCTACAAGCAGGACTGTGAAAACCTCATCGATGACCATGAAAACTGGACATATTGGTTCCTTTCCGAAGGCACATTGACCGGATGGGGAGACTATGACGGCAGCTTCCTGACGTGCACGCACCAGCCTGCCAACCAGTTCTATCGCTTCCAAATTGGATTGGGCGCCAACAATATGAACAACCATCATGGTTACAGCGGTTGGTTCAACTACTCCGGTACACACCAAAGCACACCCGTGATGGGGTCCGGCGACTTCTTCGGAGACCTAGACTGCACCTTGCCCTACCAAATTGAGTACGACTATACCGCCACAGATTGTAGCGGAAACCAAGCTCAATTCGGATACACTGTGGACATCACAGGTGATGTCTGCGACCCCGACGGCATTGGTGCCGGATTGGTGGGCACAGGAACCACTGGAAATGCCAATGGGGCATCCGAGACTTCTGCACTCTCAGAATCCCGTGGACAGATTCAAGTCTCTCACGTGGCACCGAACCCAACACAGGATTACGCCCGAATTGGTTTCAATGTCTTGAAGAACATGCGCCTGGAGGTCGAGCTCTACAATGCCACGGGCATGTACATCTCTACCCTCTACAGCGGCAACGTCGAAAAGCACCAGGCGTATACACTCGACATTCCTGCAAATGAGTTGGAAAGCGGTGTGTATCAAGTGAGGCTGACGTCTCGCGAAGTCAGCATTGTGAAGCAATTCATGGTCACTAAATAATCCAACCCCTGTCCTTTGGATGAAAAGCCCCCGCCACATGGGCGGGGGCTTTTTTCATCCCTTTCAGGACCCTGATGTTTCGCACATTCCCCCCACTCCTTCGAACAAAATCAACCTGTCCTATTTTCATGGATATGATTCGTCTTCAGCTGCTCCGGCTCTCTGCCTCTTTCATCCTCTCCTGCATTCTGGCCTCAGGCACTTTGCACGCTCAATGGCCGTACAACCCCAATGCAGATGGAGACTCCTTGATTGGAACAGGCGATGTTCTTGAACTGCTCACTTTGTTTGGTCAGCCATGGGAAGATCAAGGCGTGCTGGGCATCGAGAGTGGCGGAACAAGTGCAACCTCGGTGGATGCTGCCCGCGATTCTCTTGGGCTGAGTTTCATCTCTGACTCCACCACGATTCAAGGCATCAACACCTACACCTGGACTTGGGTGGAAGACGACTTGAGGGTCACAGGTCAATTGGCCCAAGGGCGCAATGTCACCGCTACAGGGTCATTCGCCTCTGCCATGGGCGATGGAAGTGACGCTCCTGGCAACTACAGTCACGCTGTCAACCGCAACAACTTTGCCAGCGGCACTTGTTCAAGTGCATTGGGTGAAGGGACAGAGGCCACTGGGACTGCCGCCCACTCTCAAGGCATGTTCACCGACGCCACAGGCACCACGGCCCATGCCCAAGGGTACAACACCAAGGCGTTGGCCAACTATGCCCACAGTGAAGGATATGGCTCTGAAGCCACCAACACAGCTGCGCACGCAGAGGGATACAACACCACAGCTTCTGGCTTTTTTAGCCACGCATCCAACCGAAATACAGTCGCCAGTGCCACCTGTGCCCACGCTGTTGGAGAGGGGACGCAGGCCACAGCAGACGCAGCCGCAAGTGAAGGGTTTTACTCCGTCGCATCCGGGTTTGCTGGGCACGCAGAGGGATACGAAACCACGGCAAGTGCCTATGCTTCCAGTGCTGCTGGATACTATACTGTTGCCGACCAAGCTTATCAAACTGCGGTAGGCAAGTACAACACCGTTGGACAATCTGGCGTCTTGTTTGCTGTTGGAAATGGAACCGCGTTAGACGCCCGATCCGACGCATTCCAAATCCAAGAGAACGGCAACGCCATGCTAACTGGAGACCTTGAATTTGCCGGAGGGGTTAGCCTTCAAGACACGCTATCCAATCTCCATGATCGCATCACTGCATTGGAAGCGGCCATCGAAACATTGCTTCAAGAAGTGAGCGCGCCAAGCAACGATTGACCTCTCATGCGGTCTTTCCCTTGTGGGGGCGGCCGCTTTTTGTAATTTTGCCTTCCATTCTTCGCGGAATGCCCCATGGTGTAATGGTAGCACACCGGTTTTTGGTACCGTCAGTCAAGGTTCGAGTCCTTGTGGGGCAACCACGAAGCGAAGAAAACAGTCAATGCAATCGCACGAAGACCGGCACTCAGTGACCGGTCTTTTTCATTTCCGCCCCATTTTCGGGGTCGAATGGAAACAGACGTCCTCAACTTCATCGGTGGTGAACACCGACCCGCGGCATCCGGTGAATGGCTCGATAACGTAGAGCCCGCTACAGGAGAAATTTATGGCCGAATATCCCGGTCGGGATCGGAAGACGTAGAGGCAGCTGTGGCTGCCGCACGAAAGGCATTTCCTGCATGGCGTGCTTGGGAACCAGCAGACCGTCGGGCAGTCATGATGCGCCTTGCCGACAAGATCCACGAAAACACCGCAATGCTGGCCGAAGCGGAAGCACGGGATAGCGGGAAACCTGTGTCCTTGGCCGCAATGGTGGACATCCCACGGGCAGAAGACAACCTTCGATTTTACGGATCTGCGGCCGAACAATTCTCGAGTGAGAGCCACGCCATGGGCAACGGTACGGTGAACTACACCCTCCGAAAACCCCTCGGGGTTGTGGCGTGCATCAGCCCGTGGAACCTCCCACTGTATCTGTTCACTTGGAAAATTGCGCCGGCACTCGCCAGTGGAAACTGCATCTTGGCCAAGCCCAGCGAGGTGACCCCTATGACCGCTTATTTGTTGAGCAAGTGGATCAAGGAGTCGGGATTCCCTGATGGCGTATTCAACGTACTCCATGGTCTTGGTCCGGAAGTTGGACAAGCCATGGTTGAACACCACCATGTGCGGGCCATCTCTTTTACTGGGGGGTCATCCACAGGTGCCGCCATCTCAGCCACTGCTGGACCCAAATTCAAAAAGCTTTCCCTCGAATTGGGCGGGAAAAACGCCACTGTCGTGTTCGACGACGCCAATTTTGACACGGCCGTATCCACAGCCATACGCGCCGCATACTCCAATCAAGGGCAAATCTGCCTCTGTGGATCGCGCATTCTCGTCCAAGAGAACATCTACGAAAGGTTCCGTGACGCCATGGTTGCCAAGGTGTCAAAAATGCGGATTGGCGACCCCATGAATCCCGAAACCAAAATGGGCGCGGTGGTCTCTCGAGCACACCGCGACAAGGTCATTTCCGCCATCAACATTGCGCGCGGTGAAGGTGGCCAAATCCTCTGTGGCGGCGGCCGTTATCAGCCTGCTGAGCCGCGCATCAAAGGGGGTTTCTTCGTCCAACCCACCTTGATTGAAGGCCTTGATCACACCTGTGTCACCAACCGCGAGGAAATTTTTGGCCCTGTCGCCACCATCCAACCCTTCAAAGACGAGCGGGAAGCCCTGGGGCTGGTGAATGCCACCAAATACGGGCTGTCCGCTTCCGTTTGGACCCAAGATGTCCAACGGGCACATCGCTTTGCAGCGGGTATTGACACGGGGATGGTGTGGATCAACTGCTGGCTTGTGAGAGACCTTCGAACACCATTTGGAGGAACCCGACAGTCTGGTGTTGGCCGCGAAGGAGGATACAATTCCATGCGGTTCTTCACTGAGCCGCAGAACGTGTGTGTCAAAATCTGAGGCCGACAACGCGCAATTCACAGTCCTCTGTTGTGCAACACATTGCCCGCCCCTTCATCCGGGGCCGGTTCGGCGCGAATTTCACAACATGAACTGTCGATTTGTGTCCTTGATTGTCGCCGTCCCCTTTCTTTTCATCACAGGCTGTGTCCCGATGAGCCAATTCGCCGAAGTGCGCGACGACAGGGACACCCTAGATCACGACCTCACACTGGCCGTCGATCAAGTCGAGGCCCTTCAATTGACTGTGGCCGAGCAACAAGGCCAAGCCGATGAAGATGGCCGCAGAATCTCTGCGCTTCAAGCCGACACCAACAATCGGGGAAGGGCGATCAGGAGCTGCCTCTTCCGAAATGGAGAACTCGAAGAGCTGAATGCCCTTTTGAGTGATGAGCTCGAAAGAAAACGAGCAGCGTCAGGCTCTGAGCAAGCCACCTTGCTCGCAGAACTGCAGCGCATCCGAGCAGATTTACAGTTCCAAGAGGACAGCTTGCTCGCTTTGGAGCGCGGCCTGCTGGAAAGAGAAGCCAAAGTGCAAGAGCTCACCCGCATGCTTGACGCCCAAAAACAGGCCGGTGAAGCCCTGCGCGCCAAATTGAGTGATGCCCTTTTCGCATTCAGAAACCGAGGGCTCGAGGTGGAAGAGCGGGACGGAAAAGTATATGTGCGATTGGCTTCCAACTTGCTGTTTGCCTCGGGCAGCACCGCCATTGACCCCGAAGGCCGGGAAGCACTGGTGGATTTGGCCAAGGCCATCGAAGGAGAAACCGACTTTGAAATCGTGGTCGAGGGCCACACGGATGACGTGGCATTTAATTCCTCCGTCTCTCCACGGAACAATTGGGAACTCAGCGTTTTGCGCGCCACAGCAGTGGTAGAGGTGTTGGGAGGCAACAGTCAACTTGCGCCCGAATTGCTCACCGCGGCTGGCCGCAGCCAATACCATCCCCGGGATCCGGAAAATAAAAACCGGAACCGCAGAATCGAAGTGGTCCTTAGCCCGAAACTAGATGGGCTCTACGACCTGCTTGACGAGTGATCAGTCGATGGGCAGCAAGAAGGAACCCTGGGCAATGGAAATGCCCCCTGTGCCATCTGTGCCAATCAAGCTTCCTCCAAACGTGCCCACCACGATGCCACCACCTTCCGGAAGGATGTAGAGGATTTCCACAGTGAAATTCGCTCCTGGCTGCGCTGACGTGTACATCTGGCCCGATGGGCTATTGTAAGTGCAGACTCCTGCAGGTGCACTGGCTTCATTCAATGTGATCTGTGCACCGCTAATCCAACCCACAACAGGTTCGGGCAACGTCATGCCAATGCCATCGGTTGTCACGGAAACTCCACCCACATTGAGCGTGGTCCCCGTCAAGGAACAAGAGGTCTCGAAATCAGCGACTAACTCCGTTCCATTGGCTTTCCAATCCATATTTCCTGCGCAATCTGGACAAATGGTGCCCCCGCAATCGATGTACAATTCATCTCCGTCAAGCAAGCCATTGGTGCAATCGCCATCGGTTGCACAAGGCGCGCAATCCGGACCGCCACAATCCACCCCCAACTCCTCTCCATTCAACAATCCGTCATCGCAACTCGGGCAAGCTTCACAATCTGGCCCACCACAGTCAACGTCGATTTCGTTGCCGTTTAGGAGGCCGTCTCCGCACAATTCACCGCAATCAATGCCGGTGTCCCCGCCACAGTCGATGCCGGTTTCCCCGGGGTCAAGCTGTCCATTGAACCCCACATCACAAGGGGAGCACTCGCCGCCACAATCGACCCATTGTTCTCCCAAAACTTGATCCCAAACCCCGTTTTCACAGGGGTCACAGGGTTCACAAATGGGGCCTCCACAATCCACCAACTCCTCCCCATTGTTGAGGAGACCGTCAAAACAGTTTGGCGGTATGAGGTTGTCGTCGTTGAGACAAGAAGTCCCCATCACAATGGTGATGAGGGAAAGGGCCACAAGGGCGAAGGAGGGGGGGCGAAACGAGAGCATCGTTGTATCTTTCAGGCTACGCAAATTAAGGGAGTTCCGTCCGATTGTAAGCCCTCTCGGAATTGGGGAGTGCGACGCGCAACTTAACCCGCACCAAAACCAATGACCCGTCAACCTCACGTTCCTCCTGCAGATTGGTCTCCTCGCCACGGCGAGCAAGACCTACAGGGCAACGCAGACAGCGACATGTTGGTTGCACGAATGCTCGAATTGAGGGGCGTTGGCAGCCACAATTCAGAGGCCTTTTTCCAGCCAGAACTGGATGACCTGCACGATCCTTTGCTCATGCTCGGCATGGAACAGGCCGTAGACAGGCTCATGTCAGCCCAAAGAGAAGGGGAAAGAATCATGGTTTATGGTGACTATGATGTGGATGGTGCCACGTCAGTCGCCCTCATGCAAGAGTTCCTCCAAAACAACGGGTTCGACATCTTGCCATACATCCCCGATCGATACAACGAAGGGTATGGGCTTTCCGAAGAAGGCATCAGAACGGCTGCAGAGCAAGGCTGCAAACTCATCATCACACTCGACTGCGGCATCCGTGCCGTAGACCGTGTAAAAGACGCGGGCCAAATTGGAATCGACGTCATCATCTGCGACCATCACCTGCCCGGTCCAGAAATGCCCGCGGCGCACACCATCCTCAATCCCAAACAGCCAGACTGCAACTATCCTTTCAAAGAATTGAGTGGTTGCGGTGTTGGGTTCAAGTTGACCCAAGCGCTCACCGATCGCTTTGGCCTTTCGCCCATGAGTGCTTTCGATGGTTTGGATTTGGTGGCGCTGAGCATTGCTTCCGACCTGGTCGAGGTCACAGGTGAAAACCGGATTCTCCTGCACCATGGACTTCGAACGATTTCACGAAACGTCAGGCCGGGAATCAAAGCCCTCCTCAACGTCGTGCATTGTTCCCCTGATTACCTCACGGTGCGAGACATCATTTCTCGAATCAGCCCCCGGATCAATGCCGCTGGCCGGATGTCGAGGGCCACAGAGGCCGTGGGCCTTGCTCACCGCACCCAATTAAGCCCTGGCCTCTG
>CASICO010000049.1 GCA_949373165.1 uncultured Flavobacteriales bacterium | reverse complement strand
GGCGGTCACCCCATTGGGGCTGAGGCGGCTTTGGCGGCGGGGATTGTGGACATTATTGAAGACGGGGATGCGGTGATGGCGCGCGCGGTGAGCGTGGCGCAAGACTATGCAGCGATCCCGCCCGACACGTATGCCGAAGTTAAGCGCCAGATGCGCGGACCGGTGATCGAGACGATCGAAAACGCGATGGCAAATGGCGCCAATACGCCACCCGACGGTTGGTTTACGGCTGAAACCAAAGCGGCGATGTCGCGGATAATTGGCTAGCCGCGATGGTTTCGGAGATCTCAGATGATGCGACAAGCAAGCTTCAAAGCCTGAGGTTTGACAGGGCACGGCTGGACCGTATCGGTGACTGGATGGCGCGCTATGTTGCGCAGGGTAAATATGCGGGCAGTTCAGTGTTGATTGCCCGGGGTGGTCACGAGGTGTATCATCACGCGACGGGGTTGCGGGATATAGAGACCGGGCTGCCGTTTGAACGCGATACGATTGTGCGAATTTATTCGATGACCAAGCCAGTGACCGCTGTGGCGGTGATGATGCTTTTTGAGCAGGGCTTTTTTTCTCTTGATACGCCGGTTTCAGAATTTATCCCTGCTTTTCGCGACATGCAGGCGTTGATCCCTGGGGCCGAGCGGATTGATCAGCTTGAACCCTGTCCGGTGCCAACGCTGCACCAGCTTTTAACCCATACAAGCGGGTTGAGTTATGCGTTTAACGCAGGGGTTCTGCCGCAGGCGATGGCCAAGGCTGGCATTGGCTTTGACGGCGGCAGCACGCCTCTGGCCGAGATGGTTGGGCGGGTGGCCGCCCTGCCTCTGGCGTTCAAACCCGGAGCGCGCTGGGAATATTCGGTGGCAAGTGATGTGCTGGGTCGGGTGGTGGAACAGGTCTCGGGCACCGCGCTGGATCGCTTTTTCACCGATAAGATTTTCGCGCCTTTAGGTATGATTGAAACGGGATTTTCAGTGCCCGAAACCGATTTGCGACGATTTGCGACATTATATGCTTCACATCCCGATACTGCGTTGAGCTTGAAACCGGCACCAACTGGGGTGCCGATCCTGCGCACGATAGACTCCGCTGGTGACAGCTGTTTTCGCAACCCGGCGGGTTTTTCCGGTGGGGGCGGTCTGGTCAGCACGCTGGAGGATTATATGCGCTTTTGCGAGATGCTGCGCAGAGGCGGTGAAGGATCGCAGGGGCAATTGCTGTCGCCGCAAACCGTAGCGTTCATGATGCGCAACCATCTGGCGGGTGATATTGCGTCGATGGGACCGACAAGTTTTGCCGAGCAGCCAATGCAGGGTGTTGGTTTTGGCCTTGCCGGTGCGGTGGTGCTGGATCCGGCGCGGGCGCGCGCCCCGGGTAGTATCGGTGATTTTGGCTGGGGCGGTATGGCCTCGACGGTGTTTTGGATCGACCACGTTCTTGATCTGTCGGTGGTGTTTTTGACCCAGCTTGCGCCCTCCAGTTCCTATCCCTCCCGTGCCGAGCTTAAAGCATTGGTGCACGGGGCGTTTGTTGACGGCAATGTTGACCGCGGTGGTTTGGAACAGGACAGTTTTGAGGTGGGCGCGCCGGTCAGTGGGGCAGGGATGCTATGACCGATACTGTTGAGGATCTTGTGGCACTGATGGATCTCGAGCGGTTGGAGCTTGATCTGTTCCGTGGCACCGGATCGGGCGGAGAGACCAGCGTGCGGATTTTTGGGGGCCATGTGGTGGCGCAGGCGCTGGCTGCGGCTTACCACACGGTAGAAACCCGCCTGTGCCATTCGCTGCACGCGTATTTTATCCGTCCTGGTGATCCGAGCATTCCGGTGGTTTATAGCGTGGATCGCGCTCGTGATGGCGGCAGTTTTACCACCCGGAGGGTGATTGCGTTGCAGCACGGCAAACAGATTCTCAACTTGTCGGCCTCGTTTCAAATTACCGAAGATGGGTGGCAGCATCACCATCCAATGCCGCAGGTCAAAGGGCCCGAGGGCTTGAATGACCGCCATGTATTACGCCAGCAAAACGTTGATAAAATTCCTGAGCAGTACCGCAAAGATTATGTCCGGCCGCGCCCGATCGAGGTGCGCGAACTGGCGCCGATTGATCATTTTAATCCGCAACCAGCGCCGGATCTCAATCATCTGTGGTTCCGCATGCATCCCGCCGCGGGTCAATCGCCGCAGATGCAGCATTGCCTGCTGGCCTATGCGTCCGATATGAACCTTCTGGGATCCTCGCTGCGGCCCCACGGGCTGACGTGGTTCAAGGGTGGGGTGATGACTGCCAGTTTGGATCATGCAATGTGGTTTCATGCGCCAGTCCAGTTCGATCAATGGCATCTGTACACCATGGACAGCCCCTTTACCGGTGGCGCGCGCGGTTTTAACCGTGGTGCGATTTATAGCCAGGAGGGCCGCTTGGTGGCCAGCGTTGCCCAAGAGGGGTTGATGCGGCCGGTGCGTGAGCCGCGCTAGCACTGTGACTTTGGGCTATGGCACTGCCCTCTGACACTGTTTCCTGCAATTGGTGGCAGTGGTTTTACGACGGGGTTCGAGCTTATGACCGTCGGTGTTTTGCAGCTCAGTGTGCTGAAAACACGTCGATCCTGAATATAGATTTGACAAACCGAAGAAAAACTTTTTGATTTATGCTAGGCCTCCTCAGCATTTTTGCAATTTCGGGGGTGGCTTGTTGATTTTTAATGGAGATATTTTATGCGCATTTCCCCCCCAGTCCTTACCTTGCTTTGTCTGTTTGTGATCGGTGCCCTTGATGGAGTTTTTCCAAGCCAGATGCTGCGGTTTCCTGGCCAGATTGTGATTGCCAGTGCGATTGGCTTGGCCGGGTTGGTCTTGGTCCTGATTGCCATTCGTGGGTTTTATCGGGTTGAAACCACCGTCCTGCCGCAAGAGATGGCGCGTTCGAGCACTCTGGTCACCGGCGGGGTGTATCAAATCAGTCGAAATCCGATGTATCTTGGGATGGCAGCGATTATTGCAGGCCCCGGACTGGCGCTGGGGGCATGGGCTACACTGCCGGTGTTGGCGGTGTTTGTCTGGGTGATCACAACCTATCAAATCATACCCGAAGAACGGGCTTTGAGAAAAAGTTTTGGCGACGAGTTTGAAAGTTATCAGGCCAAGGTGCGGCGCTGGATATAGCGCCCTGGATCCAATGGCCTGAACCTGAGGGTCTGACTTTGCCCCCTGAATCTGAGGCCCTGAACCTAAAGGTCAGATTTTATCGGATCAGGCGCTTTCAGGCCTGTGATTTTCTCTGGTGCTTTAAAGATACCAAACTTGCGGTTTAGTTTGCGCATGCCGCCAATCCACCGATCATAATTATCGGTTTTGGCGCGCATATAGCCCAAGACCTCTTTATGGGGCAGGATCAAAAAGGTCTCGCGGCGGATGGCCTCTACGCAGATGTCGGCCACCATTTCGGGCTCGATCATGCCGTCTATGCTGGCAACGTGATCCTCAAGACCGCGCGTCATCTCGGTGCGCACGGCTTGTGGGCACAACACCGAAACCTTGATGCCGGCGTCGCCGTGGCTCATTGCCAGCCATTCCGCCAGGCCCACGGCGGCGTGTTTGCTCACCCCATAGGGCGCATCGCCGACCTGATTAAGCAACCCTGCGGCCGAGGCGGTATTGAGCAGATACCCGTCACCCCGCGCCGTCATCCGCGGCAGCAGATGGCGCGCCGCCCAGACATGCGCCATGACGTTGACCTGCCAGGTTCTTTGCCAGTCATCATCGGGCACCTCGACGCCGCCGCCAACACTGATGCCGGCATTTGAGCAAAACAGATCAATGGGGCCAATGTTGGTTTCGATGGTCTCAATCAATGTGGCAATCTCGGCTTCGACCGCGACGTCCAGCTTCAATGCCACGCCACCGATTTGGTTGGCGGTTGTCTGCGCGCCGGCGAGATCGAGGTCGGCGCAGATGATTTTATAGGGTCGTTCGGCGGCAAATCTCAGCGCCATTGCGCGCCCGATCCCCCCCCCAGCACCGGTAATGACTATTACTTTATTTGTCAGTTCCATCTGTGTGTCTTTTCTCGGTCTGGGGCTGGTTTGACGTCACGTCGTCAGCGGTTCAGCCATTTTGGTTTGCGCTTTTCGACAAAGGCCTGCACGCCCTCTTTGAAATCTTCGGTCTGCGCCAGATCAGCGACGACCTCGCGGCTAAAGTCCAGACTGTCTGGCAGTCCCTCAGCCACTGCCAGCGCGTTTAACACCCGTTTGCTGGCTTTTACTGCCGACGGGGACACCGCCGTGATCTGGGTGGCTTTTGCCATCGCCGCAGCGAGAAGTTCGGCTTTTGGCACCACCGCATTGACCACACCCATTGCGAGGGCTTCTTGGGCAGTGATGCTGCGACCGGTCAAAACCAGTTCTTGCGCGGCCAGCCGTCCGATATAACGGCTGAGACGTTGTACACCTCCGGCGGCGGCGAAAAACCCCACTTTGACCTCGGGCAGCGCAAAGGTCGCGGTATCGGCGCTGAGAATAATGTCGCAGGATAACGCGGTCTCAAAGCCGCCACCCATGGCAAATCCGTTGACCGCCGCGATGATTGGTTTTTCCAGATCGAAGCGTTGGGTCAGGCCGGCAAAGCCGGAGGGGGGCATTTTACTCTTGCCGCCTGCTGCGGTGAATTTAAGATCATTGCCTGCGGTAAAAGCTTTGTCGCCAGCGCCGGTTAAGACCGCAACCCATAGATCAGCGTCGACTGAATAGGCGTCCCAGACCTGCGCCAATTCGTGATGCATGGGCGGGTGCATCGCATTATACACCTCTGGGCGGTTGAGCGTGACCTGCAAAATATGGCCGTGGCGTTCGGTGCTGATAAACTCATAGCTCATCTGTCATTCCTTTCGGACAGGGTCACGAGGGGCGGCCGGTTTTTAGCCCGCCGGTGTCAATATCGACAAAGCGTTCGCCGGATTTAGCGAGCGTTTCCAGAAGTTTGGCTGGGGAAAACGCATCGTCTTCATCGCCCAATTGTTGCATTTTGGCCAGAATGGTCGCAGCGCCAATACGATCCCCATAGCACATAGGTCCGCCTTTATCTGCGGGCCAGCCATAGCCGTTAAGCCAGATCACATCGATATCCGAGGGGCGTTGGACTTTGTTTTCCTCAAGAATTTTCAACGCCTCGTTGATCATTGGGTAAATACAGGTCTCGATGATGGTCTGCGGCGGCATTGAAACGGGGTTGGCGCCGGTCACGCGTTTGATGACCTGTGCCGACACCGGCGAGGGCGTTGGTGTGCGTGTGGCGTCATAATCATAATATCCTGCCATGGTTTTCTGGCCGCGGCGATCCAGTTCGCACAGCGCATCACGGATCGGGTTTTTGGTGGTTATACCTTTTGACCAGCCCAGATCCAGCCCTGCCAGATCGGCCATTTGGAACGGCCCCATGCGAAATCCAAAGCTGTTCAGCGCCGCATCCACCTCCCAAGGCATGACGCCCTGATGCAGCAGTTTGAGGGCCTGAGCCTGCCGTTTGAATAAGATGCGGTTGCCGGTAAAGCCGGGGCAGACGCCCACAAGAACGGCAGTTTTGTTAATAGTTTTGGCCAGCGCCATACAGGTCGCTACGATAGCGTCGCCTGTGTGATCTGCGCGCACAATTTCCAGCAGTTTCATCACATTTGCCGGCGAAAAGAAATGCAGCCCGATCACGTCCTGGGGCCGTGACGTCATGGCGGCGATCGCGTCTATATCCAGCGCCGATGTATTGGTAGCCAGAATGGCACCGGGTTTTGCAATCCGGTCAATCTCGGTGAATATTTTGCGCTTGAGGTCCATCTCTTCGAACACCGCCTCAATGATCAGATCGCAACCGGCCAGATCGGCTATGGCCAGACACCCTTCAAAACGGCCCATGCGAGCCTCTACCTCAGATTGTGGAAACCGCCCCTTGTCTGCGCTGCGTTGATAATGCCCTCGCACTACGGATAGGCCGCGATCCAACGCCTCTTGAGTGGTCTCGACAATTTTGACATGCAGGCCGGCCGTGGCAAAATTCATTGCAATCCCGCCGCCCATGGTCCCGGCACCAATCACTCCGATGGTTTTGATCGGGCGCAACGCAATATCGCTTGGTAGGCCCGGAACGGTCCAGGCGTTTTGTGCCGATTGTGCGATATACTCAGCGGTGTCTTGCGGTGTCAGAGCGGTCATATAGTATCCTTGTGTTGGTCTTTTTGCGTCCTGGTTTGCTTCGGCTGGGTTGCCGCGATGTTACGTATTGCATTGATTGCCAGTGCTGCCGGGGCATTGGCGTGCCTCGGCGCGGTCCCTGTTTGCTTGGTTAAGCCGCGTTTTGCTATGTTCAGAGCCAGTCAAATGTTTGCGCCAAGCAGAATGTTTGAACCGAAAGTGTAACCGCAGTCAGGGCGCTTGTCGAAAGGTTATTTTTGCACCTGTACGGCGGCTTGATCAGGGCGCGCTTGGCCCGATGTGACGATGCCCAGTGTTGGGTGATTGGATGTCAGATGACCGGATGACACATGGCTGGGATGTTAATTGGATCTATGGGCCGTAACGCTATTGCGATCGTTGGCGTTGCATAGTCGATGGGGACGCCTTAGTAGAGTGGTATCAGCAATTGCAATCAGGATATTTAGCGTGGCCAATCATTTATATCAGGGCGATTTGCCCGACGGTCTGGATCTTGGTGCGGTTGTCGCAATTGATTGCGAAACCATGGGCCTAAACCCTCACCGCGACAGGTTGTGTGTGGTGCAATTATCGGGGGGTGACGGGAATGCACATCTGGTGCAAGTGGCGGTGGGCCAGACCAATGCACCCAATCTGTGCCGGTTACTCACCAATCCAGAGGTGCTGAAATTGTTTCATTTCGGTCGCTTCGATATTGCTGCGATGTACAACGCCTTTGGTGCGCTGACCGCCCCAGTCTATTGCACCAAAATTGCGAGCAAACTGATCCGTACCTATACCGACCGTCATGGGCTGAAAAACTTATTGCAGGAATTGCTAGACGTGGATGTGTCGAAACAGCAGCAATCCAGCGATTGGGGCAGTCCGCAACTGACCGCAGCACAGCTCGACTATGCTGCCTCGGATGTACTGTATCTGCACCGTTTGCGAGAGGCGCTAAACAAGCGACTTGAACGCGAGGGACGGATGGAAATGGCACAGTCCTGTTTTGAGTTTCTGCCGATGCGGGCGCAGCTTGATTTGGCAGGCTGGCCAGAAACTGATATTTTTGCACATTGATGGTGGATCAGCGGAGATGACTGAACAGCAGACATTTCTGGACACCGCCAAGCGGGTCATCCGCGCCGAGGCCGCTGCGCTGGACAGGCTGGAGCGCGTGCTGGATGACAGCCTGTCGCAGGCGGCGAACTTGCTTTTGAATGCCAAGGGCCGGGTCATTGTCAGCGGCATGGGGAAATCTGGCCATATCGGACGCAAGATAGCCGCCACTTTTGCCAGTACCGGCACGCCAGCACATTTCGTGCACCCCGCTGAGGCGAGCCATGGTGATCTTGGTATGCTGGCGCAGGGCGATGTGGTTCTGGTGCTGTCCAATTCCGGTGAGACGCCCGAGTTGAGCGATATAATTGCCTATACGCGGCGGTTCCAAATTCCAATGATCGGTGTTGCCAGCAAAGCTGGCTCGACGCTGATCAAGCAATCAGATGTCGGCCTGGTCTTGCCTGAGGTTGCCGAGGCCTGTGGCACCGGCATTGTGCCGACAAGCAGCACCACGATGACCCTTGCGCTGGGCGATGCTTTGGCGGTTGCTCTGATGCGGCACCGCAATTTCACGCCGGCGCGGTTTCACGATTTTCATCCCGGAGGTAAATTGGGCGCCCGTCTGGTGACGGTGAACGATCTGATGCATGCGGGTGCTGAGATGCCACTTGTGGCGACATCCAGTAAGATGCCGCAGGTCTTGCTTGAAATTAGCCAAAAAGCCTTTGGGGTGGTTGGGGTTGTGGATGATCACAGTCGCTTGGTTGGAATTATCACCGACGGCGATCTGCGACGGCATATGGAAGGTCTGCTCGAGTATCGGGCGGGTGAGGTGATGACGCCTAACCCCTCGACAATTCAACCTTTGGCCTTGGCAGAAGAGGCGCTGTCGCAAATGAACGCGCGCAAAATCACCTGTTTGTTTGTGCTTGATCCTGCGCAGGCGGTGGGACCTGTTGGCGTGTTGCACATTCATGATTGCCTTCGCGCTGGGCTTGGGTGAAACATGGTCAGGCTTCCAAACACCTATTCGGGGGTGGTTACATGGTTAAAAGTCATCTTGCCGTTGATTGCGCTTGGACTGCTGTCGACATTGTTTTTGTTTTCCCGCGCCCGTACCCCACCGACATCTTTGCCGTTTTTTGATCTTGCTCTGCAAGAGCGGATCAGAGAGCAGCAGATCACAGGGCCCTATTTCGTCGGGACAACCGAAAATGGGTTAAGCTTGACGCTATCGGCTGATGCGGCCCGTCGCGATGGTGGTGACTTGGGCCGTCTTTCTGCAGATAATGTTACGATGCAGATCAAAACCAAAGCAGAGACTCTGGTCATTATGTCTTCGCAAAGTGGTGTCCTTGATGCGGGGGCTGATCGGGTGCAATTGGCGGGGGGCGTTTCGGTAAATAGTTCTAGCGGATATACAATTGAAACCGAGACATTGTCTTCGGCACTGAATACTCTGTACATTGAGACAGAGGGCGAGGTGCGCGGTTCAGGGCCTGCCGGCAGTTTTCAGGCGGGGAAAATGATTTTGACTTCCGGAAATAAAGATAAAACCTTGCATTTACTTTTCACAAATGGTGTGATTCTAACAAATGGACAAACCGAATAGGGTTGAGACGGTGCAACGGGCTTGCAAGATATTTATTTCAGGTATGTTTTTTCTGTTGGTTCCGTTGATTACATTGGCGGAAAACGCAAGTCTCGCCTTTGGAGGAAAAGACGTCGCCGCAGATGCGCCGATTGAAATTACCTCTGAATCTCTTGAGGTCAACCAAAGTGATGGAACGGTGGTTTTTTCGGGTGATGTACTGATCACTCAGGGCGCGCTGCGGCTGTCGGCCGCGAAGGTACTGGTTAGCTATGACAATGATACGTCGATGATCGCGACGATCAATGCCAGCGACGGCGTGGTGCTGGTCAGTGGCGCCGAGGCTGCCGAGGCAGATGGCGCCGAATACGATGTACTATCTCGTACAGTTTTGATGTCGGGTAATGTGCTTTTGATGCAGGGTAATTTCGCTCTTTCAGCACAGCAGATGCGCATTGACCTTGAGGATGGATCTGCACAGATGATTGGCAGGGTGAAAACGGTGTTGCAACCCAAAAGCAAATCATGACGGCTCCGGCGCTGGTTGCAGAGAATGCCAATGCCGGCCTGAAGGTCGTAAACCTGCGTAAAAGCTATAAAAATCGCTTGATTATCCGGGATGTAACTCTGGATTTAGCGCGGGGTGAAGTGGTGGGGCTCCTAGGTCCTAACGGATCGGGCAAGACCACCAGTTTCTATGCAATCGCCGGGTTGATTCTCCCGGAAGCTGGTCAGGTTATTATCGACGGGCAAGACGTAACTGACTTGCCAATGTATCGCCGGGCAAGACTTGGTATTGGCTATTTGCCTCAGGAAATGTCTATTTTCCGCGGGCTGAGTGTCGAGGATAATATCTTGGCCATTTTGGATATTTCGGTGAAGGACGGACACAAGAGGCGCGAGCGACTAGAAGAGTTGTTGTCAGATTTTTCCATTGAGCATCTGCGCCGCGCGCCGGCTCTGGCTTTGTCTGGTGGGGAACGACGTCGGGTGGAAATTGCCCGCTGTCTCGCAGCAAACCCGCGCTAAGTCGAGGAACGCTGTTCAAGGCGTTTTGCACAATGTTGCGGTGGGTCAGCATGACGCCCTTGGGGCGGCCTGTGGTTCCCGAAGTGTAGATGATGGTGGCCATGTCGGTGTCCACCACGGCATCTCTCCGGGCTGCAAGTGCATGGTTTTGTTCGCTGTTGTCTTTTCCGGCTTCCAAAACTTCGCTCCAATGACGGGCGCCTTCGACTTTCTCGAACGTGAAGACGGTCTCTAAGGAAGGAACTTGATCGGCAATGGAGCTGACTTTCGCGTGGAGTTCGGCGTTGGAGACAAAGCAGAAACGGCTCTCACTGTGATTGAGGATGTACACGTAATCCTCCGGTGTCATGGTGGGGTAGATCGGAACGTCGATTCCACCCGCTTGCAATGTCCCGTGGTCGGTGAGGTTCCATTCGCACCGGTTGTTGTGCGAGATCAAAGCAACACGGTCACCGGGGTTGAGCCCCGAGGGCGATTAGACCGCGCGACACTTGGTCCATTTCGTTCACGAATTCCTCCGTCGAATAAGAGACCCTTTGCCCATTGTTGGGCATGGTCATCATCACATCAAGGGGGTTGTTGGCCAATTGGTGGCGCGGAAAATCGAAAAGTCGAGTGGGCTGTTCCATCACAGGTTTGGTTCAAGAAGTTCGAATGTAATGCGTTGACGTTGCACTTTCGTAGAATGGACAGTTCCGTTCCACAAGATCCCAGAGTGGGGTGGCCAGAGTTGCAATGGTCTCAATCGATGCCCAAGGTGGAGCTTCGGCAGGACCGATGGTGCGTACAATGCGCAGTCCGAGGGAAGTGGGTCTTGCTGGAACCTGAAGAATGGGTCAGGCAGAATTTGATCCAAACTTTGTGCGGGTTGGGTTGGGCCACTTTCTCGAATGGTGCTCGAGCACCCTGTCCGGTTTGGTCAGGTCGATGGAAGGGTAGATGTGGCTTGTTTTGACCGTTTGGGTCGCGTTGCCTTGGCGGTAGAAGTCAAGGCACCAAATGTCCCCTTGAACCAAAAGGTCGCCGACCAAGTGGCCCGCTATGATTTGGCTTTGGGATGCCCTTGGTTGATGATTTCCAATGGGTTAAAGTCTGCTGTTTGGCTCAGGGATTCACAGGGGACTTGCCGGCCACACAGAGGTTGGCCGAAACCGCTTGGGTCCGAGAAAGGCCCCGCTGTTGAATAAAGTGGATGTAATGTGGGAAAGCCGGGGGAAACCGTGTGTTTGAACGCGGTTCGGAAGGCTTCTCTGAGGTACTTTTCGAACATGCAACCGAAGGACATATTGGCCATCTCCGGAAAACCGGGACTTTTTAAAGTGCTCAACACAACGCAACGGGCGATTGTGGTAGAACCCATTGGAGAGGGAAAGCGCACCGCTGTTCCTTCTTCTGCAAGGGTCTCGTCTTTTGAAGACATCAGCATCTTCACCTACGAGGAGGACCTGCCATTGTCGTCGGTTCTCAACACCATGTTTGAACACTTGAAGGGCAAGGAAGCGCCTTTACCCAAGGCGCCACACGAAGAATTGCGTGCGTTTGTGACAGAAGTGGTGCCGGATTTGGATCAAGAACGTGTTTATCACAGTGATTTGAAAAAGCTCTGTACTTGGTACAACGCCTTGCTTTCACTGTCTTTGCTTCCATTCGCGAAGGATGCAGCCGAAGGCGAGGTTGAGGCAGAGGAGGCTCCGGTAGAGGAGACTCCGGCCGAGGCAGCCAAAGAAGGAGAGGAGACTGCAGACAAGGAGGAGGAGCCGTCATGAGTATGGATGCTCAGAATGTGGTGGTCATTGGTGCGGGCACCATGGGCAACGGAATTGCGCATGTTTTTGCTCAATCTGGCCACACCGTCACCTTGGTCGATGTGAATGCGGCAGCCTTGGAGCGTGCCACGGAAACCATTGGTCGAAATCTCGATCGCTTGGTGGCCAAAGCGCGCATTACCGCTCAAATCAAGGCCGACACCTTAGATCGGTTGACGACCTCAACGGAAATGCATGGAGCGGTATCCAATGCAGACCTGGTTGTGGAAGCGGCCACAGAACGGGTGGACCTGAAGCTGCAGATTTTCGAGCAACTCGACAAGGCGGCTCCGGCTCATGCGATTTTGGCCAACCAACACATCGAGCATCTCCATCACGAAGATTGCGGCGGTCACCCAGCGCGCTTCTCAGGTGATTGGAATGCACTTCATGAACCCTGTTCCCATCATGAAACTGGTGGAAGTCATTCGGGGCTACGACACAAGCGATAAAACCACGAGTAAGGTGGTTGCGTTGTCCAGCTCAATTGGGCAAGACGCCTGTTGAGGTCAACGACTATCCTGGCTTTGTGGCCAACCGCATCTTGATGCCCATGATCAATGAGGCGATTTGCAGTTTGCACGAAGGTGTTGCAGGGGTCAGCGAGATTGATGAGGTCATGAAACTGGGCATGGCCCACCCCATGGGCCCACTTCATTTGGCTGACTTCATTGGGTTGGATGTTTGCTTGAGCATTTTGCGTGTGCTCCAAGATGGATTTGGACAACCCAAGTATGCGCCGTCTCCATTGTTGGTCAACATGGTGATGGCTGGAAAGCTCGGTGTTAAGTCAGGAGAAGGATTTTACGTCCACGAAAAGGGGAGCAAGACATTGCGTGTTTCCCCCACTTTTGAGTGATCTGGTGAAGGGGGCTCAAAGAACTTCTAGACGCGATTCATTCGCGACAATTTTGCCCCATTGTATTTGTTGGGGGGAGAAGAGCCGCACCATTTGGATCAATTGTCCGATGCCATCGAGTCTTCTGTGATGGAGGAACATGAGCGTGACTTCAATCAAACGGTTTTGTACGGCCGCGATTCAGATTTGGATCAAATCTTGGCTGCTGCGCGTCAGTTCCCCATGATGGCAGAGCGAAGACTCGTGCTGGTCAAGGAGGCGCAGGAACTCAGAGAATGGCGGTCAAAAGAGAAGTTGGAGAAGTTGGCTGCATACGCCGATAATCCAGTGTCCTCAACGGTGTTGGTGTTGGTTCATCGGAACAAGATGCCGGACAAGCGCTTGTCTGCAGTGAAGCGAATACAGAAGGCGGGTGTGGTCTTTCAATCGGACCGCATTCGGGATTACAAATTGCCGGAGTGGATACTGACCCATGTATCGGCCAACAAGCGTCGAATCGCGCCTAGAACAGCGCAAATTTTGGCGGAATACTTGGGCAATGACTTGAAGAAAATTGCCGGGGAGATGGAGAAGCTCTTCATCGCATTACCAGAGGGTGGAGAAGTGAGCGATGTCTTGATTGAGCAGCACATCGGCATCTCCAAAGAGTACAATATTTTTGAGTTGACCAATGCCCTCATCCGAGAAGGATGTGGGCCGGGTCACGCGCATTGTTCAATACATGAGGGCGAACGAGAAAAACCACCCTGTCCCCCGGATTTTGCCCACCCTCACGAATTATTTCGCGCGCATATTGACGTTTCATCACTTGCCCAGTCACGACCCAGCTGCGGTGGCCTCTGCGTTGCGCGTCCATTCCATTTGCTGCAAAGGAGTATGCCCGTGCTGCCCGGAATTACCCCGCGAAAAAAGTGGCGCGGATTTTTGGATACTTGAGGGAGTGTGATGCGCGTTCAAAGGGCATCAACAATGCCACAGTCGCGCCTTATGACCTTCTCGAAGAAGCGCTGTTTAAGACCTTGCATTGAACGGCAGGAAACCAAGCTTTGATTCATTTGTTGCCCCTTCCATGAGTCTACAGAACGACCTTCTTCTTCGTGCCCTTGCTGGCGAGCAAACCGAACGTCCACCCGTTTGGCTGATGCGTCAAGCGGGCCGCATATTGCCGGAATACCGGGCCATTCGAAGCCGCCTTTCCGGATTCAAGGAGTTGGTCAAAACGCCGGAGTTGGCTTGTGAAGTCACCATTCAGCCTGTGGACTTACTGGGGGTGGACGCTGCAATATTGTTCAGTGACATTTTGGTCGTGCCGGAGGCCATGGGGTTGCCATATGAGCTGATTGAGAAGGTGGGACCCCCGCGTTTCCCGGAGACCATTGGTTCTGCCTCCGACATGAAGCGGTTGCATGCCGTAGATCCGGAAGAGCACTTGGGCTATGTGCTCGAGGCCATGAAGATGACACGGTCAGCGCTGGATGGCCGTGTGCCTTTGATTGGGTTTGCCGGTGCCCCATGGACCATATTCTGTTACATGGTGGAAGGCGGAGGGAGCAAAGAGTGGAGCCGCGCGCGGAGGATGTTGCGCAGCGAACCCGCATTGGCCGAGGACTTGCTCGATCGGATTACCGAAGCCACCATTGCCTATCTGAATGCGCAAGTGGAGGCAGGTGCTCAAGCTTTGCAGTTGTTTGACAGCTGGGCAGGTGCATTGGATGCCGATCTTTTTGAACGCTACACCATGCCCCGGTTGAAGCGCATTTGCGACGAAGTCAAAGGGGCTCCGCTCATTGTTTTTGCCAAGGGCGCGGGATGGCAAATGGACCGATTGGCCACCTTGTCCTGCCAAGGCTTGGGTGTAGATTGGCACATGCCCGTGTCTGAGGCCCGCATGCGGGCTCCCCACCATGTGCTTCAGGGGAACCTGGACCCTTCCGTTTTGTACGGAACGGAGGCCGAGGTCAGGGCGGCTACCCAACGAATGTTGTCAGATTTTGGAAGGGGCATGCACGTGGCTAACTTGGGCCACGGCGTTTATCCAGACATCAACCCCGACCGAGTTCGAGCTTTCATCGATGAGGTCAAGCAAAATGCCCATTCTGAGGGCGTCAATTGAGTTACAGAACACCATGCGGACATTGATCACCACTTGCGCGCTGGGCGCACTCCTTTTGCCATTTTCTCCGGCAGATCTCCATGCTCAGGATGACAACCTGGTTCCCAACGGGAGCTTCGAGAATGGCGACATCAAGCGCTTGAAGAGTTATGGCCAGTTGGAGGAAATCACCACGGATTGGTTCTCTTACACAGATGCCCCACTGGACCTGTTCAGTACGGACGTCAAGAGTGAGAAAGTGATGGTGCCAGGCAATGCCTACGGATATGAGGACCCATCGGACGGCAATCGCTACGCAGGCTTCCGTGCGCAGAGCAAGACCCCGAAGTTGGCCAGGACGTACTATCAAGTGCGGTTGTTAGAGAACTTGGCCGAAAATCAGATGTACTGTGTGAGCTTCGACATTTCGTTGAGCGATTTGTCCAAGTATGCAGTCAATGGTATCGGTGCGTATTTCTCGGACCGCAAGGAGACTCAGCCCAACTTGGGCATTGTTTCCCGAGATCCGCAGGTCAAGCACCGGGTAGACAAGGTCATGCAACTGGTTGAAGGATGGGAGACCGTTTGCGGCACCATTCTGGGATCTGGAACGGAGGAGTACATGACCATCGGTGGATTCAATGGGTCAAGAGATCTCGAAGAAGAAAAGGTCAAAAAACCACGAAACATTGCGGGCATTCAGCAATTGCATGCCTACTACTATTTAGACAACGTAAGCGTTGTGGCCATTGATGCCAAGAGCCAGTGCAATTGCTCGAAATCTTCGAGTACCGCTCCAGATTTGGTTTACGGAGGTCCCAGCTTGGGGAGCGACATGCCGGATGCAGATGTTCTTTCTCGTTCAGCTGTTTACTATGCTTTTGTGAAGCGGACGTTCACTGAGGATGGGAAAGGAACCTTGGGTCGGATTGCCGGCATTCTGAAAGCCCATCCAGAATGGACCATCGAAGTCGTGGGCCACTGCGACAACGACGAAGTCTCGGAGGGTAAAATCAATCCCCGCTTTGCGGATACAGGGCGCAAGCGGGCTGATCAAGTCAAGCGTTACTTGATTTCACAGGGTATTGGAGAAGGGCAATTGACGGTAATAGGGGCGGAAAATGCCGATCCAGCTTCCACCAAGGATTCTGATTTGGCCCGCGCGAAGAACCGCAGGGTCACCTTCCGCATCAAGTAAGCCATTGCCTTCCTTGAATGGGCTAAAGGAGCTCTGCCTGTCGGTTTTTCTTTTCAGTGTTTCGGGACTTGTGTTGTCTCAGGCTTTGCTGAATCCTGCTTCATTGCTGCATGATGGAGGGTTCGAGGACAAGAAGTTTTGTCCTGGAGACTACAACAATCAGCGCCTTCGAACCTTATCGCATTGGGATCAACCAACAGCGGGCACGTCCGACCATTTTGTGTCGTGCAGTGCAAGGGCCGGAGTCCCTTTGAATCGTTTTGGGGATGAGCCGGCATTGGAAGGGGATGCTTATGGAGGACTCGTTCTGTTTAGCCGTTCAAAGTGGCGCTATCGGGAATACTTAAGTACCGAATTCAAAAGGGCTTTGGCTCCGGGAGAATGGGTGTGTGCATCGGTTTGGCTGTCTTCTGCAGACAAGGCGGGCATTGTGTCCGATGGTTTCGGAATACACTTGTCAGAGAAGGCTCTCACGGGAGATCGAGATTTCATCTTGGATGCGAAGCCGCAAATGGAGAACCCATCAGGTCACTTTATAGAGGTCAGTGATGGGTGGATCAAATTGTCGGATGCTGTGCAGGCAGAAGGGGGTGAAAGGTGGCTCACCATGGGCAACTTCCAGAGCAAGGGGTCGTCGAGAATCGCAGCTTCAGCGGATGCACCGAAAGACGCCTCGGACTGGGCTTATGTCTATGTCGATGGCGTTGAGTTGGTCCCTGTAGATTCACCAGAAGATTGCGCGTGTTTGGTAGACAAGATTGCGTTGGACATGACCGATCCGCCTGAGCCGCTGACGCGTGTCAGGGAGTTGGAGCGGGACACGTTGCATTTTGGCTTTGATGAAGACCAGTTGAGCCAAGAGGACCGGATCAAATTGGACCGTTGGGGAGGCCTGTTGCGACGGAACCGATTCCTTCGATTGGAGGTTCACGGGCACACGGATGCGAGGGGGCCGGAAGGCTACAATTCAGAATTGTCCAGGAGAAGGGCGGGAGCGGCCTTTCAATACCTCATGGACATCGGGGTGGCACCGGGTCGAATGCGAACAGCTGCCCATGGAAGCACAGTTCCTGCGGCCACCAATGCCGATGATGCCGGCCGGGCTCAGAACCGAAGGGTGGAATTCCGATTGGTCGAGCACGCTTTCTTGGAAGTGGACTAGTGTCGTTTAAGCCAATTGGCCCTCGTCTGTGGCCTTGGGAATGGAGGCCAAGAGGACCATGGCCACAATAAAAAAGACGATCAAGGCCAGCAAGGAATTTCGCATGCTGCCAGTGAACCCTTCGATGTATCCCCAGCTGAACAGGCCAATGACAACCCCCGTCTTTTCCAAGACTTCATAGAAGCTGAAATAGGAGGCGGTGTCTTCGGTCTTGGGGAGCATTTTGGCATAGGTGGATCGGTTCACACTTTGGGTGCCCCCCATCATGAAACCTATGATGCCCGCCGCGATGAAGAACATCAAGGAACCATCGACCAAGAAGTAGGCAAACAGGCAAACACCGGTCCACAAAGAGGTGGCCAGAAGCAGCACTTTTACATTGCCGTGGCGTTGACAGAGCCAACTGAAGATGAAGGAGCCGGGAATGGCAATGATCTGAACCAAAATGATCGCCACAATGAGCTCGTCGGTGGCGAGCTGGACTTCTTTGATGCCAAAAGAGCTGGCCATCAGCATGATGGTTTGGACCGCCATGCTCATGACAAAAAAGCTGATCAAGTAGCGGACAATTCGGGTCTTCCCTTTCAGTTCCTTGGCGACATTTCGAAGTTCACGGAATCCTTGCCAGAGGATGTTGCCATCGGGTCTGACTTTGGTTTGTGTGGGCAGTCGGCGAAAGGTGATTTGGGCCCAACCTGCCCACCACAGGCCCACGGCGATGAACGCCCACCGGGTTAGATGGTCACCGATGCCCATGATCAGGGCCAAGCACATGAGAAGCAGGAGAACTGAGCCTGCGAACCCCCAAGAAAAACCTTTGGCGGAGAGCAGGTCCTGATCCTCTTTCGGAGCGATTTCAGGCAGAAAGGCGTTGTAAAACCCAAGGCTGCCCCAAGCTCCGATGTTCGCCATGAACAAGGCCGACATGCTCCATTCTAAGTGGCTGGGATCAAACCAAAACAGGCCAAGACATCCAGAAGCTCCCAAGTAGCAGAAGAATTTAAGGAACTGAAGTTTTCTGCCGAGGTAATCTGCCATGCCAGCGAGCAATGGCGTCGACACAATGACAATCAGAAACGAAGCGCCAATCACGTAGCTGTAGAGTTGCGTGTTGATGAAGTCGCGGCCGAAAAAAGCAACCACATCGGAATTCGTTCCAGTTGGGCCCTCCGTTGTGGTGATGGCGTTGTAGAAAATGGGGAAAATCGCGGTCGTGATGACCAAGAAATAGGCGGAATTTGCCCAGTCGTACATCAACCACCCTTTGCGGATGGCCTTATCGGTATAGGACCGCGTCGCGCCTTTTGAATTTCCCATCTAAGGCAATATACGCGGCGCGCGTTCGGGGTCAGGAAAGAAGGCCTTGGGCCTCGACTTCATTGGCAATGTGATCTCCAATGGCCAAGGAAGCGGTGGCGGCAGGTGAAGGGGCATTCAAAACGTGAACGCTTCGTCCTTGAGAGATGATTCGAAAGTCATCTTTGGTGTCGCCATTGGGGCGGAGCAAGAGTGCCCTGACTCCGCTTCTGCCCACGCGCAAATCGTCCATTTCGAGAGAAGGGACAAGCCGCTGAAGCGTCTTGAGAAACAGCCGCTTGGAAAAAGCACGCCTGTATTCGTTGATGCCAAACGACATGTTCTTAAAGAAAAGCCGCCAAGTCCCTCCATATCCGAGTGCCTCGGCGGTGTCTTTGAGGCTAAAGTCCATTTTGCCGTAGCCCTCCCTTTTGAAGGTGAAAACAGCATTGGGGCCGCACTCAATGTCGCCATTGGTCATGCGTGTAAAGTGCACGCCCAAGAAGGGGAATTGCGGGTTGGGGACAGGGTAAATGAGGTTGCGGACCTTGTGTTTCGCGTGGTCTTCAAGTTCGTAGTAGTCGCCACGAAAACCCACGACCCGCTCGGGCAACTTCAGTCCGTCTTTCCTTGCAAGTCTGTCGGCCTGAAGCCCGGCACAGACCACCAAGCCTTTGGCGCTGAAGTCGCCTTGCTTGGTGTGAACGGTGACACCGGTTTCGCTTTGGGAGAAGTTGTCGGCTTCAATGCTGGTGAAGACCCGGCTTTCCGGTTGAATGCCCATGGCCACCTCTGCCATTTTAGTGGTGGCTGCGCGGAAGTCAATGATGCCTGTACACGGAACCCAAAGGCCTGCAATGGCATTCACGTGGGGCTCAATTTCTCTGACGGCAGCGCCTTCAATTCTCTCCAGGCCTTCGATTTGATTCTGCTGACCGAGCCCATGGATTTTTTCGAGCATGGGCAGTTCATCTTCTGTTGCGGCGGCCACGACTTTGCCGCAAATGTCATGGGTTACATGGTGTTCCTTGGCGAAGGCCACCAGTTCGTGACGTCCGCGCACACAATTGGTGGCTTTGAGGCTGCCAGGAGGATAGTACAAGCCGCTGTGGATGACCCCGCTGTTGTGACCTGTTTGATGGTCACTCAGAATGTCTTCTTTTTCGAGGAGCGCGATTTTGGCTGCTGGGTGGCGGCGTTGAAGCTTGTAAAAGGCGGCAGCGCCTACAATGCCGCCTCCAACGACAATGAGGTCAAATGAACGAGGTGCTGTCATGAATTGAATCTCCGGGTCGGTGAAGATAGAAGGGGCAGTTGTCTTGAATCGGCTGAGGGTCGCAGCTGACTTCTAACGAATCAAATGGATGTGACCCCGTTTCTCCTGAATCACGGGCACCCCCAGCGACTTGTACTTCCACGTCAATCGATATCCATAAATGCCATCGGGGACGAAGTGTTCTCCTTCAGCTGCATTTGTGACACTTTGTCCCATCCAGGCGGCATCGAGGTTGCCAGTGGTCCATGTCAACTCACCCCACCGATTGAACACTTGAAGCATAAACTCATCGAGTTCGGGGCAGTTCGATTCCACGCGGAATCCATCGTTAACGCCATCATTGTCTGGCGTAAAGGCGGTGGGAACCCACATGTCGCAACCGCAATATTCTTGGGTAATGTCCACAATGGCAACGTCGCTCCCGCAAGCATTTTCGACTTCCAAGAGGTAAGTGCCTGCACCGAGGGTGGGGGTCATAGACACAATTTCGGGGTCGGACCAGGTCGTCGTGTAGGGGATTTCTTCGAGGTTGGTGCCTTCAACCGCAGTCAATTCGGTGAAGACTTCAGTTTCTTTTTCCCAACACACCATGCTCGACTGGGCCGTGGCTTCAATGTTCAGGTTCGGCCAGACATCCACAACCACCTGGGCAGAATCTGAGCACCCGGTCATGCTGTCGAACACCCTGACGGTGTAATCCCCTTCGGCATTCCATGCGGGTCCATTGGGGATCACGTCATCGTTGATGGTCCAGACCCACCATCCGATGGCGGGTGATGCTTGGTTTGTCCAATTGGATTGAACAGGGAGATCGAGTACACAACGAATCACGGTATCGGGCAAGATTCCAGTGCTGGGAACGGGCCACCATTGAATTTCGGCTTCTCCTGTTTCTTGGCACCCTGCTTGGGTGACAGTGACCTCGAAAGGCCCTTCACCATCGGCTAGAGTCAATTCCAAAAAGTCTCCTTGTGCCCCAGTTGACCAGTTGGCAGCTGCGTAGTTTCCGCTCACTTCGAGTGTCGCACTTTCGTTGGCGCAAGCTCCAAGGGGTGCAGAAATTGCGAAATCAATGGGTGGCAATTGATTCAGGACGAGAGAGGCAGAGGAGAGGCATCCATTGGTCCCTTCAAGCTGTGCGGTATACAGACCAGGTCCGGCCTGATTTGGCGTTGGGGTTCCCGCGGGCAAGTCCCACCCGATGAGGTTGGATCCTGGATTTGGGATCGCGGTTACCAATCCAGTTTGATTCCAGCACAATTCTTCAGGCAACGCGCTTACAGATGCTGTTGGGAGGGGCAACATTTCAATGTCAAGCAGGATAGAGGTGCCGGGACAGCCGGCCACTTCGGCCATGACTTCTGCTGTTACTTGATTCGCAATAACGATGAGATTTTCTTGCTGGACGGCGCCATTGACGACCCATTGAATGTCGGCTGGAATGTCCGTGTAAGCCTCCACGCTGGCCGTTTGGCCTTCGCAGATGGAGATGGAAGGGCCGTTGGAAAGTGACAGTTGTGGCGGGGCCTGATTGATGACCTCTACGCTTAGCTCCTCTGTGCAGGTGGCCAATGTTCCGACGACGGTGTAGGTTCCGTTCTCCGTTACGGTGAGTGCAGGCAGTCCAGTTCCGTCCCAATCTAGGGTGGTCCCTGGGTCTGCGTTCGCATTGAGAACGGTGGGTGCATTGTCGCAAAGGGTCACTTCTTCTGCCGACACTGACAGGTTGGGGGCGGCAGCGGATTCAATGGCGATGGTCTCAGATTGCGCGCAGCCATCGATGGTGGTTTCCACAACATGCGTGCCTACAGTGGCGATTAATGTGCTGCTGTTCGTGTTGTTCCAACCTAAGGTTAAGCCCGGTGCGGAAGCGGAAATCGCACCTGACTCTTGAGGGCAAAGCGCATAGGGAGGAGGGGGTTCTAAGGAAAGGCCTGGAATGCCAGTTGGGTTGCTGAATTCGATCAAGCAAAAGGAATGGGCGTTAGCAGCACCTCCTGTGCTGGCTGTGAGTCCCCACCAAACGGTGCTGTTGCCTGCGAAGACATCGTTTTCGAGATCTACGGTGACTTGGATGCGTTCTTGGCCATCGAAAGTCATCCGGAAGACCTGAGTGAGGGGGGTCCCACTCGATCAGGACCGAATGGTCTTGGCCATCTTCAATGTTGGCATTGTTGGCATTGGCCTGAATGAAATTGGGTGGTGATCCTGCCAAGCAGTTTGGGCTGTTGTGGTTGTGCGTTCCGTCTCGTTGCAGGGCCACATGGTCAAACGCAGGGTCGCCAACGTTGTCGTTGGCCCACGTGTCGAACTCAACGATGAGGGAGGGGTCAAATGCCGGGGTACCAAAGGTTCCATTGGCCAAATAGTTGCCATAACCCATGTTCCCGCCATTGCCTGTGGTTGTTGCATTTGGCCCAACTTGTTGCAGCAGCCATGCCATCCCATCGGCACCGCCATTGTTTCCGCCGAGATTGACGCTGAGTTCTATGGTGAAGGGGTAGGCAACATCTAGGGTACAATCGGACCATGCAGCCCCCCTTTGAGAGGTTGAATTCGGAGTCAACTGAACGCAATCAGGAGACAAAATGGTGGCGTCTTCCAGAACAGTGAACTGGGAGAAGCTGAACATAGAGTTGGCCAACCCAATGGCCAATAGAATACCTTTTCGCACGGGGTAAAAATAAGAAGGCCCGCACTAGGCGGGCCTTCTTTCAAATGTATGAGGGGGAATCAGCTGCCTTTGGCTGGGCTGACTTTGGCCTTTTGGCCGCCTTTTTCTTCAGCACGGGCAAGGGGACTGGATTGCTTTCCTTGCTCTTTGCCGGCTTTCTTTCCTTTTTTACCCTTCTTTCCTTTGGTGTCGGTGCAAGAAGACTTGGCAGAGCCAGCCAGCTTTTCGCGGCGTCTGCTTTTCCCTGACAGCAAGAAGACTTGCTTTTTGTGCACTCAGTCTTGGACTTTGTGTCTGTGCTCGAGCTGCTCTGGGCAGAGGCTGTGGCGCCGAAGAGGAAGAGGGCGCCGATGAGGAAAATGTGCTTCATGTCGTCGTATGTATACAATAAAGATAAGGATTGTGCAGTCAACGCTAACCAGAGCCTGTTATTTTGTGAGAGCTAACATGATTCGGAATCCTGACGGTCCAAAAGCAAAACCCATCGGAAAGGGGGAGCGGTCACTTTGGCATGCAGCCATTGCCGCGTTGCTTGTGCATGCAATGGTGTTGGGGGCACTCGAGCACTGGGGAGCGTTGCCTGAACCACAGAACGAGGTGTATGCGGCGGTTGATTTTGTCGATTACGAGTCGGTGGAAACCCAGACGATGGAGGAGGCCGTCCGGGAAAGGTTGGAGGCCAAATTGAACCAAGACATTCGGAATGTAGCGGCAGATGCCCAGGCGGACAGAACGGATGAGGTGCAAAGTTCGAGGGCCACGGATTCGCGCATGTCGGAGGATGTGGAAGCTGAATTAAGGGCGTTTGAACAGGCTGCCTTTGATGCACTATCCGAGGGCAGAACGGGAGATTTGTTGCCGTCTTCGGACGTCAATACTCCGGCCAAGGAAACGCCATTGAACGCATACGAGAATTGGGACGCCAGATACAGTGGGCAGGTGACGGCTGAATTTGATCTTGGCAGCAGAAAGGCCTTGAACTTGGACATTCCCGGCTACCGCTGCCGGTCAGGTGGTGTTGTTGTCCTCACCATTTTTGTGTCCCCTGGAGGAGACGTAGAAGAAGTCTTGGTTGTATCCGCGCAATCCGACAGTGGGGCGGCACTCACAGAGTGTCTAGAATCTGAGTCATTGAAAAGCGCGCAACAATGCCGCTTTCAATCCCAAGCAATGCGCCTCGGAGACAGAAGGGAACATTGACTTACAGGTTCATTGCCCAGTGACACCCGCGTATTCCGAGAGGTAGGCAAATGCCGGATTGAGCTCGCCTTGCAAGGTGGTTTCGGATGCGCCGTCTAAAATGCCTTGGGCATCGCCTTCAGCCACCAGCGGAATGATGTGCTCGATCAAGGTGGCGCCGAAATCGGCACTGGCATCCCGTGGCAACTCGCAAGGCAAGTTGTCGACCGCCATCACGCCAATGCTCCCCGGGCTTTGAAAGGCCACGCGCTTTTCTTTCACGGGGTCGTATCCATACATGGGGTCATCAATGGTGCTGGGCTCGAGTGTGGAAGCCACAGGCCCGTCGATGTCGCAGCTGATGTCGGCCACTACCGAGATTCGCCAATCGTCATCTCGCACGTCGTTCCTCGTGAACAGGAAAGGGGAGCCTTCTGCCCAGAAGTGACCGGCCACGAACAGGTCTGTGGACCGGGCGAAAGCCATGAAGGTGCTTTCGTAATCAATGGGGTCTTGACAGAATTCATCCAAGTCAAAACCACCATCGGATCTGCGGCGATTGTAGTCAGACAGGTCGAGATGGGTAAACACGGGCTCTCCAAAATCTTCCCTCAAGTAATCTACGGGGTGCACCTCTCGAATTTTTAGGGCTTCCAGAATCTCGCGAGCGCCATGGCCTACCCGTCCGTGGCCAGTCAGTGCAATTTTGGTTTGGGCAGGCAGTTTAACCTTGGAAAGGTGCCCTTCCATTTCTTTTCTGTCTGCGCAATCGATGGCCCGTGGCAATTCATACGCATCGTGTTGTTGCCCAAAAGTTCGGAATGCATTGTACGTGCCCACGATCCCGGCGAAACGACCGAACCCGATGATCCTGCGCCCACCTGGGCGTTTGAGCAGCTCGTAATCAATCAGCCGGATGCGCTTGTTCAAGCACGCCTTTAGTAAATCAGCGTTGTAAGGTTGCAGCTTGTAGGTGTGGGAGAAGAAGAAATACGTTTTGTCGGAGATCAACTGGTCAATCGGCACTTCCTTGACGCCAAACAAGACGTCACAGTCCTTTAAGTCTTCGTTTAACTCTACACCTGCGGCTTCGTATTCTTCGTC
>CASICO010000048.1 GCA_949373165.1 uncultured Flavobacteriales bacterium | reverse complement strand
GCCTTTTTGAATCTGAATTTCAGCGGGCACAGGAAGAAGGAGAATGGGAGCATTTCGAAGTGGTTCACTCTCGTGAAGGCCTTAAAAAACGGGTTCAGACGAGCATTCGAAGAGACAAAACCCGATTGGTTCAGAACATGGCCAATGGAGGCGCCATCATGGTTTGTGGGGCGCTTCAAATGCAAAGTGACATCGAGGCCATTCTGGAGGAGGCCCTCTTGGAAGAGGGCCTGGAGACGCTTGAGCAGTTCAAAGAACGGGGTCAGTTCTTGGCCGATTGTTACGGCTGAAATCGAGGTGACGGTGCACGCATGACCTCACTTTCTCTGCCATTTCCTCACGTGTGATGTGCAAGGACAATGGCGTTGCAACTGCCAAGAATCATGGAAATGTCAAACGATGCCAGCGGAAAATCTTGGCGCGGATAAAGAACATCCGCAACAGATCTGAGGGGCCGGCCTCAGCGTTTTTGTCCACTGCGGGCCCTGTATTTGGCAATTTCGAATGCGGGCCAAGCAACCAAGATGAAAAGGGTCATCAGTGGCCAGATCACAATAAAAACAAGGGCGTTGATGTCAAAATAAGAGAGTCCCGACCAACGTGAGAGGGTCAGAATAAAGTCGGTCAGGTATTCGTAAGGGTTGTTGGTTTTGGAGATGCCCGTGCACAGAATCAAAGCGGTGAACAAGGCCAGCCAAGATGCTTTTGTGAGGGTTTTCGTCCATGGGACTTTTCGCAGGCGAAGGCAGCGCATGAAGAGGGCGGAGAGGAGCAGCGGCCAAAGAAGGGCCAAAAACAAGAGGTTGGCTCCTCTGTAATTTCCGGAACTTTGCAGCAGCGATATGAGTCCGAAATAGGCAGGTTTCATTGCCTTTCTGGCAATCTCGGGCAGTCCAGTGTGGTGAGCAAGGCAGTGGTTTGTGGTTGCGTTATGGCATTGCCAGCTGCATGTTGTTTCGCTGTATACCACGTGAATTCTGCCGGTCTGTGGCGCTTTGAGAAGGCGTCTTTCGGTTTCATTTCCGATGACAAGGAACAAATAGGCGAGCAGGATTGGAAGGAGGTGATATGGGGTCCGAATGGCCATGAAGTGTTGAACATACGAATCAAAGGAAAAGGCGGGTTGGGGCGATGATTTTGAATGGGGACAGGCGTTGAGCGTGTAGGGTTGTAGTTTCGCGGCCGCATTGCAGCCCCGCCACCCAAAATCTCAGTCATGAAGCGCATCAAGGAATTCAAGAAAATGTTCGGGGTGGAAGGAGCCCTTGAGTTAAAGCAGCTCAAGAAGCAGTACCGGAACTTGGTCAAGGAATGGCACCCCGATAAGTTTCCGAACGGCGGCGAAAAAGCGGAGGAGGCCGAGGCCATGAGCCGCAGGGTCATCGAGGGGTATCATTTCTTGGTCAGCATGGCCCCGGAGACCAAAGAGGCGCAAAAAGAGGAGTACGCGGAGCTCACCACGAAGTCAGGAATCCAAGACCTGCAACACAAGGGGATGCTCTTGGAGATCACCTTCCTCAACGGAGACACCTATGAGTACTTTGGAGTGAATGGCCAGCTGTTCAACAAGTTCCTGAACGCGGACAACCAGTACCGCTTTGCCAAGCGCAAGGTGTTCAACGCCTTCCCTTACCGAAAAGCCAAGAGCGGAACCTCCGACGAGGAGAAGCCGTCTGACGACTCGAAGTAACCCGCTTTCGTGGGGCGCGAAGAGCGAGACGGCCAAGCAGGGCGGTTAGGAGTGCCACATTGGTTTCGAAAGTTTGTCCAGCAGAAAAGGGAGATTATTCAATCCTTGAGATGCCGGCATGCATGGTAAATTGCAAAAAGTGAACTTGCACTGTTGATGATGCCTCCGAAGCTGCTCTTAATCACCTATTACTGGCCGCCATCCGGAGGTCCAGGTGTCCAGCGTTGGCTCAAGATGACCAAGTACCTCGCGGAAGTTGGGTGTGACATTACGGTTTTAACGGTCAAAGAAGAAGACGCCAGTTACCCGCAAAGGGATGAATCCCTTCTGGATGAAGTACACGCACAGATTAGGGTCCTGCGCACCCGTGCTTTTAATCCTTATAAACTCCTGTCCAAGGATGCAGGGCAGGGCGCCATTGCCAGTGCTTCGGACACCGGTAAGAAATACACACAGAAATGGAGGTCAATATTACCCGTCCTGCGGAGCCATCTGTTCATTCCTGATCCGCGCAAAGGATGGAATCGGTCGGCCTATCGAACGGCCAAGGAATTGTTGACTTCTGGGCATTTTGATGCCGTACTGACCTCCAGTCCGCCGCATTCGACTCAGTTGATTGGGTACCGACTCAAAAAGTCGTTGGGCGTGCGATGGATCATGGACATGCGCGACCCTTGGACTGACATTTTTTATTACGAGAGACTCGGTCATTCCGCGCTGTCTGCTGCAGTGGACCGCAGCATGGAAATGAAGTGTTTGGAAAGCGCAGATGAAGTCATGGTGGTGGGCAACCAAATGAAGACCATGGTGGAGGAAAAGTTGGGCGTTGAACCCGGTAAAGAGAGCAGCTCGGTTCATGTGGTCACCAATGGTTTCGATGAAGCTGATTTCAAGGGGTTAGAGTCGGATTCAGTATCATCCTCGGGTTTTCATATCGCTTACACAGGCACCTTGTCGGCTTTCTACAACTATGGAGTGATGTTTGATGTGATTCGAGAGTGCGCAGCATTGCACCCCGAGGTCGTTTGTACCATTTATGGCGCAATTTCAGAGGACATTCAGCATGACTTGTCGTCACTTTGGAGAGGCATTCAGTTTTGCAGTGAAGTAAGTCACAGGGAGATCAATCAAATCCAGCGACGGGCTGATTTATTGCTGCTGGTGATTCCAGAAGTCGCCAATGACGGGCTCATCTTGACGGGGAAGTTGTTCGAGTATTTACGCAGTGGGGCGCCGATTATGAATTTGGGCCCGACAGATGGAGATGCAGCCCACATCGTGACGGCGTGCAAAGCGGGACAAACCTTTGATCGCTCCCAAAAAGAGGCCATGAAGGCTTTTCTATTGCAACAAATTGAATCCAAGACGGAACAAAGGTCTGTGGCCTCGGAAAGGTCAAAAGCGGTGGCGGAATATTCTCGAGAAAACCTTGCAAACAAGGTTCTCCAGATTGTAGGCTGAATGCCTAGTCAATCAACGTCCTCTTCGGGTGGCCATTTCATCGGATAAAGGGACATGTTGAGGAGAAAACAAAAACCCCGGCCGAAGGGGTTGCCTTCGACCGGGGTTTGCTTTGGAATTTCAGTCCTTATTTGATGACCATGCGGCGCGTGGTCGTGTTGAACGAACCGGAGCGCAATTGCACCGTGTAGATTCCTGGCGCCATGCCGTCCAGCGCAATCTGCGCAGTGCCGCTGCCATTGAACTCCATCACGGTTGCACCTGCGGTGTTGACGAAGCGTCCTTCCCAACGGTCGTTGGATGAGATGCCGCCAATGACCATGAATTCGGTTGCAGGGTTTGGATAGAGGTTGATGTCGGAGAACATGGACGCCTCTTCCACCGAGTTTACAACGTCGCTTTCACCGCCATCGAGTACCGTGATGGTGAACCCGCTCAAGAAGCCGTTGACCATGCCCAACGTGTCCACAGAGACGCTGGTGCAGTAGGTGTCTGAGCAGCCGGCGACGGCATCGGAGACCGTGAGACAGAGCGTGTAGGGGCCGTCTGTGCTGTATGCATGGGAGGGGAAGGGGTTGTTGCTTGTGCCTTCGTCACCAAAGTCCCAAGCGTAAGTGGCATTCACGTTGAAGTCGTACAGGGTCACATTCACAGCGCCTGGAATGGGCGTGCCATCGAATTCAGTGGCTTGATCCACATCAAATTCAGCGTTGCATTGGGCATCATCTCCGGCTTCACAAGCGACAATGCCATCCACGCTTTGTGGTGCTTGAAAGTCTACGTTTTGGTTCACCAGAACTTCTCCGACCGCGCTCCTTACTACGTAGCCGCAGTTTTCTGCATACACCTGAGGCGTCACCACGTTAAATCCGATTTCTCCGGCGTTGACACCCACGAAGGCGCGGGTTACCCAAAACGGATACATGCTTTGAAAGTAGACGCCCGTGAAGTCGAGGTAGGCATAGGTGCCGTCTTCCTCTGAATACACCTCCAAGGCACCGCCGACCCATCCTTCTTGAGAATCATCGGAAAGGGTGATTTCGATGAAGCCACAGCTCGGTGTTTGGCCGCAAGGCTTCAGGCCAAACACACTGCCTGGGGCATTCACCGTATTACCGGCACTGGTGAAGATCAGGTTTCCGGCCTCATCGATGACTTCGTAGCCCGTGCTCGAGGCTCCACTGAATGATTTGAACAGGACATCCACCGTGGCGCCTTCGTTGACTGCAAATTCAAAGGTGGTGACGCCCACTTGGTCGTAAAACCCGTCGCCGTCGTTGTCGATGGCGAGTTCATTTGAGGACTCCGATGCAATCAGGCTGCCATCGATGTAGATGTCCACTCTGTTGTCGCCCCAACCCGCACTGGTGCTGATGTTGTACATATTGATGCTCCAGGTTCCGCAGGTACCTTCTACACTGGGAATGTCCAGGGGAAGGACAGCGCCCAAAGAATGCACCACTCCGTTGTAAGCGAGGATGTCTGCCGTTTCAATGACGGCACCTGAGGCGTATGCCCCTTCTGTGGTCAATTCGATGTTCACAGGGTCTCCACTGATGGATTCCAAAACCTGTCCATTAGACAAGTCACCGCTGGCATAAACACCCAGCACCACATGACGCTCTACAAAATCGTCTACGTTTTGAGAATTCAAGAAAGCAGCGGCATTGGCGTATCCGTTGGCCAAGGCGTAACTGGTCACAGCGTCGTCCGTTGGGGCAAAGACAGTGTAGGGACCGGGAAGCGGGTCTCCATTGTTGTCGTCCTCTGCCTCCAAAGCTTGGGCACTCAAGTACTCTGCCATGTAGGCATTGAAGATGGCTGTCTCGAAAGCGGTGTGATCTTCACTTTGCGCAATGGCGGTGACCACGGTAGCTTGGGGATAACCTGCGGGCGCGAGGCCAGCATCGATCACGTGAATCACGCCGTTTTCGGCCAGTATGTCGGTTTGAATCACTTGAGCACCGTCCACCATCACATTGTTGTCGATGGACACAGAAAGGCTCTGGCCTTGCAGCGTAGGGAGGCTCATGCCGTCCACCAAATCCTCAGCCAACCATGTACCCAGGACAATGTGGTAATTCAAAGCCGTTGGGAGGTCTGAGAAACCGATGAGGTCCCATTGATTGAGGTTCATGAGGGCCATGAGTTCGTCGACGGCTTCATCGGTGGGTACAAAGACGGTGTATTCACTGTCGGTGTCGGTAAGCTCTGCCAAGTTGAACGCCTGGAATGCGTAGCCGCTGGAGAAACAGCAAGGCTCTGGTACGCTGTCGGAGACATACATCACGCTTCCCATCGCGTTGTTGAGGGTGTATTCCCACTGGCCAAAAGCTGAGCCCATGGTCAAGAGGGAAATGCAGGTTGCGAAGAGGATGCGTGTAGGTTTCATGGTTTTTGATTCTGTGGTTTCGTCAGGGTTACCGACGCCATGTCGTCATTGTGACATCCCACCTTTGAAGTGGCATGAATTCAGGCACAGGCTGCACAGAATAAGGGCATGAGTTGCACTTTTGTTTAACTCAAATGGAAAAAAGTTAAACGAAAATTCAGTTGCAAGGCAAGCCGAATTGGGACAAGACCAAGAGGATGTCGGACACGCCCACGGTGCCATCGCCATTCAAATCCGCGGTGCACGCAGTCAAGCAGCCAAAGTCTCCCAGCGCAATGAGGATGTCGTTGACCCCCACAAAACCATTGTTGTCAAAGTCGGGTGGACAGTCAGCGGTGAGTGTGCAAGGGGTTGGATTGCTTGCCGGTTGACCATTGGGATAATACAGTTCGACAATGTCTTCAAGGGTGGCCGTTCGGACAGCAGCTTCTGTTGCATCGTAGGTCAACGACTTCTGGTAATGCCAGCCTGTGCCATAATCAGGATTGGCGGTAGGGCCTTCCAACATCATGTTGGGATAAACCGCCAGGGCATAGTCGACAAAGTCAGCGTTGTCGGTGGGGATCAAGTCGAGGTAGTCCTGCAAGCGGTCATACACGGGCAAAGACGGCGAGAGGCCCGCAACCACAATGGCTTCGTCCAAGGTAGCGTCGTTGTCGGGCAAGATTCCGAAGACATGAAAGAGAGGGCGCAGGTCCTCTTGTGCTGCCACCGACATGCGGAGCATTCTGCTGTCGTCATCGTTGTCTTGGTATTCGATGCCGTCGATGAAGTCGGCGTATTCGCTTTCCCAGAATTCTTGGAGTGGACACCAACCCATCAGGCTCACGATTTCAAAATAGTGAGCGTATCCGCGGTGTTGATAGCGCACTTCATTGGTGGTCGAATTGGTGATGTCCCGATCGGATCCAAAGCTGTTGGACACGAGCCTGTGGGTGGCCGATCGGTCGATGTTGAAGGTGTTGGGCACAAAGCTGTGCATGACCGCCTCGTTGAGCTCCTGCTCTAAGCCAAAGTTCATGGCCATGACATAAGGGAAATTGACCAGCGCTTCTGTTTCGCCAGAAAACATCGACATGTTCAGGGCATGGCCATACTCGTGGAAGGTGACTTCGTCGTTGGCACCCGGCCCGTCGATAAAATAGACTGAACCAGGAACTTGGGTGTAGTTCAATGGGGTGTTGGACATTGGATAGCCTATGGAATAGGCTCCGCCTCGAATCAAGACGTCGGCGATGAGGTAAAGGTTGTGCTTGTCGGAAACGGTCTCGCGGCCCATAATGGTGTTGATGGCCTGAAGTGCCGTGTCCCAATCCAACATGGCCTGCATCAAATCGTACTGTCCCGGGACGATGGAATGCTTCGGAATGGTCCACATGACATTGTCTGTTTCAAATACCGCCCAAGGTCCCGGCTTCTCCAGTTCGGCGTCAAAGTCCATTGTGGTAAAGAAGGACTTTAGACTAAAGAAAGGCGCTTCGACCCCGTTGGCAATGGTGATGTCTACCGTGCCCGCGTCTGCGCCGAAAGGCACCAGAATGGAAATGGCTCCACCCAGAGGGTTGAAGACTTCGATGGTGGTCTGGTTGAGGGCAAACTTCTTGGTGATGCGGTCTAGGCGCTTGTAGACGGGCTTGTTGGTGAGGTCCCATTCGTGTGATCCAACGCGCACATGAAAATCACTCCCGATCAGGCTGTTCGGCACCGTGATGGTCGCCACGCTGCCAGGGGCCAAGTAAGTGCCGGTGGGCCGCAGGGCGTGTTCCGTGCCGTCTCCGTTGATGTTGAAGTAGGGGTTGATGCCTTCTGGATCGGCAAAGTCCGCTCGGATGGCGACAGTGTGTGGTCCAGAGGTGCCGTTGGGCGGGGCCACTTGCCCCGGAAAGTTGACACAGGAGTTGAACACGGTCCCCGCCACCAACTCAGGGTAGGCGGCGTAAACCGACGGTGTGAAAACATGGTCGAATACCGCCTGCTGGAGGGCGACCATGGAACGCTCTCGCTCCAGGCCTGGCGCCAAATTTGGATCTTTATTCAATCCATTGGCTGTGTTGGGTGTGGTAAACAACGGTCCGACCTGGGCGTCGTAATCCGCGATAACATTGAGAGCCTTGACCATGAGCGCTTCATCATTTGGAAGCGCATCGGCGTATATGTTGATGGTGTTCTTGATCTGGGTCAGGGCCTCTTCGGACAACGACTCGTCGCCGTTGATGTGCGCTTGGAGGTCGCACATGGCGGTCATGAGGATGTCGCCATTGAAGGGCACCGGCTTCACCCAAATCCGGTGAATCGTGCTGTGTTCGTAAAGGATGAGACTTCCGTCATCATTCCTCACATCGTCCACATTCCAACGGCTACCTGAGCGGATCTCCCAACTCTGTTGATTGAAGTTCCAGAAGGGACCCTGTGCAGTCACAAAGTCCGGACCGACATTCTGGGAGCTCGCTCCAGCGGAAGTCGGAAGAAAAGCGGTGTGGTCGTCCCGCAAGACATTCATGTAGGTGATTTCGGGGGTAAAATCGCCGCCGTCGTCCGACTGAAAACGACCCAGTACGGGGCTTTCGAAGTGGATTTTCCGGTTGTGGTGCGAGGTGGTTGCTTCCCAGCGGAACCAGAGCTCGTCATCGGGGATGCTTTCGGCAAAGACACGGCTGCCGTGCCCCCATTTGCTGTTGTCCCAACTCAGGTCACATCCAAGTGGGCACGGGTCGTACACGGGAAGGTTTCCGCCGGGGGGGATCACATTCAATCCCGGGTTGGTGCCACCCATGTGGTGGTATTGCTGCCACAACACCCAACCATCACTGTCGACGTAGGCGTCGAAATCCCCGTTGCCGAAATTGAAGGTGTGCATGCCCTCGCCCAGATCCTGAACCTCCGTCAGGCTGGTCAATTGCCCCCATGCAGCGGTAAAACAGGTTGCGAGTGCGGCTAAAAGAAAAAGAAGTTTAGGCATAGAAGGCGGGGCTTTGTCGGTTCGCGTGCTCACGCGAAAGCCACATCAAGATAGTCCTCTGCCGACGGCTCAGCAGATGGCCCCAGCACTTTTGACAAGGGATACGGTCAGTTGGCCTGCGCGCAAGCAGAGGTGCAAGGCCGTCCGAATGGGTGCACGGCCAAAACTATCGCTTGCGCACTCGCCAAATCGATTTGCAACCGGTGTGGTTAACTGAAGGATGTCTCAGCGAGCCATATTGGGTCCAACGACAACTTATCCTTAAACGCAGCGGCCATTGGCGAAGGGCATGGAGAGAATGGCCCAAATTCGAGGCTTTAAAGAACAACAAGTAGGGGTTGAACAGAAGTTGGACTCGATTTCCCTGAATTACATTGAACCATGATTTTTCGAAATTCAGCTTGCTTGTTGGCCCTGATCGTATTGGGGATGGGTCCCCTTCAGGCGCAATTGGCGACACAAACCATCGATGTGAATGGTGCGATGAGAACGTACCTCGAGTACCTCCCAGAGGGGTTTGACAACGCCCAAAATCTACCACTGGTCATGAGTTTTCATGGCGGCGGAGGCCAAGCACAAGACCAGCTCAACATCGCTGACCTGCGCGACCGCGCCGATCAGGACGGTTTTGTTTTGGTTTATCCAGATGCCATCCCCGACCCCAACGATGACGGATCCACCAATTGGCAGGTGGTGGTTTCTGGGACACTCCCATTTACCAATCCCAACCCCCACAGTGACATTGATTTCGTGGATGCCTTGATTGATAAAATGGCCACAGTCCACAACATCGATACTACGCGGGTTTACGCCATGGGCTATTCGAACGGTGGCGGTTTCAGCTTTGACTTGGCTTGTCGGTTGAACCACAAAATCACAGGCATTGGCGTGACGGCGCGGACCATGTATGCGGAGAGTTTTGCCGAGTGCAATGTCGTTCACCCCACCCCTGTGGTGACCATTCTGGGGACCAACGACTCCGCATCGCCATACGATGGCGTTGTCTACGAAGGGACCCTCTACTACCACAGCAACGACGAGTGCAACGACCTCTGGATTGAGGCCAACGGCTTGCAGAGTGCTCCCGTCGTAACCGACGTTCCCAACATCAGCACCAACGACGGCAGTTCGGCAGAACTGTACACGTGGACCTCATTGGACGGTTGCCACGAGTTGCTCCACTATAAGGTCGAAGGTGGGGGCCACGACTGGCCGGGCACCTTCGGGAACATGGACTTTGTGTCTCACGAAGTCATATGGGAAGCGCTGAGTCAGCACAACATGGAGGGACGCATTGGATGTGTCGCAAGCGGCATCGCCACTCCAGAAAGCGCGGACAAAGCGCTGCAGTTGTACCCCAACCCTGTTCAGGCTGAACTGAAGGTCACAGGGGTTCAACCGGATGCCCTTGTCGAAATCTGGAATGCCCAAGGACAGCGCGTTCTCGAAACGTGCTTAACCCAAGGTGCTGCGGACATCGAACACCTCCCCACGGGGATGTACACCCTTCAATTGCCGCACCGTTCGGCACGGCTGCGCTTCATCAAGGAGTGACCTCTTGCAATCGGGTTTGGCCTTGGGTCAGATTCAGACAATTCAAGGCTTGGATACCCGATGATGTCCAAGTGTTGTTGAATCAGTGCGCCCCTTGACCGGGTCACTGTATGATGACGCGGATTGACTGATTGGTTTGGTTCTCCACGACCACATTGAGTGTGTACACCCCCTCTGCTAGGCGGCTCAGTTCAAGTGGGGTTGAGCCCACGCCTTTGAAACGACGTTGCATCCGACCGTCCAAACCCAAAAGGGTCGCTTCCCAAGTTGCATTGGCCTGCAAACCGTCAAGTTGCACCCTTCCGTTGGACGGGTTGGGATGTACTGTGAGGTTGGGGGTTTTGGCCGATGGTCCGCTCACGGAAGTGAAATCGGCATCGCAGACCAGCACGTCGTATGCATTCAGGGGAAGTGCGAAATCATTGGTTTGATCGATGACAACGTTGTTGCTCGCATCTCGAACAATGTATCCCGTCAAAAGGGGCTCTAAAAATGGGGGGGCCACCAAGAAGTCCAATTCGCCTCCAACCGCGGGGATGTAGAATGTTTTGCTCGGCCAAAATGGGTCGTATTCGAAAAATTCAATGGTGGCTAACGGTCCGGCATCGGAGTTGATGGTGACGCTACCGCCAAACCACCCGTCTTGGGTGGGGTCTGTGAATTGCATGGTAAAGTATCCGCAGATGGGTTGTGTTCCACATGGTTTGAGTCCAAACACGCCAAGCGGATCCTGGCCGATTGAGGCGAAAATCACGTCTCCGGTTTGATCGACGACTTCATAGCCACCGGGCATGTAACCTCGAACTTTCATGTCAATTTCGTCTCCATTGTTCACGGCCATGGCAAACGATTCCTCTTCGTTTTCTAAGAGTGTTTCACTGGACAGCAGTGTGCCGTTCACGAAGATGTCCAGATAGCCGCTGCCCCATCCATTGTCACTGCCAGGCACTTTGTTGATGGTCCAGCTTCCGCAGGTTCCTTGTGAGGGGGGGAGGTCCAATGGCATGGCGCTTTTGACGACATGGACAACGCCATTGTAGGCGAGCAAATCCGCGGTGGTCACCAAAGCCCCCGAGGCTTCCACCCCGTCGGCTGTGAATTCAATGTCCACGGTTGCCCCGCTTTCTGAAATGAGGGTTTGCCCGGAAAAGAGGTCGCTGCTCGGATGGTACCCCACCACAATGTGGCGCTCTACGAACTCATCCATGTATTGTGAATCCACAAAGTCGTCGATGTCATCGTAACCGTTTTCACTGGCGTAGGATTGAATGGCTTCGTCTGTAGGGGCAAACACAGTGAAAGGGCCCGGTACGGGATCGTCGAAGATGGGGTCATCTGCAGGGGCTTCTATGGCCTGAGCTTGCAGGTACTCGTCGAGGTAGGCGCCAAAAATACCCGTTTCGAACACCGCGTGGTCGGGGCTTTGCTGGATCACATCGAGTACCGTTGCTTGCGGGTAGCCTGCCGGTACCAAGATCTTGTCGATCACATGAAGGACGCCATTGAAGGCCAGAATGTCGGCTTGTACGATGTTGGATTGATCGACAACAAGACCCGATTCACCCGAAGACACGGTCAGGTTTTGACCCAGTATGGTAGGCAGGGTCAAGCCGTCAGAAAGGTCTGCTGCGAGGTACGTGCCGGGCACAATACAATAGGCCAGTGCATCGGGCATGTCGGAGAATCCAATCATGTCCCACTGGTTGAGGTTCATCAAGGCCAATGCCTCGTCCACGGCTTCTGCGTTGGCGACAAAAACAGTGTAGTTGTCGGTTCCGGTGAGTTCTTCTGGATAATACGTTTGGAAAACGAACCCGGATTCAAAGCAGCAGGAAGAGATTGTACCCAAGGCGTCATTGAGGTCGAAAGCATCGACCACAATGGTCCCGGTCATGCCGAGTTGCGCTTGAACCCCCACGCTCGAGCTGAACTCATACACACCCGGAATGCCGAAGGTGACCACCCCCATGCAGGTCCCTTCCATGGTCCCCTCGGCCTCTTCCAAGAAGAAAGACTCAGGGTTGTTTTCGGAGGTGCCGTCCACGTTGTGCAGTCCCTGCCCATTGATGAAGGCCACGGTCGTGCCCGGTGTAAGGGTCAATACAGAAGGAATGAATTCGAAGTCGGCGAGATAGATGGTCGTATCCGCCTCGCATTGAGCCACGACGCCCAGGCCAAAGGAAAGCGCTACGGATAGGATTGAAATGCGCAGAGGCAGTCGAAGATTCATAGGAGGTGTATTTTAAACGGAGTACATCGAGACAATCAACAGCGTGACAACCTTTTTTTGTTTTGGTCTCAAGAGAGGCATGAGACTGATTATAAATGGGAACAAGTCGCATTCATGTCGGGTGTTGTCGTCTCTTCGATCACGATCGAACCCTGACGTTTTTCTCCGTCTCTATGGGGTGTCAATTCCAAAGCAGGGCGCCAAAAGCGGGCGCAGTGGGGTCACCTTGAAGGCCATATGTCTGCTTCATCAACACGGTAATTTCACGTGTGTTAGGGTCAGCAAAATATTGAGTGTTGAAATAGCCACTCCAGAAAAATCGCCCTGCGCCAGGTCCTCTGTTTTTGACGCCAAAGGCCAGCCCTTGTGTCCAAGGGCCATCTAGAAGTCCAGGAGCATGGTCAGCCATCATCGAGTCGAGTGTGCTTGATTGGAGCAAACGCCCATTTGGTCCAAGGCCTCCGTCCAAGTGCATTTGTAAAAACCGAGCGAAATCAGCCGCCGTGCTGGTGAGTCCAGCTCCCCCGGAGCACAATGGCCACTCTCGATGAACGGGGTAATCCGTTGAGTATACTGGGTGAGCGTGGGCTTGCCACCCTTGTCCGGAGTCGAGTGGTTCCATGACCTGAGTCAAGCGGTGATGATCTGCTTCGGGAACCACAAAGTGAGTGTCAAACATGCCCAGAGGGCGGAACAATTCTTCTTCCACGAATTCGACGTAGGCGCGGCCAGAAGCTTGTTCGATCACCGCCACCATGATGTCGAGGCCCAAGCTGTAATTCCATCGTTCCCCAGGGACGTGAAGCAATGCCGTATTCCCGATTTTCCGTGCATTCTGAAGGGTGCTCCTGCCATCGCGAGGAAACAAGTCCACAACGTCCGCATGGGCGTACAGTTTCTCAAATCTCGGATCGCCAATTTCTCCATAAGGAATCCCATTGGTGTGGGTCAGGAGGTGCCGAATGGTCATGGGGGTAGAATTGGGCAGTGTGGAAAATGAAGTGTCGGCGTAAACCGAATCCAGCAGGCCGAGATTGGCAAACTCGGGGATGTATTGAGAGACGGGGTCGTCCAGTTTGAGTATGCCTCGTTCCCACAGTATCATGGCTGCTGTGGAGGTGATGGCCTTGGATTGAGAGCAGATTCTGAACAGGGAGGAGGTTTCCATTTTTTTCCCGGTAAGGGGGTCGGACTCACCATAGGCGCGATGGAGTACAACTTGTCCGTCCCGCGCCGTCAGCAGGACCGCTCCTGGAATCGAATCTGTCTCGATTGCACGTTCAATTGTGCTGTCCAGTGGGTGCCATCGTTCACTGTTTGCCTTGGAGGCGTTCATGTCTAGCCCTGCAGTTTTGAGCTTGTCCGATGGCTGACAACTGCCCAAGGTCAGCAGGACATTGAGGGCGAAAACAACTTGGAGGCAACGAAAAGAAATGGACATGGTTTGCGGAAAGGTCAATGTGAATCTAAACCAGATTGCCATGGCCTTCTTCTGGGCGCGATTGCATCTCGGGCTCAAGGTGAACTTTTCCGGTAAATCTTGGTCAGCAAGGCGTTGGTGTCGAGTTTCGCACCCTGAATGAGTGTACCATTTTTCTGCCCCAATCTTGACGCGGGCTTTTTGCGCAGCGCATTCGCAACGATGTTGCTTTTATGGTCGGCTCAGGTGTCTTGGTCCCAGTGCAGCATCCAAGTCGTTTCCACCAATGGCCCTCTCCCTGGAGCTGTGGTATGGTCAGAAGGGGAGCCCATTGGGATGACCAATGAGCAGGGTTTACTTGAGTGGGCCTCAACCACTGTAAACAGCATGTGTGAGGTCCGAGTTCGGGCCATTGGGTATGCAGAAGAAAAATGGAATTTGACCTGCAGCGGTGGCGTTGCCCAGCGCATTTCTTTAAAAGACATGGCTGTGGTTTTAGGCGGGGCAACGGTGGTGGGCAGCTTGAGGCCCATGAGCGTCAAGGCCAGTCCCATTCGAACTCAAGTGATTTCCGGGGATGCTCTTCGTGCACTTAAAGCGCAAGACGTGGCCGAGGCTTTGGACTTCACCAATGGTGTGAGAGAAACGGTTGCATGTGGCATTTGCGGCACAAATGATCTGCACATCAACGGTTTGGAGGGCGTGTATACCTTGGTTCTTTTAGATGGCATTCCCCTCTTGGGCGGGTTGGCCTCTGCGTATGCCTTGGATGGCATTCCATTGAGCATGGTACAGCAGGTAGAAGTGTTGCAAGGGCCTGCAAGTGCTCGGTTTGGCAGTCAAGCTGTTGGCGGTGTGGTGAATGTAGTCCTGGCTCCACTGTCGACTGGGCAAGCTGCGGCCAATTTCCGGCTCGACAGCCACGGTCGTTCTCAAGCATCGGCTTCCGCCACTTTTGGGCAATCGGGTGCGTTTTGGCAAGTGGGTTTAGATGGGTTGAATTTTAAGCGCCGCATTGACGACAATGGGGATGGTTTCACAGACGCGCCGACTTTGAGTCGAGGCGTGGCCACGCTGCGTCATCAGAGACGCGGCCAAGCGAGAAACGTGCGGTTAACAGGGCGCCTGTTTGGGGAGGAACGGTTTGGAGGAGAATTGGATTTTGAAGAGGGTGACCGGGGCACCAGCGATCGATACGGAGAACGCATTGATTTGCTCCGGTCTGAATGGGTTTTTGGGTCCCGTCCGCTACAAGGCTCAGGTTGGACTTACCAGGGCGGGGCGGCTTACCATCGTCAAAAGAGCACGTATGGCCTCTCGGTTTTCGATGCGGAAGAAATCACGGCCAATTTGGATGCGTATCACAGCGGTTGGAGTTGGAGAGAGGGGCGGAGAGTAACGGGAGGACTGAGTTTGTTATGGGACCGTTACCGAGATGAAACGCCTGTTGATTCCGATATGAATGTCTTGATACCGGCCGTCTTTGGAGAGTACAGTGGTCAAGTCAAGGATGCGTCGGGGGCTGTACGTTGGTCTTGGATCCACGGTTTGCGCATCGAAAAGCCATCTGACCGGGCCCCTGTGATAGCCCCTCGGGTCAATGTGAAATGGTCGCGCTCCCAATGGGATGTGCGTCTCAATGCAGGTCGAGGATACAGGCGTGTCCATTTGTTCACCGAAGAGCATGCTGCATTGGATGGGTCGCGATCTGTATTGCAACCCAAGGAGGGGTTGTCGCCAGAGTCGAGCTGGAATGGGCACTTGAGCACGTCCCGATCATTTGGAAACGGCCGTTGGAACGGATCCGCCTCTGTTTACGGTTTTGCCACCCTTTTCACAGACCGGATTTACGCCGATTTTGACAGCATTCCCGATGCCATCATGTATCGCAACATCGATGGCGTTGGCTGGACCCGAGGATTGGGGAGTGATGTGTGGATGAGTGGTTTCGGGTGGAATGTCAATGTGGGAGCCACCATGTTGCAAAGTGAAATCTATGAGTCCTCAGCGTCTGTTTTTTGGTGGTCCATGGGGGATGCGGGCCAAGCCCAGCTCTTCGCACCTTCATGGACGACAAACTTGGCAGTTGGGCGAGATGAAAAGGCCTGGGGTTGGAATGTCAATGCCCAAACTGTGGGTGTAATGAAGCTTCCAGATAATGAGCAGTTTGGCGATGAAAGTGAGCCTTATGTCTTGGCCCATGCCTCCGTATTTGTTCGAATTGGTGAGCCAAAGGGGCTGCGGAAGTCTGGCCGACATACCGTGACTTTTGGGGTGCGAAATTTGACGAATTCTGTTCAAGCGTCACCCCTTTTGGGAGTAGACGATCCGTTTGGAGAGGACTTTGACGCCGCGAGGGTCTACGGTCCCATTGAGCAAAGGCGCTTTTTTCTCGAATGGTCTTGGTCGCTCTAAACCGGAGTATCCCGTTACATTGCTTCATGCAAAAGTGGACAGGGGTCGCGGTTGTGCTGATTTTGATTGGTTGTGGAGGAAATCCACTTGTGGATCGACTGACTCCCTATATGGGGCAGGACGCGCTGTGTTCCGAGTTGGCATCGGAGAACGGCACCCTCAACGTTCAAGACCAAATCAAGGCGGCGGACATCCATGACAGCACGGCCACTTGGGCGTATGTCCTGGAAGAGGGGGAAGAGGCGATTTTTTCGAGGGCGTGGCTGAGTGAGAACAGCACCACGACCATGGACATCCAGTACTTCATTTTTTCGATGGACAATGTGGGGGTGATTGCATTGGACTACATCCTGAGGGCCGCAGACCGAGGGGTTCAGGTACGCATATTGGTGGATGATTTCATGTTGGATGTACAAGCAGAAGATGTGGAGGCGTTGAGCGCTCACCCCAACGTTGCCCTCCGCATCTACAACCCCACCGAGGGGAAGAACACGCTGCAGAAGGTGTATCGCGCAGCATCTGATTTTAAAGGGTTCAATCAAAGAATGCACAACAAAACCTTTGTTGTGGATGGCCGTGTGGCAATCACCGGCGGACGCAACATGGCCGATGAGTACTTTGACTACGACCAAGCTTACAATTTCAGAGACAGGGATGTCCTTCTGGTTGGACCTGGCGCAGGGGCGGTACAAGCTTCTTTCGAGACGTTTTGGTCTCACCCACTTGCGGTAGAAATGACGTTTAAGGACAAGGGGGACAACAAACAGTCACAGCCGTTTTTTGACGCAGTCCATGCGTATTCCTGTGACCCCGAAAACTTCTGGCCTGAGGTCAGAGCGCTCATAGAGGGCGTCCCAGAGGCCATTCCTCGACTCATGCAAGCTGGCCGTTTGCATCGCCTCGATGGCATTCGGTTTGTTTCCGATCTACCGGGTAAGAACAGCAGTGACAGTTTTTCGGGTGGGGGAGCGAGTACAGACGCCTTGTTGGAATTGGTGTCAAAAGCGACGACCTCCATCGCCATTCAGAGTCCCTATCTCGTCCTCACCGAACTCGGTTTGAGTGTGTTTTCAGACGCTGTTGAACGGGGGGTGGAGGTTTCCATTCTGACCAACAGTTTGAGCTCTACCGACAACTTGGAGGCGTTCAATGGGTATCAGCGCATTCGCAAGCCGTTGCTGGAGTCGGGTGTAAAGGTGTTTGAATACCGGCCCGATGCCAAGATTCGAAAGAAGCTCATCACCGCAGAGAAACAAAAGCGCAGTGGCTATTTCCCGACGTTTGGCCTCCACGCCAAATCCATGGTGGTGGACCATCAAACAGTGGTGATTGGGACCTTCAACCTCGATCCGAGAAGCGCAAATCTGAACACCGAGTGCGTGGCCATCATGTCTTCTGCGGCCATGGCCGATCAGGTCGAGGGTAGCACAGTTATTGTTGATCACAGGGGAACGTTATTGTGGCAATCCTGCAGTAGCTTTAGAGCTGATTGATAAATTACTGTCCGTTCAATCTCGATGGGCTGCAGCGCACTTTGAGTATGCCTTGTTATTGGCTGTTTTGGGACGAGGCGATGATGCAATATCAGCTTTAAGAGCGACTATTGCACTAAAGCCGGCACATCCTGAAGCATGGCGTCTGCTGGCAGACCATCTTATGGCTGTCGGTGATTCTTTAGGTGCAGATGAGGCCTACACTCGTCATATTCAAAGTTCTGTTAGCGATCCGCAGTTGCAACAGGCGGCCAGCGCGATGATTGCAAATGATATTCCCAGAGCCGAACGTCTTCTGAAAGCACAGTTGAAAAAAGCGCCTACTGATGTGCCTGCTATTCGCATGTTGGCAGAGGTTGCGGTGCGCTGTGGTAACAATGATGATGCCGAAAAGCTTCTCGAACGCTGTCTTGATTTAGCCCCTAGCTTTATTGCTGCGCGTTTCAATTATGCCACCTTATTACATCGGCTTAACAAATCATCTCAAGCACTGGTTGAAATAGAACAATTATTATTGGTGAGTCCAACTAACCCTAGTTACCGAAATCTGACAGCCGTAATTCTTAGTCGAGTTGGTGATTATGAGCGCTCCAGTAGTATGTATGCCCAATTGCTTGATGAATATCCTGCCAATGCAAAGATATGGCTCAGCTACGGACATGTGTTAAAAACTGAAGGCCGTCAGGAAGAATGTATTGAGGCTTATCGCAACAGTATTGAACGTAATCCAAGTTTTGGGGAAGCCTATTGGAGCTTGGCAAACCTAAAGACATTTCGCTTCTCTAAGAAAGATATGACGGCGATGAACCTGCAAGTACAAAAAGATACGCTGACTCAAGAAGATCGAATTCAGTTTGAATTTGCCCTCGGCAAGGCGGCAGAAGATTCGGCCGATTATGAATTATCTTTTGAACACTATGATCAGGGTAATAAGCTCCATCGAGAAGGTATTCGCTATGATGCTGATGGTAATACCGCGAGGACAGACAGACTTAAGCGTAAATTCACATCAGAATTTTTGAAGGATCGAACTGGATCAGGGCATGACACGGCCGCGCCAATCTTTATTGTGGGAATGCCTCGTTCAGGGTCTACTCTGTTGGAGCAGATTCTGGCCAGTCACTCGCTGGTAGAGGGCACTACAGAGCTGCCTGACATCATTAGCATGGCGCTAGAAATGAGTGCTGAAGGGGATGCTAATGACAACGCACAGTACAGTAATGTTTTAGCGACAAAAAGCCATGACGAGTTGCGAGAACTCGGGGCCCAGTATCTTGAACGTACCCGTGTTCATCGTAAGACTGACAGCCCATTTTTTATTGACAAAATGCCTAATAATTTTTTACACATTGGCATGATTCACCTAATTCTGCCCAATGCAAAAATCATTGATGCAAGACGGCATCCAATGGGCTGCTGCCTGTCTAATTTTAAACAGTACTATGCAAGGGGTCAGAACTTCAGTTATAGCCTCTCAGATATTGGCCGTTTTTATCATGACTATGTTGAACTAATGGCGCACTTCGACACTGTATTACCCGGACGGATTCACAGAGTTATTTATGAACAAACTGTCGAGGATACAGAGGCCCAGGTGCGCAAGCTCTTGGCTTATTGCCAGCTGGACTTTGAACCGGCCTGCTTACGCTTTTTTGAAACTCA
>CASICO010000047.1 GCA_949373165.1 uncultured Flavobacteriales bacterium | reverse complement strand
ATCTCGTGAGGTTTGACTTCTTGGACGATGCGAATCAGGTTGGTGGAGTCTGTTAGGTCTCCATAATGCAGCCTCAACCGAATGTTGGGTTGGTGCGGGTCCTGATACAAATGGTCGATTCGGTCGGTGTTGAATTGCGATGCACGGCGCTTGATGCCGTGCACCTCGTATCCTTTCTCAAGGAGTAGCTCGGTGAGGTAGGCGCCGTCTTGTCCGGTGATTCCCGTAATGAGCGCGCGTCTTGGAGTGGCCATGGTTGGAAATTACGCCTCGCTTTTCGACGAAGGCGCAGCTTGGGTTGGTTTTCCGCCATCCAATTGGTGTTCAACCAGTTCTTGGTAGCGTCCTCCTGTTTGCATGAGGTCGTCGTGTGTGCCGATTTCAACGATGCGGCCAGCCTCGAGCACGGCAATGCGATCGGCAGAACGAACTGTGGACAGCCTGTGGGCGATGACCAAAGAGGTTCGGTTTTGCATGAGCCTTTCCAGGGCGGTTTGAATGGCCTTCTCGCTGACGGCATCCAATGCGCTGGTGGCCTCGTCGAGCAGCAGCAACTCTGGGTCACGTAAAAAGGCCCGTGCCAGAGCGATGCGCTGCCGCTGTCCCCCGCTGAGTTGAATGCCTCGTTCTCCGACAAGGGTATCGAATCCTTCGGGAAAGTCTTCGATGAAGGGGAGGGCCAAGGCATCGGATGCGGCTTGTCTGACCTCGCCGTCGCTGGCGTCGGGACGGCCATAGCGGATGTTGTCTTCAATGGTGCCGCCGAAAAGGATGACTTCTTGTGGCACCAGTGCCATCCGTCTGCGCATGGAGGTCAAGTCTTGATCCTCCACAGGGACACCGTCCATTAAAATTTGACCCTGTGTGGGGGTTCTGAATGCAGTAATGAGGCTGGCTAGGGTTGATTTTCCTGCGCCTGAGCCCCCGACCAAAGCCAGTGTTTCTCCGGCTTTCAAGGTCAAGTCGATGCCACTGAGCACTTCGATGTCTGACCGGTTGGGATAGTGGTATCCGACGTTTTTGAAGGCGACGGACAGTCCGCGTGTTACGGCTGTCGTCAGCGCAGGTTCTGGAGACAAGTCCACAGGCTCTCGCTCCAGTTCAATCAGGTCCATGACCTCTTCAATGGCACCGAAACCGCGCTGCAACTCACCAAAAATATTCGCGATGCCGCCAATGCTGCCCGCCACCAGTCCCGTCATCAACAAGAAGCTGAAAAACTGTTCTGACGTCAATTCTCCCGATTGCAACATGGTTGCGCCTTGGAACAGCACCAACGTGATGGCGCCAAAAATCATGATGATGATAAAGCTGGCAAAAGCGCCGCGCCAGAGGGCAGTGCGTAAGGCGATGCCCCGCACTTCCTCTACCCTTTGGCGATAGCGGGCCAATTCAAACGCTTCCCGGGCAAATGCTTTCACGCTGACGATGCCCGTGAGCGTTTCAGAAACGATGGTGTTCGAATCGGCGACAGCGCCTTGGGTCTTCTTGGACAATTTTCGGATGAACCGTCCAAAAACCATGGCGGCCAACATGGCTACAGGGAGGGTTGCCAGCATCAAGAAGGTCAACTTCCAACTGAAGGTCATCAGGGCCAAGAGCCCGCCACCGATGATGATGGATTGTCGGATGAGCTCCGCCAAAACAGTGGTAAAAGTGTCTCGAATGGCTTCGATGTCTGCGGCGATGCGGCTGCCCAAGTCTCCTATCCGCCGCGTGTCAAAGAAATCCATGCGTTGGGTGATCATGCTGGCAAAAGCATCTTCACGCAGGGCTTTGAGCATTCGGGTGGTGATCTCTCCAAACAACCAGATTCGAATAAAGGACAACGAGGATTGAAAGACCAGAACCCCGAAAATGGCGAGTCCGATGTGTTTGAGGTCGGTGGTATCGAAGGGCAGGGGGAACCCCATGCCGCTTCCTGCGGTCGGGTCAACGCCCACGCCGCCCAATTGACCCCACAGTCGGGTCACAAGAAGGGTGAGGACACCAGATAGGGTGATCAGGACAATGCCGACTGCAAACTTGATTCTGTGCGGACGCAAGTAGGGGGCCATCCTGCGGAACTGCAGAAAGCCTTGACGGTTGAGCTTGCCTTTTCGAGGGGGCTCACCGTTGGGGTCGGTTGGGGTGGAGTGGCGTCGGGCCAAGACGGTGCGGATTCCGGTGTTTGTGCAAAGCTAACCGGAGTCATCTTGTGGGAGCAAAAGAGGGGCTTAAGATGTTGAGGTGATGAAATCCGTGGATTTCTCAACTCGTTGCCTATCTTTGCGCTCCCGATTTCGAATTCTTTCTGTCATGAAACGGACATTCCAACCCTCAGTTCGCAAACGTCGCAACAAGCACGGATTTCGCGAACGTATGTCATCAGTCGGCGGTCGCGCCGTCTTGTCTGCCCGTCGCCGCAAGGGACGGAAGAGATTGTCAGTTTCTGACGATCGGCGCCACAAGGGCCTCGAGCGTTAAAAAGCGCACCTCAAAACATTTGGAAAAGGCGTCCCTCGGGGCGCCTTTCTTTTTGGGGGGATTTTCCCCTCAATCTGGCGCTGCGCCGCACAGGGCAAGCCACACTTGGTTGGGTTCTGCGCGCGTTTCATGCTCTGCAGCGACTGCATTCTTTGGTGCATCTAGCCATTTCCAGTGTAGGGTTAAAGCCCGACTTTGTTGGACTGCAAAAAGCTGAGCACCGTGATCGTGAACCTCCGTCCATCTGAGCCCAGTTAGGAAGTCAACCCCCGTTCCAAAGACTTTGAAAGCGGCTTCTTTCGCGGTCCAAATTCGACACAATGTGTTGGGATTGTCTCCAAACCAATCGAGGACAGGTTGGTCTTGCGGCCCTACAAATTTGCTGCGAACCCGCTCCATTCTTGGCGAGGTGGCCTCCACGTCGATGCCTATGGGGTGATTGCTTCGGGTGGCCCACGCCCAACCTCCACCGTGTGTGAGGCTGCAAAATTCCGAACCGATTCGGGGCCTTCCTGTGGCTTCTCGCTCCGGTTTTTGGCCACTGTTCTTTGTCCAGAAGTTGGTCCAATGCAGCACGTTGAGCCGCTAAACTGCCAAAAACAGGGCATCCGATCACGGGACAATCCTTCTCGTAGAAGGGTATGGAGAAGCGGGTTTCGGGCATAGAGAGCGCAAGGAAACAAATCCTGAGCAAAGCTGTGTTAAGTCTGTTAATCAGAACATTGTCGCGGCTATCTTTGCCGCAAATTCTACCCAACGCATGAGCGTCACGAATACCACTACTCCATTGCCTTACAAGGTCAAGGACATCAACTTGGCCGAGTGGGGACGAAAGGAAATCCAACTTGCCGAAGCCGAGATGCCGGGCCTCATGGCCTTGCGCGAGCGCTACCGCAGCGAACGGCCATTGGCTGGAGCTCGGGTTGCAGGTTGCCTTCACATGACCATTCAAACGGCCGTGCTCATCGAGACCCTAGTGGAGCTCGGAGCTGACGTCACTTGGTCGAGTTGCAACATCTTCTCCACTCAGGACCACGCGGCCGCTGCCATCGCTGCTGCGGGCGTTCCAGTTTATGCTTGGAAAGGCATGACAGAAGAGGAATATGAGTGGTGCATCCAACAGACCCTCTACTTTGGAGAGGCGCGTGAGCCTCTGAACATGATCTTGGACGACGGAGGTGACCTCACCAATGTGATTTTGGATCAACACCCCGAGCTGGCTGCTGGCATCAAAGGCATTTCAGAAGAGACCACCACAGGTGTGCTTCGTTTGTATGACCGTGAGAAGAACGGCACGTTGCCCATGCCGGCGATCAATGTCAACGACAGTGTGACCAAGAGCAAGTTCGACAACAAGTATGGTTGCCGTGAGTCATGTGTGGATGCGATTCGCCGTGCCACTGACATCATGATGGCAGGAAAAGTGGCTTGTGTTGCCGGTTTCGGTGATGTAGGCAAGGGCTCAGCGGACAGCTTGCGCAATGCAGGATGCCGTGTGATCGTGAGCGAAATCGATCCGATTTGCGCATTGCAAGCTGCCATGGAGGGGTATGAAGTCAAGCCATTTGTGGATGCTTGTTCAGAAGCGGACATCGTCGTGACGGCGACAGGCAACAAGGACATTGTGGCTGAGCCGCATTTCCGTGCCATGAAGGACAAGGCCATTGTGTGCAACATTGGTCACTTCGACAACGAGATTGACGTGGCTTGGTTGAAAGAGAACTACGGTTCATCCTTCGACAACATCAAGCCCCAGGTCGACAAGTACACCATTGATGGAAAGGACATCATCTTGCTCGCAGAGGGCCGCTTGGTGAACTTGGGTTGTGCAACTGGGCACCCATCGTTTGTGATGAGTGCCAGTTTCACCAACCAGACCATTGCCCAAATCGAGCTCTGGAACAACAACTCGGATTACGAGAACAAGGTGTACACCTTGCCGAAGCACCTCGACGAGGAGGTGGCACGTCTCCACCTCGAGAAGATTGGTGTGGTGTTGGAAGTGCTGAGCCAGGAGCAAGCAGATTACATCGGTGTTCCGGTGAATGGCCCATACAAGGGCGATGCTTACCGTTACTGATTGGTTTCCACCCAAAAAAGAAAAACCCCGGCCTTTGAGCCGGGGTTTTTTCTTGGGGGGTTATTTGAACCGGTCAATTCCGGATGGAAAGGACAGGGGGGATCCAAGTGGTGGTGTAGCGTTCGAGCGGCGCCGTTGTGGGTCCTTGGATGATGGAACCGTCGAATATGTACCATTCTGATTCGCTGCATGGATCTTCAATGGTATATCCATCTGGAGAGACCGTGCACTGACAACCTGCAGCAACATCGAAGGTGGCATGACGGTCGAGGATAACGAACTCATCCAATGTGTATCGATACACGATGAGGCCGCGGCTTCCCCCGGAGATGTACAACCAGTTGCCTGGGAAATTCAAGTTGTTGTAGGCGGGCAAGTTGAGGTTCAGGTCCACTTGGAGGTCCACATAAGGAATGACACCGGGGGTGTCTTGGCATCCCATCATGGGCAGAGAGGCCAAGGTGGTGATGCAGAACAATCGAGAAAGCGTAATGCGCATCATGAGGACGGGTTTCGAAGGCCAAGCGGGTCTTTTGGTTGACCCGGTACAAAGTCCTTGAGATAGAACGGCTCAAAGTCTCCGACGGGCTCGCACTCTCCGCGTTCGATCAGGGTCAACGTTTCTGGAATCAAGTCCGCTGCTGTCGGAAAACGCTGCTCAATGATCCAGTGAGCAGGATGGCTTGAGAGGATGTCGGTGCATTTTTCAGCCCCATCTCCAATGAGGAGTGCGGGGCCATCTTGAAGGTCTTGACGGAAGGCGGCGTCGACGACAGAGGCCGCCACTTTCCCCTTGTGGTCAAGCGTGTACAATTCCATTCTCCGCGCGTCGATGGCGGGGACCACACGGTGCGGCTGTGCAAGGAATTCCGGATGAAGCGTTTGGCCAAGATGTTGCAATGCGCGCAGGGGAGAAGGTGCAATCAGTGGAATGCTTAGGCCGGCACAGATGCCCTTTGCTGCAGAGGTGCCAATGCGAAGTCCAGTAAAGGACCCGGGCCCTTTTCCAATGGCCAAGGCCGTGAGCGCGTCGCGTTGCACGTTGTTTTTGTGCAAGAGTTGATCAATCAGCAGGTGCAGGCGTTCTGCATGCTGGTGCTTCTCACTCGACTCATCGCATCTGGCCACACACCTGCCATCGGGCGTGGCCAAAGCGATGGAACAATTCAGGGTAGACGTCTCCAACAGGAGGATCATGGCTTAATTCACAGAAATGGAGGCGGAGAACCCGCCAGTTGAACTGGGTGCGCCATCGAGGGCAGAGGCTTCGACTTCGTCGCCATCTTTGAGGCGCCGGCTAAGCAAGTCATAGGGGCCTGTAATAACGCGGGCTTCTAAAGGAAGGTCAGAGAGCACCTCGATGTTGGTGTTGTCTTGAATCCCAGTTTGGATGTTGTACCGCTTGGCTTTTCCGTTTTCGAGAAGAAATACGCACAACTGATTTTCGCTGCTCAATTTTGAGGTGTCTGGACGGGTGGTGACCGACTTAATGGGGACCGTTGTGATGTTGGTCTTGACTTCGGTCTCGATGTCCACGGTTGCCGACATTCCCGGTCTAAAAGGCGTCCATGTGCTGTCACGATTGGCCATGAGATCCGAGTGGCCTTTGGACAGAATTCTGACCTTGACGCTGAAATTTGTGACGCTTTCCAAACTGAGTCGAGCTGCACCCGTTGCGTTCAAGGCCGTGTTTCCGATTTCCGTGACAACGCCCAGGAACATCCGTTCATTGTAGGCGTCGACTTCAATTCTAGCGGTGTCACCCAAGGCCACTTTGACAATGTCGGATTCATTGACCTCTACATCAACCTCCATCGCGCCGAGCTCGGAAACATTCATGATGACCTCGCCTTGGAAGGATCCAATGCCTTGCACCCCTTCGCCTTCTTCTTTGACCAACGCGGTGACGGTTCCGGATTGGGGCGCGAGAAGAACGGTGCGCCGCAGGTTGTCTTCTGATTCCTTGACCGCGGCTTCGGCACTGCGGATGCTAAATCCGGAGGATTGAACCCCTTGTTCTGAAGCCTCTAAATCGGCTTCGGCGCTTTGAAAGGCGACTTGGGCCTGTTCAAAATCAGCGGCACTTAAAACGTTGTTGTTGTAAAGGCCTTGGTTGCGGTCAAAGGACAGTTTTGCCGCAGCGAATGCCGCTTTGGACTGAGCCAGACGGGCTTTTGCTGTGGCCCGATTGGACCGGGCATTGTCTAGCCCCGCTTTGGCTTGACTGAGGCGGCTTTCGTAAATGTCGGGGTTGATTCTGGCCAACAACTGACCCGCTTCAACACGGTCGCCTTCTTGAACGGGGAGTTCAATCAGTTGACCACTGACCTCAGCAGAAACTTTGACCTCTACCTCGGGTTGGATTCTCCCCGAAGCGATGACGGTTTCTACAATCCGATTCTGACTGACCGTCTCCAATTTGACTTGGGGAAGCGCCGCCCCTCCGCCAAACTTTGCCGCCAAGCCCATCAAGAGAATGGCGATTCCTCCGAGGAGGATGTAAACGCGCTTGCCGAGTTTCATGAAGTTCAGAGTTTAAATCGAAGGCCGCGTCCGGAGTAGAAGTCCAGGATGGCGATGCGGAAAATGAGGTCGTACCTCGAGCGCAAGGCTTGCAGGCGAGCCGAATCGAATCGGTTTCTTGCTTGGGTGTAGTCCACTTGTGTGGATGCGCCTTGCTCAAACCGAAGTTGTGCGTTGTCAAATGCCAATTTTGCAGCAGCTTCGGAACGTTCTGCAGCAGCCATCGTTTCGATTGCATTCTTCGCGTCCTGATGTGACCGTTCCACAGACTGTTGCAGGGTTTGTTTCGTTTGCTCGAGTTGAAGTTCGGCCTGTTCGATGCCGATTTGACTTCGACGTGTGCCATTTCTGACGGACCATCCATTGAATATGGGAATGGACAAACTGAAGAAAAGGCTTTGGTTGACGTTGGATGTGATTTGGTCAGTAAACGGTCGGGTTTGGTAATCGCTGTAGACGAGTGCGCTGGACAAGACGGGCTCCAGACTGGTTTCGGTGACGCCTATGGTAAACAGTTGCAATTCCGGATCTCCAAGAGGTTCCTGTGCTGCACCAGAGAAACCAGAACCGTAACTCCAGCTGGCACTCAGTCGTGGCAACCCGGCTGTCTTCGCAAGGTCAAGCCCAATGCGTTGTTGCCGGATTCGTGACGATCCCGCTTTGATTTCGGGAAAGGAGGTGAGAGCAGAAGTCAAAACACCATCCAATGCACGAAGCATGGGCATTGTGCCGATGTTGTCAATGTTCGGCCTTTGGATCGTCAAATTCTCGGCATCTTCGGGACTCAGTCGCATGGTTTGTGCCAGTTGTAAACGGGCAAGGGCCACTTCTCCTTCAGATGAAGTTTTGGATGATCGGTCAGAGGCGAGTTGGGCTTGGAGATCGAGTAAATCTGATTCCGGAGAGGCGCCCGCATCTACAAAAGCTTTGATTCGGGTGACCTGTGTTTCCGTGGTTTGCACGTTGAGCGCGGCAATGTCGAGGGCATCCTCTGCAAACATCAACCCAAGAAAAGCACTGCCGACTTGCAGGGCGACGTCGTTCTGGGTGCGTTCTAGGTCATGCTTGCCTGCGACGCGTCTTTCCTCGGCTTGATCGAGACGCAGGTGATTGGCCATTCCAGCAAATAGGGTGATTCCAGAACCAATGCCCACAGAGTTTGAACGAATTCTCGAGGTCGCGAATTGGTTGGTAAAAGGGTCAATGGTCTGACCCCAATTGTAGCCGTGTGAGGCGCTGCCATTGAGGTTGGGCAGGAAGGCCGCCTTGGCTTCATCTAGGTCGATGTCGTTCCCCGAGAGGCCAAGTTGACCTTGCTGAACCTGAAGGTTATTGGATTGAGCGTGAGAAATGGCCCTTTCCAAAGACCACGGCTGAACCTGAGCATGAACATGGAATGTCCAAGCCAGGAGCGGAATCAAAATGAAGGATTTGGTGAAACGAAGGGGCAAACTCTTCGAGGGCATTGCGGGGGGACGAAAGTCAACAGACACCTTGCGAAAGTACGGAGGTCGAGGTGGCGGGCGAAAGTTCAGATGTTAGTGTTCTAAAACTTCAATTTCTACCCGACGGTTGGCTTCGTGTTGCCAAGCGTAGACGGGGTCTGGATAGAGCAATGCTTGTGCACCGCGCCCGAAGGGCTCGAGTCTATCAGCGGAAATGCCTTTTGCGACGAGCCATTGAATGAGCGCATTGGCGCGTCGAACGCTTGCCCTGCGATAAAAAGCGCTGGAGCGACGGCCGTCTGCGCCATTGACATGGCCAATGACTTGTATGCGAACGTCTGGATTGTGCTCGAGCCAGGTCAGCAGTTCTTTGGCGACGGTCAGACTTTTGGGGTGAAGACGGTCTTGATCGCCTTGAAAATAGATGCCGAGGATGTCGGTGCGTGAACCGGCGATAATGGGCCGCAAACCGACGCGTATTTCGGACTCCCTCAGCAAGTCTGGCCAAAAGGATTCTGCATGAAACATGAATCCTTTTTTGTGACAGATCAGGGTATGGTATCGGTGGGGGACAATCTTGAGGACAGTGTCTGAAAGGGCATGCCACCTTCCAGGTTTGCGACTTTGGAACCCAAAGAGCACCACGTCGCAGGATGAAGGTTGGCCGTTGCATTCAATCGACATCTTCAAGGTGCCGTTATTCAAGGCTGTCTCGTTGGCGCCAATGGCCCGTTCAGAGTGAAATTGTGCGTGGCTTGGGGGGGCGACCAAGATGGTCAACAACAGCGCAAACAAGGTCAGTGTAATGTCGCGCCGGAGAAGAAGATTGAACAGCGGGTTAGGCATAGATGTAATGTACAAACTATTCCGCCAACTTCCATTTTTTAACGACTAAATAACCAAATACCCCGAGCAATATATATGGCACAGCCATAATGTAGAGGATCCCTTGGTTGATTCCACGTCCAACCGCTCCGGCCGCCGCACTGTCTTCAGCCACGGCCTTGCACATGACACACTGTGCCTCTGCATCCAACACCAGGCTGCAAGTGGTGAGAAGGAGTACCCCCCTTGCGATGTATTGGGTGGCTTTGGTGGTCATCAGTGCGGGTAGTACGGTGAAATCATCAGGTAGACGATGACACCGGTTGCAGTGACGTACAGCCAAATGGGCATGGTAATTCGGGCAATTTTCCTGTGTCTTTCGACGTCTCCCATGAGGCCTCGTACATAACTGAATAAGGCCAAGGGCACAATGGCAATGGACAATAAGATGTGGCTAAGCAGGATGGTCAGGTACACTGTTCGAATGGTTCCTTCCCCTCCGAAACGGGTGGATTCCGTGAGCATATGGAAGGTCACATAGCTCATCAAAAATAAGGCGGACAGACCCAGGGCTGCGGTGTTGAGTGCACGGTGGCGGGTCACATTTCCCCTGCGAATGGCCAAAAGCGAGGCGAATAGACAGCAGAAAGCGGTTCCATTCATCAGGGCATTGAACTTGGGAAGCCAATACACGCGTTGGAGGGTCTCTGTGGATAGTCCTTCGGCTGGGGGGCAACAGAAACAGTACAAAAACAAGCAAGGGGACGACGACGGAAATCGTCCATACAAATCGACGGATGGCCTTGGGTCGGACGTTGGTGGCACTCATGGTAGAGGAGTGGGGTTGTCTTTATTCTTGAGCAAGAAGTTGATATACGTCTTCTAACAGTTGGTCTACCTCCGAAGTTTTGGTCCCGTCATAAGAGCCCCTCAATCTGCCTTGAGTGTCCACAATCAGAACTTGATCGGAGTGAAAGAAGCCGCCTTCCGCGGTAGAGTCGGACATGGCTGTGAGCAGATATCCCTCTTGCAATAGGGGGTAAATGTCCTCTTTCTCCCCGGTCAAAAACCGCCAGAAATTGGGTGATGCCCCCAACCGCTCGGCATAGCGCATCATGCGTTCAGGTGTATCGTTAGCCGGGTCTACCGTGTGCGTGACCAGTTGAACTTTTGAGACAAGGCCTTGGTCCAACAACTGATCATGGACACGAGCGAGTTGGCTGCTGATCACCGGGCAAATGGTGGGGCATGCGGTAAAGAAGGCATCCACGATGCGGATTTTCCCTTCCATGTCTTTGTGGCTGCACTCCCTTCCAAGTTGGTCGATTAAGGCAAATTTGGGAACAGTATGGTAGAGCGTGTCTGCAGGACCTGTTGAGCCAGGCAGGATGTCTCGTGGACCAAGGAATGGCAGGGGAGTGCGCTCGGCCCGATCGCGTTGGTCCTTTCGGAATTCGAGTTTGCGCTTTTTGAGCAAAGCGATGTCTTCGACCGCGTCGCCAATTTCATGTTCGCTCGAAGCCAAGTACTTCTGTCGGACATAGCCGCGGTCATCGATGAGGAGCAAAGTCGCGATGTTATAGGGGTCGGCAGAATCCCTTGGTACGCCAAGGTTTTCTCGCATCATGCGGTCAATGGAGGATTGATCGCCGGTTAAATAGCGCCACTTGCCCGGATAGCGGTTGTACCGTTCGTTTTGCGTCACGTAGTCAAGCAACCGATCTGGTGTGTCGTGGTCCGCATCCAAGGACAGACAAAGCAACCCGACGTCGGGTTCGTCACGGTACCTCCAGTTGGCCCAAAGAAGCTGTTGTGTGAGTTGGGGGAGATGCGGGGTGGTCGCAGTATCGGTGGTCATAAAAGCCACCAGCCAGAAAGTGCCGGCGAGGTCTTCTCGTGAGACTTGTTCTCCTTTTTGATCAGTCAGAGAAAAGGAAGGGAGACGACGTGCCTGCGAGGATTGTGCGACCCTGCTTCCGTCTTGAGCGAAATAATCGAGGTTTCCGAATTCGTGGCGCAAACCTCGGCCCAAGAACAAGAGCAGCAGAAGGGGCAGTCCCGGCAATGCGGCGACCAAAAGGACCCGCTTCCAAACGCGTCGAGGAGACGAAGTGGGTTGGCCCATCCAGGGCTCAGTGGAACATTTGATCCATCCCGAAATGGGACGCGCCTTCAGTCAGTGCGATAAAGATCAAATAGGCGACGAACAAGAAATACGGCACAATGACTGCATTTCTCAGGTTTTTGCGCTCTTCACCAAGGTGCATGAAAGACATCACGATGTAGCCCGCCTTAAACAAGGTCAAGACGATGAAAGACCATTTGATGGCCGTCCATGTGAAGGTTTCAGACCGCTTGAACATGATGCCCATGCCCACCTCTAC
>CASICO010000046.1 GCA_949373165.1 uncultured Flavobacteriales bacterium | reverse complement strand
TTCAGCGGGTATTCCGTCCACAGTCACGCTTTCAATGGTGAGTTCATGTGTATCAAAGACGATGCGTTGCGCATCAGACGACGTGGCGATGTTGTAAGTCGCGCAACCAGAAATGGTGCGCGATTCGAAATCGATGTTGACGTCCCAATTGAGGTGTGTGATGCGGGCCTCGTTTGGGCGAGCAAAACTGTGGTGATCCGTGACTTGTTTCATGGCGGCGATGCGCTGGGCTTTGGGGGACGATGCGGAATCGGACGCGGAAGAGGTTGGAGAATTTGATCCGCCGGCGCAACTGGCCCAGAGAATGGACAGTGCTATGGTACCGGTCATCCATCGACCAGGAGAAAAATGCAGGTTCATGCCGGCAAATTAAGCCCGGCGTTGAACGGATCGCATCAGAACGACGCCCAAAAGCAATCCGATGGCGGATTTTAAGGCGATGGGGCGCAGGAGACGCTCAACCAAAGCGGTGACATCCAAACTTGGATCAAACCGAACTTGCCAGGGGATGCCAAAAGCGAGAATCAGGACATGACCCAGAATCATGCCTGCCGCGATGGCCAGGTATTGGCTGCGGGCCGGGTGGTTGACCAAACCATCAGAAGCCCACCCGAGCAAAGCGGCCACAATGGGAAACCCCAATAAATATCCTCCTGTGGGGCCGGAGATCACTTCGATTCCACTGTGATGTCCCGCGAAAACGGGCAAACCTAGAATGCCCGCTGTCAAATAGATCAACATGGCGGTCAAGCCCGCTTTCCAGCCCAACATCAGCGGAAGCCAGCAGACCAGCAAGGATTGTAAACTCAAGGGGAGAGCGCCTTCCATTTCGATCACAATGGGCCCGAGGCCTCCGAGAAGCAGGGCGCCTAAAACCGATTGTATGGGCCAGGAAATTCCGCGCCCCTGTAAATCTGTAGACAGCACGTTTTCAGTTCTTTAAGCCAGTGTTGGTCCACTCTTGAATCATGCCATTGCCCAAGGAAACTTGGTTGTTGCTCCGGTCGGCATCCGCGGTCAATTTCTTCGGGTCTACCGAAATCGTACACCCGGGCATTGAAGTGGGGATCGACAGTGTATAGGTAGGGTGAGTCCAAGGCCAATGGGCATGAAGCTGCTCTCCTTCTGCCAAAGGACGGTGGCCTTGCGTGACAACCTGAGGAATGTGGTGGTCTGTTGAGGTGCCGTCGGCAGTCACGATGCGCACATCCACGGGCAGGGGCAGGGTGCCGATTCTTTCCATCGTGATGATGGTGCTGTCCGTCGTCACTTGAACTGACCGCACGGCCACATCCACATGGTGTGTGCTGTTGAGCATGTATTGGAAATAGGTGTCCAATTCGAGTCCGCTCTCCCTTTCCATAACGCGTTTGAAGTCAATCGGTCCAGGGTGTTTGAAGGACCACTCCTCGAAATAACGTTGGATGCCTTTGTTTCGGGTGTCTTCTCCAATGATGGCACCGAGTTGATTCAAGAGGACTTCGCCTTTGCTATACGCTCCAGTGCCGTAAGCCCGGTTGGTCACATAGTGGTCGGCGTGGGTGGCCAGAGGCTCTTCACCACCGTCACGGACAAGGTTGAGGTAGCCACCGTAGGCCCAATAGTGCGGATGATCTTTGGATTCATTGAATTCTTCCGCAACGAATTCGGACTCAATCCATGATGTGAAGCCTTCATCCATCCACTCGTGAAGGCTTTCATTGGTGGCCAGGATGCCTTGAAACCAGGCGTGGGCCATTTCGTGAGCTGTGACGCCAACCAAGCTTCTCAGGTTTCGGTTGCCTCGGATCAGAGTGCACATGGGATACTCCATGCCGCCATCACCGCCTTCGATCACGGTGTACTGTGGCCAAGGGTATTCACCAACATGCTCAGAATAATACAGCATGGCGCGTTCGGTGATCGCAGGGAGGTCATCCCAGGCGCCGTAGCTGGTGTCATTTTGGTGAATGAAGTGAAGTGTGGGTCCGTTTTCAACTTGGCGAACGGAGTGCACAAAATCGGGGTCTGCGGCCCAGGCAAAGTCATGAACGTCTTCTGCGAGAAAATGCCAATGAATCTGCCCTTCGTCCGGGGTGGCTACATCTGCGTATCCGTGACCGCATTCGCTGGCGTTTTTGAGGACACCGGTGCCACCGATCATGTAAGCAGCATCCAAGTGAATGGTGACGTCAAAGTCTCCCCAAATGCCATGAAATTCCCGTCCAACGTAAGGGTTCGTATGCCAGCCGTGATGGTCGTATTCGCAGGCTTTTGGATACCACTGGGTCATGCTGAGTTCGACGCCTTGGGCATTCATCCAACCTGAACGACGGACTTGTCTCGGAACCTGAGCGTCCCATTCGAGGTGGATGCGGGTCTTCTTTCCAGGCGCCAACGCTTTGGGCAGGTTGAGCCATCCAATGGTGCCGTTTGTGGTGAACTCCACCTCAGTTTTTCCCACTTGCGCGAAATTCACCTTGATCCAACCCCATTCTTCTTCGGGGAGGTTCACAATGCGGTCTCCAACCCGTCGGTCTGGGTCGGCAATGTTTCGGCTCCGGACGTCCATCATGCTTTCGGGCTGGAAGGCATTGAAAAACAAATGGAAGGGAATGCGCTCCAATGCATCGGGACTGTGGTTGGTGTAGACCAAATCCATCACCCCAGCATATTGATGATTTGGGGCATCCACGGTGATGTCCATGGTGTATTCCACCTCTTGCTGCCAGCCAGGGTATTGGGCCAAAAGAAGGGTGGGTACCAAGAGGAAAAGGGGAGCGCAAGAATGGCGAAGAATGAAGGTCAATCTGTTCATGGCGGGGTGCAAGTTAAGCCATCAGCCTGCCTGCAATCCTGAACGGAGGAATGCACGCATGGGGGCTGCTGCGTCAAAGTGGGACATGACCACATCCACCAGGTCCTCATGGAGCAAGGTCTTGGCGGGGAGTTCGGTCATGTAGAAGAACTGTTTGTTGAGAATGTGAGGGCAGACCTCTGCTGCATCCTGAAATTCTTTCGGAATTCGAACATTCCTCTCGCCCAGAATTTGACCGCAATCACGGGCAAAGGAGGGGTCTTGCAGCAAGGCATTGAATGCGCTTGGATCCCGTGCTATTTTTTCCCTCAAAAAATACAGGTCTTCCTTTTCGACCCAATAGGCGCCCCCGCCAATGACCACTTTGTGGGCATCTGCATGGATGTACAGGCCTGGATCACTCGATTTTTTTCCGCCTGGCGAAATGCCTGCAGAGGCGTGCAATTTGTAAGGCGTTTTGTCCTTGGAGAATCGGGTGTCTCTGTGGATGCGGAAAATGCAATGCTTGGGCTGAAGACCCTCATATCCATCTTCTCTTTCTGCGCAGGCGAGAATCAATTCATTCACAAATGATTTGAATGGGTCGCGCACGTGTTGCTCATAATCGGATTTGTGCTCGGCGTACCATTCCCGGTCATTGTGGGCCTCTAACCCCTGAAAAAAGGCATGGAAAGAAGGACTGAATCTGGACATGTCAGGGGCAGGGTAGGGCGTCCTCTACAGCATAAACCATGATGCGTTCGGAGGAGTTGATGGGATTCAATCGGCTCAGCCATTGGTCGATGCGGCCAGATTGAATTGTGGTGACATAGCGCAGGCCCGGTAAATCAGCTTTGTAGGCTTGGATCGCTTCTCCCAAGTGTTGATGGCCTTGAAAGAGGATGTACTCAGGTGGATTCACACACCATTTGGCCGCCACTTTTGCAGGTGGATTGGCCTTGCCATCTCTCCGGTTGTCGATGTGGTAGGATGTCCAGCGACCACTGTAGAACTGAGGGGGCATGGCACCGCTGTCTACTTGGATCAAGGCAAAGTTTGTCGCGCCCGACTCGTAAAGAAACCCCATGGCTTCAACCCGGCTCTTTTTCGCTTCATAGGTCAATGAAACCCCAAGCAGTGCGATGTTGATGACCCAAAACCCGATCCAAAGACCTCGGTGAAGCTGAGAATGTCGTCCCCACCAAGGTCGGTGTTGGTGCCAGATGGACCAACCCACGGTGCCCAACGTGATGAGGGCTGGTACCACGGGCAAAATGAACCGCTCTTGTTTGTTGATGAAGACACTGTGGAACAGCAAAAATCCGACCACGGGGACAGCCACACGCCACCAGGTTGCAGGTGCCGATTTGCCCCTGTGGAAGGCGCCCCAAAGCAGCATCAGGCTGACTGGAGGCACCATGAGGCCCATCAAGGTTAAGATGTACTGATACCAAGGGCCTGTTGGGTAATTGCCCGCATGGGTTTGGTTGTACTCGATGTAGCCACGGAGTTGAACAAAGGGTTCACCCCAAACGAACAAATCTGGGGCTTGCATCAAGAAAAATGTGGACAATGCAATGGCGCCAATTCCGAGCAAGTCTTTCCATTTGCGCTCGAGGAGAAGAACAGGGATGAGCCCAAGACCAATGATGCCACATTGATAACGCAAGCCAGTGGCAATGCCAATGCCGATACCTGTCCAGAGAATGGAAGACCAGCTCAGTTCGCTTTTTCTTGCGAGCATCCAGAAGGCGAGCATGAGCGGCGGAATGCTGACCACTTCAACAAGTTGGTGGACACTGAGCAGTGGCCAAAAGCCTCCCGCGGCCAACATCCAAGCCACCAAAAGGGCTGCTTTGGGTTGGTGTGGATGAAGACACCTGGCCAAAAAGAAGCCAAGCAAGATGGTCAAGCAGCTGTACAGGCCGTGCAGGACTCGAATAATAAACGCTTGGTTACCAGGGTGTTCAATGCCGACACCTTGGAGCAGCTTGAACACTAAAAATTGGGTGCTGGCATAGGCAAAGTTGGCCGGATGGGCTTTGGGTGTGCCGCTTTGATTCCAAGGAAGCCAGTTGTTGTAGTCTTCTCCATCAGCCCAGCTTGCGGCGACTTCAACCACCATAAAGTGGTCGTCATGCATCAAGTAACCCGTGCTGAATTGCGCTGCAACGAGGCGAAGGATCAGGCCGACCAAGAGTGGGGCCAGAAGTGGGTGTTGGGAAAGGCGGCCTGTCACAGTCCGACTCCCCAGTGTTGGGCATTCAGGCCACTGCGAAGCTTGGCCATTTCTAAAGCAGCCACAGCGGCTTCTGTCCCTTTGTTTCCATGCTTACCTCCTGAGCGCGCGCGGCTTTGTTCGATGTTGTCATCGGTCAAAACGCAAAAAACGGCGGGTCGATCTGCATCCATTCCTGCGCGAAGAATTCCGGTGGCAGCAGATTGACAGACAAAATCAAAATGAGCGGTTTCTCCACGGATCACATTGCCAATGGCGATGACGGCATCGCAGCCGCCATGCTTGAGTAGCCATTGACAGGCCAGAGGCAGCTCAAAACTACCCGGAACTTCGTGGGTCAAAATATCGGCTACTCCTGCAGCATGCAGCACCTCCAATGCGCCATCACGCAGGGCGTGTGTGATTTCTGTGTTCCACTTGGAGACAGCCAAGCCAATGCGGAACCCCGCACAACCTGACAGCTGCTCCGCACTGTAGGCGGATAAATCGTGACCTTCGGTGGCCATGTTTTGCTTAGCGTCCGGCGATGGAGGCAGCAAGGCCTTCGGCTGTGGCCTGAAGGTTGGAGCTGGCGTAGTCCTTCGCAATTCGACTCAATTTGGACTTGGCCGCGCTGTCGTCGCCCAATTCGAGATCGACCAAGGCCCCTTTGTAAAGGGCGATTGGAGCGAGGTAATCCTCTCCAATGGAGCTGGATGCCATGCCAATCGCACTTTTGAAAGCGGACTGAGCATTGTCGTAGTTGCCGAGTTCAACTTCACAATCGCCAATGTTGATTTTGGCGATGGTGGCCAAGATGTCATCAGAAAGGTCAGCTGCCTCGAAAGCTTCAATGGCACCCGCGAAGTCGGATTGAGCGCGCAGAAGCACACCCAATTCATAGCTTGCACGTGATGCAGCCTTGGTGCCACTGTGGTTTTCTGTGATGTCCAGAAGGCCTGCGTATAGACCATCACCGTTCAAGGCGAGGTCAGTGCTGTCCATGATGAAATATTGCTCAGCGCGCCATGCATCTTCATTGGCGGCCAATTCAGCTGGCTCTACCATGAATTTGCCGTAGCCCACGATGGCCACAATGACGATGGCCACTGCGGCAATGGCAAGAACCAGATTGCGGCTGTTGTTTTCAATAAACTGCTCAGTCTTTCCTGAGAGGTCTTCAATGGAAGCGCCAGTGTTGTTTTCTTCGGCCATGGAGGGTCGTATCCTGTTTACGTTCGATATTGATGGTCCGGGATTCACAGTTGAAAACCCTTCACGCTGCATCTGCGAGCCGTGACCCACTTTTGCAGAGGGCAAAAATAGCCAAAGTGAACGAGTCAGAGAACAACCCGATGAGCATGCGGCTTTCAAGACTGCAATTGCTGGATTTCAAGAATCACGCAGAGGTGGAATTGGACCTGTGTTCGCACGTGAATTGCTTTCTCGGCGACAATGGCGCAGGGAAAACCAATGTATTGGATGCCGTGCATTACTTGGGAAATGCCAAGGGGTACTTCAATCCGATTGATTCGCAAAACATCCGGCACGGTCGAGAAGCCTTTCTGGTAGAGGGGACGTTTTCATTGGACAGCGCCGACGGAGAGGAGTTGGACCGGGTGGCTTGTGCGGTGGCCAAGGGGCAAAAGAAACTGCTCAAACGAAATGGGAAGGCCTACGGAAAGTTGGCCGATCATGTGGGAAGATATCCTGTTGTGATGATTGCCCCGGCCGATGCTGTTTTGGTGCTCGAAGGAAGTGAGGTGCGAAGAAAGTGGATGGACATGGTCATCAGTCAATATGATCGACCTTACTTGGACCGGTTAATGCAGTACCAACATTTGGTGCAGCAGAGAAACAATTTGCTCCGATATTTTGCGGAAAACCGCACGTGGGATGAGGATCAGTTGGCGCCATGGGATGAGCGTATGGTGCCTCTTGCAGAGGAAATCTCGGCAGAACGGGCCCGCTTTTTGGAAGAGTTTGAGCCCGAATTCAAACGGATTCATCATGGTTTGTGTGGAGGAAAAGAAGACGTGAGTTTGGCCCGGGTGAGTCTGGTCGAAACGGGAAGCTTTGGAAAGGCACTCATGGAGGCGCGGGCCAATGACCGCAGGTTGCGCAGATCAACGGTGGGCATCCACAAAGACGACATTGATTTCCGCATTGGAGACCACCCTTTGAAGCGCTTTGGAAGTCAGGGTCAGCAAAAGACGTTTTTGTTGGCACTCAGGCTCGCTCAAGTGGAGCATTTGGCAAAGCGTGTTGGCAGGCGACCCATTTTGTTGCTAGACGACATTTTCGACAAGATCGATGCCCATCGCGCAGGGGCATTGATGGAAACATTGGGCCATGCGCGTTTTGGTCAGGTCTTCATTTCGGACACCAACCCGCACCGCATTCCCAAGCTTTTGGAGGAGGCGGGTGTGCCATTTTCGGCCTGGTGGGTCGAGACAGAGGGCATCCAACCATGGGCAGACGCCGGAATCACTGAATCCAAATGAACCAATATGGCAGAGGTCGTCGGGGAAAAATCCGCAGTCGAAAGGAAGAGGCGGTGTCCTTGGGTGACGCCTTGAGTGAATGGTTGCGCCTCAGCGGACATGGCTCACGGTTGAATGATGCCAGGGCAGAGGCGGCATGGAAAGAGGTCATGGGGGAGGCCGTGTCTCGCAAAACCCGTTACTTAAAAGTGAGGGGAGGTGTGATGACCATTGAGTTTGATTCAGCACCCATGAAAGAAGAATTCATGATGGCGCGGACCCGGATTAAGACCATGCTCAATGGACACCTTGGGGCTGAGTTGGTGAGAGACGTCATCATCCGCTGAAGGAGGGCTTTTGAGGGAAGCCGACCTTCTCGAATTGGGCGGGTTATCTTCGCGGCAACATGCGCGCGCTCATTTCAGTCATCACCCGGTTTGTTCCACGGCACTTGCTTCAACGCGTCGCCCACTTGGCCCTGCAGGTGTTGTCTCCCTTTTACAGAGGCAGTCGGTTCGAAGACCCCATCAATGGACGCACCTACCGAAAGCTGCTGTCTTATGGCAGGGCAGATCGGACCCGCCCCAACGCTTTGGCGCCAGACACCTTGAGCTTGGAGCGTCACCGTGCCGTTTGGATTTACCTCACGGAGCACAGCAATTTGATGGATGGTGGGCTGAACCGCCGCATGCTTCATTTGGCACCAGAGTATTGCTTTCTGAAGCGGTTTAATCGGGCGGAAGGATTGGAGATTGTCCGGGCAGACTTGGTGTCACCTTGGGCAGACGTCCATTTTGACGTGCACGAGATTCCATACGAGGACGATCACTTCGACATCATCATGGGCAACCATCTCATGGAGCATGTCTCGGACGACAGAAAGGTGATGGCCGAGTACTTTAGAACCATGAAACCGGGTGGGTGGGGCATTTTCCAGGTGCCCATGGACCGCAGTTTGGACCAAACTTTGGAGGACCCCAACGTGACCGACCCTGCAGAGCGTGAACGTTTGTATTGGCAGCGGGACCATGTTCGTTTGTACGGCATGGATTATGCAGACCGATATCGTGCGGCAGGTTTCCAAGTGGAGGAATTCGACCTCAAGGCGCTTTATGGCGAAGCGAGATTCGAACGCTGTGCCTTGGGTCAAGAGCGATACTTACAGGTGGTTCGCAAGCCCAGATAAGGGCGGTTTTAGCGAATTCTCATCACCTGCTGGCGTCCATTCTTTGTGGTCGCTTGGAGCAGGAAGTGCCCCTTGATTTCGCTGGCATTGATGCGGTCGCCTGCCTTGAAATCGGGCCAAGAATGTGCCGTTTGTCCGAGGACGTTCAATGCGCGAATAGAGCAAGCCTCGAGGACGTTCAGTTGTCCATCACTGAGCTGGAAAATGGCAGGTTCTGGAAGGTGCATTGAAGCCACGGCATTGGCCCCTCCAGCGCATTGTGCAGAGAAGAAATCCCAAATCACATCTGTAGATTCCACATCTTGACTTCCCCAGGCTCCAAACCAAGCATGGCCCCCGCCATTGACACGGTAGTGATGAAATTCTTGTCCGCCTGGTGCGCCTGCATATCGGATGAAATCCACGGACGTTAAGTCAATCAGTTCTTGGTTTGGCAAAGGCGTTTCTTCTATAGTGGTGGTGCCCATGAGTCCAGTCCAATGTTCAATCACGTCGGGTACATCCATGCCGCCCAAAGGATTGATGTCGCTTCCTTCATAAGGGACGGTGGAGTCCATTGTTCCGTGCAAGTGAACCACGGGAACGACCTCTGATGGAATGCAGCCTTCGTCTGCTGAACTCATGACTCCGGTGACTGAGCCAATGGCAGAAAAAACGTCTGGATGCTCACATGCCAGAGAATAGCTCATGTAACCTCCGTTGGACATCCCGCAAGAATAGGTGCACTCGGGGCTCAAGTTGTACTCCGCTTGGAGGCTTTGAACCAATGCCACAAGGAAGGAGTGGTCATCTGTGTCACTGTTGTTCGTATTCGCATTCCAGTGGTTCACGCCGAAATCATCTTGTGTGCCTTGAGGAAACACCGCGACGAAACCTTCCTCTTCAGCCAAGTCACCCCAATTGCTGTAGGTGCGAATCAGAGCAGCGCTGCTTGTGTATCCGTGCAGAACCAAGACAATGGGTGCGCCTGGAGGGATGGGGTCAGGAGCGTCCATGAAATAGGTTCGGACCAAACCGTCGTGTTCGAATTCGATTTGGGCGCTTGAATTCAAAAAGGGAATGAGGCACAGTAGAGTGAAAAGTGGGCGCATCGGTCAAGATTGTGTTTCGTTCTTCTTTGGTTTTAACGGTTCCACACCGTGGATGTTTAATAAACTGCGGGTGAGCCTTTCAGCGCTTCCTGCAGCAACCGCAATATCGAGAAGGCAGCGGTTGGTGTATCTCTCCGCAAGAATCTCTCCGCCTTCCCTCTGAAGGGCTTGCATCACATGGCGAGTCAGGTCTGGGGTGTAGCCAAAAGTGAGGTGGGCTTGAAGCACCGAAGCGCCGATTCCGGCATCCTCCACGGCGGCCCTTCCGGCGGCCCGATAGGCTTCAATCAAGCCACCTACACCAAGTTTGACCCCCCCAAAGTACCGGACCACGGCAATGAGCGTCCAATGGAGGTCATGAGATCGGAGGACGCCATGAATGGGCGCGCCGGCGCTTCCGCTTGGCTCTCCATCGTCAGCAGCCCTGTATCGATCAGGTCCGAATTGCCATGCATAGCAGACATGGCGAGCGGCATGATGTGCCTTTCTTACCTCGCTAAGATGCGCCTCCACGGCAGTCTCTGCGCTTTCTTCATTGGCAAAGGGCAATGGAAACGCATACCCGTAAAACTTGCTTCCTTTGGCTTTAAAGAGCCCTTCGCCTGGGCCGAGTATTTTTGGGAAAGTGTCCCGTTCCATTTAGCTCATGGGGTTGAGCATTACACTGAACACCTGCACGGTATGCGGGTCTCTGCCTTCAAAAAATTTATCGAGGGCCATTAAAATGTTTCCGGCGCTGAAATAGCTCGTGTGGAATTCGACTTCGCCAGCCACCCGCCACTGAATGGTGTAACTCAACTCACGGTCTCGGTGGGTTTGGGTGTAATTCAGAAGGGTTTGCAATGCCTGAATCCGGGTGGAACCTGATGCCTTGTGAAAGAGAAACCTGTGCGTGTGTCGCGGATTGTAGGTAAACAAAGCCACCTCATGGATGCCGTCAGATTCTATCCAATTGAATTCAACTTGGTCTTGGGTGTAACCGAAATAGCTGCGGATGTCCAGCAAAAGGCGGTCTTCGGTGGGGTGGTCCATGCTCATGTGTGGGTTCAATCCTTGTGGCTTGGCTTGTATTCGGGCAGATGCCGGGAGAAGGCGAGCTTCACTTGCTCCGAAGTCCAGGGGACTTGGCGCAATGCGGCTTGACTGTCGGCGATGGTGTTTCGTACCATGTCTCTGTTCACCTCTGCGCGGGCTGCGCGAAGAATTTTAGGGTGATGCGTGGCCAACAAATTTTCTTGACCGCTCATGAGTTCCTCATGGAGTTTCTCACCCGGACGCATGCCCACAATGTCGATGTCGATGTCTTGGCCCTCGACCAATCCTGCGAGGCGAATCATGCGATGGGCAAGGTCGATGATGCGCACACGCTCTCCCATATCGAAGACGAAGATGTCGTCTCCAGCGCTAGTGGCTGCTGCCTCCATGACCAGTTGAACGGCCTCGGGTATGGTCATGAAATACCGGGTGACTTCTGGGTCTGTTAGTGTAATGGGTCCCCCGCTTTCAATCTGTCGTCTAAAAAGGGGGATCACGCTGCCATTGCTGTCTAGGACGTTGCCGAACCGGGTAATGACGCATTTCATTTCCCCTCCTTCTCCAAAGCTGCGCACGGCGAGTTCGGCCATGCGCTTGGACGCGCCCATGATGCTGGAAGGGTTCACGGCTTTGTCGGTGCTCACCAAAACGAATGTACTGGCCCCTGCTAGCTTCGCTGCGGACAAGGTCTGGGTGGTGCCAATCACGTTGGTGTGCCAAGCCTCTTCGGGTTGCGCTTCCATTACAGGAACGTGTTTGTAGGCTGCGGCGTGGTAAACCAAATCTGGTTTGAAGTCGGACAAGTGTTGTTGGATGCGGGCGCCATCTCGAACGTCGACAATGCGCGTGGTCAATCGCGAGGAAGTTCCACCCAGTCGGGTATGGGCCAAAAGGCCGAGCTCGTGAAGTGGAGTCTCGGCTGTGTCGAGGGCCAGTACTTCTGCTGCACCCCTGTCTAAGGATTGCATGACCAATTCTGATCCAATGGAGCCTGCACCGCCGGTGACCACGATGCGGGCGCCTTTGACTTGTTTGGCAATGGCAGAGGCATCAAGCTCGATCACGGGGCGACCGAGCAGGTCTTCGATGCGTGCGTCTCTCAATTGTCCCGCGCTGAGCTCCCCTTGAATCCAACGCTGGGCGGGAGGGACGTCCATGACGCGCAAGCCTGCGTTGAGCGCGGCGTCAATCACTTTGGCCTTTCGGGCGGGATCCAACTGCTGGATGGACACGATGAGGCGTTTGGCGTTGTGGTCTTGTAAAATGCGACCGGCATCTCCTGCCGCTAAAATGGGTGCTCCATCGATTCGCTTGCCCTGTTTTCCTGTGTCATCGTCGAGGAAAGCGACCACCTTCATGGGGTCGGCGCTTGGGCGTTCAACCGCTTGTTTTGTGATGATGCCCGCTTCTCCAGCACCAAAAATGATAACGGGCGTGGGACGGGCGGTTTGAAACCTTTCGTATACCGAGCGCACCGAAACCCGAAACCCAATCAAAAAAACCGCGGAGGCCAGCAGTTCAATGGCAACGACACTCAATGGCATTGGATAGGTCGTTCCCATAGATCCCGCCGCCACATCCAAGGCAAGAAACAAGCATGTTCCCATGGACAATGACAGCAATACCCGACGCGCATCGCGACTGCCGCTAAAGCGAATGATGCCAGAGAATGTCCTAAAGGCGAGCATGGCAAACGCGCGAATGATCAAATAAGCGGGCAGAAATGCCCGGGCAGCCTCCAATTCATGAGCGGGTGGCGAAAACTCAAAGCGCGCGGCATAAGCCAAGCCCAGAGCCACGACCCCCAAGGACATGTCGATGGAGAAGATCACCCACCGAGGAACCAACTGGGGACGGGACTGAATTGTGCGCAAGAGTTGGAACATCGTTGGGGCCAAGATACCGCCGGGGACTCCGGGACGTTTAATTTTCGGACCGATCCATGAAGACGCCTATGATTCGACCGATGGCCATTTTGGCCTGCTTCTTGTTTTTCGTCAAGCCTGTCTTGAGCCAAGACACTGAATTGGATTTGGTGGCTTTGGAAAATGCCTTGACCGAGTTGGCTGATGCCGTCGAGTCATACGACAAGGATGCGGCCCGGTTTCTCACCCGGAAACTGAAGCCACTTTTGCTTTCTCCGAAGGCAGATACCGCCGTGACTGGAAAGTTCATCGAACGCTTGGCGCAATTGAAGGAAAGAAGTTTGGGGGTTTTCCCTGAGCAGTTTGGTTATGCAAGAAGCGTTCAAGCAGCGCTTTCCGGAGATTCCTTGCGCATTCCGTTTGCAGCTTGGGATGAGGCCGTGGAACGCGCGTTAGAAAAACGAAAGAGCGCCTCAAGCTTTGCGCCTTTGCTTGCTGTGGGAAAGGATTTCCTCGTTCAAGGGGTGTTCCACCAGAGCAAGAGTGTCAGGTGGCAATTTGATGGCCCGATGGCCATTTCGATTCCCGAAAAGGGCATGCCGCGTTTGTTTTTAGGGCCAACCGGGACGTTGTTGGGGTTCTCCAAAGGGGATACGCTCCAAGTCAAGCGCACTGCCGGTGAATATGATGTTGCGGCCGGACGTTTCTTGGGTCGAAGTGGCCGTGTAGACTGGGGCAGGTCTGGATGGGACCCAGAAAAGAACCATGCGGATTTTGATGAATACGCCATCCGATTAAAATCGGCCAGTCTCACAGTGGATTCAGCGAGGTTCACGACGGAACTCTTTCCAGACCCCCTGCTCGGGCAGTTGACAGACAAAGCTCGGGTTCGCCTCAAAGACGAAAAAACAGGCGAAGCCAAAGAACCTGCCAAATACCCGCGCTTTGATACCTATGTGAACCGATTGTCCATGCCGGACATCGTACCGGGGGTGGATTTTCAAGGGGGGCTTACTGTTCGTGGGTCAGAGCTTCTTGGCAAGGGGAATGAAGACCTGCCGGCCACCTTGGATTTCCGCAATGGGGATACGGTTTTGATCGAATGCCGCTCGAATCTTTTTGTCTTGCGCTCGGACCAATTTAGAGGGTCAAACGTCGAGGCTACCGTGCGATTGGGAGGGGACAGCGTGCATCATCCGGAATTGAATCTTCGCTTCAATTTGGCGGATGAAAGGTTGTCTTTGGTTCGGACGGACGAAGGACTTGGTCCGCGTCCATTCACGGACTCACATCATAGGGTTTCGCTCGATTGTGATGTCCTGTCATGGAAAATGGGAGACACACGGATTCGCTTGGAAGGGCCTCCGGGATCGAGTCGATCGACCGCCATATTATTCAGCGAGAACTTCTTCGACAAGGAGATTTTTCAGAGGATGCAAGGCATCGATCCTGTGCACCCGCTGGTGAGGGTAAGAAATCACGTCAAATCTTCGGGAGACAGCACGTTCACGAGTCAGCAATTGGCAGCTGGAATTCGACTCAGTGAGCCGAAAACGAGGGCCATGATGGTGCGGATGGCCCAACAGGGTTATCTCGAGATGGACCTGGGTACTCGAGAAGCCACGGCCACCAATAAGTTGTTTGAAGACCTCTCTAATGCGGCCGGAAGAAGAGACTATGACGTCTTGTTTTTTCGCTCCGAAGCCGTGGGCAATCACCACGGTGAAATCAGCCTGCTCAATTTGCAACTGACGGTCAATGGTGTTTCACGGGTGGATGTGTCGCGTGACCGCGGCGTGATCATCGAACCGCGCAATGGTCGAGTGGTCATAGGAGAGGACCGAGACTTTGATTTTGCAGGGAGTGTTCGCGCTGGAAACCTCCAATTTGAAGGGTCAGATTATGTGTTCGATTACGCTTCTTTTTCAATCGAACTGAACGCCGTTGAAACGTGCAAGTTTCGGGTCAATGATGAGGAAGAAATCGACATGAGGGGGCGGGCGAAACGGCTGCGTGTGAAAAACGAATTGGAGAGCATTCAAGGTGTTTTGCGCGTGGATGTACCCATTAACCGTTCAGGTCGACTCAGTGAGGCCTATCCAGAATACCCGGTATTGGTCACCGAAGGGGTGAGTTATGTGCATTGGGACGACGCTGCCATTGAGCAAGGTGCGTATGCGCGTTCTCGGTTTCGATTTGTGATTGAGCCTTTCGTTTTGGACAGTTTGGATGCCCTTGGAAGACAGGAGTTGGTGTTCTCAGGTACGTTGGAATCTGGAGACCTCCTGCCGCCCTTGAAGGAAGAGCTCAGGGTGATGGATGACCTGTATTTTGGTTTTAAGACGGAAACCCCAACGGGAGGCTACAGTGTTTATGGAGGAGCGGGAACGTTCGATCAAGACTTGACACTCAATGGTGGTGGCTTGCAAGGTGGCGGAAGACTGGACTTTGAGACGGCCCATGCGGAAAGCGACCGTTTTGTTTTGCTTCCCGACAGCACGAAAGGCGTTGCGCAGGTGTTCTCGAATCAGGAGTCCATCGGGCCGCCTCCTGTTCCCGAGGTGCAAGGCGAAGATGTGTTCGTCCTGTTTGAGCCACGCAAGTCTTCTTTTTCTGCCACGACAGACGACATCCCGATTCGATTCTTTGAAGGGGAGAGTGAGTTCGCGGGAAAGATCACTTTGGGAGACGAGGGCATGACGGGCTCAGGGACGATGAGATTTCAGGGGGCTTCGCTTTCGTCGGACCTGTTTGAATATGACCGCCGTCGCATCATGTCAGATACGGCGGGATTTCAGCTCGATCAGATGGTAGAAGGAGCATTGGCCTTTAAGACGGACAATGTGCATTGCACGATTGATTTCGATTCACGCATCGGTGAATTTGCGAGCAACGATGGCGAAACAAAAATTGAGTTGCCTGCCAATCAGTACATGTGCTACATGGACGAGTTCAAGTGGTTTATGGACAAAGACAAGTTGGAGATGAATTCGGGTCGCGAGCCGCTGACCGACTTTGTAATCGACACGGACGACGCTGTATCCAAGTCCAATTTTTATTCCACCCGAAACGACCAAGACAGCTTGAATTTTCTGGCACCAAAAGCCGTGTACGATGTGGCTGAATCCGTCATTCGATGCGAAAGTGTAAAGTTCATTCGGTCGGCAGACGCCTTTGTAGAGCCGGACAGTGGTCTGGTGGTGGTGCGTAAACGGGCGCAAATGGACCAGCTTACGCGTGCCGTGATTGTAGCCAATGTTGTGTCGCGCCACCATCGATTGTTCGATGCAGACGTGAACATCTTGGGTCGATATGATTACGAAGCCAGGGCAAGCTTGTTTTACAAAGACGAGAATGGATTGGAACAGCTGATTCGTTTGGAACAAGTGGAGGTGGACACAAGCGGAGAGACGATTGGTCAAGGTGTCATACCGGTGCAAGAGGAATTTGGGTTAAGTCCGTTCTTCGGCTTTTCAGGCAAGGTGAACTTGGCTGCAGCCAGGGAACACCTCGAATTCAATGGGGCCGTATCCTTGGAAGCGGCTTGTCCAGAAACGGAAAAGCAACAGTTGCTCTTTTCGGCCGTAATCGACCCCCGGGATGTGCGCATTCCGTTGGACTCGACCCTGCGGACACCATTGATGGAGCACCTTGGATTTGGCGCTTATTTCCGAGATGTTGACGAGCCGGGAGGAGGGCCATATGGTGCATTCTCAGATGAGGTGAGAAGCCACAATGAGTATCCGCTTTTGGCGGCGATTGGGGAGTTGAGATACAACAAGCGAGAGGGCAAATACCAGGCGGGAACACCAGAGAAAATGGTGCAGCCAGACTTGCCGGGAACGTTGATTGAGTTGGTGGCGGGACAGTGTGAAATTACAGGAGCAGGGCCGCTTCAACTCCCTGTAGACTACGGTCTTGTGACTCAGAGAACGGCAGGTTCTGTAAAGGTGTTCCCCACGGGGACGGGATTGGAGGCTTCGCTGACCACAGGCATGGACTTTCCTTTCGACGACAACATTTGGAAAGCCCTGGCAGAGCGAATTCAGGCCTGGCCAACCGCGGTGCCTTTGGACGTGACCTCCACCACCTTTGAACCCGCACTTCGGGAATGGTTGGGGTTGGAAGGGGCCGATGAGGTTTTGGGTGGAATGACCTTGATGGGGGCGTTCAAAAAGACGCCGGCCAGCATCCAACACCGATTGCTCATGACGGGATTGGACCTCACTTGGGATGCCAGTGAGGACGCGTTTGTGAGTGGCGAAAATGGAATTGGGATTGTCTCCATGGACAAACAGCCGATTTTCCGTCGCATTCCCGGGCGCATTGAATGGAGCCTAGCCGGGACCACTGGCATCCTGCGGATGTACTTCCACTTGGACGAAGAGAATTGGTATTATTTCGAATACCGAAACGGCGTCATGAACATCACCTCCAAGGATCAAGCCTTCATTGACTTGATCACGGAGCTCAAAGACGACAAGCGCAGGATCAAAGAGGGAGACCAAAGGTTCATCTATCAGATTTTGCCATCGAGATCACGTCGAAATGAATTTGTGGATCGTTTTCCTGAGTTGGACTGACGAAAGTGCCCTCGTTGCATAATGTGTATTTTTAAGGCATGAAGTGGGGTCAAAACAGAAGAAGGTGGTTTTTTTTTCGCGGCCTTGGCATGCTCCTTTTCCTCGTGGGGTGCTTGATTGACTCATCGGCTCAATGGTCCTTGACTGAGCCCAATCCTATGCTCGAGGGTTACACGGACTTTTCGGGTGAGGGGATGAGCTTGGTGGATTTCAACCAAGACGGATGGGATGACTTAACCATGACAGATCCCGGAGGCCAGTTTAAATTTTACCAAGGTGGACCAGATGGCTTGACCGAAGTTGACTTGGGCATTGTCAAGGGGACGGGTCGTCCAATGTCCATGATGTGGCTGGACATAGACAACGACGGAGACCGAGACTTTGTGCACACGGCTGCCATGGTCTTGTCTTTTACGAGCGGTGCAGGACAGATGTCTGCGGGACAAATCTGGATCAAAGAGAGCGAGGGGTACGTGAACCGCACCTCGGAATGGGGATGGGATGTATTGGAAAACCGGGCATGTACGGGGATGTCTTTTGCCGACATGGACTTGGATGGGAAATTGGACGTCATGGTGCCGGTTTATGCGCTTCCGTGTCAGAGCACATGGCTTTCCGAAAATGTGCTCTTGCACCAGGGGGAAAATCTGTTTGAGGACATTTCAGAATCGGCGGGAATTGCAAATGGGATGCAACCTTCTTTTCAAGGGGCTTGGATGCACTTGAATGAAGATGCTTTCTTGGATTTGATGGTCATCAACGATTATGGTGTCGAAATTTGTCCCAGCTCCGAACCTGCCACGGTCAACTTGGCTTACCTCAACAACGGGGATGCTACATTCAGTGAATCCGGGGCGGCCTTGGGACTTGATGTTTCCATGTCATCGATGACCCTGACCATCGGAGATCCCGATGGTGACGGACAGGAAGAGATGTTCGTGTCCAACCAAGAAACAGACGAATCATCCTACCAATCTGAACAGCTTACGGGGGCTTATTTCGACCGCAACGATACAGGTTGGTTTGAGGAGCGTTCGGCAGAATTTGGGTTGAATACCCAGCGTTGGTCGTGGGGGAGCATGTGGGTGGACTACAATTCAGATGGATGGGAAGACCTGATGGTTTCTACTTCGCCGTTTGTTTTCGCAGGAGGTACCTACCCCGAGTTCTACGACAATTACTTGTTCCAGCATCCTGGCGCTGGCTTGGGGAACAATGCCCCTTTTGTGGACATGCTGGAGGATTGGGAAGGAAGCAATGTGTTGCTGTACACCATAGCCCGAGGCGACCTCGACGGGGATTTGCGTCCCGATGTGGTGGGGGTGGGCCCTGGACAATTTGCGGAATTTTGGACCAATCAGTCCGGGACAGAACAAGCGGACCACCATGCACTCACGGTTGGAGTGTGCGGCTCGTGGTCCAATTCAGAGGCCATCGGAACGCAAATGGTGCTGCATGCCCAAGGACACCCTCAAATGCGCACGCTTCGTGCCGGAGAGGATTTGTATGTTCAGCACAGCGCGACTCAATTCTTCGGTCTTGGCACGGCGCAAACGGCAGACTCCCTCGAGCTGTTTTGGCCCAATGGTGACCGCACTGTGGTCTATGATTTGGTGGCAGACAGTGCCCATCAATTCGTGGAGAACCAAGAAGACATCGGCATTTCTTTGGGGCAAACTTTGTCGGGGGACTCTGTCGAATTGATGCTTTCCGCGCCGCCCAAATGGACCAGTCTCACCATGAATGGACAGCCCGTGGACAGCACCGTGGTGGTGGTGTCCAATGGTCAGGAGATATCTTTTGAGTGGTCTTGGTTGAATGGCCTTTTTTCCGTCACGCGTGACGTGGATTGGTCGGCATTGGACTCAAATGAACAGGGTTGTACCGTGTCGATTGCCGACAATTACAACCCTCAGGCGGTCACGGACGATGGCTCGTGTACTTACCATGGACTGTGTGGGGAAGGAACCGCATGGTCGGTGGCCTTGCAGCAGTGTGTTTTGGAAAACGCGTCTTGCTCCGAGGACGTGACGGGCGACGGCATTGTGGGCGTCGAAGACATCTTGGAATTGCTCGGGATGTTTGGCGAAGCTTGTGCTCCAGACTAAAACCAGGTGACCGCGAGGAGTTCCACGAGTTGTCCGAACTTGGGGGCATGACCGGAACTGCGCCCCGACATCCGAAGTATCCCCATTTGTTGCAGCCGCTGGAGGTGGCGGGCATGACCATGCCCAACCGGTCCATCATGGGCTCCATGCACATGGGCCTCGAGGAGGAGCCGGGCGGATTCACCAAGCTCGCCAAGTTTTATGCCGAGCGGGCCGAGGGTGGCGCTGGACTCATCGTCACAGGCGGCATCAGCCCCAACCGCGCAGGCAAGCTCGCCCCGCATGGTGCAGCCCTCATGCGTTCCAGCCAAGCGGCCAAGCACCGGGAGGTCACCGAAGCTGTGCACGCAGCCGACGGCCGCATTGCCCTGCAGATTCTGCACGGCGGCCGATACAGCTACCACCCATTCTGTGTCGCACCCTCCAAGGGCAAAGCCCCCATCAGCAAATTCAGCCCATGGGCCCTCAGTGGCCGAGGCGTGGAGCGCACCATCCAGGCTTACGTGCGCTGTGCGGTTCTGGCCCGCGAAGCCGGCTATGACGGCGTCGAAGTCATGGGCTCCGAAGGCTACCTCATCAACCAGTTTTTGGTGCGCCGCACCAATCACAGAACCGACGCTTGGGGTGGCGATTTCGCCAACCGGGTGCGCTTTCCAGAGGAAATCGTGTCGCGCATCCGACAGGCCTGTGGCCCAGACTTTGCCATCATGTACCGCTTGAGCATGCTCGACCTCGTGGAGGAGGGCAACGGCTGGGGCGAGGTGGTGGAACAGGCCCAGATCATCGAGGCCGCCGGCGCCGACATCATCAATACGGGCATCGGTTGGCACGAGGCCCGCATCCCCACGATCGCGGCCATGGTGCCGCGTGCCGGATTCGCTTGGGTCACCAAAAAGCTCATGGGGCAGGTGGACCTGCCGCTGGTCACCACCAACCGCATCAACATGCCCGAGGTGGCTGAGCAGGTATTGGCCGACGGCTGCGCCGACTTGGTCTCCATGGCGCGGCCTTGGCTCGCCGATGGCGACATCATGGCCAAGGCCATCGAAGGCCGGGAAGGCGAGATCAACACCTGCATCGCGTGCAACCAGGCGTGCCTCGACCGCACCTTCAAGGGCCAAGTGGCGGGCTGCGTGGTCAACCCGCGCGCTGGCCGCGAAACCGAATTCACCAAGGCCGCTCCACAAGGCCTCGAAGGCCGTTATGCCGTCGTGGGCGGAGGCCCAGCGGGCATGTCCACAGCCTTGGAGCTCGCCAAGCGCGGTGCCACGGTCGACCTCTACGAGGCCCAAGAAAAACTCGGAGGCCAATTTCTGCTGGCCCACCAAATCCCAGGCAAAGAAGAGTTTGCCGAAACCCTGCGTTACTACCAGCACGAGCTGGACCGCCACGGTGTCCGCATTCACCTCGGCACCCGCTTTGAGCCCACCGATGTGGGTGCGGCCCAAGACAAGGGCGACCCATTTAAAGCCGTGGCATGGTGCGCTGGCATTCGGCCCCGCGTGCCCAGCATCCCCGGCAACGACCTGCCGATTGCGGTGCCTTACGACAAAGTGTTGCGCGGCGAAGTGGAGGTGGGCCAGCGCGTGGCCCTCATTGGGGCCGGCGGCATCGGTTTCGATGTGGCCGACTTCTTGTCGCACCCCCACGGAGAAGAGACCGTAGACGGCTTCCGCAAAAGTTGGGGCATCGACGGCAACCTCGAACACGATGGCGGCCTGATTGAGCCGCAGCGCCCGGACAACGGCCGAACCCTCTATCTGCTCCAGCGAAAGGAAGGCAAGCCCGGCAAGGGCCTCGGCAAGACCACCGGTTGGATCCACCGCCTCACGCTTCGCTTTCGCGGCGTCAAAGCCATCCCTGGCGTCACCTACAAGGCCATTGAGCCCACGGGAATCCGCATCGAAGTGGGCGACAAGGAGCAGTTCCTCGAACTCGACAACGTGGTGTTCTGCTCGGGCCAACTCTCCAACAACGAACCGGTAGAAGCCCTCGAGGCCACCGGCATTCCCGTCTCCGTGATCGGCGGTGCCAAGGTGGCCTACGGCATCGACGCCGAGCGCGCCATCCGCGAGGGCTTCGAGTGGGCCCGCTCCCTTTGATTTGCTGTCTGGCACACACACACACACACACACAAACACCTACAAAGTATGCAGGCTTAGCGGGGGCGAAGTAGGGGGGTGGCCACTATTTTTATGTGGCTATGTCTGAAAAGACAGCCCGATTGAACCAAACCTAATGCGCTACTTCCTTGCAATGCTGATGCTCACGGCATCGGTCCCTCTTTTGTCACAAGACGATTGTGACCTGTTCAACATCCAGGATCTTGCTGCTGACTATCTGAACTTCGGGGTCGACACCGTTATTCTCCAGTCCGACGGTTCCTATGAAGTTCACCTCAGCAATGGAACCATATACACCCAGGTTCAAGGCTGCACGGACCCAGCTTATATCGAATATGAGGCTAGCGCCAATACGGACGACGGCAGTTGCGCTACCGCGGTTGTCAGCGGCTGTACTGATCCGGCCTACAGCGAATATGACGCCTCTGCCAACACCGACGACAGTAGCTGTGTCACGCTGGTCGTGAACGGCTGCACTGACCCTGCGGATGTGAACTACGATGCTGCCGCGAACACGGATGACGGCAGTTGCGCTTTGAATGCGTGCAGCAGCATTGAATTTTACGGTTACACCTACTCGGTGGTGGAGATCGGCGACCAATGCTGGTTTGCAAAAAACCTGCGCACAACGACTTACGCTGATGGCAGCAACATCCCTGAGGCTACAGGGAATAGTTCATGGGGAGGGTTGGTCTCAGGTGCGCGCTGTAATTACAACAACGATGCAAGCAAGGTTGCGACCTACGGCCGGCTGTACAATTGGTACGCCGTGAACAATGGGAGCGGCCTGTGCCCAAGCGGCTGGCATGTTCCTACGGATGAAGAGTGGACGGCATTGGAGACATACTTGAGTGCCAACGGCCACAGTGGCGCTGAGGGGGCAGCCTTGAAGTCTACGTCAGGTTGGTATTATAGTGGCAACGGTACTGACAATTTTGGGTTTTCGGCCCTTCCGGGCGGCTCCCGCAGCTACGTTGGCGGCTTCGGCAATGCTGGGAGCGTCGGCTACTGGTGGAGTTCTTCGCCCAGTGGCGGCTATGCTTGGCTCCGGTACTTGAGCTGCGGCAGTCCAGCCATCAACCGGAGCGACATCAATCCACGAAACGGCTTTTCGGTCAGGTGTCTCAGGGATGCCGATTGAGCGGAGCGAAGGAGGGTTGACACTTTGAAACTTTGGAGGCCGGAGGCCGACGGGGAGAATCCACCCGGATTTCGGCCGCAGGGCGAAATCCGCCAGGCACTTCAGGCCCGTTTGATTTAGTGGGTTAGGTGGTGTTTGCCCTTCAAATTGTGCGTCTTGTCACAGCTCAACCTGAGTGTCTTGTTGCGCAGCGCCGACTTGCGGGGGGTTAGGCGATGTCGCGGTGGACCGGGTGTGGCGCGGGGTTGCGCCACTTGCCGCCAGTGAGGTCGGGGATGTCGATGCGGACGGAGCCGCGGGAGACCGATTCCTCGCCGAGGATGCCGGTGAGGCTCCAGAGGACGCCGTCATAGACGTTCATGTCCAGAGGGAGGCCTTGGTTGAGGCAGCGGATCAAGCGGAACATCATCACGAAGTCCATGCCGCCGTGACCTTGCTTGTGGTCGGTGGCGAGCGCTTGGAGTTTGGTCCAGAGCGGATGGGCGTAGCGGTCGCGCATCTCGGCGGTCTCGGCGTCGTCCAGCCAGCTGTGGCCCCAAGAGGGGCCGTGGTCCACATACAGGCGGGAGGGGTAGCCGTAATGCGTGGCCTTGGAGCCGACGACCTTGTCGAGGCGGCTGTATGGGCGGCCGCTGTGGGTGTCGAATTGGAGCATGATGCTCTTGCCGCCGGCCGTGCGGATGAGGGTGGTGTTCACGTCGCCGCACTTGACGCGCTGCGCCATGTCTTGCAGGGCAGCTTCGTCGGTGTTGGCCATGGCTTCGCTGAGTGCGGCCTCCTTGGAACTCATGCTCACCAGGTGGCTCAGGGTGTCGCCGCGCAGGATATCGAAGTACATCGACACTGGGCCCAGGCCATGGGTGGTGTAGAGGTTGCCGTTGCGGTGGAGGTGGTGCTTGAGGCGCCAGCGGTCCTCGTAGTAGGTGGGGTCAAGCATCATCACGCGCAGGTCGTGCAGGTAGGCGCACTCGGCGTGGGTGAGGCTGCCAAAGACGCCCTCCTTGATCATCTGCATGATCCAAAGCTCCTCGCCGTTGTAGCAGCAGTTCTCCAGCATGATGCAGTGGCGCTGGGTTTCCTCGGCGACCTGCACCAGGTCGATGGCCTCTTGATAGGTCGTGGCGATGGGCACTTCGCTGGCGGCGTGCAGGCCTTGGCGCATGGCGTGGGCGGCCATGGGCGTGTGCCATTCCCAAGGGGTGCAGATCAGGGCCAGGTCGGCCACCTCTGTGCTGCAGGCGGCTTTCCATGCTGCGTCACTTCCGGTGAATGCCCGCGGGGCGTCCTTTTGGAATTCTGCAATGCGCGCCGCGGCCTTTTCAATCTTGGCGGGGTTGATGTCGCTGATGGCCGTGATTTCGGCGTGGCCTTCTCCCACGAGCCACTCCAGCATGTCGATCAGGCTGCTGCCCCTGTTGCCGAGCCCGATGAGGGCGATGCGCACTTTGGGTAGGGCTTCGGTCTGAAGGTCAAAGACGGAACCTTGCAGGCCGGCTTGGGCCACGCGCTCGCCGAGGAAGGCATTGAAGTCTTCGTTTGGCGTTTGGCTTTTGAGGCCGCGGGAGGTCAGGAGTCCTCCCAGCCCGAGCAAGCCACCGCTTAAAAATTTCCGTCGCTTCATGCCCTCAAATTAGGCGGTGAATGGCGAAAATGATCGTCTACAAGATTGGGGATGTAATTTCGTGACATGCCCCTGTTTGTGTGGGTGTTAGGGGTTATATTCTATTTAACCGAATTTTCTACTAAGCCATGCGCACGCTCCTTTTGTGCTCCTTTTGTCTGTTGTTTTTGAGTGTTCATTCGCAGGATGTCTTCATGGCGCCTTACAACCCGGATGTGAATGCCGACAGTGTAATCAGTACTCCGGATTTGCTCGGGTTCTTGCCCTTGTTTGGGACGGAATTCGCCGCAGCCGAAATGACCATTGATGGTCAAACGTTGTCCGAATACATCGCTGTTTTGGAAGAGGCTGCAGCCAATGCTTCTGATACCATCACTGTGCCCATGATGCCGGGAACAGCGCCGGGAGAAATGCTGTATTGGGATGGGGAAGCGTGGATGTTGGTGCCCACCGGCAATCCGGGGGACGGGTTAATGCTTGATGGGACCACGCCAGCATGGCGAGCCCAGCGCTTGGGGTGTACCGACATCAATGCGTGCAACTATGAAGGTGAGGCCACAGTGTTGGACCCATCCTCCTGCATCTACGAGGATGAATGCGGCATTTGCGGAGGACCTGGAGCGCTTGAAGAGTGCGGCTGCGATCCGATTGCCGATGGAGCCTGCGACTGCGAGGGCAACCAATTGGACGCCCTCAATGTGTGCGGTGGCACTTGTCTGCAAGATGTCGACGGCGATGGCATTTGCGACGACGATGGAAACGACGCGTGTTTGGGAGAATACGATGCGTGTGGCATCTGCAATGGGCCTGGCGCCATTTACGATTGTGGGTGCACGGGCATTGCCCCAGATGCATGCGATTGCCTCGGCACCCCAGATGTGGACCAGGATGGCATCTGCGACAACATCGACCCCTGCATCGGCGTGGACGACAGCGACGGAGATGGCATCTGCGACGATGTCGACGACTGCGACGGCACCTACGATGGGTGCGGGGTGTGCAATGGTCCGGGACCGATTTATGACTGCGGTTGTTCCGACATTCCAGAGGGCGATTGCGATTGTGCGGGAAACCAGCCCGATGCTGAAGGCGACTGCCAGGACTATGCGGCGGACACCAACGGGGATGGCCTCTACGACACGCTGCTCGAAGCCTGCTTGAATCAGACGAGTTACACCTTCGACAATCAGACCTACGATGTGGTGGCCATTGGCGATCAGTGTTGGTTCCAAGAAAACCTCCAACGCACCCAGTTTGCCAATGGCGATGAATTGGAAACGTGGCCTTCAGGAGACGCTTGGAACAACACGTTAGAGGGGGCTTACGGAGTCTATGGCGACAATGAAGCTGAGGTGGCGACTTATGGACTGCTTTACAATTATGCTGCTGCGGCTGACCCCCGGAATGTGTGCCCGACTGGATGGCGTGTGCCCTCCGAATACGATTGGCAGGACTTGATCAACGAGACAGGAAGTTTCTCAGACGCTGGGGTGCTAAAAGAGGCGGGCACCTTGCATTGGGCGGCGCCCAACTTTGGGGCCACCAACGAGAGCGGGTTTACTGCATTGCCCGGCGGAGAGCGCGGTTTTGGCAACATAGGGGATGTGGAACGGGGGACCACGGGATTCTTTTGGACATCCAGTGGAGATGGCCAAGGAGGGCGTTCTGTGCGTTTGGAGCACGACAACGACGACATTGCCGTGTCCACCATTGGTGCCAGTCGTGGACAGGCCATTCGCTGTTTGAAGGTGGAGCCGAGCTTTGGGTGCACCGACGTCAACTTTTTGGAATACGACCCCACTGCGACCGTGGACGATGGCGGTTGTTTGATCCCCAGTCATCCTGGTTGCATGGACGGTGGTTTTGAAGAGTTTGACCCTCAGGCCAACGTCGACGATGGCAGTTGTGCCACCTTGGTCGGGTGCTCAGAGAGCACTGCCGTCAATTACGGAGGCTACGAATACGCGGTTGTGGGGATTGGGACGCAGTGCTGGTTCAAGGAAAACCTGCGCGTGACCAGTTACCGCAATGGAGATGCCATCCTGAACCTTCAGGACCCGGTAGAGTGGTCCAACACCAATTCAGGGGCTTACGTTGCCGTGCTCAATGACAACGCTTTGGCCACTGAATTTGGGTATTTGTACAATGGAATGGCCGTGACCGACTCGCGGTACCTGTGTCCGGTGGGTTGGCACGTGGCCACCGATGAGGAGTGGAAAACCATGGAGTCCTTCTTGGGGGTTCCCTTCCTCGAACTGGACATGACGGGCATTCGCGGAGAGGCCGAGGGCGTGGGAGAGGCCATGCGCATGGACTACCCCAACGACACATGGTATGGCACAAATACGTCTGGATTTAGCGGGTGGCCTGGCGGCTATCGGGACGTGCAAGGGTTTTTCAATGAATCCGGATTTAACGGCCGATGGTGGGCTCCGCAGGAAAACGTGAACTGGTATTCATTGCGTGAGTTGGACATCGGGTTTTCTGGGGTTATCAGAGAAGAATATGTGAACCCTAGGCAGGGATTGTCCGCGCGGTGCTTGCGTTCCAATTTGGGTTGCACCAACATCAATGCATGCAACTACGAACCGCTGGCCAACGAAGAGGATGGCAGTTGCGATTTCTTGAGCTGTGCCGTTTGCAACATTGTCTCGGCGTGCAATTATCAGAATCCAGGTTCCTACGTCAACAATGCCGTTTGTGACTTCCCTGCAATAGGATTCGATTGCGACGGGAATTGCCTGCCGGAATATCTGGATGAGAATGGAAATTGTACGGGCGTTGAACCTTGTGAATCCGGCGTGATTGAATTGTCCATTGGGACTTTCTTGGGTGCGTCAGAGATCGAGGTTACGCAATTTCAAGCGTCCGGAACGTTGGGTACGATTTCCGTTGTTTCGAATTGGTTTTCCCAAGGGAGCTCTTACCCTGGAGACATGGCCTTGGCGATTGTCAATCCAGATGGCACTGTTTTTGGCGTAGATGGGTACAACACCAATACGGGTGAGGTGGGGTACCTGCCCAATTACTTGGACTATTGGCCATCGGATTGGACCACATCAAGTGCGGGCGTGTATTATGCGCAATTCTCCATTCCCGAAGGGGTCACCGGAGATGGCGTTTGGTCTGTAGTGGTCATGAACGCGTGGACGACATCGCAAACTGTGGAATACGACTTGACGATCGAAATCAACGGCCTTTGCACCGAAGACTAAAGCTCAGCCTGAAGTGAGTTGCTTCATCGTTTCCATCGTCAGCGATTGACTTTGGACCAGGCCTTCAATGGTAAGGCCGCCAACGGCATATCGGATGAGGCGCAACGCGGGAAAGCCAATGGCGGACGTCATTTTGCGGACTTGGCGGTTTTTGCCTTCGTCCAGTTGCACTTCAATCCAAGTGGTGGGAATGTTCGCGCGGTACCGAATGGGGGGGGTGCGCTCCCACGGTGGAGTATGGTCTGCGGGGAGCAATTTCGCGCGCGCAGGACGGGTGTTGTAGAACTTGCCTTTGGCCTTCAACTGCATTGGGCGTTCGAAGGCGCGAAGGTCTTCCTCGGTCGGAGCACCTTCCACCTGAACATGGTAGGTCTTCCAGATTTTTCGGTGGTCGTCCCCCTCTAAAACCTGTCGCTTCAGGTGGTTGTTGTCCGTGAGCAAGAGCAGCCCTTCAGAATCTCGGTCCAATCGGCCGATGGGGTACACGTTGTTGGGGAACTCTCCCAATTCGCCCAATCCGGGGTGTCCCGCTTCTGGCGTGAATTGGCTGAGCATGCCAAAAGGCTTGAGGACTGCGTACGTTGCCATGATTAGTCTATCCAGTCGGCCACAAACACGTTGGTCGAACGGGTGCGTCCATTGTTGCGGTTGGAGCTGAAGGCGATGCGCTTCCCATCGGGAGAGAACATAGGGAAGCTGTCAAACGCATTGTCAAACGAAATCTGCACGGGCTCGGCCCCGTCGATGTCGGTCATGAAGATGTTGAAAGGAAAGGCGCCTGTGACGTGGTTGGAGCTGAACAAGATGTTCTTTCCGTTGGGGTGGAAGTAGGGTGCCCAGTTGGCCCCGCCCAGGTCGGTGATTTGCCGTTGCTCGCTGCCGTCGACTTTGGCCACAAAGAGCTCCATGGCGGTTGGCTGAACCAGCCCCTCGGAGAGCAATTTCAAATAGGCGTCGGCTTCCTCGCCTTCGGCAGGGCGGCTCGCACGCCAGACCAGGTACTGTCCGTCGGGACTAAAAAAGGCGCCGCCATCGTAGCCGAGTTCACTGGTGATTTGCTGAATGTTGCGGCCATCGATGTCGCAGGTATACAGCTCGAGGTCACCGCTTCGAGTGCTGGTAAACACGATTTTGTCGCCTTGGGGGCTAACCGTGGCTTCGGCATCGTAGCCTTCGCCTCCGATGAACAAGTTGGGCTCGCCGCCAGCTGTGCTGACGGTGTAGATGTCATAGGTCGGGTAAATGGGCCACACATATTCGCCTCCGGGTCCGCGGCGAGGAACTTCTGGACATGCAGTGTCTGCAGCATGGGTGGAAGCGTACAAAACAGTGGAATCACCCGGCATAAAATAGGGGCAGGTTGTGCGGCCAAGGCCAGTGCTTACTGGCGCTGGGGGATTTTCAGACGGCGTACCGTCGTTCATGTCCATCACGTAGATCTGATCGCATTCCACGCCCCAATTGGAATTGGAAGCTTGAAAGACGAGGTCTTTGCCATCAAAGGACCAGTAGGCCTCGGCATTGTCACCGCCGTAGGTCAGTTGTCTCACGTTGTTGAAGTGAACCTCTTCTTCGTACCCGCGATCCAAGCTGTCGGGAAGGTCCAGGACAGAGGGTGCTGCGTCATTGGCGCTGCTGGAATCGACAGGATTTGTGCCCTGACAGGACAGGAAAAATGTGCTGACCATCAGGCAAGGCACAACAAGAATGGAAGGACGTGTGAATCTCATGAAGAAAAAGCCACGCGAATGTAGAACTTCGCAACCTCACACACGACTTTTCTATCCATGAAGCGAATTGACTACCGAACCCTTGTGCCCCTTGTTTCGGTGGCGTTGATCTTTTTTGGTTGCAATGGCGCCGAGCCAAGTCCGCAGAGCGTGGTGGTCACCGACCAAGGTTTAACGGCGAGTGCGATGGCCATGCGTGCCGATGTATTGTGGCTAACGGATGAGCGGTTCGAGGGCAGAGAGACGGGACAGCCGGGGGCATATGCAGCAGGAAAATGGATAGAGGATCGAATGGCGGCGTTAAACCTCCTTCCCGCTGGGGATTCTGGCTATGTGCAGACGTTTGAGTACAAGCCGCACCCCCCCATGCAAGTGCATGGCGATACGCTCAAAACGATGGGGATGGCCATGGTCACAAAAGTGGTTGGGCGCAATGTTTTAGGGGCCACGGCCGAACGGAGCGACACAGCACAGAGCTGGGGAGTGATTGGATGCCATCACGACCATCTTGGTTGGGGCGACGAAAACAGCCTCTGGCGGGGGACTGCAGAAGGGGATTCAGCCATGCATCCTGGCGCAGATGACAATGCGAGTGGCGTGGCCGTTTTATTGGAGTTGGCTTCAAGACACTTGGCAGCGCCGCTTGCAGAGCACCCTCTTCTGATGGCCAGTTTTAGTGGGGAGGAAAAAGGGCTTTGGGGCTCCAATCATTTCACCAATGAGCCCACAGTCGGATTGAATCACTTGGATTGGATGATCAACTTTGACATGGTGGGACGCCTGCGTGGAGATACGCTGGCTGTCTATGGTAATGGCACTTCTCCGGTGTGGAATGACATTCTGGACACTTGCAATGCGGCCGAAGGCGCTGGGTTTGAATTGGTACTGAGCGAAAGTGGTGTTGGGCCGTCAGACCACACGTCCTTTTATTTGGAGGACATTCCAGTCCTTCATTTTTTCACGGGACAACACGAGGATTATCACAAACCAACAGATACTGCGGACAAGCTGAATTACGAGGGAATGGTTCGCATCGCAGACTTGGCAGCGTGCATTGTTCGGGAATTGGGGAAGCAGGACGACATACCATTCACCAAAACCAAAGACAGCTCAAGTGACGATGCGCCGCGTTTTAAAGTGACCTTGGGCGTGGTTCCAGATTACCTATTCTCGGGCACAGGAATGCGCATCGATGGGGTGAGTGAAGAGCGGCCGGCTCAGTTGGCGGGCATGAAGAAGGGGGATGTTGTTGTGCGCATTGGTGAATTGGAGGTAAACGACATGATGGGCTATATGGAAGGGCTGTCCATGTTTGAAGCCGGGGAGACGACCGAGGTGGAGGTTCTTCGAAACGGAAGCGCTTTGGTCATGAGCGTAACCTGGGACTGACCCTTGTATCTTTGTACCTCGAGGTGTTCCACCGCGCCCCACTTTTGTGTGGGTGAGGAAAGTCCGGACAGCGCAGGGTACCGAACTCTTTGAAAAAGGAGGCGCCTTCACAGGTGACAGATAGTGCTGCAGAGATTTAAACCGCCGATGGCCTTTTTGGCACAGGTAAGGGTGAGAAGGTGGGGTAAGAGCCCACCAGCGTGTTGGGAGACCACACGGCTTAGGTAAACCTTTCGGGTTGCAAGACCATGTATACCAGTGCTTGAGGACGACCCGTCCGATGCTGGAGGGTAGGTTGCGTAGATCAATGGTGGAAGTCCATTTGGACAACAGAATCCGGCTTACGGCCTTGACGTCCCCGGGGATTTGTCCCCGGGGATTTGTTTTGTTTGAATCCGAAATGGCCAAAGGCTCAATTATGTTTTGTTAATTCGCAATCCTGATTTTGTGCGAAATCAACGTGTAACCTCACATTAGATATCCCAATGGCAAAAAAAGCCACACCCGATTTGCAAGCGAGCGAGCTAAGCCAGATCAAGAGTTTTTACGAGCAGGAGCGCATGCAGTTGGCAGCGCGTCTTCATCACATTGACCAAGTGATTGACCGTCTTTCGGGAGGGCGGGAGCCGATTGCAGGCCCAGCGACAAAGCTTTCCGCTTTCCCTGCAGTTTCAGCCGCAAAGGCAAAGCGGGTTGTTGTGGAAAGTGTGCCGGTCCCGGTAAAGCGAGGGCCTGGTCGTCCCCGGAAAAATCCTTTGGTTGAGGAATCAAAAACAAAAAAGGCAGGTCGTCCTAAAAAGCGGGGTCCCAAGTCGATTTGGGGAAATTTCATCTTGCGTCGTTTGCGCCAATGCGATCGTCCGTTGAGTTATGGCGAACTCGTTCGAGACGCAATGGTCTTGAACAACCTCCCGCAGGACAAGGAAAAGAACGCGAAGCAGAGCATTTTGAATGCAGCCTTCAGGCTGCGAAACACGCTTGAGAAAATCGACACTGTAGGTCTTCCCGGCAAGAAGGAGAAGTTTTTGGTCATGTCGTCATGGCTAGAAGCAGAGAACCTGCTCAAGGAGCCCTACGCGAAACTGTTTAAGGAGATTGCGGTCACCCCGATGGAGGATCGGGGTCGCAAGCCGCGTCGGCCGTCAGCCGATGCGCAGGAAGACTCAAAGTTGAAAGCCAAGGTGGTTGCAAAAAAGGCCGTTCCGACTAGAAAGGCTCCTGTATCGACGGATAAGAAAGTCATTTCCAAGGCTTCATCTACAAGAAAGAAGGCCGCCACGGCCGTGAAGAAAGCGGCGCCTGCGAAGACAAAGGCAGCGCCTGTTTCGAGGAAAACGACAGCGAAGGCCACGGCGAAGCCGACGGTCAAAAAGACGCCAGGGCGAAAGCCCAAGAAGTGATCAGAACCCAAAGTGGGCTCAAATAAAAAGGGCACCCGAATGGGTGCCCTTTTTGTTTCCACTGAGCTCTAGATTATTCCTGATGAAAGGGGTAACGGTAATCTTTCGCAGGAGTTAAGGTCTCCTTGATCGTCCGCGGGCTAACCCAGCGAAGTAGATTGAGAAGCGATCCTGCTTTGTCATTGGTTCCGGACCCTCGAGCACCACCAAAAGGTTGCTGGCCCACGACGGCTCCAGTGGGCTTGTCATTGATGTAGAAGTTGCCAGCTGCATTTTGGAGTGCGCGCATGGCGTCATCAATGGCGTAGCGCTCACGGGCAAAGACGGCACCGGTCAAAGCGTACTCGCTTGTGGAGTCAACAAGCTCTAGGGCGCCATCAAAGTCGTCTGCTGGGTAAACGTAGATGGTGACCACGGGCCCGAATATTTCCTCCTCCATCGTCTTGAAATGGGGTGTCTTGGCCAAGATCACGGTCGGGTGAACAAAGTAGCCTACGCTGTCATCGCACTGACCACCGCACAAAACCTCGGCGTCGGGGCTGTTCTGTGCGAATTCGATGTAGCCTTTGATTTTGTTGAATGACCGTTGACTGATCACAGCCCCCACGAAATTGGTGGGGTCTGCTGGGGTGCCCACCTTCAGTGTTGCAACGTCAGCGGTGAGTTTCTCCTTGATTTCAGGCCAAAGGTTGTCGGGTAGGTATACGCGGCTTGCGGCGCTACATTTTTGTCCTTGGAACTCAAATGAACCCCGAAGGATTCCTGTGGCAACCTCATCAACATTGGCCGACTTGTGGGCAATGATGAAGTCTTTTCCGCCTGTCTCTCCCACAATGCGTGGGTAGGTTTTGTAACGGGCGATGTTTTGGCCAATGGTCTGCCATAAATGACGGAATACGCCAGTGCTGCCAGTGAAATGCAGGCCCGAAAAGTCGGGGTGATTGAACACCACATCTCCTGCCACAGGCCCATCGACGGTCACCAAATTGATGACGCCTTCGGGAAGGCCGGCTTCGTGAAGCAGCTCCATGATGACATGGGCGGAGTAGATCTGTTCGTCAGAGGGCTTCCAAACCACAACGTTGCCCATCAATGCCGCAGCAATGGGGAGGTTGCCTGCGATGGCGGTGAAGTTAAAAGGGGTAATGGCGAAGACAAAACCTTCCAGCGCACGGTATTCAAGACGGTTCCAGATGCCGGGTGCACTTTCGGGTTGTTGGGCGTAGATGTCTTGGGCAAAATGGCAGTTGAACCGAAGGAAATCAATGAACTCGCAAGCGGCATCAATTTCGGCTTGGTGCATGTTTTTTCCCTGCGCCAACATGGTGGCTGCATTGATTCGCGTCCGCCAAGAGCCTGCGAGCATTTCGGCGGCCTTGAGAAAGATGCTTGCGCGCTGTTCCCATTCGAGTGAAGCCCATGCCGAGCGTGCTTCGAGAGCGGAATCAATGGCTTCCTTCACGTGTTCGGCTGTGCCAAAGTGCGCATGGCCGATCACGTGTTTATGATCGTGGGGGGGGCTCAAAGGGCGCTTGTCTTCGGTGAGGACTTTGCGTCCTCCGATCACCATGGGCACCTGCACCGGTGCTTGGTTGAACATGCGTTCATATTCAGCGAGCTGTGCTTCTCGCTCGGGGCTGTTTGGGCCGTACTCGAGAACCGGTTCATTTTCCGGGTAAGGGACTTGGAAGAAGGCGTTGGGCATAGAGAATCGATTGGGTGCAAATGTAGGAGTGGAGAACCCCATCCAAAGGCTCATGTGTTCGGTGTTGAAAACCGCCAACTGTCTCTGACGTAGTTGCTGAATGCCGACGCAATTTGCTGTCATGAGGTCCTCTGCGGATGTGCGGTTGGAATGGGGGTGCGTTCAGCTTGGGCTGAAGGTGTGGTCTGTGGTGCTTTTCTGTCTGATTTCCTGCGGGTTAGATGCGCAAGAGACCAGCGGAATTGAAGAGCTGAGAACCCGAGCTGAGCAGGCCTACGCCTCGGGAGATTTGACAGGGGCTTTGTCGGATTTCGAAAAGTTGGTGAGTTTGTTCCCAGAGGAAGGGTGCCTACACGGTCGTTTGGCGGGGTGCGCGTTGACTGAGCCGGGAAGGATGACTTTGGCGCGTCGTCATTTGCGCATTGCAAACAAAATGGGCTGCGAGGATGTGGATTTGGAATTCCATCGGGCGCGGTTGGCTCAATTGGAATATGATTTTGATCGGGCGCGTGATTTGTACGCTGCTTATTTGGCCATGGCAGGCAAAAAAGCCAGGTTTAAGGCAGAAGCCGAACGTGGTGCTTTGATGTCCGCTTCTGTTCAGTGGTCTCCAACAGAGGCTGTAGGCCTCGAGGTTCGGGACCGGATTTCAGCAGACCCGAAATCGGCATTTCGTTTCTTTCGACCAGAAACTCCGGGTTTGCGGTTGGTCAATGTGCCTGTGGCATTGCGGTCAAAAGCAGATTTGAAGACGGACCCAGAGCGGATGGCGTTTCACGATGGAGACACCATTTTGGTTTACTCTTCATTGGGAAAGAAAGGACAGTTCGGTTGGGACCTTTTTCGCATGGCTCTATCGGAGGGCGATTATGCAGAGAAAGAGCGCTTGTCTGATCAAGTGAACACTGCGTTTGACGAGCGAGACGCGTATCTCTCGCCAGATGGCGTTTTGTATTTCTCTTCGGACCGTCCAGGTGGTCTGGGGGGATATGACATCTATGCTATTGGCTGGGCCGACGGTCAGCCTGCAGGAGAAGTCTATCGGTTGCCATTTCCGATCAATTCAGTAAACGATGATGCCTTCTTTATTCCTGAGCCGGATGGAGGCGCCTGGTTTGCCTCAAATCGTGCAGCGACTCAAGGGCGTGTGCACGCATTTCGCGTGGCACTAAGTGAACGTCCATTTGCGGCGGGAACAGTGGCTTGGGTGGAGGAAGAGGTGGAATCAGCCAACCTTACCCTGAGGGTTTATGAGCGTGGAGAGGTCCGAATGGAGAAAGACCTGAGCCGTTCGGAAGCGAGCCACGTGTCGGTTTCAGAACATGTGAGTGGATCGGCCGTGCGTGTGGTTTTAGAGGATGGTCAAGGACAAATCGTATCCGAGGCATTTGGAAGCATTGACACCGCTTGGGAACTCCAAAAGCAGGGTGCTGGCTGGACCATGGTTGAGCGTGTTGCGCAGGATTTCGCCATGTTGGCAGATTTACAGCAAACAGACGCAACAGGAATGGGCGGCATGGAGCCTGCGGCATCAGCGCAAAAAGTGGGCCCCAATGCCGGGTCAGGCTCAAAACCGAAGACGGGTTGGAATGCATGGGTTTCTGAACAGATGTCGGGTGATCCAGATGTCCTTGACAACATGGAGCTGGCTTCCGAATCGGATGTGGCCGCGGCTTCTGAAGCCTTGCCCACAGAGGTTGCATCCGATCCTGTCCAAGCTGACCCTGTTCAAGCTGACCCTGTTCAAGCCGAAGCGTCTATTGAGACCTCAGAGGGGACTCAGCCCGGGATGAGCGACGTCGATGTTGCCCGGGTGAACGCACAGGATGTGGAAAACTGAGAATCCAAGTCAGGAATTGGCTTCGGGGGATTTTACGGCTGCCAATTTGCCAGCGCAGTCAGGGATTGAGGCCTCTAACAGCAATCAGGATTCACAAAAAACGACCGGGGCCGAAGGGCTTTTAGATCCAGAACTCTCACCGAGTCCGGCCCAGTTGTCCCGAATGCTTTTTGAAGACGAGGGGTCGGTTGTGGCCATCTGGGAGGCGAAGTTGGATCGGATCCTGGTTTTGGAGTCCCAGTTTCTCGATGCGCCAGACATGGCAAAAGCAGGAGAGCTGTACGATTTACTGACGGATGTAGAAGCGTGGTCTCCAGAGCCAGGTCGGGTTGCCGTCAAATACAGAGAGGGCGCTGAGTTTGAGGAGATACGTGAAATGTTGGACACCTGGAGTTACGCCGTTCAGTCTGCCACAAAGTCGTCCTTGGCGAAGTTGGCTGGAGATGCTGTGATGGCGGGACGAAGACAGAAATTGGCGTTGCGCGAGTTGAATGAAATTGCAGGAGTCGATGTAGCGGCCATGATGTACAAGTGGTCAGATTGGAGAGATGCCAGGAGAGGAGTCGCAGGCGTTTCCCCAGAACTTGGTGAATGGGAGGTAGAGGAAGGGGATGCGGTATTGGAGCAATGGACGTCAGGGCTCAATGCAGCGAAGGAGATTTGGAGCCGCAAGGAGAGATCAG
>CASICO010000045.1 GCA_949373165.1 uncultured Flavobacteriales bacterium | reverse complement strand
AGCGGCCGTCGTGCATGTAGGGTCCGGTCAGGGCGACGTTTCTTAAGGAAGGCACCTTCATGGCCGTGGCTCCCCAGCCGCCAAAAAAACCTCCTGTAATGAAGGTGTTTTGACCTGTACTGTTGGAACTGTTGGGGTCCAATCCGATGTCAGCAAAGTCCATTCCCCATCCATTGAAATGAACCCCGCCGTGGCAATTGGCGCATTGGGCTTTTCCATGGAACAACTCAAACCCTTGACGTTCCATCGAATTCATGCCATCCAACGTGATGGATCCATCCAAGACGCCCCAAGGATTCCAAAATTCTGGCATGGCCGACGCAAAGGCTTCGTCTGCAGGAGAGGAGCAGGAAACCATGCACCGGAGGAAAGTCGACAGTGCGTCCTGAATTCGTTCCACACTGGGTGTTGGGTCTCCAAAAGCAGATTCGAAAAGGGGTGCGTAATAGTCGAGTTGATTCAGGCGGTTTGCCAAGTCTTCCAAACTTCGGAAGCCCATTTCGACGTGATTTTCGACGGGCATTGTCACTTGTGTCGTCAAATCGTTGGCTCGGCCATCCCAAAAATAGACGTGCTGAGCCCCAGGGTTGGCCAGGTGGCTAGCGTTGCGTTCGGTGAGTTCACTTCGCAAGCCCTTACTGAGTGCTTTTGGCTCTGCAAACCCGTGAGATTGAAGGTGGCAACTGTTGCAGCTCACGGCACCATTTTGGCTGAGCATGCGGTCGTGAAAGAGCACGCGGCCAAGTTGAGCGCGCTCATCATAGAAAGGCGCTTCTTCATCAGACGGGAATTCAATGCCAAAAATGGGTGCAGTTTGGCTTCGGTATTCTAGCGCTGTATCCGGGAGTACAGGGCGCACCAAGTCGGTTTCCTCTGTCGTACTGCATCCGGCGAAATTCGCGAATACGAGCAAGGCAAACACGAGGGAAGGAACACTGCGGGGCGCGAAACGACATGAGATCAATTTAACTCAGAATCGGACAAGGGGGTTGCATGATCACAAAGCGAGGACCACAAACAAAGACAGCGGCGGGTCCAATCGACTCTCCCAGCTGCGGTTGGATTGTTCAAACCTTCCACCGAAGCTGTCTTCTTGGATTTTCAGTTTCAACGCGGTACATCGCGTCCAATCGGGTTTCGATGATGAGGTGGATTTTCGGTGCGAGCATGAGGTCTGCGCCGATCACCCCAGCCAGTCCCCATGCACTGCGCACGGTTTTGAAAGTTGAGTTGAAGTCGAGGCTGGAGGATTCAGTGCCGATTTGGCGCCGGTCAAACAGAGCATCTGCGCCCCAAACAGGACGGCAGCGGGGTGGGTTTTCACTGTCGGATTTGGAAAACCAGCGGTAACCCGTGCGCAAGGCGACGTCTCTGTTTTTGGTGACGACCGTGGTGCCAAAATTGTTGTCGGTGGTGCCGGATGCTGCCCCGCCGATGAGGGCCCTCCAACCGTTGCTGTTCAGAGCGGAGCTCCAACCCATTGTCAAATGAACATCGGCCTCTGCCTCCGAGCCGAACAACCTCCTGGTTACCGGAACGGCGTCTAGCCAAACTGCATGTTGTTGAGCGGACGAGAGCAAGCTCCCGCAAAGCAGGAAAAACAGGAGCAATGGTGTTTTGCAGTCTGACACGAAAGAAATCATCCCGAAATCTAACATCTACGAATCAACCGCACTCGTTGGTGATAGGCAGGGGCTGGTTTCGACAGGCAATGTGAAAAGGAAGCTACACTTTGCCGGCTCACACCTTCAATTTTATCAATACATGAATGCACTGCGCAACCGCGTTTTGTTGATCGGACGCCTGGGAAAGGACCCTGAGCGGATTGAGTTCGATGGAGACAAGATCAAGGCCAACTTGAGGCTTGCGACGAATGAAGTTTATCGCAATGCCCAAGGAGAGAAGACTGAAACCACCCAGTGGCACAACGTTATTGCTTGGGGACAACTCGCCGAGATCATGACCCAATGCCTTTCGAAGGGCAGTGAAGTGGCCATCGAGGGCAGGTTGGTTTATCGTCAATACGAGGACAAAAAGGGACAAAGCAGATTCGCTGCGGAAATCGTCACGCAAGAGATGCTGATGCTCGATTCGGCCCCTCAGCAATCCTGACTTTACCATTCTGGTCCATATGAGGTGGGGGCACGCGTTGTGCCCCCGCCTCGCGGGCCGTAAATTTGCAGCAGCCAACAGTTAATTTTACTGTTGCGAACGTGACCACGCATGGCCCAAAACGGAATCCTTAAGTCCTCACTCGCCAAGAAGTATGCCATGGCGGCCACAGGACTCTTCCTCTGCCTCTTTCTGGCAGGACACCTTGTTGGCAATCTTCAGCTCTTTACGGCAGCATCGGACGGGGGCCGCCAATTCAATGAGTACGCCAAGTTCATGACCACCTTCCCTGCGGTGAAGGTGTTGTCTTACCTCACTTATTTTTGCGGTCTTGTTCCATTTGGTTGACGGCATTGTGCTGTCCATTCAAAACAGAAGGGCTCGTCCAGTGCGGTATGCCATGGAGCGGGCTTCTACGAATGCGGGGTGGAGCAGCCGAAACATGATGATCCTCGGCACCATTGTGTTGATCTTCTTGGTTACCCACATGCAGAATTTCTGGTGGGCAAATGCATTTTGGATCAGTCCCCATGCAGCAACTGGAAGACGGGTCTCAAATCAAAGACTTGTATTCGGTGGTGGCGGCATTTTTTCACCCCGAGAACGGGTTGGCCTTGCCTGCCATTGGACTGTATTTGCTCGGTCAATTTGCCCTGGGCTTCCATTTGTGGCACGGATTTTCAAGTGGCTTCCAATCAATGGGGATGCGCCACCCTCGTTTTTCCGCTGTGGTTGGTGGTCTTGGTAAAGCGTTCAGTGTGGTGGTTCCCGCGTTGTTCTCTGCCATTGTCGTGTTCCTTTACCTCACCCAAGCCTGATTGGCGCAACTCCTAAAGCGATGACTGAAATGCCTGAGCATAGCGTAGCACTGGACGCCAAGATTCCAAAGGGGCCATTGGCTGAAAAGTGGACCCAACACAAAAACAACATTCGACTGGTGAACCCGGCAAACAAGCGCCTCATTGACGTGATTGTTGTGGGAACGGGTTTGGCGGGCAGCTCTGCAGCAGCGTCTTTGGCCGAAATGGGCTACAACGTCAAGGCGTTCTGTTTTCAGGACAGCCCAAGACGGGCGCACTCGATTGCAGCACAGGGAGGCATCAATGCCGCCAAGAACTACCAAAACGATGGGGACTCAGTGTACCGTCTTTTCTACGACACCATCAAGGGAGGAGACTACCGCAGTCGCGAGGCCAATGTGCACCGTTTGGCAGAAGTGAGCACCAACATCATCGATCAATGTGTGGCCCAAGGCGTGCCGTTCGCAAGGGACTACGGAGGGATGTTGGACAACCGCTCTTTTGGGGGCGTTCAGGTAAGCCGGACGTTTTACGCCAAAGGACAAACGGGACAGCAATTGCTTTTGGGAGCCTACGGCGCATTGAGCCGTCAGATTTCAAAAGGCAAAGTGACCATGTACAACCGTCACGAGTTGATGGATGTGGTGACGGTGGATGGAAAGGCCCGGGGCATCATTGCCCGAAACTTGGTCACCGGTGAAGTAGAGCGCCATGGAGCGCACGCAGTGGTTTTGTGCAGCGGGGGTTACGGAAACGTGTTCTTTTTGAGCACCAATGCGATGGGCTCCAATGTGTCGGCAGCTTGGAAAGCGCACCGTCGAGGGGCTTACATGGCCAACCCGAGTTACACCCAGATCCACCCCACATGCATTCCGGTGAGTGGTGAATACCAAAGCAAGCTAACGTTGATGTCTGAGTCGTTGAGAAACGATGGCCGCATCTGGGTTCCCAAGCACGACACCGATGTGAAGGCGTTGCGCAATGGAACCATGAAGCCAACAGACATCGCGGAAGACCGCCGCGATTACTACCTCGAGCGTCGATATCCAGCTTTTGGAAACTTGGTCCCTCGAGACGTCGCAAGTCGCGCTGCAAAAGAGCGTTGTGATGCCGGGTTTGGTGTGAACCAAGCTGGTGAGGCTGTGTACTTGGATTATGCCAGTGCCATTGACCGTTATGGCCGAACAGAAGCGAAGGTGCAGGGCATCCCCGCACCATCATTGGAAAAGATTCGTGAGTTGGGAGAGGCTGCCGTTCGCGCCAAATACGGCAACTTGTTCCAGATGTATGAGCAGATTACGGACGACAATCCGTACAAGACGCCCATGCGGATTTACCCCGCGGTTCACTACACCATGGGGGGGCTTTGGGTCGACTACAACTTACAGACTACGGTGCCTGGATTGTACGCTTGTGGGGAGGCCAATTTCTCTGATCACGGTGCCAACAGATTGGGCGCGTCTGCCTTGATGCAGGGGCTCGCGGACGGTTATTTCGTGTTGCCTTATACCATTGGAGATTACCTCGCCGATGACATTCGGACAGGGGAGATTTCAACGGACACCCCAGAGTTTGCAGAAGCAGAAAAGGGAGTTCAAGAACGAATTTCTCAATTGTTGAACAACACGGGAAAAACACCGGTGGATGACTTTCACAGAAGGTTGGGGCGCATCATGTGGAACCAATGTGGGATGTCGCGCAATGCGGAAGGCTTAAAGCAGGCGATTGCCGACATTCAAGCACTGCGAGCGGAGTTCGAAAAAGATGTGTGCGTTCCAGGAAGGTCCGATCGCTACAACCCGGAGTTGGACAAGGCGGGCCGTGTCTCAGATTTGATTGAACTTGGTGAGTTGATGTGCAAGGATGCATTGGAGCGAAATGAGAGTTGTGGCGGACACTTCCGTGAGGAATACCGCACCCCAGACGGAGAAGCCCTGAGGGACGACGAAGGTCACGCCCACGTCAGTGCTTGGGCTTATACGGGGGTCCCGTCGGAAGCCGTGCATCACAAAGAGGAGTTGAAGTTCGAGAATGTCGAACTGAAGACCCGCAGTTATAAATAATCCGAACCCGAGACGACTCGAAAGCATGGATTTCACGTTGAAGATTTGGCGCCAAGAGGGGCCACAGGATGAGGGAAGGATGGAGTCCTATCCCGTCAAGGGCATTTCTGATGAAATGAGCTTCTTGGAGATGATGGACGTTTTGAACGACCAACTGATTCGGGAGGGAAAAGACCCTGTTGCATTTGACCACGATTGCCGAGAGGGGATCTGTGGCATGTGCAGCATGTTCATCAATGGCGAAGCCCATGGCCCCAATCGCAAAACCACCACTTGTCAGCTGCACATGCGCAGCTTCAAGGATGGTGAAACGATTTACATCGAACCTTGGCGCGCATCGGCGTTCCCGGTGGTCAAGGACCTTGCTGTTGACCGAAGCGCGTTTGACCGCATCATTCAAGCTGGCGGGTATGTCAGTGTGAACAGCACGGGAAATCCATTGGACGGCAATGCGATTCCCATTCCCAAGCACGATGCAGATGAGGCTTTCAATGCGGCGACTTGTATTGGGTGTGGAGCTTGTGTGGCCACTTGTAAAAACGCTTCTGCCATGTTGTTTGCTTCGGCCAAGGTGAGTCAGCTCGCATTGTTGCCACAAGGGCAGCCTGAGCGCATGTCCAGGGTACAGCGGATGGTGGACCAGATGGACAAGGAGGGGTTTGGCAACTGCACCAACACCGGTGCTTGTGAAGTGGAGTGCCCCAAAGGCATCAGTTTGGACAACATCGCCAGAATGAACCGAGACTACTTGAAGTCTCAGGTGACCGAGGAATAACACGCACAAGGCAGTCCAGGGTGTGAATTTCTGTTTTGGCCAGCTTTGGGGTTGGTTTTTTTTACCAATCGTTTGAAACGAATGCCCTTCGTAAACCACTAACTTTCAGTTATGAAGTGGATGGTTTTTGCCTTGTTTTTGGTTTTCGGTTTGACGGCTTTTCCTCAAGGGAAATCCACAGTTGAATTCAAGGCAGCTGGCTGCTGTGGCATGTGCGCCGATCGCATAGAAGGCGCCCTTGACGTGAGCGGCGTGCGGGTTGCAGAATGGGACCGGGAGGAGAAGGCCGTTTTTGTGGTCTACAAGCCCAAAAAGATTTCGGCTGAGGCCATTGAAGAGTTGGTTGCCGGAGTCGGTCATGACACCGAACACTTTCTTGCAGAGGATGAGGTGTATGCCTCGTTGGCGGGATGCTGTCAGTATCGAGATGGATGTCCTGGGTGTTCTGAAGTTCACGGTGAGGAGGGCGAATCTGACCATGATCATCCAGACCAAGATGACGATCGCAAACCATGATCAGTAGATTGTGTGGGGGTAGGCCAGGCTTCAAGGTGCTGACCTTCTTGATTGCGATGGCTTTGCCGGCCATGGTGCTGGCTCAAAAAACAACATCGGTCCGGGGCAAGGTTTATTCCAAACAGGAAGTGGATCACACGGACCACGACCACAAGCTTGGAGAAGCCCGGGAAGAAGAAAACTGGCAACCTTTGCCAGGAGCATATGTCATTTGGAAAAGCACCGGAGAGGGAACCTCGACGGATGCTCACGGCTTTTTTAAGACGGAAGGCCGAGAAGGCGATACCCTTGTGGCCAGCTTCATTGGACTGAAGACAGCTGTGCTTCCCTTTGTGGGACAAGAATTTGTGGAGATTCCGTTGGATGAAGGCTTTCAATTGAGTGAGGCAGAAGTCGTGTCCAATGGTCCATCGACCGCCGTCAGTTTATTGGACCCGCTGGTGGCCCAAACCTTGGGGAGGAATGAACTTTGCCGTGCAGCATGTTGCAATCTCTCTGAGGCCTTTGAGACCAATGCTGCTGTAGATGCGAGCTTCACAGATGCGGTGACAGGCACCAAGCAGATTCGCATGCTGGGTTTGGACGGGAAGTACACCCAAATCATGTTCGACAACACTCCTGGTGCACGAGGACTGAACATCTTGCAAGGCATGAAATTCATTCCGGGAGAATGGGTCGATAAAATTCACATCGGCAAAGGAGCGGGCTCTGTTACTCTGGGTCACGAGAGCATGACGGGGCAAATCAATGTGGCATTGCGCAATGCTGACGGTCCTGAGCGGTTGATTGTCAATGCGTTTTCAAGTCGTTCAGGCCGTTACGAACTGAATACAATCAGCCGCCACGACGTGTCACGAAAATGGAAAACGGCCCTGCTTGCCCATGGAGAATGGGCAGATCGAATCAATGATCGGAATGGCGATGGCTTTCAAGACAACGCGTTGTCCAAAGACGTGGTGTTGCGGTCAGATTGGAAGTATGTTGGTGACCGTGGGATGCGGGGGGAATACACCGTGACGGTTGTGGATCAAGAAAAATCAGCCGGTCAACTCCCTCTTTTGGATGGGGGTGGGGATGGATTGTGGTTGGCCGACCAAAAAGTGAGCCGCGTGGTGGCCACGTCGAAAACAGGGTATGTCTTCCCAGGCGATAAAGGCCGCAGTTTGGGCAGTCAAGTGGCCGTGGGGGTCCATGACCAGTCTTTGATGTTTGGGCCGAATCGTGGCTACGTCGCCGACCAGGCGTTTGCTCGGGTCAATCTTTTGTACCAGCGCCCGACTGGCCGAGGAGACGATGTGGTTTGGGGAATGGCGGCGAAGGTGGACCAATATGGGGAGACGTTGCAGCGAGGTGCAGCCTTTCCAGTTGCGGATTCTTTGCTCTCAGCAGGCACCAACCGTATTGAGCGCAATGAGCTGGTGACGGGGGCTTTCATTGAATGGAACGTATCGCGTGAACGTTGGGACATGGTGCTGGGCCTGAGGTCGGACATCCACGATACGTTTGGAAACTTCATTTCACCTCGGCTCAATGCCAGGTGGTCAGCGAGCGATGCTGTCACGCTTAAACTGGCTGCTGGCAGAGGTTGGCGGACCTCTTTGCCCCTGGCAGAATTTGCTGGGGTGTGGGCATCGAATCGTTCATGGGCCTTTCCAGATGCCGATGCCGCCGATGGATTCCGGGGGCTCAACCCGGAAGAAAGTTGGAACGTCGGGATCAATGCGCTCTCCAAATTCAGCTGGGGTTATCGGGACGCCAGTTTCAGTGTGGATGCCTACCGTGTGACTTTTGGAAACCGGGTTTTTGTGGATTTGGATACACCGGGCGAAGCTGTGATTCGACAGGGTTACAGCCAATCTGAAAGTGTTCAGGCGGAATTTTGGTGGGATTGGTCTAAGCGCTTGGACATCACCGTGGCCTACCGCTATGTGAACGCATTGAGTGATTATGGGGACTTTTCTGGTTACCGGGAAGACCCGTTTGTGGCCAAGCACAGGGGGTTTATGACCTTTGCGTACGGGTCCAGACCCAATGCGGTTGGGCGCCAATGGCGGGCCGATGTCACCTTGCAGGCAACTGGACCTCAACGGTTGCCAAAGACGGCTTTGGAGGGCAACCCTCAGGCTTATCAGCGCCCAGATTACGCGCCGACCTTTGCAACGGGCAACATTCAGTTGAGCCGAGACTTTGGAGAAGGGAAACAGCTTTATGCAGGCGTTGAGAACGTCACCAATTATCGCCAAGCTGACCCCATCATAGCCAGCGGGGAGGCGGGCTTGGGCTTGTCGGCCAGTGAGAATCCTTCGTTTGATGCCTCCTTGGTCTATGCTCCCATCTTTGGCCGCAACATGTATGTTGGTGTGCGTTGGGCTTTTGAACGTTGATCAGGAGGCATTGGGCAAACGCCGTGCTTGAGGAACGCGTTTTCTCCCCGGTGGGCGAACCTTGGTGGGCGTGCTTTCATCGTAGCGTGGGTCGGGTTTTAAATCGAGTTTTTCCATCGATTCGACATTCACATTGACACATCCGAATTCCTCGTGCACACTTCCGTGTATCAGATAGGCACCACGTCCACGGAAGGGGAACGCTTGGGCAATTCGTGGGAAGTGGACCGTGTCTATCCACTGTCCTTCCCTGTCTACAAAGCAGCCGAACAGCATGCGGTCTCCTTTGATGGTGGCGGTCTCCTTGACGGTGACCAAGTATCCGGCGATGGTGACGGTGCGCCCGATGAATTCGGGAAGAGCACGGGAGGGAATGGCGCAGTTGGCGCGGGCGTGTGCGGCTGGTGTTAGCAGGTTGAACGGTGAGGACAGCGAAAAGCCAAGGAGTTCGATTTCGTCATAGGCATCTTCTTCTTCTCCCCCAGCAAGTTCGGGGAGGTTACGTAGACTGGCTTGTTTGGGCGAGATGTCGTCGTTGGCATGGATAAAAAGGTCAGCTGTGGGCGTTCGTTTGGGCAGGTGACCGAGCAGGAAGTGGGCCTCCCACTGGAGCTGTTGTTTGGATTGCCCTGTCCAACGGAGTCCGCCAATTCGAATGACGGTGAGGAGCTGTTCTAGGCCGATTCCGGTGCGGCGCACAACATCTTCTAGGTTGCGATAAGGGCCGTTTTTCTGTCGCTCCTTTTGAAGGGTGGCAGCCACGGCACCTTCCACGCCTTTGACCAGGTTGAACCCGAGGGTAATGGTGCGTGTTTTGGGATTGTACCCGGCGGTGTACCCCCCAGTATTGACACAGGGAGCTGCGATGCAGCCACCAAGAAGTCGTGCCTCGTGCACGTAGAACTCTGTGCGGTAGAAGCCGCCGAAGTTGTTGATGCAGGCGGTCATGTATTCGAGTGGCCAGTATGCCTTGATGAAGAGGCTTTGATAGCTTTCTACAGCGAATGACGCAGAATGGCCTTTGGCGAATGCGTATCCGGCAAAGCTCTCGACTTGTCGCCAAACCTCGGCCACCATGTCTTCCGGATGGCCATTGGAACGGGCCTTATCAAAGAAGGCTTGTCGTGCTTTTTGGAACTCTTCGCGGGACCTGAACTTTCCCGACATTCCTCGCCTGAGCACATCGGCTTCTCCGAGGTCGAGTCCGGCAAATCGGTGGGCGACCTTGATGACGTCTTCTTGGTAGACCATGACGCCATAGGTTTCCGGCATGATCTCCAGAAGGACGGGGTGAGCGTCGCTTCTGCGTTCTGGAAAGCGGTGACGTTCGATGTAGGCCCTCATCATTCCGCTTCGGGCGACACCTGGTCGGATGACGGAACTGGCGGCCACGAGTCCGAGGTAGTCGTCCACCTGCAGCTTGCGCAGGAGCATGCGCATCGCCGGAGACTCTACATAAAAGCAGCCAATGGCTTCAGCCTTGCGCAGCATGTCCTGCACGCGTTTGTCGGCCTTAAACCGCTTCATGTCGTGTATGTCTACTTGGGCACTGGGATCGGTGCGGGCAATGAGGTCTAGAGCGTCTTTGATTTTGGCCAATCCACGCTGGGAGAGGATGTCGAATTTGTGGAGGTCCAAGTCTTCAGCCACCACCATGTCATATTGTGTGGTTGGAAACCCTTTGGGTGGCAAAAAGGTGGCACAGGTGCGGTGGATGGGGCGATCTGCAATCACAATGCCGCAGGCGTGAATGGAGATCTGGTTGGGGTAGTCTCGCAGCACGCCGGCATATCGGACCACGGCCCGCTCCACTTCGCCCAGTTTGGCGGGGTCAAATTGTCCATTGGCAAGGGTGTCGATTTCGTGTTTTGGCAAGCCGAACACCTTTCCCAATTCCCGGATGACAGCCCGATATTGAAAGGTGTTGTATGCCCCGAGAAGGGCCACGTGATCGTAACGGTCGAAGATGTACTGGGTGACCTCGTCGCGGTCGGTCCAAGAAAAGTCCAGGTCAAAGTCTGGGGGGTTGGAGCGGTATAGGTTGATGAACCGTTCGAAATACAGGTCCAATTCTATGGGGTCTACATCTGTGATTCGAAGCAGATAAGCGACCAAGCTGTTCGCACCGCTGCCCCGCCCGACGTGGAAGTATCCTTTGGACCTGGCGTAGGTGGTGATGTCCCAGTTGACGAGGAAATAGGCAAGAAACTCTTTTTCGCGGAGGACTTCGATTTCGTGTTCCATGCGATCGAGAATGACCTCGTTGACTTCGGGGTAGCGGTAAGCGATGCCTTCTGCGCACAGGTCGCGGAGCAGACGTTCATCTTCGATGATGGAGTTGGTAAAAGTGCGGATGTTGCGGTGAGTGGCGCCGTCTTCTTGGTCGCCGAGATCGCCGTTGAAATCGATGTGACAGGCCTCGAGCAAGGCATTTGCCCGTTCGATGAGCCAGGGGAACTCGGCATAGGCCCCTTCGAGATCTCCGGCCCGCAGAAGCCGGTCGGTCTCTGGAGCGATTTGGGTGGCCTCGAGTTTGACCAAGAGGCTGTTGTTGTCGATGGCCCGAAGGAGACGGTGGGCGTTGTGGTCACGCCGGTGGCGAAATGTGGCGGTTTGAAGGGCCACCATCTTGGCATGTGGCGTGCGTTTGGGTTCCCTTTGTAAGTCGAGGCGAAGGGCGCCCAATTCGCTGGGCCGCACCCCCACATATTCATCTTTACGCAGTGCTTCGTCGCCAAGCCAATGGTTGTGTTCAGTGCGTTTCTCCCATGGATAGACCCACACCACCCCTTCGAGTTTTGGTGCGCGATGGGGGATGTCTCTGGGTTTGCCTGCGTGGCCTTCGTGTAGTTTTTCGGAGAGAAAGTTGCAGAGGTTTTCGTAGCCATCGTGGTCTCGGGCCAACCCTATGTATCGCTGTTGGGCACCCTTGCGAAAGTCCACGCCCAAGACAGGCCGAATGCCATACTTGGTGGCGAGGCGCGCGAAGTCCGGCCCGCCTGCGGTGCAATGCACGTCCGTTAGTGCCATGCACGTTACGCCCGCGGCTTGAGCTTCGGCGAGCAATTCCTCCGGCCGCATGAGGCCATACCGAAGGCTAAACCAAGAGTGGCTATTGAGGTACATCGTGTGACCGAGGCGAAGGGGTTTAAATCAGAACAATGAGCTTTGGGCATCGCCTGTTCCACTGCCGCGTCGTTGGCGCGTCTTGGATTCGCCCATGCCAAACATGCTGAGCGACTGGTGCAGGTCGAAGTCATATTCGGGAAAAATGCGTTGTCCAGTCGGTTGGAGTAGGGTGGTGCCGTTGAGCCGGGGATTTTTGATGTCGGTGTGGATGGGATATGCATTCAGGGTTCCATCAGGGATGGGACGGAGGAGGCTGGTGACTTCTCCCAATGCGGTGACGGGGTTGACCCAGGCCCGTTCGTCTTCGGGGTTCAGGATGACGGGGGAACGGTGATGCCCAATGGCTTGCAAAGCGTCACATGCCGTTGTGGTGATGATGGCGAAAGAGCGGATCAATTCGCCGGACGACTTGTCGGTCCACTCATCCCAAATGCCAGCCAAAGCGAACGGCCGCTGACCATCTCGTGCATAGACCACGTAAGGTTTGGCGAGTTTTTCGCGTTGGGGGCCCTCGATGAACGCATCTGCAATGACCAAACAGCGTCGTGTGCGGATGGATTGTCTGAACATGGGTTTTTGTAGGATGCCCATGGCGCCTCGATATCCGGGTTCGTTGTCGGCGTTGTGATCGCCTTCGCTTCGCGCATTGATCATGTAGAACTGTTTTTTTGCCCAAGACGGGGTAAATCCGAATTGCATGGCTTGCAGTGCATCGGGTTGATCGCCGGTGACAATGGGGGCGAGATCGCCATGCGAGACGTTGGTATTAGGTGGTGGCGGGGCTTCCGTGTAATCGGAGCTCGCGGTGACTTGGAAGCGCTTTTCTATGGCTTCAACGGAGGTGACGGTGACGTAGCGTCCACACATGGCAGATTGAATTTATTGGTGGCGGTTGGCGAGAAGGAGGGGCGCGTCTCCAGAGAAGGGGTTGCTTCGTCCGATGGTGCGTGCACCTAGGCTTGCAGCAGAGACAATGCTGCGGTCACCGAACCGTTCGCGCAGGCGATCCATTGCGCGATAGAGCGACTGTCGGTCTTCATCTTCATCGAACAGGTCCATTTGCATGCCGCCGCCGACGAGGTGACTGTACCGAACGCCGACAAGCCTCACGAGTACGCGCCGATCGTAGAGCCTTTCAAACAGTTCGAGTGTTTTTGGGACGAGTCGATGGTCGGCAGCGGTGTAGGGAATGCGTGCCTGTAGGGTGCGGGTATCAAAATCGCTGTAGCGCACCTTTAAGGTGATGCAGGCGGTGAGTTTGTTGCCCCTGCGGAGTTGGAATGCCAGGTTTTCGGCCATGGCAATGAGGATGCCGCGAAGGTGGTCCATGTCGGTGGTGTCTTTTCGGAAGGTGCGCTCTGTGGATATGGATTTCCGTTCGCTGGTGGGCATGACCGGAGAGGGGTCTTCTCCTTGTGCCTTTCGCCAGATGATTCGTCCGGATTTGCCCAAGACACGCTCCATTAACTCGACGGGCATCTCTTGCACTGTTGCGATTTTCCGGACACCGAGATTGCGCAGGATTTGGTAGGTTTTTTCCCCCACCATGGGGATTTTACGAATGCCCAAGGGGGCCAAAAAGGGCCGTTCTGCTCCGCGTTCGATGCGCAGTGCGTTGTTGGGCTTGGCTTCGCCGGTGGCCACTTTTGAAACAGTTTTGTTTTGCGAAAGACCAAAGGAGATGGGCAGTCCGGTTTCTCGCATAACACGGTTTCTGAGTTCGCCAGAGTACGTCCAACATCCAAAGAATCGGTCCATTCCAGTCAAGTCGGCGTAGAATTCGTCGATGGAGGTTTTTTCGCAAACTGGGACAGCTTCTCGTACGATGTCGGTGACGGCGTGAGAGTATTTGGAATACGTGGCGGAGTTGCCCCTGATGACCACGGCCTCTGGGCAGAGTTCCCGTGCCATTCTCATGGGCATGCCTGAATGAATGCCGAATCGACGAGCTTCGTAGCTGCAAGAGGCGACGACACCTCGATCGCCAGTACCACCGATGAGCAGAGGCTTCCCGTTTAAACGGCTGTCCATGAGTCGTTCTACGGACACAAAAAAGGTGTCGAGATCGAGATGAAGTACGGTACGCTGTGTGGACATGTCAACGAAAATGGGATGCCAATTTAATTGGCATTTCCATACGATGAACGTCAGGAAGAAAATTCAGTTGGATTCGGGCAATCAGCAGTCGCTGCCAAAGAGCGAAAGGAGCTCCAGAATGTCTGAAACACCGACGATGTCGTCTCCATCGATATCGCCAATGCAACTGCTTCCGGTGCACCCGAAATTGGCCAGAAGGTCCAAGGTGTCCGAGACACCGACGATGCCGTCTCCGTCGATGTCCGAGGGGCAAGAACAAGGGTCAGGTGCAGTCCAGGTCACATCTTGTGTGCTGCTGCATGAGGGCAAGTTGGTGAAATAGCCACCGAAACTGTTGGGGGTACCATTGGATGAAAACCCGTCGAGGGTGATGAGGTAGGTCCCCGTGGTTTCTGGGACGTCAATCAGGTTGTCTCCAATGTTGAGCATGCCGGTGGATGGAGGATGGGTCACCGCGACCAAAATGTCGATTTCATGCTCACCAGTTTGCGGGAGGCATTCGCCCACAGTTTCCAGCGTCAACTCCAAGGAACAAGGACAAGGTTCGGGTGCTGTCCATGCGTCAAAGACGGCAAAGCCACAGGCATTGTCTTCGGTAAAGGTGATCAAGAGGGTGACAGGGTTTCCGTCGGCAACCAGACCGGTTAGGGTCACATTGGCGACGTTGTTGCTCACGGGGAACACTTGGCCATTGACATCTACATCTCCTGCTCCCGTGGAGAAGGCAAACTGTAGGGTCACTTGTTGGGTGTAGGTTCCGTCGAGCGGATCACAGGGGGTTTGCGTTTCAATGGTGCTGGAAATCAAATCGCAAGTGCCGCCGCTACAGGATTGTGGAGCGGTAAACAAGGCGGCTTGCGTTGCGGCACAACTTGGGTCTCCTGTGAAATAGGCGGTGACCTCTACGTTGGCGCCATCAGAGGGCAGGTTGTTGAGGCTCACGGTTTGAGGGCTCCCCGTTACCGTGAACAAGGACCCATTCACGTTTAAAAGCCCTGGAGGGGCATTGTCATAAATGAGGATGACCTGTTGACTGTACGTATTGGTTTCGGTGTTGCATGAGGATTGTGCCCCGGCCAAAATGGCGGCGATTCCACATCCTTGAACACCCCAACCCATGTCAGAGAACATGCCCATGACGATTGGACCTGGGTCGTGAATGGCCTCCCCGGTGTTCAGGTTGGGCGTCATCAATGCGTTGGCATCTCCCGACAGGTACATGTCTTCTCGGAGGTGAGAAAAGCTGGCCCCAGGCTCCCATGGATTTGGGGCATATACACCGGGTGGTGCTGTGGTCGCTGCGAGGCCTTCAGGACCAGACCAGACAAGGCCACCACCGGTTAATGCGTTTCCAAGGCTGCTGGTTCCATTGTTTAGGTCGAGCAAACTGCCACCGGAATTGTTGTCGTTGATGAAGGTGTCATAGACAAAGGGAGAACCGCTTTGGCCTACAAATCCAGTGTTTCCCGCCAATGTTGCACTGCCGATCAGGCCAAGGCCATGGCACAACTCGTGGAGGACCACCGTCACGAAGTCGTATGCACCCGGGGGCACATTTCCATCCAGCCCGAAGTACCAGTTTACATCGCTTCCAAAGTTGCATGTGATGTCTGCGTCAGAGGATTGCAAGTCACTTTCTGCAAGTTGGTTGGCCAATGCAGCGGGGTAGTAAACGTCTGTGGCGAGTGCCCCACTGAAGTTGCGATGTATGGTTGCGGGAGAGGCAGAGCCCAGAATATTGGCCCCCAGGTTGGTCCATGTGGCCTCAACTTCGATGGCAACAGGACTGTTGATTTGCCCAGCCCAAATGTTGACTGCGTATTGGAAGGCGGATTGTGCCACCGGAGGAAAATTGGAGTAGGTAACCTGAACGTCGGTATTTGAGCTTCTCCTTTGGTTGGGTGCGGGAACAAAATGGAAGTGATCTTCCGGAATGCCAACAAGTCCGTCACAGCCTACTGCATCACAATGTGTGTGGTTGTGCATGGATGAGGCGGGGAGCCCAAACATCTTTTGAGCAGACGCATGAGTCAGGCCCAAGAAAAGGGCCAAAAGTCCACAGACCAGTCGATGCGGCACAAGCGATGGGGTCATACAAGAAAGATAGCCACATATTGCCGAATTATTATATAATTCAGTAATGATTTTATATTCGATTACTCATTTTTCATCGACAATATGTGCTCTTTAATCACTAATTAAAGGCGGGGAGCTTGGCTAGCGCTCTTCCATGGGCCCCGCGGGCCAGATGGTGGAAAACCAACCGATGGCCCCTCCAGACTTCTTGGATTTTGTTTGGCCCAATCGCGTAAGGTGCAAAGAGGGGGTTGTTGGAGGTCAACAACAGGTCTCCTTCTTGGTCTAGGCGGTTTTCCACGCGTTTGAAGACCAGGCCATCTTCTTGGGTCGCGATGACATACGGACGCCCACTGCCCACATCGGCCATCCGTTCTACGAAGGCGCACAAGACCCAAGTTCCACTCGGAAGAGGCAGCATGCTGTCGCCTTCAATTTGGAAGAAACGCAACGTACGGTCTTGTGGCACTTCAGGAAGAGGCAAGTCAAAAGTGGGCAGACCCCCGATCCACTCGGGGTCTCCAAACCCTGCGGTGTAACCCGCTGCGGCTTTGGTGCTGACTGCAGTGATTCGCTCTGCACCGGTATTTCTGTCGGTGAGAACGGGGAGAATGCG
>CASICO010000044.1 GCA_949373165.1 uncultured Flavobacteriales bacterium | reverse complement strand
AGACGCGTGCAACTTCAGCGGCGGTTACAATACCGATGACGGCAGTTGCATCTATGCTTCTGACATCTACGGGTCGGAGCTGGTGGACTGCTTCGGTGAATGCCTCCATGATGCAGACGGTGATGGGGTTTGTGACGAAGATGAATTGGGCGGTTGTACCGATGTGACGGCATGCAACTACAGCACAGTCGTGACCGAAGACGACGGCAGTTGCGAGTATTGCTCTTGCTACGACCCCGAAATCATTTCCGGACCTGACACGTTGTACTTCGACAGCGACAGCACTGGATACGGTGCCAAGTTGGTCCGTGTGATGCAGCACTCAGGGGGAGACCTTGATGGCAAGACCACTTACCGCCTTTTTGTCACGACGGCGTCGCCCGACGACAAATTGTCCAGTGTGTTCGGAAACGGCCAATTGCCGCTCAACTTGAACACGAGTACGTCTTGGCACCAGGAGCCGGTGGGTTCCAATTATGGGTCATCCATCAACACCCTGCTTTACGGTGTAATTCCATCCTTGGTTTACGACAGTTGGGTGACCGTGGGCATTGATCAGACACCAAATTCAGCGCTGGGTCAAGCCGAAGTACAAGGGGTAAGTAGTCCAGGTCAGAACTGGTTGGCGGCCTTCTCTAGCGGAGGTGGAATCGACATCGATGATGCCACAGGAGGGGCTTGGTTTGTGACCAACGATGCCACCAACGGCATTGCAGGAGATGACCTTGATGTTCTCGTGGCTCAATTGACCACCGATGGTGAAATCAACGGTGTGATCAACTTCCAGATGTTCCTCGGGGGAGACTCCAATTCCGACATCCGTCCTACGGTCAGTTTCTCTTCTGAGGGAATGGCTTCGAGTTCGGTTTCCATCTGTGGTTGTACCAACCCTGAAGCGAGCAACTATGATGAGACAGCGGTTTATGATGATGGCTCTTGTGGCGCGGTTCCGGGATGCACATACCCCACGGCTATGAATTATAATCCGGCTGCATTGGGTGACGATGGTTCTTGTCTTTACTCTGGGTGTGCACCGTGGATTTTTACCGCAACTACACCACGTATGCGACCGTGGACGCAGGCAACTGTTCCGATGCGCCACCTTGCCCTGATTCAAACGGCGACGGCAGCATTGGTGCCTTGGAGATTACAGATTTGTTGGTGTTCTACAATACAGATGGGGGCGGATGCGGAACTTTCAGCGCACTGAGTCCAGCTGAATTGAATGTAGAGCCTTGTGCCATGCCTGGTGTCGATTGCGGAGAGGAAGGTTGCATATATCCTTCAGCACCCAACTTCGACCCAGGGGCGACCATAGATGATGGGTCGTGCTACTGGACAGGATGTACCGATCCATCAGCACAGAATTACCAGCCTCTGGCCAGTTTGGATGACGGCACATGTGTCGCGCCAATTTGTTGGGACTTTGACTTCAACGGAAGTGTGGGCATTCAAGACCTATTGGACTTGCTTCTCCTCTTCAACTCCGAATGTGGAGCGGAATAACCTGAACCGAACAACGTGTTGAACCCAAGGGGGGTGTCTCCATCTGGAGGCACCCCTTTTGGGTTGGGGGAGAAGGGCCCTTGATGTGCCCGGAACTCTTGACCGAAACTGGACGAGAATCAGCCTCATTATGACCACCCTTCGAAGTCGTGGGGAGGGGCAGTCAGATTGCAGGTGGAGTCCTGACAATGGGGGGCATTCCCAAATTTGACCTTTGGTGACCCTTGGGGTTGTTTTTGCCTTGGTTCAAATTAAATTTGGTCCGAATTCAAGCACATGAACCAACTTCAAATCTCTCAGTTCCTCTCTTTCTTGGCCATCGTCACCATTTTCGTGGGGTCGGGCCCAATCCATGCCCAGACCCGGGCGTTTGTTTTGTGCGAAGGAGCTCAGGATTTTTATTCTGGTGAAGTTTTGGAAGCGCCACGTGTCGGATTTTTTGATGCGGGTTCTGCCGCGCCCAATTTTGAAACCATTCATGTCTTTGAGGGTCATTCTTTTGCAGCGGATATGGTGTTGGACGAGTCTGGAGAGACCCTGTTTGTAGCCGGAGAGGACACAGTGTACCGAATGGATGCAGAGTCGGGTTTGATTCTGGCGCAGCAACCTCTGGAGGGTGCAAGACAGCTTCTTTTGTCCGAAGGACAATTGCTGGTTACCCGCGGTGACTATGACCCTGAGACATTTGGTTCAGTGGCCTTTGATCAATATGTGGTGGCCTTGGATCGAATGGACTTGACCTGGCAGGCCGGCTGGCAAGCTGCCGAAGGGGAGGGCCCCCTGTTCGCTTCTGAAGCGCTGTGCATTTTGGACGACATGTTGTATGTCGGCATCAACAATGCATTCGCTTGGGGAGAGGAAGTGGGTTTGATTGGCCGGATAGACCTCTTGACTGGTGAATACAGCGAGGTAGATCTGGGTCCAGAGGGGCTCAATCCGGTCCACCTTTTTGCCACAGATGGCGCGGTGGTCTCCGTGAATGCGAGACAATACGAGGCCACTTCATTGAGCAGGGTAGATTCTCAAAATGTGGCCTTGACATCGGTGGTTGCCGAAACCACAGCAGGCTGCGGAGCAGCAGGGAAGTTGGGCAACAACATCGTGTTTCAAGTGTATGGTGAGGGGGATTTTCGCTTGGTGAATCCGGAAAATCTCACTTCAGCAGGCCCTTGGCCAGGAAATGGGTTGTCGGCTTATTCCATGTGCGTTTCCCCCGATTTCGTGTTGCTTGGAGGCACCGATTTTGTAACCGCAGGGCAAGTGGATGTATTGAATGTCGACGGTGCTGTTTTGGCCTCTGTGAGTACGGGAATTGCCCCTGGAAAAATTGTCATGCAGCCGACGCTGACTGCCATAGGGGAAACCGCAGACGACCCAGCATCGAAGAGAGAGGTCAAGGCAGAATTTGACGTATTGGGTCGTCCTTGTTTGGAAGGAGCTCCGGGTCTTCGCGTGGTGCTATTCACAGACGGAACGTCCGAAATGCGCTACAAGTTGGTCGATTGAACTTCGGACTCCTGGACAGCGGTTATCCAAACAGGGAAGGCACCCCATAGAAATCGGCGGCCGTCCGCAAGATTTGACGGTGAGCCCTGTCTGCGCCTGATTGCTTTCCAGAGCACTGGAAGTTGAACCACTTCCCATTGAACAAAGACCCTTCGGAATTCAGTTCTGGAGCGGTGCCGAAAGATTGACCATTGAGGGCCGGAAGGAACCTTGCGAAATACTCATCAAGCCCAACATCAATGGGGTAGGTGTACTCTCGTTCGAGCCAATTTCTTTCGGGTACCCAGCGGCTATCTCGCCAGCGGAGTTCCAATTGAGGAACTCGGCTTTTGACGTGGAGCAGGTTCTGCTCTTGCGTAAGGGTGTAAACCGCCCCGGTGTTTGTTTCGTGGCGGTACTGAATGCGCATGCTTAAGGATACGCCATTCTCATTTCATAGGGGGTAAGAAGAACGATTTGAAGGCACAGGAGGCCTCTCCGCGGAGTGCGCTGACTTGCGGGGTGTTCATTTGTAGGCATCCTGGTGGATGCCGCCGACAGCACGGCCACTTGGATCGATGTTGTTCTTGAGTCGTTCGTCCCACTCCAAGGCCTTTTCGGTGCTGCAGGCTACGCTTTTCCCACCGGGAACGGTGGCTGCGGCAGCCGCGGACGGGAAGTGCGACTCAAACCATGTCCGGAACAGGTATCCTTCTTTGGTGGAGGGTGGATTGATGGGAAACCGAACAGGCGCTCTGGCAAAATCTTCATCTGACACTTGAGACTCGGCATGGTCTTGAAGTCCGTCAATCCAGCCATAACCAACACCATCACTGAACTGTTCTTTTTGGCGATTCAAAATGGCTTCGGGCAGGTCTCCTTTGAAGGCCTCTCGAATTGCGGCTTTTTCGATTTTCCCTTGGCCGCCCATTTTCACGGAAGGATCCAAAGACATGGCGTAATCGATGAACTCACGATCCAGAAAGGGCACCCGAGCTTCAATGCCCCAGGCCATCATGGATTTGTTGGCTCTGGCGCAGTCATATTGGTGCAATCCCTGCACTTTCCTGACGGTCTCTTCGTGAAATTCTTTGGCATCGGGTGCCATGTGGAAGTACAAATAGCCCCCAAACAACTCGTCTGCGCCTTCACCGCTAAGGACCATTTTGATGCCCATGGCCTTGATTTTTCTCGCCATCAAGTACATGGGGGTGGACGCGCGAATGGTAGTTACATCATAGGTTTCTATGTGTCGGACGACTTCGCTCAGGGCATCAATTCCCTCTTGAATTGTAAAAGTGAGGCTGTGATGAACGGTGCCAATGGCCTCGGCCACAGTTTTCGCTGCAGCGAGATCAGGAGAGCCTTCAAGGCCAATGGAAAAGCTGTGTACCCTGGGCCACCAGGCTTCGGACTGTCCATTGTCTTCAACCCGGACACGGGCATGCTGCATGGCAATGGCAGCGATAACAGAGCTGTCGAGGCCGCCGGAAATGAGCAGGCCATAGGGCACGTCCCCCATCAAATGACGCTGGACGGACTTTGTCAATTCAGACTTCAGTTCTTCAGGCTTGTAAGTGCCAGTTGGAAGGTCTCCTTCCATCCATTCACGCTGGTAAAAACCGATTGGGGCGCCATCATTGGAAGACCATACATGTCCCGGGGGAAACAGCTGAACGTCGTCGCATTCTGCGGTCAACGCCTTCATTTCAGAGGCCACCCAAAGCGCGCCTTGGGCGTCTTTTCCAAAATACAAAGGGATTATGCCCATAGGGTCGCGGCCGATTAGCCATTCTCCATTTTCTGGATTGAAGAGCACAAAGGCATACATGCCAGAGAGGAATTGTACGAGGCCGGCACCATGATGTTTGTAGAGGGCCAGTATGACTTCGCAGTCGCTGCCAGATTGAAAGGGGTAGGCTTGGCATGCCGGATTGTCCTTTTTCAATGACTGGTGATTGTAGATTTCACCATTGACAGCCAGAACAGCACCGCTGGTTGGATCTTCCAGTGGCTGCGCTCCGCTCATGACATCGACAATGGCCAAGCGCTCATGGGCGACAATGGCGGAATCAAACGCGCGAATTCCAGACCAATCGGGCCCCCTGTGGATTTGGACGTGAGAGGCTTCTAACACGCGCTGTCGAGCAAGGGGTGTCGCTTCAGATTTATTGAGGAGGGCTGTGATGGAGCACATGGAAATGAGATGTCCTCAAATTTTATGGTTTTCGTGGTTAAAAAAGCAACGGGCTGACAACCTTTTCCACTCTGGTTCGGTTTGTACTTTGTGCACCTTCCCAAGCCAATGAAAAGCGACTTTTTTCGATTGATACTATCGGTTGTGGCCCTCTTTTTGGCAGGTCCAATTTGTGGTCAATTTATCGTGGATTCCACTGCGGACGAAAACGACGCCAACCCCAATGATGGCATCTGTGCCAGCGCAAGCGGTGTGTGTACGTTTCGGGCCGCTTTACAAGAGGCGGAATTGTCGGCAACGCCTGTGAGCATTGAATTGCCCGAAGGTGTCTACGATTGGTCTCTCGGAGAGATGTTCCTTGATGGAGGACAGATCACAGTCACGGGAAGTGGTGCGCGGACGACCATCATAGATGCCAGTCAGGCGAGCCGATTTTTTGACTTGAGTTCGGACTTAATTGCATTGACTTTGGACAGCATGGAATTCCGAAACGGATTCGATGGCAATGATCCCGGAGGGGCAATCGAAACCAATTGTGATGATTTGACAATGCACAGTGTGGTTTTTCGAGATTGTGAATCGGGCATTGGTTTTGGAGGCGGCATTCACAATCGAGGAGAACTCGAGGCATTCGGATGCCTTTTTGTGGGGTGCATTGCGTTTGGAAATGATGGCAACAATGGCGGCGGCGGCGGCGGCGGTGCCTTGGGTGCTGGAGGGGCCATCAGCAATTGGCTAGGATCGGTTTCTGTTTTTGAGAATTGTACGTTTTCTGGATGCGAGGCACGCGGTGGGGATGGCGGCAATGGGGGCACAGGAGGAAACGGGGGGGAACGGTGGACAAAGCTTTAGTGGCTTCGGTGCAGGAGGAGATGGCGGCGACATTGGCGGCGGCGGGGCAGACGAGGATGCCACTACAGCGGGCATTGGCGGCGGCGGCGGCGGTGGAGGATATTCAACGGGCTTCTGGGGCGGTGGCGGCCCAGGCGATGGAACCAGTGGTGTCTTGTTTGGAGGAAACTGGTGGCAATGGCGGTGTGGCTGGCGGAGCAGGGGGCGGGGGCGGAGCCGCGATGGGAGGTGCCTTTTTCTCTCGTTCTGGGACCCACACGTTTCGGCACTGTACATTCAGTGATAACCAGGCGATTCCCGGTGGAGCAGGCAATTCTTCCAGTGGGAATGCTTCCGACGATGGATTGGGTCGGGGTGGAGCCATAGGCACCTATTCCGGCAACCTCACGATGGACAATTGCTTGATTTATAACAATGTCGCGATGGGCTCTCCCAGTGGGGATCTCGAAGATGTATTCCTGAACAACAACGGCCCCATTGCAGCTGTTCAGGGGTTCAACTTGGTGGGGGTGATGGCAGGCAACGCCGAAACTGAATTTGACGCTGCGGCCACAGGGAATTTTGATTGGAGTGGATCCAGTCTTGCTTGCGTTTTCCGATTACGGTGGCCCAACAGACGCATACATGATCAGCACATGTGAACCGTTGAGCCCAGCGAAGGACGCGGCCGCTTCGCTTGGTGTTGCCATAGATCAAAGGGGGGTTCTTCGGGATGCGATGCCCGATATCGGAGCCATAGAAGGCCCGGAAAGTGTAGTGCTGGATCCTGTGACAGCTGAAGTTTGTCCAGGGGAGACTGTTGAGATTGAAGTGACATGGCCAGAGGCCACGACCACATGGCCAGACGGTTCCGTGGGACCGAATTGGGAGACGGGCGAGGTTGATGGCGTGGCATTGGTGACCACAGCAGAAGGTTGTGAGGAAGAGATCGACATTGACGTGGTCCTCATCGACATTGTCCAGCCGGAGTTGGGGGGAGATACCACGGTTTGTCCTGGTGAACTGGTGTCGTTAGATGCAGGCAATCCCACGGCGCAGTTCATCTGGAGCACGGGGGATTTCAATCAAAACATTCAGGTTGCGGATTCGGGCTTGGTGCAAGTTTTGGTGACCATTCAGGGCTGTCAAGTCAGCGATGAGATGGAGGTCATTTGGTTTGATGCTTACCCGCTTGACTTGGAGGAGGAAGTGGTCCTTTGTTTGGGGGAGGAGGCGGATTTGGATGCCTTGGTGAATGGTTGGGATGGTTTGCCGCCAGTTTTTCAGTGGTCAAATGGGCCTGCGGATTCTGAGTATACAGTGACTGACCCTGGGATGTATACGGTCACGGCCACGGTCTACGGGGTGCGAGGCCAGTGATGATGTGTTTGTGGTCGAAAGCGCGCTCACCACAGTGGACCTGGGCCCAGATTTATTGGTTTGTCCCGATAGCCCAGTCACACTCAGCAGTGGATACAATGGGGGAACCTCGACTTGGCAAGACGGCAGCGAAGGCCCCACTTTTGAGGTGGTCAATACGGGCATCTACACCGTCAATGTGGCCATTGGAAATTGTCAAGCCAATGGTCAAGTGTTCATTGAGGTGGCCAGTCCATTCGATGCGAATTTGCCGGCAGTGGTGAATTATTGCGAAGGAGACAGTGTTCTGCTGCTTGCTGCTTTTGGCGCCAGTGATTACCTCTGGCAAAATGGCGCAGAAGGCAACCAGTTGTGGGCCAGTTTTCCGGGGATCTACGAAGTGACCGTTACCCAAGACGGGTGCGATGCGACCTCATCGGTATCGGTCATTGAACAGCCCTTGCCTTCGTTTGATCTTGGCTTGGATCTTTTGCTTTGCGAAGGGGAAACGGCAACGCTGATTCCATCCGTTCCAGGGGCCGACTATGTCATTTTCAATGACTCTTTGACGACCGAATCTTTGGAGGTGACCGTCGGCGGGGAATACACGGTAGAAGTGGCATTGGCGGGTTGCATTGGTCGGGACACCATTGCGGTTGAATACCGCCCTGTTCCTGTATTTGACTTGCCGGAAGACACCTTGCTTTGTCCTGGTGACGTGTTGACCATCGACACAGAGCTCGAAGATGTTTTGGTGACTTGGAACACCGGTGAAGTGGGCATCAACATCGATGTGAATCAGCCAGGATCTTATGTCGCGACCAGCCAGGTCAGTGGCTGTGAATTCGTGGACTCCATGACCGTGGGCATTTCTTCTGAAATCACGGTTCCTTTAGAGGCGACATATACGCTCTGTCTGGATGATTCTTTGGAGCTGAGTGTCCTCCAAGGGGCAAATGTGTACCCCGCGAATTACCAATGGGAGGATGGCAGCTTTTTGCCCACGCGCCTCTTTTCGCGGTCCGGCTCTCATTTCGTCGAAGTAACCAATGTGTGCGACACGGTCTTTCACGCCTTTGAAATTCAGGAGGTGGTTTGTGGGTGTCAGATTTATGTACCGACGGCGTTCACGCCCAACAACGATGGGACCAATGATGCATGGTTCCCCGTCCTTGATTGTGCGCCCTTCACATACAGTGTTGTGGTCTGGGACCGTTGGGGACGTCCTGTGTTTTCAACGGACGATCCCAACGAAGTTTGGTACGGACAAGTAGAGGGCACAGAGGGGTCCAAAACCCGAGAAAGCGGGAGATATTTCGCCGTCGACGGGGCCTACACTTGGGAGATCATCATCGAGCTTCGAAAAGGACGCATTCCTGAAGTGATTCGCCAAAACGGCGTGGTGCAAATCCTGCGCTGAAAACGGCGCGACTAGCGCATTTTGTAGAGCACGTCTGGACGGTCTGTGATGATTCCATCGACCCCCATTTCCATCAATTGAAACAGGTCTTCCTGGGTGTTGGCCGTCCAAGGAATCACACGAATGTCCTTCGCTTGAAGCATGGCGACATCGCTGGCATCAATGAGCTTCCACTGGGGAGAGTAGATGTCGGGAGCGAAAGTCAGTTGATCGAGTTGCGATTGCACAGTGCCTTCTGTACCCACCAGCCAAGCCGTGGTCATGTCTTTATCCAATTCATGAACGGCTTCCAAGGCCTCAGCCGAAAAACTTTGAATGCAGGTGCGGTCTGCGATGCCCAAGGCATTCACCTTATCGAGAACCAGTTTGGCAAAGGTTTTTGCATCGGGACAGAACTCGGGCTCAAGATTTTGGCTGTGTTTGATTTCCAAGTTGTAGTGGAGAAGGCCACCATCGAGCAGGGGAACCGTTTCGACCAAAGCCACGACTTGATCTAGGGTTGGCTTGAATGTGGGGAGGTTTTGCTGCTCAGGGAAATCTGGATTGGCCACTGAACCACAGTCAAATCTTGCGATTTCTTTTGCGGTCATGTTGTGGAGGTTAAAGGACTTTGGCTCTCCCTCTGGAATGGCACTGTTGCTTGGGTCCAGGCAAATTTTGCCATTCATCCAGGGCTCATGGCTGATGATGATTTGTCCATCGGAAGAAATACACATGTCCATTTCGAGCACGTCGGCCCCTTCCCGCAAAGCGAGCACGAATCCCGGCATTGAATTCTCGGGAACCAATCCGCGTGCACCACGGTGTCCATGAATTTCCAAGCGGTTGGGGTCGATTTCCATGGCGGTTTCATTGGGGTCTTCGGTGTTGGGTGAGTCACCTGAAGAGGGGGAATCAGAGCAGCCGATGAGAACGAGCAGGACAGTGGCCATTGCAGCGCCAAGAGAAGTGCGAATCATGGCTGCAAATTACTTCGAATTGAATCGATGCAGCGTCCGGTGTCTAGTAATTTGGCGCCGGTGCAGGACAAAGACCCGAGAACGGAAGATTGGATGACCCGAGCTGATTTGGCCCGGAGGTCAGGCTTGCCCGAACGGCATCCTTTGGTGGGGTTGTTTCATCGGTTTGGCGGAGTCAGACGGGCCAATGTGGCATTCGAGCAGTTGTCTCACCTCCATGGTCACGCCTTTGTAGATGCTGTCTTCGATACATTGGATGTGGACATCGAACTTGGCGAGGAGGACTTGAGTCGACTGCCTAAGGAAGGAGGTTTCATTTTGGTTTCCAATCACCCATTTGGTCCGCTGGATGCGTTGGCTTTGGCCCGTGAGGTTGGGAATGTGCGTTCGGACTTCAAGTTGGGTGTGGATGACTCCATGGGAAACATTCCTCAGCTTGAACGTGCTTTTGTGGTGTTGTCAGATGCGGAAAATGAAGGCGGTGGAGCGCGTCTATCGGGTTGGAGAGCGGCTGCGACGCATGTCAAATCCGGGGGGGCTTTTGGCATTTTTCCAGCGGTGGAGGTCAGCTCATATCGCAGGTCTGCAAAATGGGTGGCCGATGGACGATGGAATGCCTCGCTGGTGGGTTGGGCGAAAAAGCAAGGGGTTCCCATTGTGCCGGTTTACATCGACGGAGCCAACAGTCCTTTGTCTCAATGGTTGGGCTTGATTCATCCTTCCCTGCGATCGCTTCGCATGACCGCTGATTTGCAAAATAAAAAGGGACAAGTGCTGCGCATGCGGATTGGCCATCCCATTCGACAACGAGACCTGTCCGGACTAGAGAGCCACGATCAGCTTGCGCGATTTCTCCGGGCAAAATCGTACGCGATGGGTGCGGCTTATGAGGTTCAAAAGGATTGGTTCAAAGGGGTAAGAATGCCCAAACGACCGGTTCCCCTTGCGGCGCCTGTTGCGCCTGAATTGTTGAGTGGTGAGATGGATGCCATCCAAGGCAATAAGCTGTTTTCTCACCAAGAATTCGATGTGTTTTTTACGTCTGCAGAACACATACCTCACACCTTAAAGGAGATCGGCCGGAGCCGAGAATGGACCTTCCGGGAGGTGGGCGAGGGGACCCACAAGGCTGTGGACCTCGATGAATATGACTTGTACTATCAACACCTGATTCTCTGGGACCGAGAGGCCACTCGGTTGGCTGGCGCCTACCGAGTGGGTGAAGGTTGGGAAATCATGGAACGGTATGGAGCTCGGGGATTTTACACCCACTCGCTGTTTCGAATGAAGAAGGGTTTTCATCCCATTTTGAGGGAAAGTGTGGAATTGGGCAGGTCGTTTATCGTTCCGGATTATCAAAGGAAAAGAATGCCATTGTTCCTTCTATGGAAGGGCATATTGGCCGTCTTGATGCGTTCAGGTGAGGCCCGGTACATTCTGGGCCCAGTGACGATTAGCAGTGACTACAAACAGTTTTCCCGGTCACTCATCATGGGTTTCGTGCGCAGGGATTATTGGGATTCGGTTTTGGCCAGTCACATTCGTCCACGAAAGCGATTTGCATTCGAGGAAAAGCGGGTGGATGCCGATGCCCTTTTAGAGGGAGCCGGTGGTGATGTCAAGCGGTTGGATCGCATCTTGGCCGACATTGAACGGTCAGATGTGGTGGTTCCGGTGCTCCTCAAGAAGTACTTGCATCAAAATGCCCGCATTCTGGGATTCAACCGGGATCCGAAATTCAACGATGCGCTGGATGGGTTGATGCTGCTTGATGTCCGCGAACTTCCCGCCGAAACGCTAGAAAACCTCCAACGCGAGTTTGGGCTCGGTTGAAGGTTTTCTAGAAATAGAGGCCTGTTACGGTGTCTAATTCAAGGTTAGATCGAGTAGGAGAGACTCACCGAGTATGTCCGTCCACGCGTAAAGCTGGACCAATCATACATGACGCCATTGAAAAGGTGGGTCATGCGGTTCCTTGGATTGATCAAGTTCCGGGCCTTGAATCCGATGCGGAAATGGTCGCCCCATCCTTTGCCCAAGCTCAGGTCTAGAGTGGGGGTGGGTTGTTGCATCACATTGGGCAGGGCGCCTTGGGTCACCAAGAACACCTTGGGGCCTTGAACATTGAAAGACAAAGTGGTCACAAAGTCCGCGCTGTCATTGATGTAGGTCAAGACACCATTGATAATGTAAGGGGCCTGTCCGAACAGGGCACGCGTGTCGGGGTGGTTGGGGTCTTGGGCACGGATGCTCTCGAGCTCAGCCTCTGGAATCTTGACTGAAGAACGGATCAGCGTCACGTTGCCAGAAATGGAGAGGTCTTTGAAAAAGCGAGAGCTGGTCACATTGGCCAAGTCTTTCTTGGCTTCGAACTCCACACCCATCACATCTGCATAGGGGACATTGGACCAAGTCAGCTCTTCGTTCACGGCTTCGAGTACTTGGGTTTGCTCGATGGGGTCACTGAAGTGCTTGTAGAACACCCCCGCAGAGATCATCTCGCCCAATGTGGGGTAATGCTCCAGTTTCAAGTCCACATTGTCAATGCGGGTTTGGCCCAGCGAAGGGTTGCCCTTCAGGGTTTGTAGGGTCTCGAAGTCGAATCCACGGAAAGGGGCCTTCTCACGGAACACCGGACGGGCCAATGTTTTGCTGTAGGCGGCGCGCAAGTTGGTGGTCCGAATGGGATCAACCTTGCCCAAGATGTAGGTCATGTTGAACGAGGGCAACAAGTTGGTCTCGTCCAAGGTGCCTCGGTTGTTGGCGATTTGCTCAGGGGTCTGGTCCGACGTGTCCCGGTTGCTTTCAATGCTCATGCTGGCAGATTCCAGGCGCATGCCCAAGTTTCCGCTTAGCCGCTCGTTGACGCGTGCATCAAGCATGGCGTAAGTACCCAAGACATTCAAGAATCCGGCATCAGAGTTGCCCGGGTTGCTGACGTTGTTGGTTTGAATAAAATCACTCCCTTGTGCCACCACCATGTTGGAGGAGGCAAAGTATTGGGACGGGCTTCCTTCGAACTGGTCAAAGAATTGTCCGGATGCGGCGAAGGTGAAAGCGTCTTCCTGCTGGCTGCGCTCGGTTCGCACGAAGCTTCCCCCAAAGGAAACTTTGCCCTCAAGACGGTCCTTTCCAGAAAACACAGGCTTGCTGAAATTGATTTTGAGGTCTGTTTTGCTTTCTTCAAGTGCGCGCCAAAAGCGATTGGGAGCGGGGTAGCGATCGGGGCGAATGCTATAAAATCGGTTGGTTTCGGTGGGGATTTCCATGTTGCCAATGGCCACGCCTTCCTGTTGAAGGGCCTCCACTGTTCCTGCCACGTCTTCCGCCCAATTGCTGCTCAGAACGCCGTCGTCCACCAAGCCTTCGATCTCATCCAAGATGTCGCCAGAATCCGAGGGGTCCAGCGCCGTCCCGTCGGCATCAAAGAAGACGGCCTCGTCAACAAGGGCTTCAGTGTTGTCGATGTAGTTGTTGAACAGCACGCGCAAGTCCGGTGTGCTCATGCGGCCTTCAGATCGGCTGGCTACCCAGTCAATCGTGAATTCAGATTGCGGCATGTAATGCTCGCCGCGCATCTGAAAGGTATTCAAGGTGCGGCTCTGGTAGCGGTGTGAGCGTTGCTGCTGAATTTCGTCGCCATCCCGAGGGTTGAGTCCTTCTTGGAAGCGGGCGCTGTTGGTCCCACTGGTGATGGTCATGCCCATCAAAGAGATTTTGTTGAACTCGTTGAGCTTATAGCTCAAGTTCAAAAGGGTGTTCCAGCGGTGGGTCTCGTTGGTGCGCTCGTCGGTGTAGCGCTGCTGCATGTCAAGGGCGTCTGTACCCACCACATTTCCGGCGGCCCAGCGGCCATAGATTCCATCTTGGTAGCCTCGGGTGTTGCGGGCATACTGGGCGCCAAATGTGTATCCGAGTTGGCGTCCAAAAAGAGAAGTCTGATTGCCAAATGTGATCGAGTGCTTCATGTCCATGGCGGCAGTGCGGCGGACATGCTCCCAGGTATTGTCAAAGCTCTGCCCGACATCGGTGAGCCCTTGATTGGCTTCAATGGATGCAGGAATGGCAGCTTGGAAGTACAAAGAGTCTCCCAACTGAGCGGCGCCCCATTGATCCGCATATCCCAGACCGGTGAGCACGCACTGGGCATCTTCGTAGGAAGCGATGTCATCCAATGAACCCAAGCCGCAACCGGAGAGTGCGTCTTGCGCGGCGCTGTTGGACAGCAAGTCACGGTCGATGATGTATTGAATCTGATCTCCAAAGGAGACGGAGGCGGCGCTGGGCCAGCCATTTTGAGCCGCAGACTGAGCCACTTGACTCAAGCTTCTCGAACCATCGTCGAAACCGAGCCAGTCTTTGCTTCCGCGTTGGCTAGACAGCACTTCTTTGCCCGTTGTGTTCGTATTCCATCCCAAGCTGCTGGAATAGTTGAACATGAACTGGTCCGGAAAGTCTTTGGTTTCAACGGAGATGTAGGCGCCCGCCCAATCCGATGGCAGGTTGGCGGTTTGCGTTTTGACCACCTTCAAATTGTCCACCAAGTTGGTGGGGAAGAGGTCCATTTCGATGGTGTTTCTGCGCGGGTTCATGGATGGAACCTCGGCTCCATTCAATGTGGTTTTCAGATAACGATCCGATAGGCCCCGAACAAAAATGAAGTTGCCCACGGTGGACACTCCAGACACGCGCTTCATGGCGCTGGCAGCGTCGTTGTCCCCGGTGCGCTTGATTTGCTGGCTGGAGATGTAGTCTATGCTGGCGGCAGACTTTTTCTTGATGTTCTCCATATAGGTGTCCCGCGCACGGTCCACTTTGGCCACGACTTCGGCGGCTTGCTCGATCACAAACGTCTCTGGGAAGAGGTTGAATTGAACGACTTGAACGTCGTCTCCAAGGATCACCACCTCTTGGATGTGGGGGCGATATCCGATGAACCTTCCAACGACATTGTAGGTGCCTGGGGCCAAGCCTTCCAAACTGAAGTTGCCGTCCAGGTCGGCCATGGCTCCTTTGGTGGTGCCTTCGATCAAGGCGTTGGCTCCAATCAGGCTTTCGCCGGTATGGCCATCGTTGATTTTACCACGGATGACCCCTTGAGATTGGGCTGTAAATGCTGTGGTCAAGATGACCAGAAGCTGAAGCAAACGCATGCGCTCTGATTTGTTCTGCAAAATGAATGCAGAAGCTCCCTCAACACGTTAACCCGGTGTTAACCGCTCTTTTTCTTTTGGTGCCCTTTACGTCAACAACCGGAGCTTCGCAGCGGTGGCAAAACTCCGGTTGTTCAAGAAAATTCAGTGGCAGATGCCGGTGATTTATGGTTTAGTCACGTTTCATGACCACAGTTGACCAAGCATACTGGCCATCTGTTCCCCGCAAAAAGTACACCCCTGAAGGCAGGTTGGCGGTGTTGATTTGGAGCACGGATTGTTGGGTATGTCCAGAGTGAATCAACCGTCCATTGGCGTTGATCATGATCCAATCTGTGCCAGCATGATTCGGAAGGGCCAATGACACTGCGTGGGCAAATGGGTTTGGAAAAGCCAAGACGTCATGGCTTTGTTCTTGAGTTGCGACCTGCAAAACCCCTGAGCCGAAGAGTGAGCGCTCATCGCAGAACGTCCATCCCAAGGCCCAGTCTTGGCCCGAACCAAATTCACTGTCCACATTGATGGGGTCTGTGGCCTGTTGGCCAGCCACGTCAAAGTTGAATTGGTCATCGATGTCGAGTCCATTCAAGACCTCAATTCCGTTGTCTACCGCGTAGGCGTCAAGTTGTGCGTCTCCATCTTCCACGGCTGTTCCGTCGTAGTCCAGGGCATCTTCGCAGTTGAACATTTTGATGTTGCTCAAGGTCAGGTCTCCTGAAAGGAAATGGTCAAATGCATCGAGGGGTGATTCTTTGTCTTCGATTTCGATGCCTTCTGCTACGTTGGCGAACAGTCCGTTGCTCACGTGGCCACCAGATCCATTTCGGAACAGCAAGCCTTGGCCATCACCAACGCCGACAATGGTCCATCCTGTGACCGTGGGGGTGGCCAAGGGCATTTCATCGGCAGACACGTTTCCATCATCGGAGTCGTCTCCATCCAACTCTCCGCCTCGGTCTCCACTCAGACCGGGTTGGTCTTGGATGGCCAACCAATGCGCGTTGTCTGCACCGTGATAGCCTTGATCCCAGTCGAAGCTGTCGTCTCCACAGAAGGCAACAAGGACATGTGTGGCCGAAACGGCCCCACCAAAAAATTCAATGCCGTCATCCAAGTTGGAGACAATTTCAATGTGGTCGAGGGTGGTGCCGCTTCCCACACCAGCCAAAGTCAAGCCGTTGATTTCGTTGGCTGCGCCAAGCTCGGTTCCTCCATGGCGAATCGACACGTAGCGCAAAATGCCGCTGTTGTCGGCGTCATTGTCGCCTCCGTATTCTGCGAGGTTGTTGTCGGTGGGAATTCCTTCGATTTGTGCTGGCCCCCCCGAAGTTGGTGGTGGCCTGGCCCAAAATGATGATGCCTCCCCATTGGCCCCGGGTGTCGTAAGCCACTGAACCGTCCAGTGGGTCGCCTTCAAACGTGAAAATGATGGGGAATTCAGCCGTTCCGTCGGCAATCAGTTGCCCACCTTTGGTGACAATCAAGGCCGAAGCGTCCACTCCGCTTCCAGGGGCTCCTTTCACGACGGTACCGGGTTCAATGGTGAGGACTTGACCCGATTCTACAAACACGTATCCAGTCAGGATGTAGACATTGTTGGAGGTCCATGTGGTGGTTCCGGTGCTTCCCGAGACAGGAATGGTGTTCTGGGCGAAGAGAATGCTGGTCAGCAGGCAGGACAATGCTAAAAGCAGGGCTTTCATGGTGAAATGTATGTTTTGGTTGAAATTGATGTCGCAATCTCAAAATTGATTTCAAGCTGGATGTTGGTTCTGTTTTAACTCTGCGTCAAATGCCGAGCTCACCAGAACGGCAATGGGAAGTCTGCGTTAAGCTGAAGTGAATCAAAGCCAGAACAGAATCAAATACCAGGAATCCAAGCGCATTGTACAATGCCCAGGATCAACGTGGCCAAGGTGGCCCTTGACAAGGTCTTCCAGCGGGTATTGCGCTGAAGCAAAAGGAAAAGGCAGGCTGCCCATCCGGGGAATGGGGCTGCCCATTTTATCCAGCTGGGCCATTCCTCAATGCCCCCCCATTGTTGGATGCCCGCAGCGTACATCAGAGCCACACAGATCCAAAGCACCAAACAAAGTCTCCGGGTGAGGTTTTCGCCCTTCCAGAGGGGGAAGGTGGATTTTTTCGCTGCGGCGTCTCCTTTCATGTCCATGGCGTCTTTGGCCAACTCTCGAACCGTGCCAATGGCCATGGCCATGGCTCCGTAAGCCCCCAAGTTTTGAAGCAAATCCCTTTGGAGTTCTGGGCCCGCCCCTGCCGCCTCCAAAGAGGCCAGCCACAAGGGAACCATGCCCAGTAAAAAGGCGATGGAGAGGTTTCCGATCAAGGGCTTGGCCTTCCAGCTGGCACTGTAACGCCATAAAATCCAGCTCACCATGATGGCCAGAATCAAGGGGCCAATGGAACCCACGCTCCAGGAGAGGTGGGCAGCGACCAACAAACCGATCAGATTCAAAACTTGATGGGTCACGATCAAGACGCGTCGCTTCACCGTTCGGTCCACCAAAGCGCGCTGGGGCCGATTGATGCGGTCTTCTTGAACATCGAAATAGGCGTTGATGATGTTCCCTGCGGCCATGAGCAAGACCATCACCAGTGTGGCCTCAAAAACGTGAACAACAGAGGTTTGAAGGTGGACTCCTCCGGTGACCCAACGCGTCATCCAGCCGTAGCGAATCAGCAGCAAAGTGAGCGCTGCAATGGCCAAGTTTCGAGGGCGAGACAGGGCCAAAACACCGAGCAGATTGCTCCTTTTACTGGAAAGAGAAACAAGGGCCATGTGGGTTAGGATCGAAAGGAAGCGTCGATCATTTCAGTTTGACCGGAAAGGGTTCTCGCGAAGTTGAAGCCTTCGTGAATGGCAAAAGATCCAGAGCGGCCTTGGGTGTCCATGGCCAGGTATCCAACTTGTAAATCTTGAACGGGCATCCTTTGAATGATACGGTCCACAGCTTCTTCACAGGCTTCCTGAGGACTCCGACCTTGGCGAATCAATTCCACCACCAAGAATGAACCTAAGGTTTTCATGACGGCCTCACCAAGCCCTGTAGCGGTGCAGGCTCCCACTTGGTTGTCTACGAAAAGACCTGCTCCGATGATGGGGCTGTCGCCTACGCGTCCACGGAGCTTATACGCCAACCCGCTGGTGGTACAAGCTCCTGCCAGGTTGCCCTCCAAGTCTTGGGCGATCATGCCGATGGTGTCATGGTTTTCCACGTTGATGATGGGTTTGTATTCAGCACTTTCCTTCCACTTTTTCCATGCGGCTTCACTGTTTGGTGTGAGCAGATTCCGCGGTTCAAACCCCTTGGATAAAGCAAATTCTCGGGCGCCATCACCGGCGAGTAAGACGTGGGGAGTGTCTTCCATGACCGCCCGTGCGACTTTCACGGGATGTTCAATGTCTTCGAGGAAGCAAACTCCCCCTGCGCCTCCGTCAGGCCCCATCACGCAGGCATCGAGGGTAACCCGCCCGGATCGGTCAGGACGACCTCCAATCCCTACGGAAGTTCCAGTTGGGTCACTTTCCACCAAGGCGGTGCCCTCAACCACCGCATCCAGGGCAGTTCCGCCTGCTTGCATTTGCTTCCAGCCCTCTTGGTTGGACACGACCCCGTGGTACCACGTGCTCAACATGTGGCCTTCTTTGAATCGATCTGATGGATTCAATGGGACAAATGACGGGGCAACGGGAGTTCCGGCTTGGAGCAAGCGGGTGGGGTCTAAGCCCAGAACAGCAGCCATGGCAGCTGCCCTGCGCAAAAAAGCACGGCGGTGGAGCATGTTCCCAAGTTAGGTGCGCCTCGCTCTTTTTGGCAGAAGAAGAAGAGGCAGGACGGCCAAGTCCACAAGAACAGCGAAGCAGAGGGTCAATGAAACGAGCAGTCCGATATGGAATGTGCCTTCAAAACTGCTGAGCATCAATGTAGAAAAGCCACCACACAGGATGATGGAGGTCACAACAATGGCCTTACCGGTGGACAGGAATGTTCGACGCAGGGCCCAGATTGGACTTCGGCCTTGCTGGAGTAGAATCCGGTACTTGGCCAAGAAGTGAAGGGTGTCATCCACCGCGATGCCGAAAGCAATGGTGAATATGATGGAGGTCGATACTTTCAGGTCAATGTCCATTGCCCCCATGAAACCGGCGATAAAGAGCAAGGGGAGGACATTGGGCACCAAAGAGATCAAGGTCATTTTGAGACTCTTGAACAGAAGGCCCACAATGAGCGCCACGGCTGCAAATGCAATCAAAAGACCCAGCACCATGTCCGAGGCCAGGAAGCGATTGTTGAGGTCGATGAGGCTCGCCGTTCCCGTAATGTGCGTGGTAAACGGAGGAGAGTCAAATGTGGCGGCCATGTGATTGGCCAATCTGTCTTGGAATTTGGCGTTTCGCTTGGCCAATTCTTTGGCTCCTAAATCGGCGGTTTTGGCTGTGATGCGGGCAAGCCCGATTTCGGTGTTGACTACATCAGTCCAGCCCAAACTAGAAGCGCCGTTTTCGTTGTTTTTCCCCCATTTGGAAAGCCTTTTGAGAAGCCGGTCGAGCGCGGGGCCCTCTGGAATCAGATCTGCAGAAGGGCGGTCGCCATTCATGAGGCGATGTGCGGTTCGCGCGGCCATTCCGGGCCCCAAAACAGAACCAGCACCAATGTCGGCTTTCAACCACTGCTCCACGCTGTCGACCGTCGCGAGGACATTGGGCTCGGACATGATGTCTCTGCCGGGCTCAAACTCGAGTGCGAGTTCATAGGGCCTAACGCCAGCAAAGGTGTGCTCAAAGAAGTTGAACTCTTGGCGCAGGGGGTCTTCCTCACGGAGGTCCTCCAAGAGGAAGTTGTTGACTTCGATTTGAGCAACGAATCCGATGCTCACAGCCGAAACGAGTGCGGTCATCACCAAAATGGCTTTGCGGTGACGTAGAATGCGAATAAACCAACGTGACAGCCAGGGTGTCCAAGGGGAAGCCGAGGCACCATCTTCAGCCTGGCGAATCGGTGCTTTGGACCGAATGAGCACTGCGGGAAGCAGGGTGAAGGCGAGGCCGAATGCAATGAAGACACCTGCAGCGGTGTACAGTCCAAATTCTCGAATGGGGCCGATGGCCGAGGACAGCAAGGTCAAGAAGCCCAGCGCCGTTGTCAAGGAAGTCAGAAAGGTGGCGAGTCCAACTTCCTTAAAGGCCTTTCTGAGTGCAGGAAAGGGGGGGAGCCCCCCCCGCAGCTCATCGAGATATCGGGTGATGATGTGCACCACATCGCTCATGCCAACGACGAAAATAATCGTGGGCAATACGATGGTCATGATGTCGATGCCCTTACCGGTCACCTCCATGAAGGCCAAAGTTCCCAATCCACTGAGCAGGATGACGGTCAGTGGAATCACGATTCCCCACCAAGTGCGAAAGGCAAAGAAGAGAAACGTGACGAGTAAAATGAGGCCCAATCCCACAAACAAAGCGACTTCCCTCTCCATAACGGAGACGTAATGAACCTGCGCATGCGCGCGCCCGGCACGGTGAGTTTCAACGGCAATGCCGCGCTGAGACAGCCTGTTTCTCCACTGGTCTAAAACGGCATCGATGTCCTTGGCGATGTCGTCGCAGCCTTGTTTGGAGAGCATGGCGGTTTGGCCCACGGTCAAGGCAATGGACTTTCCGTCTGCACTGAGGAGGCTTCCCACCCATTGGTCATCACGCCAGAGGTAGGCGCTGTCGGCCTTGTAATGTTCAGGTGTCTCCCACCTCAAGATGGGCCTTTGGAAGACCATCCCTAAAACAGGGTCTTGAACGGGAAGGCGCAATTGTGTTGGGTCCAGCACTTGGGTGACGCCCGGTAGCGTCTCGAGGGTGTCGGACAATGCCCGAACGGCGCCGAGGAAGTCTCGATTAAAAATGCCCTCTTCTCGTTTCACGCCGACCAAAATGAAGTCGTTGTCAGTGCTGAACGCTTCTCTGAATTGCAGGTAGAATGAGGTTTCGGGTTGTCCCTGAGGGAAAAATGCCTCAAAGTCATAATTGAAACCGATTTGGGATGCCCGCCATCCCGAAAACACCGTCAAGAGGGCAATCGCAGCCAAAACCCATTTGGAACGGTTTTTCCAACGGGCGGAAGCCTGGAGGTCGTTTGGATGGGGTTCTGTGGTCATGGGAATGGCTTGAGGACAACAAAAGGCAGAAAAAAAGGAACACCAATGCAGCTGTCGGGTTCTCTGTGGAAAGCAAAAAAGGCGACCCCGAAGGATCGCCTTTTTCATTTTTCATGTGAAGACCTTCACTTGTCTTCGCTGACTTCTTCAAAGTCGACGTCGGTGACCTCTTCGTCCCCTTCCGAAGCTCCGGCCGCACCTGCGTCGGGATTGGCCCCTTCGCCCGCACCTTGGCTGGCATTGTACATCTCTTCACTGGCGGCAGAGAAGGCTTGATTCAGCCCTTCAATGCCCGCTTTGCATGCGTCGATGTCTTGCGCGGCATGGGCTTCCTTCAAGGTTGTAAGGGCAGCCTCAATGGGACCCTTCTTCTCCTCGGGAAGCTTTTCTCCGAACTCTTTGAGTTGCTTCTCAGTTTGGAAAACCAAGCCATCTGCTTGGTTGAGGATTTCAACCTTTTCCTTGGCCTCTTTGTCGGAGTCTGCGTTGGCGGCAGCCTCGTCCTTCATTCGCTGGATTTCCTCGTCGCTCAAACCGCTTGACGCTTCAATCCGAATGCGCTGTTCCTTTCCAGTGGCCTTGTCCTGGGCACTCACGTTGATGATGCCATTGGCATCGATGTCGAAGGAGACTTCGATTTGTGGCACACCGCGCTGAGCAGGAGGAATGTCCGACAATTGGAACCGCCCAATGGAGCGGTTGTCATTGGCCATGGAGCGCTCACCTTGCAAGACGTTGATGTCCACGCTCGGCTGGTTGTCGCTGGCCGTGGAGAACGTTTCGCTCTTTTTGGTTGGGATGGTCGTGTTGGACTCAATCAGTTTGGTCATCACACCTCCCATGGTTTCGATGCCCAAAGACAATGGCGTCACGTCCAATAGGAGCACATCCTTCACATCGCCACTCAATACACCACCTTGAATGGCCGCACCGACCGCGACAACTTCATCGGGATTCACACCTTTTGACGCTTCTTTTCCGAAGAAAGAAGTAACGGCATCTTGAACTGCAGGGATTCGCGTAGAACCACCAACCAAGATGACTTCGTCGATGTCACTGGTACTAAGACCTGCGGCCTTCATGGCAGTTTGGCAAGGCTCAATGGTGCGCTTGATCAGGCTGTCTGCCAGCTGCTCAAACTTGGCACGGTTCATTGAACGAACCAAGTGCTTTGGCACGCCATCGACAGGCATGATGTAGGGGAGGTTGATTTCGGTGCCGTTTGTGCTGCTGAGCTCAATCTTGGCTTTTTCAGCAGCTTCCTTCAGGCGCTGCAAAGCCATGGGATCCTTGCTCAGGTCCAAACCACCGTTCTCTTGCTTGAACTCGTCCACCAACCAGTCGATGATGACTTGGTCAAAATCGTCGCCACCGAGATGGGTGTCTCCGTCGGTTGACAAGACTTCGAATACGCCGTCACCGAGTTCGAGGATGCTCACGTCATGGGTGCCTCCGCCGAGGTCAAACACCACGATTTTCTGGTCGGTGGACATCTTGTCCAATCCGTAGGCCAGCGCTGCGGCGGTAGGTTCGTTGATGATGCGTTTGACTTCAAGACCGGCAATCTCTCCCGCCTCTTTCGTGGCTTGGCGTTGACTGTCGTTGAAGTAAGCTGGAACGGTCACAACAGCTCCTGTTACTTCAGTGCCCAAGTAATCTTCTGCGGTCTTCTTCATTTTCTGAAGAATCATGGCACTGATTTCTTGAGGGCTGTAGTTGCGTTCGTCAATTTTGATTCGCGCGGTACCTCCGTCAGCTTGGACGACCTTATACGGGACGCGTCCAGCCTCCTTGCTCACTTCTGAGAACATCTGGCCCATGAATCGCTTCACAGAATAGATGGTTTTTGTGGGGTTGGTGATGGCCTGACGCTTTGCAGGATCGCCTACTTTGCGTTCTCCATCTTGGACAAAAGCGACCATGGACGGGGTTGTCCGTTTGCCTTCGCTGTTGTTGATGACCACGGGCTCGTTGCCCTCCATCACGGCAACACAAGAGTTGGTGGTGCCGAGATCGATGCCGATGATTTTGCTCATTGATGCGGGATTGTATGTTTTCGTTCTAAATGTCCAAATGGACGCAGAGCCATAGTCAAATGCAGTGCCAATTGGATTTTGGAGGGGGGACACTGACAGGATGTCGGGAACGTGACGAAAAGCTGACAATTCGTGGCGCTTTTTAATCAGGACTGTCAGTTTGCGCTCAAGCGGGGCATTTTTGTGTCATGATAGAATCGGTTGACGATCGTGGTTTTCCCATTCAGTTTGAGAATCCACCGCAGCGCATTGTGAGTTTGGTGCCTTCACTGACAGAAACTTTGGTGGACTTGGGATTGGAGGAGCAAATTGTGGGTGTGACCCGGTTTTGCATTCATCCTGAGCATCTGCGTCGCGAAAAGACAAGAGTTGGGGGCACAAAGGGGGTGCGTGTGGACTTGATTCTGGACTTGAAGCCAGATGTGGTCATTGCCAACTTGGAGGAAAATGAAGCCCAAGATGTCATGGCCTTGGAGATTGCGGGGGTGCCATGCTGGGTTTGCGATGTGCGCTCGGTGGAGCGGGCGTTCGCGTTGCTCTCGGATTTGGGCAGGTTGGTTGGAAAGGCAGAAAAAGGAGAGGAGATGGAAAAGGAGGCCAGGACGACTTGGGCTGAGGGTCGCAAAATTTGCTATCCAGGGAGGGACCGTCTCGCAGCTTATGCAGTTTGGCGCGACCCGTGGATGTGGGCCGGCAGTGACGCCTACATTCAATCGGTATTGAGTTGGTGGGGCTGGCGGACTTGGCCAAATTCTGCGCGGTATCCGACACATTCAATGGCCGAGGTTCGTGAGGCGTTGGTGGAGGAAATCTTACTCCCTTCCGAACCGTTTCCATTCAAAGAGGTGCATCAGGAAGAATGCGAAGGCCTCCCTTCGCGTCTTGTAGATGGAGAGGTGTTCAGTTGGTATGGCAGTCGTATGCTTCAAGTTCCGAGGCATTTCATGTCTTTGGATGAGGGGAAGTGGTCATGATTGCCTGACCTTTGCGGACGAAAGGCAACAGCTTATTTCAATTTTCAAATGACAACATCGCCCTTAAAATTCGCAGTTGTAGGTCTTGGACACATTGGAAAGCGACATGCCGAAATGGTTCGCCGCCAAGAAGGGTGTGAATTGGTTGCGGGATGTGACCTGAGGCCGCCAGAAGAACTGGAGATAGCGGATGACTTCGCTTTCTTCAGCGACATCCAGGCCATGCTGACAGCGCACCCCGAGGTGGACGTTGTTTGCATCTGTACTCCAAACGGCTGCCATGCAGAGCAGGCGCTTTTGGCATTGGAACACAACCATCATGTGGTGGTGGAGAAGCCAATGGCCCTCAGTCGCCAGGACGGAGAGGCGGTGCTGTTCAAGGCGCTGGCTGTTGGAAAGCAGGTGTTTTGCGTGATGCAAAACCGCTACAGTCCCCCCAGCATTTGGCTCAAGGAGATGGTGGATTCCGGCATTCTGGGCCGAATTCACATGGTCCAAGTGAACTGTTTCTGGAATCGGGATGACCGCTACTATGGAAAGATTCCTTGGAAGGGCACTTTAGATTTAGACGGAGGAACCTTGTTTACCCAGTTTAGTCATTTCATTGACATCCTGTATTGGTTGTTCGGAGACATCCACAGCATTCAATCACGGTTTGCAGACTTTGCCCATGCAGACAATACGGATTTTGAGGATTCCGGATTGGTGACGTTTGATTTTGTCAAAGGCGGAATGGGAACGCTTCAGTTTTCGACGGCTGTGGCGCTCTCCAATTTTGAAAGTTCATTGACCATTGTCGCAGAAAAGGGCACCATCAAAGTCGGAGGCCAATACATGAACGAGGTTGATTACTGCCATGTAGAAGGCTACACGATGCCTGAACTTCCGCCGTCAAACCCAGCCAATGACTACGGACATTACAAAGGAAGCGCAGCCAACCATGGTTACGTTTTTGAAAATGTCTTGGATACACTGCGCGGAGAGGGAAGCATCAGCACAAACGGCCTTGAAGGGCTGAAGGTTGTGGACATCATCGAACGGATTTATGCCGCTTCAGACAGAGGACTAAAAACCAGAGGTTAACCTTCGCGTCTAGAACTCGAGGCCCACAAGGCTGGCGTCGTCAATTTTGAAGTGCCCTCCTTTCCAAAGCAGCAGGTCGTTTTGAATGGCCTTTCCACGATCTTGAAAAGGAAGTTTGGATTTGTCGGCCAAAATCTCTCCAAGCCTCCTTCGGCCCATTTTCTTCATTTTGGGCCCTCCGAATTGGTCGGTGATTCCATCCGTGTACAAGAAAATTTGATCTCCCTTGGACAGCTTGATTTCTTGTTGTTCGAAGGCTTGAATGCCCAACGGTTTCTTTGATTGTACGTCTTCTGCATAAATGCTTTTCCGCGTTCCATGATAGAGCGTTTCTTTTCCTTCTCGGATGAGGAAAAGGTGGCTCTTGGCGCCGGCAAACTGTAGGGTTTTATTTTGCGCGTCAACGGTGATGATGGCCGCATCGAACCCGTGAATTTGTGGGCCTTTTTGTTGCGAACTCATCATGTTTTGACAGTTGTTCAAAAACTGGTCAAGGATGGCAGCGGGGCCTGCCTGCTCGTGGCTTGCATAGGCTGCGCGCATGAGCATGGAACCCGTCAATGAAATCATGGCCCCTGTCACGCCGTGTCCCGTGCTGTCGATGAGTGCGAGTGTTTTGCGGCCTTCCTTCTTGTCCAGAAAAAGAAAGTCCCCGCCAATGATGTTGAGTGGGCGGGAGATGTAAATGGATTGCGGAAAGATTTTTTTGACGGCCTCTTTGCCAGGCAAGGCCAATTCCAAGATTTGCTTGGAATGGATGATGGATTTGGTGATCTCTACATAGTTCGCTCGAACTTGCTTATTCAGTTTTTCTCTTTGTCGGTTGTCGCGTTCGAGCAACGCATGCATTTGTCTGATTTCCAAGGTTCTTTCATTGACCCGGTCTTCAAGGTTTTGAACGTGGGTTCTCAGTTCTTGTTCGAGTTTATTGCGGTCGCTGATGTCCAATAGGGTCATCAAAAGGCTGTCGTCTATTTCGCTGGGTATGGTCACTTCAACCGATAGAAACCTAGACTGTCCCGTCACGTCTCGAATGATGACCTCGCCAGAAAAGTGTCGGTTCTGGTTAGAGAGGGACAACAGCTCCTTGAGAAACGTGTTGATGTGAACAGGAGTGAGGCGATTGAAAAACTGCGTGTCGAGGGAAATGGGGTCGGAAAGCGAAAGGAGGGCTTTGGCTCTTTGATTGTTCAATTCCCATTGAATTGAACGGAGCAGTTGTCTCGTTCTCTCGAGCGCATTTTGTCTGCTTTCTGCGGGACCCAAGGCGTTGATTTGTTCTTGGCTTTGAAAGAAAGAAGAGGCTCTTCCCGTCAGGAGTCCTGCGCCAGCGAAATTGAAGAGAGACCGCCAAAATTCAGACTCTGCTTTGGCCAGAGATTGGCCAGCGTGGGGAGGTTGTTTATTGGCTCCTGAATTCGCGGGGATAAGGTGTTCGAGCCGCTGGGCCAAAAGTGCGGCAGTGCTGGAAGATTCGTGGTAAGCGTCAGCCTTGTATGCCAACCAATCGTCCTGCTCATCCATGGGGTGGAGAAGGACCATCACTGGGCCGAGCCCCAATTTCAATGAAGTGAGGGTGTCCAGGGTGCGAATGCGGGATGCTTTGTTGCCACGTGTCCCAATGACCCATCCGTCAAAACCGCTGTAGTCTTTGGGTAAAATGTCAAGCGCCACCCATTCAATTTGGCGGCCATCCATGAGGAAGTCAGGCCATTTCGCTCTGGCAGCAAGAGATGCATGCAGGAGCCCCAATTTGACACGGTCTTGACTCTGAACAACCGTGGCTTTGCTTTTGATCATGGCGCTCTCCATGGCATCAATTTCGTCGTTGCCAACGGAAATTGATTCAGAATGGATGATTTCTGGTGGTGGGATTAGTCCGAATCGCTTGTCAGCCAAGGTGGTGGATAGGGTCTGCTCCTCCGGGAGCAAGGTCGTGAAGGAGGATGTATTTGACCAGATCGGAATTGCTTTTCAACCTCATCTTGTCCAAAATCCTGCTCCGGTAGGTGCTCACTGTTTTGATGCTGAGATTGAGCTGATTTGCAATGTCAGTCATGCTTTTTCCTTCACCTATGTAGAGCAAGACCTCGTATTCACGATCAGACAAGCTTTTGTGAGGCAGCTCGTTGTCGTCTTTGGCCAACTCTTCAATCATGATTCGAGTCAGGTCCGCACTGATGAATTGCTTTCCTTCAGCAATGGTTCTCATCGCATCCTCCAGCACTTGAGGGGCACTGTCTTTGTGCAGGTAGCCCCTTGCGCCAGCCTTGATCATGCGGATGGCAAACTGCTCTTCGGGATACATGCTGAGCGTCAACACGGCCACCTGAGGATAAATGGACTGAATTTGTTTCAAGACTTCAAGACCGCTCCTGCCAGGCAGGCTGATGTCGAGAAGCAACAGGTCGGGAACTTGTTTTTGAAAGAGGGGGAAGAGGGCCTCTCCGCTGGCCACATCAGCCAGCACTTCAAAATCGCCAAAAGATTCGACAATTTGACGAAGGCCAGCACGAACAATGTTGTGGTCGTCGCAAAGAATGACGGTTTTCGTTTCCATGGTCCTCAATTTAGTCATTAACGGCCTTGGGCAGGTGGATTTGAATGTCTGTGCCCAGGTTTCTTTTGGACGTGACCTTCATTGTGCCATTGTGCCCCCGCACTCTTTCCCTCATCCCCACAAGGCCCAGTCCCTGCGAGGAATGGTCTCCCCCCGTGACGCTTGGGTTCATGCCTTCCCCATCGTCACCGATTTCGAGAAGAAGCCCCTCGCTTGTCCCAGTGAGTCTAACGTAGGCGAGGTTGGCCTTGGAGTGACGCGATATGTTGGTGAGGCCCTCCTGCACGATGCGAAAGAGATCGGTCTGCAGTTCTGTGGACAATTCCTTGGGGAGGTGCGCCAAGTGAAGGCCACAAAAAATGGACTCTCGTTGATTGAAGTAAAGAACCAGCGTTTCAATGCCGGCAGAGATGCCGACTTGATCCAATACGACGGGGCGAAGCGACCTGGCTATGTCTCTAACTTGGTGTATGATAGAGCTGTTTAAGTCGAGAAGCTGTTTGACCTTGTTCTCGAGTGTGGTGACCTTGTACTCGTCTGTGCTTAGTTCGCGCTGAATCCAAAAAAGCCCCAGTTTAAGTGCGGTCAATTCTTGGCCAAGTTGGTCATGAATGTCCCTGGATAGGCTGCGCTTTTCATCGTCTCTTTCGCCCTCAACATGTCGAATGAGGGCCAAAAGCTCTTTGTTTAAACGCTCGGTTTCCAGTTCGGCCAAACGCCTCAGCGACTCATTTTTGTATGAAGCCAGAACACCTTCTAGGGCCCTTGGAAATCGATCAAGTTGCCGTTTGGAGAGGTAATCCGCGGCGCCATTCTTCATGTATTCCACGGCGACCTCCTCTTCTCCCGCACCCGTGATGACGATGAAGGGGGATTGAGGACAAGTTTGATTTCGGGCGTACAATGCCTCAGTGGCAAAGCCATCGGGGAGACGGTGGTCTGCACAAATCAGATGGGGAGGACAACGGGTGATTTCTGCATGGAATTCCTCCAGAGAATTTGCCCTCCTGATGTTGAGATTGTAAGATGACCGGGCAGCGGCTCCTGCAAAAACGGCGGCATCGACATCGTTGTCTTCCAAGAGGAGCAGGTCAAGTAACTCTCCGTTGTCAGATTTTAGAAGCGGATGCGAAGGGTCTACCGTGAAATTGCGGGCCGCTGTTTGGCTCATTAGCCTATGATGGAACCATAGGTTACCATGAAACTTCGGTCTCCTTCAAACAAAGGCAATCCACTTTCGAGCAATTCGATGGCTTTTGTGCGCTTGCCATCGGCATCGAGCTGTTCTGATGCACGGATGATTCCTGTTTTCAAAAGATTGGTCATCGACTCCGTCAATGGCTCTTCTCGGATGAATTCAATTTCTTCCGAAGCCGGAATTCGACCGGTAAGACTACCCAAGAGCTCAATGGAAACGCTCCAGTTTTCTTCGGCATCCCGAGTTGCTTTGGCGTAATAATTCGCCAAGCCTAGCATCACGTATGCGGCGGGGTCGCTTTTGTCGAGCTTGGTCAAGTAGTTGTAGAGACTTTTGGCACGCGTATATTTTTCTGCGTCCATTTCAGTGTCTGCTTGTGCAATGGTCTCACTGCGCAACTCTTCAATGAATTCAAGTTGATCTGGGACGTACTCAAACTCCTTGTCTTTCTTGATGAACTTGGTACAGTACTTCAAGCTCTCTTTGAGAGCCTTGGGGTATGACTCCTTCAAACCGGGGTCATCGCTTTGGTGGATTTTCAAATATGCACGGGCCATGTAGCTGTATGGCTCAGGGTGTTTTTTTGTGTTTTCCTTTTCGGTGAAACCAATGGCCCGGAAAAGAACCCTCTCATACTTGCCGTCGACCAAGTCTTCCAGCATTCTGCCGTATTTCGGGTCTTGAGCATGGGCCTCAGGGGTGGGCGCAAAGAAGCTGATAACCAAAGCAATCAGGGAAAAGAGGAGGAGGTTTCCTTTCATAACTGTGAAAGGTAGGAACACAACAGCGTTTCATGCGATTATTCACATGTGGAAGATTCCCCAAAACGTGTCAATAACCCATGGACTCCAGCTCAAGATGAGGGGAGTTTGGTTGCCCATGGGCGGTTGTTTTTTGCCAAAAAGGGATGGGATCCTTTCCCTTTTCAGCTGGAGGCGTGGTCGCATTTCGAGCAAAATGGTGATGCGCTTGTCAATGCGCCGACGGGGAGTGGAAAGACCTACAGTGTCTTGGTTCCGGCGGTTCTTGGAGGTGGTGATTCCGGAGGTTTGAGGGTATTGTGGATCACGCCCATTCGCGCATTGGCGAAAGAAATTCAGGGGTCTGCGTCTCGTTTGTTGGCGTTTCAGAATCGGGGTTGGTCAGTGGGGGTCAGGACAGGAGACACCCCTTCCTCAGAAAAGCAGAAACAAGACAAGCGTCTTCCCGAGGTTTTGATCACGACCCCGGAGAGTCTTCATGTTCTCCTGGCAAAAAAAGGGAGTGAGAAGAGGTTTGGAGGCTTGGTTGCAATGGTGGTGGATGAATGGCATGATCTTTTAGGGAACAAAAGGGGGGTGCAAATCGAATTGGCCCTTTGTCAATTGAAGACGCTGGCTCCGTCGATGAGAATTTGGGGCATTTCTGCGACCATTGGGAATTTGGAGGAGGCGAAAACCGCACTGATGGGTGTGGATCGGTTGAATGGAGCCCGAGTGATCCGGTCTGAATTGAAGAAGAAAATTGCGCTAAAAAGTTTGATGCCTGATGCGTTTGAGCGGCTTGCATGGTCCGGTCATCTCGGGGTCAAATTGCTGGATCAGGTGGTCGACATTATTCGTGGACACACCAGTACTCTGGTGTTCACCAACACGCGATCGCAGGCCGAAATCTGGTATCAGAAGATATTGGAGATGCATCCGGATTTGGCCGGTGCGATTGCGCTTCACCACGGGAGCATCAGTCGAGAATTGCGATTTTGGGTAGAGGATGCGCTTTACGAGGGCAGGCTCAAGGCGGTTGTGTGCACCAGTTCCTTGGATTTGGGTGTTGACTTCCGTCCTGTTGAAGCGATTGTCCAAATTGGAGGTCCGAAAGGTGTGGCGCGGTTTGTTCAGCGTGCAGGAAGAAGTGGCCACCAGCCTGGTGCGGAAAGTCGGATATACTTCTTGCCCACCTTTGGGTTGGAATTGCTCGAGGCTGCGGCACTTCGAAATGCCATTCAGTCCGGTGAGATTGAACCGAGAAGGCCGATGATTCGGTCGTTCGATGTTCTGGTTCAATTTCTGTGCACACTGGCTGTGGGAGATGGGTTCAGAGCGGAAGCGCTTCGCGCACGGGTGTGCAAGACCCACGCTTTTTCCAGCATGAGCGACGAAGAATGGGGAGATGTCCTCTCGATGGTCACCACAGGTGGTCGTGCTTTTGCTGCTTATGATGAATTCAACCGGGTAGAAAGAGACGATGAAGGCGTTCACAGGATTTCGGACCGACGGGCAGCGCGTCGTCATCGCATGTCCATTGGCACGATTGTGAGCGACACCATGATTGCCGTCAAATGGCGTGGCGGCGGTTTGGTGGGGCATGTTGAGGAGTATTTCGTGGGCAGCATGAAGCCGGGCGACGTCTTCTGGTTTGGCGGTCGATGCCTCGAATTGGTTCGGTTTAAGGATTTTATTGCGACAGTGAAGCCCACCAAAAAGCCCAAGGGAAGAATTCCAACATGGCAGGGGGGGAGGTTGCCCTGGACGTCTATGGTGAGCAAGGTGCTCAGGCAAACTTTGGATGATTACGCCCATGGCCGTGGCACAAGTCCAGAACTGGAGCGCATCGCACCTTTACTCGATTTGCAATCGGAAAAAAGCCACCTGCCCACCTCAGGCCAAGTGCTCATGGAGATCATGGAAAGCAAAGAGGGTCACCACCTTTTTGTGTTTCCGATGGAAGGACGCATGGTGCATGAGGGCGTTGCAGCGCTGATGGCGTATCGGATGAGCTTGTTGAAGCCGATGAGTTTTTCCATGGCATATAATGACTATGGATTTGAGCTCTTGAGTGATCAGCCGATTCCCATTGAAGCGGCATTTGACAGTGATTTGTTCAGCACGGATCACCTGATGGACGATTTGGAAGCCACGGTCAATGGTGCGGAGCTGGCACGACGTCAATTCCGAGACATTGCGGTGATTGCAGGTTTGGTTTTTCGCGGTTATCCAGGGCAACCGGTCAAAGACAAACATTTGCAAGGGTCTAGCTCGCTGCTGTTTGATGTTTTGGCCGACCACGACCCCGTCAATTTGCTTTTTAGACAAGCCTTTGATGAGATGACCCATCATCAAATTGAATTGGATCGCCTTCGGGAAGTTTTGGATCGATTGAATGCTGGAAAATGGGTCATCACCCGAACAGAGAGACCAACGCCTTTCTCATTTCCAATTCTGGTGGATCGGTTAAGGTCGAAGCTCAGCAGTGAGCAGCTTGAAGCCCGAATTAGAAAGATGTCACGGGCAAACGAGGGGACGACATCGGATGCAATAAATTCGCGCCATGCAAGGAAGTAAAACCGGACGCACGACGTCAAAGCGGTTAGGGGTGTTGTTGCTCTTCATTTTGGCTGGATTCTCCGGATCCGTGATGGCACAGGGGACGGTTAAGGGCTTTGTAACAGCAAAAGATGATGGGTCACCGGTTCTTTTTGCAGCGGTGGTTCTTGAGGGAACCACATTTGGTGTTTCGACCGATACTCAAGGCTATTACAGCTTGTCCAAAGTGCCCGTAGGCACATACACATTGGTGGTGTCTAGCGTGGAGTATGCAATCCAGCGCACAGAGGTGGTGGTGTTGGATGATCGGGTGGTCACCAAAAACATGGTTTTAGAGTCGGGCCTTGTGGAGTTGCAGGATGCTGTGATTTCCACAGAGAGAGGAGAGCAGTTGAATACGGTTCGGATGTCCGTGGAGTCCATTCAGCCCTCGGACATTAAGCGCATTCCAAGTTTGGGAGGGACACCTGATTTGGTTCAAGTCTTGCAGACTTTGCCTGGTTTTGTGTCGACAGGAGACCAAGGTGGGCAGCTTTACATCCGTGGAGGTTCGCCTGTTCAGAATAAGGTGCTCTTGGATGGCATGATCATCTACAATGCGTTTCACAGCATCGGGTTGTTCAGTGTATTCGATACCGACATCATTTCCAATGCGGACATCTACACGGGTGGATTTAGCGGGCGCTATGGCGGTAGAATCAGCTCCATTATGGACATCTCAACGCGCAATGGAAGCTTGGCTGGATTGTCGGGCCGGATTGGTGCGAGTCCGTTTGGCAGCAAGCTCTTGATTGAAGGTCCGCTCGGCAAACGAAATGAACGGGGTGGAGGCACCTCCTTTATCCTGAGCGGCAAACGCAGCTATCTCGAACAGAGTTCGAAGCTGTTGTACAGTTACATCGACGAGGACGGTCTTCCGTTCAACTTTACAGACCTGTACGGCAAAATCACCTTTGCAGGAAGTGCAGGCAGCCGAATGAGTTTGTTTGGTTTCTCCTTCAGTGACGACGTGAGCTACAAAGCGCTAAGCAACCTGGATTGGACCAATGTTGGAGGGGGGGGGACAATTCATTGTTGTACCCACTGGAAGTGCGGTGTTGATCAAAGGAAATTTCGCGAGTTCACGTTATCGCATTGACTTAAGGGAGGACGGGTTGCCCGATCGGTACAGTCAGGTGAACGGATTCAACTTCGGATTGAATTTCAAGTATGTTCTCGGTGATGACGAAGCCAGGTATGGGATTCAGGCAGTGGGACTTCGGACGGACTTCAAGACGTTCAATGCGCTGGGTGTTGCGGTGGAACAAACCGAGAACACCACAGAGTTGGCCGGTTACTTCGATTACAAGCGCCAGAGGGGCCGTTGGATTGTCAATCCATCACTTCGAATTCAGTACTACAGTTCTTTGGCCAAGTTCAGCCCAGAACCCAGGTTGGGTGTCAAGTTCAAAGCATCTGATCGTCTTCGTTTGAAGGCTGCGGGAGGTTTGTATAGCCAGAATCTCATTTCGGCCAACTCGGACCGAGATGTGGTCAACCTGTTTTATGGGTTTTTGTCGGGCCCGTCTAACCTTCAGGATCAGTTGATTGGCCCGGACGGGGAGGTGCAAGAAGTGACCCACAGTCTTCAAACTGCAGCGCATTTGGTGGGTGGATTTGAATTTGACTTAACCGAGCGAATCAACTTGAACATCGAAGGGTACACGAAGTGGTTTACACAACTGACGAATTCCAATCGCAACAAGCTGTTTCCTGACACCTATGAATTCGCGGAAGTTCCAGAAAGCCAGAGGAAAGACTTTATTGTGGAGACGGGGCGTGCTGAGGGTGTAGACATTGTCTTGAAGTACGAGGACAAGCTCAATTATTTCTGGTTTGTGTATTCCTTGGGCAATGTGGACCGTTGGGATGGATTCCGTTGGTACGACCCTGTTTTTGATCGCCGACACAACATCAACATGCTGGCTTCACGGAAGCTGGGGAAACAGGCGAAAACAGAGTTCTCGGCCCGTTGGAATTTGGGTTCGGGCTTGCCCTTTACACAAACCCAGGGCTATTACCAGCCCATCGGAATCTCAGATGGAATTGACGAGAACTATGTCAATGGCAATCCGATCGAGTTGGGCATTGTCTATGCCGAGTTGAATGCGGGACGGTTGCCGGTTTATCACAGATTGGACTTGAGCTTGCGTCGCACATTCAAGTTTGGTGAAAGGATAGAATTGGACGCGAATGCGTCCATCACCAATGTTTATTCTCGCGCGAACATTTTCTACATCAACCGGGTCACTGGGGAGCGGGTAGATCAACTGCCGTTTCTGCCGTCCATCGGTTTGGACATGAAGTTCTAAGGCGGTCAGCCCATCAAGCTCCGGGCTTGCGCTCGGGCAGCCTCTCCAACTTCTGATCCGCTTAACATGGCGGCGAGTTCCTCTATACGTCCTTCTGGGTTGAGCGGGAGCAAATGGGTCACCGTGCGGCCTTGGTCCTCGGTCTTCATCACTTTAAAGTGGTGGCTGGCCCTTCCTGCAACTTGGGGGAGGTGGGAGATGGTGATGACTTGCGTTTCTTCTGAAATCGAAGAAATCAGGTCAGCCATTCTGGCGGCCACGTCGCCGCTTACGCCTGCATCGATCTCGTCCAAAATCAAGGTGGGCACCTCCAAATGGGAGGCCAAGGTGGCCTTCATGGCCAACATCACGCGGCTGCGCTCTCCTCCGGAGGCGACTTTGGCAAGTGGTTGATGCGCCAAACCTGCGTTGCCGGTGAACATCAGTATGGGGCGTGATGGTCCAGCGGACTCAGGTTCTGCCGGAAAGCTCCAGTCGAAATGCAGCCGAGCCGACGGCATTTTGAGGTGTTGTAAATGAACCTGGAGCGCGGAGCAAAGCGCTTGTGCGGCGGCATTTCGCGCGTTGTGCAAGGTCCCGCCTATTTCATCCAGTTCCAGGCGTTGTTCTGCCATCAGGAGGGCCGACTTGGCCAAGTCTCCATCCCGGTCACGCGCTGCCTTCAACTTGGAAGTCATGTCGTCCAGTTTTGTTTGGAGTCCAGAGAGATCGGCCACCCGATGCTTGTCAAAAAGCCGCTGAAGTCTGTCTTGGTTCGCCTCCGCCTTGGCCAAGGCAGAGGGGTCGAGTTCGATGTTGTCGGCTTCAGTCTCGGCTTCTTGTGCCAAGTCAGCCAATTCAATTCGGCAGCTTCGGACCCGCTCAAGTAGCGCTTCACTGGCTTTGTGAACCGAGGCGATCGCTTCAAGGGTGCGCTCGGCATCGGTCATTTTGTCCAGTGCCCCACCTTCACTCTGTAAAGCAGAGTGCGTGGTGTGGAGTGCAGCTTGAATGTCTTTGGCGTGTGAAAGGGCACTTAACTGCTCCTCGAGATTTTCCAATGCGGGATCCGCAAAGTCCAGCTGTTCGAGTTCTTTGATTTGATAGCTTAAATAATCGCTGTCTGCTTCCGGTAAGCTTCCTTGTGCTTCGAGTATGCGGTGCTTTTTTAAAGTGTCCAACCAAATTTGATGTGCGGAACGCCATTGGTCAGCGAGGATTTTCGCGTCATCTGAAAATGCATCGACTGCATGAAGCAGCCCCTCAGCGCTGTGCAGTCTTTGGCCATCCTGTTGGCCGTGTAGGTCCACCAGCAATGGAGCAAGACTTCTTAGGAATTGCAGTTTAACAGGCTCATCATTGACGTACGCCCTAGAACGACCACCCTTTGAAATGCTTCGCCTGAGGATGCAGACTTGACCTTCGTGAAGGCTGCCAAGCAGGATTTTGGCTGCACTGCTGGGGTGGAATACAGCCTCCACAATGCACTTTTCACCGCGGACTTCCACCCCTTCGGCACGATCGCCAAGCACGAGGCCAAGCGCCCCCAGAAGGATGGATTTTCCGCTGCCTGTTTCCCCGGTCAGCACAGTCCATCCATTCACGACATCCCATTCAATGGTGTCGATCAACGCGTAGTTCTGGATGGACAGTTTTTGAAGCATCAGCGCAAGCCTTGGTCGTAGACTGGGATGTTGCCTGGGTCAATCAATTTGAGTACCGGAAGCAATCGTGCGCGTTCTCCTTCTTCAGCGGGCCCGAAGACCTTGACAATCTCGTCTTTCTTGGCTTGAAAAAAGGTTTGAAGATTGTAGTTGGCTGGCCGAATGCGGTGAACGTTTCTTAGGCTGATGAGGGCGTCAGATATGGCTTGCCGAGCGAGGGTGGGGTCGTCGAAAGCTTGGTCTAGTCCCATTCTGTGGTATTCGTAATAGCATCGGCGAAGTGGGCGAAACGTTTGACTTAAAATGTTGTCGATCAAAGCATAGCGGGACTGCTTTCCATCTGCAGCGCTCCAACCTCGCGGCGGAGAGGAGAGGCCTTGGGCGTTGATGACCACAGTCTGGGCTTGGCTGTAGTATTTGGTTCCTCCTTCAAGAGAAAAGGAATCGTAGTCCATGCCCAAAATCAGGTAGGCGTAAAAAGCCAATACGCTCGTCAGGTTGTCCCTGAACTGGTCTTGGCTGTATTGAATCATGGCCCCGGGAGTGTAGGTGAAATCAAAGTCATTGTCGTTCACCAGGAGCAAGGGCGCATTGTAATCACTGTTGAAAATGGGCCGGCTGCTTTGAACTTGAATCGTGGCTTCGAAATTCGTTTGGGACGTGGCTTTGCTGATGGTGATTTGCATCGTGGAGGTCACGCGCTCACTCAACAGAAACTCATCGGTGGTCCACCGACGGCCGTTCATGAATTCGGTGATGGCCGTTTCGAGTTGCTCAAAAACGGACGCTTCAACGTTGTTAATGGTGGGGGCAATCACGCTAACCTGGCAGTCCAATTCCTGAGACTTCAATGACGGAGTGGCCAAAGTCACCAGAAATAGCAGGGCGGCGAAGCGAAAGAGCGTGTTGGGCGATGGTGAAGTCAGGTTCATTGGGAATCGGTGCGAAGCGTCAGGTAAGTGGCGGGCGTTGGGACAGACGAGATTGAATCACGTCGGCCAAATCCGAAGCCACGGCCTCCTTGGTCTTCAATTCAAAGCTATCAATCCTATCCGGTCCATAAACGAACCGAACTTGGTTTGTCGTGTGTCCAAACCCTGCGCCTTTGTCAGCGAGTGAATTCAAGACAATCATGTCGCACCCTTTGGTGTCCTTTTTACGCAAGGCGGCTTCCAACCCGTCGTCATCGGCCAGCGCAAACCCGACTTTAAGGCAGGCGGACGGCACGAGGGAAGTCATGCCGAGCAGGACATCTGGATTTTGAGTGAGTTCGATGGAGGAGGGGAGGTCTTTTTTGGATGCTTTCCCGGACAGGGGCGCGGAGGGCCTCACGTCTGCCACAGCAGCGGTTCCAATGATCACGTCGGGCAGGTGTTCCTTGATTGCGGAAAGAGAGGCGGCCTCCATGTCCAATGCCGTCTCCACATTGACCCTTCGAATGGCAGGGTGATCGAAATTCAGGTGAATGGGGCCTGCGATCAAGTCAAGGGTCATGCCTCGCTTGGCGAGTTCCAGGGCGATGGCCAAGCCTTGGCGGCCCGAAGATCGATTGCCGATGAAACGAACGGCATCTATCGGCTCGTGGGTGGGCCCAACGGTCATCAAGCCATGGTAGCCGAGCAAAGGGGATCGTTGTACAAACCAATCGGAGAGCTCGGTGCGAATCCGTTCCGGTTCTGCCAGTCTTCCCTTTCCTTGGAGGCCGCTGGCCAATTCACCTTCATCAGGTTCAATCACGTGAACACCCCTATCGCGCAAGCGCTGAAGGTTGGACTGGGTCGCAGGATGAGAGAACATGTCACGGTCCATGGCGGGAGCCACAATGACGGGGCATTTTGCGCTGAGCAGAACGGTCAAAAGAAGACTGTCTCCGCGTCCTTCTGCCATTCCTGAAATCGTATGGGCCGTCGCGGGTGCAACCAAAACGACGTCGCCCCAGAGTCCCAATTCGACATGATCGGTCCACGTTCCTGCCGCGCGATCCTCGGTCAATTCGCTGGACACGGGGTGCCCGCTGAGTGTGCCCAAGGTCAAGGGGGAAATAAATTCTTGGGCGCCGGGTGTCATCACCACGCGCACATCAGCACCGGCTTTGACCAGTTCCCTGACCAGATGGGCGGATTTATAAGCGGCGATGCTGCCGGTGACACCGAGGACGACTCGGCGGCCTTTCAACATCGCCATGGGCGGGGATCAGTTGTCCCGATTGAAACGGCGGTTTTTGCGCTCTTCCCGCTCTCGGCGAGCTTCTTCTTGACGCGCCTCTTCTGCCGCGAGCTCTTCTTCACTCGGCATCCGGTAGTAAATCTTGCCTTCTTCAAGCTCCTTGACCGCAATGCTGTGCGCTTTCGGTTGGCGCTCGTAGTGCTTGGAGATCTCGATTTGCTCCCGGTTTTCGAACACCTCTTCGAGGCTGTCCGTTACCGTGGTAAATTCTTCGAGCTTGCTGTTCAGCTCCTCCTTGATTTCTTGTCCGAGTTGAGCACTCCGCTTGGAGACAATCACAATGGCTTCGAACAGATTGCCATTGACTTGCTGGTCGATGGCGTGGGTATCACGGGTGACCGTGTTGCGGGCGGCTTGGAGGTTCTTGTTGGCGTTCATGGGCGCTGTGCTCGACGTATTCAGATGTCCGTTTCCTTGGATGCTCGGTTGAGGCCTTGTCGGCACTTCCGATGGTACAACTCCGCTTCTTGGAGTCGCTCACTTTCAGGAAAGCGGGCTGCAAAGGTAAAGTAGGATTCAATGGCGTCCGCATAACGTTCAGGTTGACGTCTTAACGTGCTCCTTTCGGCATACAGGAATTGACATTTTACGACCAGAAACTGCGCCTCCTCTGCATATTGGCTTGCGGGCCAATCTGACATGAAGTTGAGCAAAGCTTTGGTGGCGCTCTGGAATTTGCTGGTGGTGAAGTAGAGTTTGGCCCCGTTCCACGCCTTGGTTTCAAGTTTGCTCCGAAGTGCGCCGATCATCACGTTGCACGTGTCTCTTCTCAATGAATTTGGGTGTCGATCTAGAAAGAGTTGAAGCTCGTCCATGGCCGTCCGCGTGTCACTTTGGTCCAGATTGGGTTCTGGAGACAGGCGATAGCTGCAGAGCGCGGCTTCAAATTCGGCTTGCTCTGAGCGGTCTGAGTTGGGGAAAGTCTTCGAAAAACTGCGCATGGTGTACCTGGCCATGTACCAATCTTCGATGCAGAGGTTGGCTTCAGCATACATGTAGTACACGTCTTCCATTTCTTCGGTGCCGCGGTAAAGGCCAATGAGCTCTTGCAGCAGGGGCAAGGCTTGCATGCAGCGGTCATCGTTGTAATACTCTTGTGCCCGAGTCCACTTCAATTCCGGATCCGTGCTTTTTAGCACCTTTTGATAGTCTCCACACCCACTCGGGATGGTGGCCAAAGCGACAAAAACACCCAGAAAAAGTCCGCCTGAGAAGGCACTCGTTGACACACGCATGACGGCGAAAATAGAGGTGTTTGCGTGGTTTAAGGGCTTATGAACAGAATGGAACTGCCAACACTTGTTGAACAAAGGGCAAACACCAACTCCGGATACGATAACTTTGCCTCTTCGATTTTTCAACGAAACACGCACGTTTTGGACATATTCGACCGCATCCGCGGAAACCGCGGACCCCTAGGCCAGCACGCCAAGGATACTCATGGCTACTTCACCTTCCCGAAGCTCGAAGGCGACATCTCCAATCGGATGATGTTCAGGGGCAAAGAGGTTTTGGTGTGGAGCATCAATAATTATCTCGGCTTGGCCAACCATCCAGAGGTTCGCGAGGCAGATGCCGTCGCCGCCAAGGAATGGGGGATGGGTTATCCCATGGGCGCGCGCATCATGAGTGGACAAACCAAGTCCCATGAGGAACTCGAGCAAAAGCTTGCGCAGTTCATGCAAAAGGAGGATGCTTTCCTTCTCAACTATGGGTACCAAGGGTGTCAAAGTGCCATTGAGGCATTGGTGAACCGTCACGATGTGATTGTTTACGACAGCGAGAGCCATGCCTGCATGATCGATGGCGTTCGCCTTCATCAGGGCAAACGTTTTGTCTTCACGCACAACGACATGGACAGCTTCGTAAAGCAGTTGGACCGTGCCAAAGCCTTGACGGCGCAATCGGGTGGTGGCATTTTGGTGGTCACCGAAGGGGTCTTCGGCATGGCTGGAGACCAAGGCAAGCTCAAAGAAATTGTGAGTTACAAGAAGGAATATGGATTCCGCTTGTTCGTTGACGATGCGCATGGCTTCGGAACGGTTGGAGAAAATGGCCGTGGTGCCGGGGACGAGCAAGGTGTCAACGACGACATCGACGTTTATTTCGGCACTTTCGCCAAGGCCATGGCCACCATTGGTGCGTTTTGTGGCGGGGCCAGAGGATGTGGTGGATTATTTGCGTTACAATATGCGCTCTCAAACGTTTGCCAAGTCGCTGCCGATGCCGATTGTCATCGGTGCATTGAAGCGTTTGGAGATGATGTCCACTCAGCCAGAGCACAAGGAGAACTTATGGAAAGTGGCCAGCGCTCTTCAAGAGGGATTGCGTGAGTCCGGTTTCAACATCGGAGCGACGAACAGTTGTGTTACGCCAGTTTTCTTGCAAGGAGGACTTGGTGAGGCCACGAATTTGACCTTTGATCTGCGTGAAAATCACGGCATTTTCTGTTCCATTGTGGTTTATCCGGTGGTGCCGAAGGATGTCATTATGTTGCGTTTGATTCCAACGGCAGTTCACAACCTCGAGGATGTGAGTTACACGATTGAGACCTTCAAGAAGGTCAAGACCCGCCTTGAAGCGGGTGAGTACGTGGGCGAGGGCATCGCCGACTGGGCCTGATTGAACAGGGGAAGTTGCGCTGCTTTATTGAATTGAGCTACAATGGCTCTGCCTACCACGGATGGCAGCGGCAACCTGAGTCCATTTCGGTGCAGGCAGGTGATGGAAGAGGCGCTTTCCGAGTTGATGGGGGAGCGGACGATTGTTGGGTAGGCTGTGGCCGAACGGATTACAGGGGTGCAATGCCTCTGTCTTTTATGCCCATTTTGAATGGCACGGTCAGTTCGGTTCTAGATTCAAGGATTACGATCAATTGACGTGGAAGCTCAATGGCATGCTTCCTGATGACGTTGGAATTCGACGCATTTTTGATGTTGGAGACCGGGACCATGCGAGATTCACCGCTCAGGAACGCGGATACACGTATTGGATCCAACACGGCCAAGGACCCATTTCTGGAAGGACGGAGCACTCGGATTTATCAAGACTTGAACATCGAGGCGATGAACGAAGGGGCGAAGTGTTTGGTTCAGAAGACCGATTTCAAAGCCTTTTGCAAGGTTGGAAGCCTCCAAAAAACCACCATTTGCGACGTTCGTCATGCCCAATGGCAGCAGGTGGCGGAGCACAGGCTGCGTTTTGACATTTCGGCCGACCGATTTTTACGCAAACATGGTGAGGGCTGTTTGTGGGGACTTTGGTGGATGTGGGCCGAGGTCGGATGGCTCCCAGGTATGGTCGAGGATGTTTTGCATTCTAAGGACCGAAGTCGCGCAGGAATGTCTGCGGCAGCCTGTGGCCTGTACCTTTCGCGCATCGACTATCCTTTCATCGCGTGAGCGCTCCCAAAACCACAGGCAACCATTTTTGACGCCCAAGTGCTTCGCCGCATTTTGGGTCAAGTGGCGCCGTACCGGAAACGTTTTTTTGATGACCGGCTTGCTGGTCTTGATTTTGGCGTGTGTGAGTTGGATTCGCCCGTATTTGGTACGTCTTGCACTCGACGATCACATCGCCAAAGGAGATGGAGAAGGGCTTTTGACCATTTTCTTGATGGTGGTGGGGTTGATTGTCTTGGAAGCATTGCTTCAATTCTGGCAAACCTATTGGGCGAATTGGGTGGCCCAGAGTGTGACCCTTGATTTGCGGTCGTCTTTGTTCCGGCACGTTTCTCGGTTTCGCCTGAAGTACTTCGATCAGACGCCAGTTGGACAATTGGTCACGCGACACATCAGCGATGTGGATGGGATTGCGGACGTGTTCAGCAATGGTTTGCTCAATGCCGTTGGCGACATCTTGAAATTGGTTGTGGTTGTGGTGGCCATGCTGTGGATTGATGTAAAGCTGACTTTGTTTGTCTTGCTCCCCATTCACGGTTTTGCTGGTGGCCACGCGGGTGTTTCAGAAAGCGATCAAGAAGGCCTTTGTAAGCGTTCGGAATGAGGTGGCGAAAATCAATGTCTTTGTGCAGGAGCATGTGACCGGGATGAACATCATTCAGGCATTTGGTCGGGAAGAGGCGGAAAGCGGAAAGTTTGATGTCCTGAACGAAGCCCACCGCGCGGCCAACATCCGGTCAATCTGGGCATTCTCCATTTTCTTCCCCATTGTAGAGATGCTGTCTGCCACCAGTGTGGTGCTTTGCTTCTTTGGCTGGGTGTAGATGGTGTGGCCAGCGGTCAAATGACGCTGGGTGTGGTATTGCAGTTCATTTTGTACGTTTTCATGCTTTATCGTCCGATTCGCCAACTAGCGGATCGATTCAACGTGCTGCAAATGGGCATTGTCAATGCCAGTCGGGTGTTTCATTTGTTGGACATGGACGAAAGGATGCCCGAGCCTGAACCGTTGGATGCACAGGAAATGGCACAGCCGTTTGAAAGGGCACATTGTCTTTGAAGATGTCTGGTTTGCCTACCAAGAAGAGGAGTGGGTTTTGCGCGGGGTGAGTTTCGAGGTCAATGCTGGAGACCGGGTGGCATTTGTGGGGGCGACGGGTGCAGGGAAGTCGAGCATCATCAATCTTCTCAGTCGGCTTTATGAATTTCAGAAGGGCCGGATCACCATCGATGGATGCGACATTCGTGACATTCCGCTCGATCAGTTGCGTTCCTCTATCGGCGTTGTGCTTCAAGATGTTTTCTTGTTTACCGGTTCTTTGGAAGACAACATCACCTTGTATGACCCTGCGATTTCTACCCAAAGGGTAGAGGAGGCGGTTCGTGCGGTTGGGGGTTCAGTCTTTGGTCGCCCGTTTGCCGGGCGGGTTGGCTTATGATGTCAAGGAGAGGGGGGTGATGTTGAGCACGGGGCAACGACAGTTGATTGCCTTTGTTCGTGCGTATGCTCAACAGCCTGGAATTTTGGTTTTAGACGAAGCGACGAGCAGCATCGATCCAGAGAGTGAGGTTCTGATACAAGCGGCAACGGAGCGGCTAACAAAGGGCCGGACCAGTGTTTTGGTAGCCCACAGGTTGTCGACGATTCGAGACGCCGACAACATTATTGTTTTGGATTCGGGTGCGATAGTCGAGCAAGGCGCCCACGGTGATTTACTGGCCCTGAAAGGCGCCTACAGCCGGCTTTTCGAGCTGCAATTCGATGTCAACAGTTAATTCTTGAAAAGTCAGCTTCATTGCCGCTTCTGCTTTACACATTACACTCGTTTGTCGTGTAATGCATAGTCAGAGACGGGTTTTAACTGGCTTAAGTCTTGGTGTATAACGGAGGGGGGCAGGGTAATTTTAGAGACTACCCATCGCCGTAGAACTTGCCTTTGCCCTTGCCACATATCGCTGGGTCGCTTTTGCGACCGCTCCTCTTTTTTTGCGGCTCTGCTTTCAGCAGGGTTCAGCCAAGCACAAGACGTGGTCCTCTTCCACGAGACCTTCGAGCTCGACGATAACGGTTCCTATACATTTGATTCCCGCCACCCCATTCGCATCGGGAAACAACGGGAAAGCATACTGGGGCATTTTGGAACGAGGCAGGAGCAACAGGTGACTTTGGAATTGATGCCGCACCGCGCAGAGCCAGGTCGCCAATTATTCTGGATACGATGGGGCTGTTTTGGTTGGCAGGAACATGAGCCACGTTTCTGTGCTGGTCGAGCCAGGTTTTATTTTAAAGCAAAACATTTCAGTGGAAGCAGCGCCATTGAACCTCACCGTTGCAGTCAAGTTAGCGGCAAACGACGGAGGAAATGAGGGTTATGAGGACGATGATTACTTTAGGGTTTATGCGCGGGTTTCGGGCAGCGAAATTTGGGGTGATCCTTTAATCGAGTTGGTGGGCTCTGAATTGGATACATTGAGCAATTCCTTTTCACAGTTTTCTGCATCTATAGAGGCCTCGGCTGATAGCGTTGATGTGAAACTCGAGATGTCTTGTGACCAAGGCAAGGAAAGATTGGCGGCTGAAGATTTTATGGTTCTCGGCTGTGGAGATATCGACAGTGATGGTCTTTTGTGATGAAAGTGACAATTGTGTGGATGTTTACGCCTGCAATTACGAAGGATGCAGGTGCGGTGGAATGCCTCTATGAGGATGTTGTGGGTGATTGTGGTGGTGCCTGTCTGATTGATGCGGATGCTGACGGAGTCTGCGACGACATCGATTCTTGTGTGGGGAATGAAGACGCGATTGGTGCATGCAATGGTGATTGCATGACTGATGCCGACAATGACGGCATCTGCGACCGACGACGACGATTGCATAGGGACCTTGGATGCCTGCGGGGCATGCAATGGCCCTGGCGCCGTTTACGCTTGCGGCTGTGACGAGATTGCCCAAGGGGCATGCGATTGCGATGGCAATGTGGAAGATGCCATTGGAGTTTGCGGTGGCAACTGCAGTGCAGATGTCAACAACAACGGCATTTGTGACGATACGGAAGAGGTGGGTTGTGATGATGAAGACGCCTGCAACTACGACGCGAACGCCTTGCCCTACACTCCTCCAGTTGTGGAGAGGGTTATTGTCTGGAGCTGAGAACGGTGGCCGAGCACACGGAAGGCGAGCTCGCAGGTCAGACCACCTATCAAATCTTACTGCATACAGAGAGCGCATCTGATTTCGTGACCGCTGTTTCTGGCGACATCAATAATCCCATGGCCATCGGGACGACGACTTCGTTTTACCAGCACATCCTCGGTGGCGTGACGCCTGAAAATGTAAATCCCCTCTTGCTGGGGAACTATCCGAATTTGGCCTTTGACAGTTGGGTCACCATTGGTTTAGATGGTCCTGCCAACGCCAGCAATGGAGAAAGTGCCGCTGAGACCTTGGAGTCGCCAGACCAATCGTGGGCCAACATTTTTGACCCCGGCAACGGCGCACTTGGAGGGAGCATTGTCATGGACGATGAAGTGGGGGGTATTTGGTACGTGCTCAATGGAGACGCCAATGGAACACCGTCTGAGGATGGCACTGTTTTGCTCGGTCAATTCACCACAGATGGTGACGTGACCGGAAACATGTACATCCAAGTCTTCCCGGATGGAGACAACGCAAACCCTTTGACGGTTAACCTTCCCATTGGTGGGGATTGTGTTGGAGAATCCATAAATCCAGCCTGCGAATATCTGGATGACGTTGTGGATTGTGATGGCGTTTGCATCAACGATGCGGATGAAGATGGTGTTTGTGACGAGCAAGAGGTGGCGGGCTGTCAAGATGAATTGGCGTGCAACTTCAACCCGCTGGCCACAGACGACGATGGATCTTGCCAAGTTGACGATGCCTGCGGAGTTTGCGATGGACCCGGAGCCATCTACGAATGTGGATGTGTGGTCATCTCCGAAGGAGACTGCGATTGCAACGGGAATCAATTAGACGCCCTCGGAGAGTGTGGCGGAACTTGCTCGGCAGACGACGACAACGACGGTACCTGTGACGATGTCGACGAGTGCATTGGGACCTTGGATGCCTGTGGCATTTGCAACGGTCTTGGCGCCATCTACGAATGTGGATGTGCGGACATCCCCGCAGGAGACTGCGACTGCGAGGGAGACGAAGGGCATGAGGTCGTGGTCACTATAAATCCAGACAATTACGGTGCTGAGATCACCTGGTTCATCGAAAATGAAGCGGGAGATTCTGTTGCCAGTGGTGGGCCATATACCAATGGCATTGTCACTCCTGTTCTGGATACCATAATGCTGTGTCAAGGCTGTTACACTTTCTCTATATCGGATAGCCTGAACGATGGCATTTGTTGTCTTTACGGCTTCGGTAATTACAGTCTTTCCGTTGACAATCAATTGCTCATTGCCGGGTCCGGTCAATACGATGGGAAACGAATCGACAGGTTTTGCATTGGGCAGCCGACCGCGTGTGACGTTGCCGGTACATATTCAGGAGCGTTGTCAGGAGGGGACGTTGGTGCCGAGATGTTCCTACCGTTGGAAACCAATGCGGCCATTGATTCCATTGAATTTACTTTGATTTTTAGTGGTGGAGGTGGGGGTTCGTGGGCTTCAGATTTAGCTGTGGTGATCAGAAACGCTGTTGGAACAGGTGACGTGCTTGACTGGCCATTGGAATGGGACTCTGACGCAGATGGGGTGTATAGTTTCACTTTGCCTGGCTCTGACCTACAAGGCAGTTTGGGCAATACGCCCGGAAATTGGTCTGTCCAGGCGTCAATGCAGGGGGGCAAAGCCCCTCAGTCGAGTATGATTTGACTTACGCCTTCTATTTGAATTGCGAGGGGTGCATGGACCCAGAGGCGTGCAATTACGATGAGGCGGCTGTTTTGGATGATGGGGGTTGCATTGACCCCGACTCGCGTATTGGGTTGCTGCAGCTCGGAGGCCGTGCTGGAGGCCGTGCTAAGTGGGGGGGGAGTCAGTGACACGCTCAGCTTCGAAGCGGAGGGGACGCCTTTTGCGGTGGACGTGTCACGTTGAGACTGGGCCGACTTGCTTCCTGCTACCGATGATCCAGACGCCAGCGACTTGTTGGTCACCATCACCGACCCAAACGGCCATTGCGTCAGCTTTGGTGGGTTCAATGTAACGGCAGACGGATGCGACAGTGCCGGCGACAACGCCCTTTGGCCGGAAGATTGGAATACCGCAGAGACCAACTACAATCAGTATACCGCCATGCTTGACCTGGGGGGATTGGGTTTGCAAGGTGCGGGCACCTGGTCGGTGACCATGGCCAATGGTTACGCGGAATCCGGGCCTGTGAGTTTTGGGCTCTCCTTGTCCCTCGAGGGCTTGTGCTTTTTGTCCAGTGACGCCGAAGGGTGCACAGATGAGGCCGCCTGCAATTACGATGCATTTGCGGCGGAAGACGATGGGTCTTGTGTGATGCCAGATCCCGTTTCGGGATGTGCCTGTGAGATCACGGGGAGTCAGCTCTTGAGTGTTTTGCCCACCGATACGGTGGGGACACCCATTGGCTTCTTGGGCTCGAGCTTTCCTGGGCCTTCACTCTTGGAGATTGAGGTCGATTTTACCAACGAAACGTCCAATCCAAACAGTGTGCCTTCAGATATGGTTGTGCGCTTGTTGTCTCCAGATTCTACTTGCCTTTGGTTTGGGGGGTGGGATGCCAATACGCCGCCCCAAGGCTGTTCAGAATCCGACGAGCTGAACGTCTATTGGCCGGCCTCTTGGAACACCGCCAATTCGGGAATCTATAGCGCGTCAGTTGACTTAACCGGAGCCTTTGCGCTGCAGGGTACAGGGCAATGGTCTTTGACCATGTTCAACGGCTGGTCAGGAGCCACGACTGGCGGCATGACCTCCAATCCTGTGACCTACGATTTGGACTGGACATTGACCGGGGTGTGCGACATCGCGGGGTGCACCGATGAAGCGGCCGTCAATTATCTCGCGGTAGCGACGATAGACGATGGCAGTTGTCTTTATGCGGGTTGCACGGATGGCGACGATTTTGACACGGTCAACGGAGATTTTAGTCCTGTTGCGGACAATTATGATCCCGCTGCCGATGTCGATGACGGGTCATGTGAATACAACGGCTGCGACGATGGTGCGGCTTGCAATTACCAGGCTTGGGCCAATGTGGACGATGGCAGTTGTGATTACAGTTGTCTTGGGTGTACGAATTCTCTCGCGTGCAACTATGACGATGAGGCGACCATCGACGACGGCAATTGCGACCTGACCACGTGCTATGGGTGCACCAACCCTTGCGCATTGAATTACGATGCATCTGCGACATTCGACAATGGCTCCTGCATGCCTCCGGGGGGGTGTATGGACCCGGCTGCTTGCAACTATGATGTGTGCGCCGAGATCAACTTTGGTTGTGTGTTCGCCCTTCAGGCCTGTGAGTCATGCTCTGGACAGACCGATGGAACTGGATTGGTGGTGATCATCGACACAGATGGAGACGGGGTGTGCGATAGCGAGGAGGTGGAGGGCTGCACGGATGGTGCCACGCCTGCCTGCAACTTTGATCCTTTGGCCACCGACGAAAGCGGCGATTGCGAGTATTGCTCTTGCGCGACCGTGCCTTTGCCCGACCCGGGTATTTTGGGTGTGGGTGTTGTGTCGGCCAGCACGGGTGGGTACGCTTTGGCTGGAGACTTGTTTGGGGCGTATTCCGGGGTTGTGGATTCTTGTGGGTTGCTGCAATACAGCTTGGGTACGGAAGACTGTGGTGCTTTGTCGTCAGTGTCTGTTCTTGAGCCTGGAGTCTATGACATGACCTTGACCGTAACCAATGGCCTAGATACGTTGACGGTGCAAACTGCTTTGACAGTCGAGGTTGAGGAATTGCCCGATGCCTGTCAAGACAAAGCTGCGTGCAATTATGGCAGCTTACCGCCGTGCAATTACCCGGGTCAACAAGGCGATTGCAATGACCCGAGCAATGGATTCGCTCACTTTAAAGTCCTGAACCTAGATGGGGCGGGATGCAGCTGTGACTCCATGGCTGGAACAGAGCTGTGGTACGAGAGTTTTGGAGCCGATGGTGCGGCTGCTTTGGTGGGGTTGGTGGCCATCACGGATGGCCTTCTTGAGCCAGGCTACGGGTATTCTGGTTTGACCGAGATGGATGCCGTTGGGGACAATGGAGAATGGAGTTTGAATTTACCAGCTGCTTTTACCGATGGTGTGGATGGGCCAGAGTTGGAGCCCAATTATTGGGGTGTCGGCGTTGAGTTGGGAGATGCTTTTTTTAAAGGAGTGGATTTGAATGGCTCAGAATTGGGTTGGGTGAGCCGCGAAATCGATGGTCAAAATGAGTTGGGTGTTTTTGGCCGTTTGGCCGTTCAGGTCGATGCAGAAGGTGTGGGGACAGAAGCAGGGGATCATATTCAGGTGTCTGTCGTCTCGGCCGAGGGGGATTCCCTCGGAGGTCATCGTTTGCAAGGGGATGAGGTCCAGGGGCAGTTTGGCGGGTTGCATACGCCATTGGTTTCGCCAAATGGTGCCGTTCGATTGGAGGTGAGGGCGAAAAACGATGGAGGTGAGGAATGGAGGTTCGATGATGTCCGATTGTACGGATGGTATGAGGGCTGCACAGATGTTCGGGCGTCCAACTTCAACGAAGTGGCTTGTTTTGACGATGGGTCTTGTGAATTTGTGTGGGACACATTGTGTGCATTGACTTCGGGTTTGCATGGCGATCGAATTTGGCTAGACCCTGACGGGTTGGCTGCTCAGACGACCGACTTGGAGGCGGTTCAGATCACCTTGGATTCAACCAAAGTGGTGAGGGTTGAGCCCGATGTGAACTTGATTTTAGACAAGTCCACCGTTCCTGGGGGCTTGGTCTGCGTCAAAGGATTGGACCTGAGAGAAGGGGCGTCGTTGTTCATCCCGGACTCCATGACATTGGAGGTTATGGGGCCATTTGACGCGAGTTTGGGCAACCTCAT
>CASICO010000043.1 GCA_949373165.1 uncultured Flavobacteriales bacterium | reverse complement strand
ATGAAGATCATTGCCGGACTGGACGAGGCATACAGGGGCGAAGTTGTGTGGGCGGATGGCTACACTGTGGGATATCTGCCTCAGGAGCCCAAGCTCGACGAAACAAAAACGGTGCGCGAAGTGGTAGAAGAAGGCACACAAGAAATTGTAGCCGTCCTCAAGGAATACGAGGAAATCAACGCCAAGTTTATGGAGGAGGAGATCCTCAACGATCCAGATAAAATGCAGGCTTTGATGGACAGGCAAGCGTCAGTCCAAGACCGCATTGACGCCCTCGATGCATGGGAGTTGGACACGAAATTGAGCATTGCCATGGAGGCACTGCGCTGTCCTCCCGATGACCAGAAGATTGCAGACTTGTCGGGTGGTGAAAGAAGACGCGTTGCGTTGTGTCGATTGCTTTTGCAGGCACCCGACGTGCTCTTGTTGGACGAACCGACCAACCACTTGGATGCAGAAACCATCGATTGGCTCGAGCAGCATTTGGAGCGCTACAAAGGGACGGTGCTGTGCGTTACGCACGACCGTTATTTCTTGGACAATGTCGCGGGCTGGATTTTGGAGCTCGACCGCGGAGAGGGCATCCCATGGAAAGGCAACTACGCGGAATGGTTGGAGCAGAAGACAGCGCGTTTGGCTCAGGAGGAAAAGCACGAGAGCAAGCGCAGAAAGGAATTGGAGCGAGAATTGGACTGGGTTCGTCAGAATCCCAAAGGACGGCGTGCAAAGAACAAGGCCCGCTTGACCAACTATGAGTCCATGCTGGCCGAGGGAAACAAGGAAAAGGAGGCGCGCCTCGAAATTCCCATTCCCAACGGACCGCGCTTGGGCAACAAGGTCATCGAAGTCGAAGGCTTGCAAAAAGGATTTGGCGATCGCTTGTTGATCGAAAACTTGAGCTTTTCTCTCCCCCCTGCGGGCATCGTGGGCATCATCGGCCCCAACGGAGCGGGAAAAACAACGCTCTTCCGAATGATGATGGGAGAGGAGCAGCCCGATGCAGGCTCGGTTTCTTTTGGAGACTCCGTGGAGGTGGGATACGTTGACCAGCGTCACAAGGAAATTGACGAAGGGAAGACCGTTTGGGAAGTGGTCTCAGGAGGCCATGAGCAACTCGACATTGGAGGAAGCCTCGTGAACTCGAGGGCCTATGTGTCCAAATTCAATTTCGCCGGTTCTGATCAGCAGAAGAAGTGCGGTGTTCTGTCTGGTGGAGAGCGCAACCGCTTGCATTTGGCCATGACCTTGAAGACCGAGGCCAATGTGCTTCTCTTGGACGAGCCTACAAACGACATTGATGTTGGTACACTCCGGGCGTTAGAAGAAGGCATCATGAGCTTCGCTGGTTGTGCTGTGGTGATTTCTCACGACCGTTGGTTCTTGGATCGCATTTGCACCCACATCTTGGCCTTTGAGGGTGATTCTCAGGTGGTTTGGTTTGAGGGGACTTACTCCGAATACGAGGCCAATCGCAAGGAGCGCCTAGGAGATTCGGGCCCCAAGCGAATCAAATACCGCAAACTGGTCCGTTAATGAATGCCAGCGGCTACATCGGCCGCTTTGCACCATCGCCCACAGGTCAGTTGCATATGGGCAGTTTACTTGCTGCAGTTGCATCTTGGTGTGATGCGCGTCATCATGGCGGTGAATGGAGGGTGCGCATGGAAGACTTGGATCCACCGAGAGAGGTAAAAGGGGCAAGTCAGGACATTCTTGCGACCCTTGAAGCCTTTGGTCTTCTCTGGGATGGGCCTGTGGTGTGGCAATCGCGTCGGTTGACCAGGTATCAGGATGCACTCAGTGATTTGAGGCGCCGTTCCCGCGTTTACCCATGCAGCTGCACGCGCCGGGAATTGGCCGGTCATTTGGTCTATCCTGGCCATTGCAGAACGGGCTTGCCTGTTGGAAAAGAGGGCCGATTGGTTCGGTTCAAGATGGAGTCGGGTGACGTGACTTGGCAGGATTTGATTTTAGGCCAATTGTCCATGGATCCATTGTCTTTGGGTGACTTTCCTGTTCTCAGGGCCGATGGGTTTTGGGCCTATCAATTGGCTGTGGTTGTGGACGATATGGCGCAGGGAATTACCCATGTCATTCGCGGTGCTGATTTATTGGACAGCACCCCGCGTCAGATTCAACTGTGGAATGCCCTTCAATCGGCAAGCAATCTGGACTTGGCTTCAACGGCCATGCCGCGGTTTGGGCATGTCCCGATTTTGGAAAATGAGAGGGGACAGAAGCTGAGCAAGCAAACCCGAGCGAAGCCGGTAAATGCAGAGAAAGCTTCAGAGCAAATCCTTCAGGTTTTATCGTGCTTAAATCAGGATACCGGGGATGGCGAGTTGTTGGCCAGGGTCCGGGAGAAAGCCCCTGTGCAAGTGCTCAAAAGGGCAGCTGAACTGTGGCGCAGAATCGACGTTCCTTCTCAGTCGATTGAGTCACACGGCTGAGGGCATTTTGTGCGCACGTTGCGTGCCAAGGTGCCCTGGGTGTTGGACCAGCATTCATTCTTTCCTTCAGGCAAAAGTGTCATCCATTCAAAGAGCGCATCTTGGACGCGTTTGTCCATCATCGCAGAATTGCACACCCCGTGTCCCCCTGTGCATTCGGTCCATGTTGTGGCAGAAAATCCAGCGGCTCTCAGTGAATCGGCCCAGCACAACCCTCCGCAGAGTTCCCAGGCGCCCACGTCGTCATTGCGACATTGCCGGTGAATGGAGCGTCCAGAGGGAACCACGCGATCGCAGGCGCCGTGAATGGCAAAGAGAGGGGGGGCGTACTGTGGAACCTTGGCTTGGCCATCGAGTGCGCCAGAAAAACTAACGATTCCAGACCAAGCCTGTGGTGCTGAGAGATAGCCCGACCAAAGGGCCGCTTCAGCCCCTGCACTGCTCCCCACTGCAATCCAGTCTGAGGGCCATTTGTTGTCTTGGGATTGAATCCAATGCAGTGCATCGATCAAGTCTTCACCTGCATGGCGAACGGCCTCTCTCTTTTCTTCTACAGGAACCTGACAACCAAACCCTCGGCCTTTTCTGGTCAATGCATATGATATAGAGGCACTGATGACGCCCCTGGATGCCATGGAGTCCAAAAAGGACTGAACAGGTTCTGCATTTCTGGTTCCGGCTGAGAAACCGCCACCATGGATGAAGATCAAACCCGGAAGTGTCGGATTGTAACGGCTGGGAATCCGGATGTCCAAAGACAGGGGCACGCTGTCCATTTTGTAGACATGCGTGCTGAGTGTGACCTCTTGTTCAGTTTTGGTTTGCGCCAAAACCCATGCACCTAAAAAAAGAAGGGGAACAAGAAAAGAAAGGAAAAGAAGGGTCTTCCTCAAGCTTTCACGCTGCGCGGGTGAAAACGCTCCATTTGCTCCCGAAGGAAGCGTTGGTCCAAATGGGTGTAAATCTCAGTGGTGCTCACCGAACTGTGTCCCAGCATTTCTTGCACAACCCGGATGTCCGCTCCACTTTCCATCAAGTGAGTCGCAAAGGAGTGCCTGAATGTGTGCGGACTGACTTGCTTTCGGATTCCCGCCTCGTGGGTGGTTCTTCGGAGCATGGTGAAGACCATTTGACGGGTCAATTCTCTTCCTCTGCGGCCAAGAAAAAGGGTGTCTTCGTAATCGGTTTCGACATCGACGAAGTTTCTGTACTCCTCTATGTAGCGTGCAATGGTGTCCAAAGCGAGTTCTCCAATTGGAATGATCCGCTCTTTGTTCCCTTTGCCAATGACTTTCACCATGCCCTCGACTTCATCGACGCAGCTGATGCGCAACCCCACAACTTCAGAGACTCTGAGGCCGCAGCTGTACATGGTCTCTAAAATGGCCCGGTTGCGAATGCCCTCTTTTCGTGAGAGGTCGATCGCTTCGATGATGGCTTGGATTTCCCCAACACTTAAAACGTCCGGCAGCTTCCTTTCTGGGCGCGGAGAGTCCAACAATTCTAATGGGTCTCGGTCCAGAATGCCCTCCAGTAAGAGGTACTTACAGTAGTTCCGAACCCCGCTCAAAATTCGACTTTGGCTGTTCCGACTTAATCCCTCGTCAAAAAGTTGAGCAATGAAACCATCGACATGTCCGGGAGCAAAGCTCTTTGGCTCAAAGCCAGGGGATGCGAGGTTTTGCGCGAAGAAGGAAAGACGCTGAACGTCCCTGAGATACGCTTCCACCGAGTTTGAACTTAGGCCACGTTCCAATTCAAGCCAACTGCGAAATCCCCTCATGCTGGATGTCCATCCGGCAGAAGTTCCTTCCGTTTTCGATGTTTTGGCTTGGTCGTTGCTCATTGTAGTCCGTATCTCCTTCTCCTCACGGCAGCCATTGTTGGTCCGAAATGGTGAGGGCTTCCTGAACGGTTATGCGCCTGTCACCTTTTCGTGCCACCACAAAAGGACCGTTGAAAGCATAAGCCTCCGTTAGTTCATTTCTGTGGTTTCTGGCCTCCTCGTAGCGTTTAAAGCTTTCATGGGTGTATCTGACCCAGAAACTAGAGCGCTCTTCTCTCGTTTGATGGCGAAAATTCAACTTTCGTTCGAAATAATCGGTACTTACCGGTTTTTTCGTTGCTGCAACTTGAACTTCAAAGGTGACAACGCTGGTTTTTGCCGTCTCATTTGAAGGGGCATGACTACCCTGAATGTCATCTTTGGCGTGAATTACGCTGAAATTCATGGAAGCACCGTTCACTACACATGATAATGTGCCGTTAAAGTTTTGGGCGTGTGATAATAGACAGTTGTCCAACTGATAAGAGACAGGCCCTACCTGCGTGTAGTCGAACCACAGGATGTTTAACTCATTTCCCACGATTTGAGCAACTCCGCCAGCAGCGGCCAAAACTTGGCAAGTGCAGCCTTCAGGAATGGTTTCGGTCAGCTTGGCGAAACCGCCATCCGTCAAATTCGCAAGCTCGATTTGGACGCGGGTATGGCCTTGGGATTCTTGCACATTTCGCACAGCAGCGGGGTCTTGATCAACAACAAGAGGATCAGATGACGCGCTGCGGGGCAGCGGGCTTCGTTCATCCAAATCAGCACCCACTGGAGGGGCCGATATCGCGAATGTGAAAGGGGCGGGATGAACCGTTGCTCGGTCGTTGTTTCGGATAAAACTAAACTCCCATTCTAGTTGCCTTTCACCGGGGTTGGCGTCGGGCGAAATAAGAAGGTCGAATTCGAGGTCGAATCGCTCTCGTTCGGGAAGTTTGAGCCAGCTCACCACGGCTAAATTCTCTTTTTCGTCCCAATGATAGCTCCCGCCAAAAAGGGACTGAGGCTCTAACCGGCAGTCAGGAGGCAGCCGGAGCATCATGCGCCCAAAATAGTCAAGACCTCCTTTGCTGATGCTGATCGTGAGCGGAGCCATTTGACCGGCACAAGCCGCCCCGTCAAGGCGGCCTTCAATGACGACACCTCCGGGGATGGCCATGGCTGTCATGACCGTGAGGACAGAAATCAAAATGGATATGCGGTGGAGCCGCGACATGCTGCAAGATGGACGGTCCGTGTGCTGCATTCACTCCAGTTGGGTGTCAGTGTCGACAAGCCGATGTGGATGGTGGAAATGGCCTCAAAAGAAAGTCCCGCAGTGACGTTTCACTGCGGGACTACTTAACCAAATTATCACTTGATGCTCAGCTAGCCGTGGCTAGCCTTCTCACTTAAAACCGCTGCAATTTACTTTTGGTTTGTGGATTTGGCCGCTTGAGTTTATCCAACAGGGCTTGTTGATTTCGTTCAGTAGGGCATGGGAATACGGCGAATTTTGGGTAAAAAAAGGGCCGCGGTATAAAGGGTTGGTTATGGAGAAAATCCGAACTATTTTTGCGGTCGATTAGACGATACGCCATGAAAGAAGGAATCCACCCAGACAATTACCGCACTGTCATTTTCAAAGACTTGACAGCGGATTGGCGTTTCCTTGGAAAGAGTTGCGCAGAGAGCAAAGAGAACGAAGCTTGGGAGGACGGGAATGAATACCCGGTCATCAAAGTGGAAGTCAGTTCTGCAAGCCATCCATTCTACACAGGCAAGAACACATTGGTGGACACCGCTGGTCGGATTGACAAGTTCCGCACACGTTACGGAAAGCACAAGAAGTAAGGACAACTCCTCTTCGAACGAAAAAGCCCGGCTCATGCCGGGCTTTTTCGTTTTGAAGGTTTTGGGTGGGGTCAGCTCTTTCGCAGAGGCAACACTTCAGAAATTTCAATTCCGTAGAGGGACATTCCTTTGGTGACTTTGGCGGTGTCGCTGATGAGTTGAAGGTTCCGAATGCCCAAGTCTCTGAGGATTTGTGCACCAAGACCATAGGTTCGGCCATGCCTTCTTTTGAGCTCGGCTTCGCCTACGCCGACTTGGGTTGGGTCCGCAGCCGCAATGCCCTCAGGAAGATCGTGGACAGCGCTCCAAGGTGCCGTTCCATTTTCGAGGTAAACAAAAGCGCACTGTTTCATGTCCGACATCCGCTCTAAGGCCATCTGCAGAACATCGCCCCGTCCAAAATCGGACGTGTTCAGCAAGTCAAATCTGGGTTGGCTGGCATGCACGCGCACTGGAATGGCTTCTCCCTCTTTCCATTCACCACGAATCAAAGCGAAATGCTCTTCTTCACTTGTCGTCTGCCGGTAGGTGATCATGGTGAACTCACCTTGTGCGGTCTGAATTTGCTTCTCGCCGGTCCGCTGGATGAGGGTGTCATTGGCCAATCGATATGCGATCAGGTCTTCAATGGACACGATGCGCAGGTCAAATTTCTCGGCCATCTTGAGCAATTCGGGCAAGCGGGCCATGGTGCCATCGGGATTCATGATTTCAACGATCACCCCCGCCGGCTCTAGTCCTGCAAGTCGGGCAAGGTCAATGGCGGCCTCGGTGTGTCCTGCTCTGCGCAATACCCCGCCGCGTCTTGCGCGTAAGGGGAAAATGTGCCCCGGGCGTCCAAGCTCATTTGGGCGGGTGTTCGGGTCGATTAAGGCTTGCACGGTCTTCGCGCGATCCTGCGCTGAAATTCCAGTCGTACACCCTTTGCCCACTAAGTCGACACTGACTGTGAATGGGGTTTCAAATGCAGCGTTGTTTCGGTTGACCATGAGTTCCAGGTCAAGTTCGTCGCATCGGTCTTCGATGAGCGGAGCACAAATCAGGCCGCGTCCCTCCACGGCCATGAAGTTGATGAGCTCAGGTGTCGCGAAACGGGCTGCGGCAACAAAGTCCCCCTCATTTTCACGGTCCTCATCGTCGACAACGATGATCAATTTTCCTTGGCGAATGTCCTCGATAGCCGCGTCAATGCTGTCCAATGGTCGATTCTGTTGGGTCATGAGACAAAGGTAGCCCGGGGAATGGCCTGAAGTCCTCAAATTTGCACCATGATATTACCAGTTGTGGCCTATGGTGACCCTGTCCTGCGCAAAGAAGCAGAAGAGGTCGACAAGGAGATGAATGGGCTTGACGCCTTGATCGAAAACATGTGGCAAACCATGTACAAAGCGGAGGGTGTTGGATTGGCTGCCCCTCAGATTGGCCAGTCCATTCGGCTGTTTGTAGTGGATGGCTCTCCCTTTGGCGAAGGGGACAAGGGCGATCCTGGATGCAAGGATTTTAAGCGGGTCATGATCAATCCCGTGTTGTTCGAAGAGTCCGAGGAGTGCGACGTGATGGAGGAAGGGTGCCTGTCTATTCCAGGTGTACGTGAGCCGGTTGAACGGCCCGTATCTGTGAAGGTGGAGTACTTTGATTCAGACTGGGTCCTTCGCGAAGAGGCGCTTCATGGCATTGCAGCTCGGATTGTTCAGCATGAAAATGACCACCTCGATGGGGTCATGATTCCGGACTATGTGCCCCTCTTGAAAAAGGCGCTCTTGCAAGGCAAGCTCAAGGAGATTTCCTCGGGTAAAATCCCGTCGGACTATGCGATGCGGTTTCCGGGGAAGCGTGGACGTCGATGAGGAGTTTAGTTTGGGGCACACTGGCTTTGGCCATGCTTGCAGGTTGTGGAATTGACTCAAGCAAAGAGGCGCTCGAATCCAGCATCTTTCGCGATGAACAGAGGCTTCGTCCGCTGCTGGCCAACGCGAATTCAGGCGAGCTAGACGACATAGGTGAAGGCGTGGTGGCCTCATTGCTTCGTGATTATGCACGCTATGCCAATGGTCATCATGGCGATTCCCTGGCCAATGTGTTTTTGATGCGTCGGGCAGATTTGCTGCAGGGCAGGGGAGATTTTTCGGCTGCAATCGAGCAGTGGATGAATGTTGCAGAAGGGGCGGTTCACTCGGAATTGGCTGCAGAAGCGATTTTTCGAATTGGCTTCATTCGAGAGTCAGCCCTTCAGGACACGTTGGGGGCATTGAAGGCATATGGAGAGTTGGTTCGGGTGTATCCTGAGAGCGATTGGTCAGGCTCGGCCATTGAAGCGGCCAAGTGGTTGTCGTTCAATGAGACCGAAATGATGAAGGTGTTGGATAAGGGGAGAGAGTGAACAGTTAGGTGAGGGGCATTGGGGGGTGAAATTTTGCCGACCAAATCCAAGCGTTCGGGCATGTGAGGTGCTACCTTGCGCTCCTTAAAATTCACCCAAAAGATGTCCCGTTTTCGATCAGGCGTGCTTCACGGCGCCGAAGTAGCAGAGCTTTTCAATGATGCACAAGCGAGAGGGTACGCCTTACCTGCAGTCAACATCACAGGAACGAACTCGTTGAATGCCACCTTGGAGACGGCTGCGGCAGTGGGTTCTCCTGTGATTGTTCAGCTGTCCAATGGGGGCGCTGCATTTTATGCAGGGAAATCCCTCAAGATGGACAATCAGCAGGCTGCGATTCACGGCAGTGTTTCTGCAGCGTTGCACGTTCACGAAATGGCAGAGGCGTATGGTGTCCCTGTCGTACTTCACACAGACCACTGTGCTCGGAAGCTGTTGCCATGGATCGATGGTCTGCTCGACCGGGGAGAAGCCCATTACAAGGCAACAGGCAAACCTCTCTTTTCTTCGCACATGATTGACTTGAGCGAAGAACCACTGGAGGAGAACATTGGCACTTGTGTTGAGTACCTCAAGCGCATGGCTCCACTAGGGATGTTCTTGGAAATCGAACTCGGTGTGACTGGGGGCGAGGAAGATGGTGTGGACAACACGGAGATTGACTCAAAGCACCTCTACACTCAACCCGAAGAAGTGGCATACGCGTTCGAGCAGTTGAAGGCGGTAAGCGACCAGTTTACAGTCGCAGCAGCCTTTGGCAATGTGCACGGTGTATACAAGCCAGGCAACGTAGAGTTGACCCCTGTTATTCTCAAAAACAGTCAAGATCACATCGCAGCGAAGCACAGCACGGGCCCAAGGCCTGTCGACTTTGTCTTCCACGGTGGCTCGGGAAGCAGTGTGGAGGAAATCCGCGAAGCCATTGGATATGGGGCGGTGAAAATGAACATCGACACGGACATGCAGTGGGCTTTCTTGAGTGGAGTCCGAGACTATGTAGGTCAGTGGAGTGAGTATCTAAAGGCTCAAATCGGCAATCCAGAAGGCGCCGAACAACCCAACAAGAAGCGCTATGACCCTCGTGTCTGGCTTCGTCAAGGCGAACAGACTTTCGTCGCCCGTTTGACACAAGCCTTTGAGGACCTCAATTGTATGGGCCGCAACGCGGACTGATTTTAAACATGATGCACGAATCCGGCCTCTCTCCTTTTGATTTCAAAGCCGCCGCAGAGCGCCATGGAATTCAGGGCCATGCGGATCGTTTGAATGGCATTGGTCTTCAGGCACTGCAGTCTTCGAATGACCGTGTTAGCCGCTGGGTATTGTCGCCGAATGACATGGGTTGGCGGTTTGACTTCACCAAGCAGTGTATGGACGGTCCAGCTTGGCAGGCTTTGGTGAAGTTGGCAGAAGATGCCCATTGGAAAAAGGCCGTCGCGGCGCAATTTGGTGGCCACGCCATCAATGCGACAGAAGGCCGTGCTGTATTGCATATGGCTTTGCGCGGTGACCCTGAGGATGATTTTCAGGTCGGTGGAGATTCTGTGATGGAAGAGGTCATGGAAACCAGAGATGCTTTCCTTGGGTTCGCAGATGACGTTCGAAACGGGGATTACGTGGCGTCAGATGGCGGGGCATTCACCCACGTGGTGAACATCGGCATCGGTGGGTCAGACCTCGGACCTGTTATGGTCCATGAGGCTTTGGCTCCTGTGCGAATACAAGATGGGGCGCCACTTGATGTCCGGTTTGTGAGCAATGTTGACCCTTTTCATTTGGATCAAGCTTTGCTCGGGCTAGACCCGAAGCGAACCCTTGTGGTGATCGTGTCCAAGACCTTTACAACCCAAGAAACCATGGCCAATGCCCGGCGGGCGTTGGATTGGCTAGGGGACAGATTGGGTGAGGAGTCAGGTCGTCATTTGGCTGCTGTGACGTCCAATGTTTCAGGCGCTGGTCAAATGGGCATTGCGGAGAGCCGGGTGTTTGGTTTTGGAAATTGGGTTGGGGGCCGATTCTCACTCTGGGGTCCAGTCGGATTGGCGATTGCCTTGGGTTCTGGCGCGGCGGCTTTTCGGAGTCTACTGAAAGGCGCGAGGGCGATGGATCAACATTTCAAATCCGCAGATTCGGAACAGAATGTCCCGCTCCGTCTGGCATTGACCGAAGTTTGGAATGTCAATTTCATGGGGCATCAAAGCCGTGCGGTGCTCCCTTATGCACAAGCTTTGCATCGGGTGCCTGCTTATTTACAGCAGGCGGAGATGGAGTCCAATGGAAAAGCGGTTGGGAGAGATGGGCAACCCGTTTCTTGGTCCACACACCCAGTGGTTTGGGGAGAGCCGGGAACAAATGGTCAGCACGCATTTCATCAGCTCTTGCACCAGGGCACTGAAAAATGCCCGGTTGACTTTGTGGCGTTTCGTGAACCAATGGGAGGGGATGCCGACATGCACAAGTTGCTGCTGGACAATGCCGTTGCCCAGGCTGAGGCCTTTTGTGTCGGGAAAACCCAGGTCCAAGTCGCCGAAGAGATGGCATCAGCGGGCATGGCACAGGCTGCGATTGATTCCATTGCGCCACACCGCACGTTTGCGGGTGGGCGGCCCTCAACATTTATGCTGGGGGACAGGTTAGATGCCTTTTCAATTGGCGCGCTGATTGCCGCTTTTGAGCACAAGATCTTTCTTGAGGGCCTGTTTTGGAATGTATTCAGCTACGATCAGTGGGGAGTGGAGCTGGGCAAGGTTTTGGCGAAGCAGTTGGGGGCAGATTTTGCGTCTGACTCTGCCAAGTGGACACAAGGAACAGAAGCTTTAAGGGCGTCCATCTGAATCTTCAGTGACAAAAATCAGCGGGGCGGATGAGCCGGCGTCATTGAGTTTTTGATTAAATTCAAACGCTATGCCGAAACTTCCCTCTTTTGCACGCTTTTGTGCCGTTGTCTTTTTTGTCTCATCTGCAGCCTTTGCGAAGGCTGAATTCACTGGATTGACCTACGATGTGGTGGCCTCTACAGCTGTGGGGACCACATACAGGATCTACGCGAACTTTGACCAGGGTACGGACATTGCGCAAGCCCTCTTTGCAGAGTCACCCAACGGGATGTTCGTGAATTCTTCGGCAGGGTTTTACCAGGACGCCTTTGGCGGATTCACGCCGTCGGCGATTTCACCGGCCTTGTATTCGGCCTTCCCGAATGTCATGTATGACTCATGGGTGACCATTGGTCAGGAAGACAACACCTTGCCAACGGCGGCATCTCAAATTGGGGGTCCAGCATGGAATTCAGCCATCATTTCTTTTGAGAATGGGGGTGACTTTTCGGTAAATGATGGGGTAGGAGGTTCTGTATTCGTGACGCCAGACCAGGTGCAAGCTCAACCGGATGCCAATGGTCAAATTTTATTGGCTCAACTGACCACCACGGGCAACTGGAACTTCACATGCAATTTGCAGTGGCGGGATGGTGATTTAAATGTCTTTGCCGAGACCGGCTTGAATGTCGGCTATGAGCAAACCGAATACACTGGCTTGTCTTTTGAAGAGATTCAGGTGCACGAGGGTGGAGATTTGGATGGCATGACCACGTACAGGGCTTATGCCAATTTTGATGAGCCATCGACTCAACTTGTTGCCGTCTATGGATTGCAGGATACCGCGTTGTCCATTTCATCGACATCTGCGTTCTATCAAGATGCTTTGGGTGGGCCAACGTCGACTTCAGTAAACGCCCTTCTGTTCAGTGCGTTTCCAAATCTTGAATACGACAGTTGGGTGACCATTGGGTCAGAAGATGTGTCAGGCTCTGTGGATTTCATTGGTGTGGACTTCATCGATTTCGAAGCTGGAAACGGATTGCTGGTGGACAATAGCGTTGGTGGCACCTGGTACATTCTTCCCGACTTAGAGCCGACAGCATTCCCAGACGCGGATGGCCGGGTTCTCATCGGGCAATTCACGACAGCTGGAGTGGTGGACCTTCTGTTGAACCTTCAGTATCGTTCTTCCGACGGCTCCAATAAGCAGGCCACAGGACAGACCCTCACTTTTCCTGTGGTGACTGCAGGATGTACCGATCAAGGCGCGTGCAATTACAACGCGCTTGCAGATTTTGATGACGGTTCTTGTGACTTTTTGAGCTGTGCAGGTTGCGGTGATCAAGACGCATGCAATTACAATGCTCAAGCCGTGATCATTGATGACACCCAGTGTGTGTATCCCGACGGTTATCCGAACAACATCGTGGACTGTTCCGGAGCTTGTCTAAATGATGCAGACGGAGACTTGATTTGTGATGAAGAAGAAGTTCCGGGTTGCACCGTTTCAGGGGCGACCAACTTTGACCCTCTCGCCACAGACGATGATGGTTCATGTATCATCGAAGGTTGCACAGATGAAGAGGCGGAGAATTACAATGCTGCGGCGACGTCAGACGACGGGTCATGTGAGTTCTTGATCACGGGAACACAAGGGTGTACTTACGACGATGCTACGAATTATGACGCTGCGGCGACATTAGATAATGGTTCCTGTGAGTTCGATTGTTCTGGTGGTGGTGATTGCGCTTATGACACGGATGGCAATCAATTGATTGGTTCAGCTGACTTGCTGGTGTTCCTGGCCATCTATGGTCAGAATTGCGCGGAGTAATCCCTCAGCATCGCCAGAGTTCAATTCGTGATTCGCCGTGACTTTCGTCATTCCGTAACAAGACGGAAGTGAATTAAACCAACTTAGGTGGGTAATAATTCCATTCTGGTCGAAATTATAAGCGCGCTGACAAAGGTCAGCTTTCCCTGAGGAGGAAGAAGGAGTACTTTAAAGGTGTCCAAACGCTTCTCAGATGAATACGAATCAATCTTTTTGCCACGTTAGCAAGGCCTTCGGCGCATTTTTTGTATCGCTGTTTTGGAGTTTTGGTTTTATCGTGAGCGCCCAATGCACGGATCCAGAAGCGTGCAATTATGATGCTGAGGCCGGTGGATTTTGCGTGACCACTGAAGTGGTTCAGGTTCATGAGTCAGGCATTTTGGAGGGCATGACGACTTACCGGGTATATCTCGAAGCCAACTCACCTTTGGATTTCGTAACCGCCATTTTCGGTGACCAAGACTTACCCGCTGGTAGTGAGCACGACAACGTCGTTCTACCAGCATCCGCTTGGTGCCCCAACCCCCAATTGGAATACCGTTTTGTATCCCATATATCCAGAGTTGCAATACGACAGTTTTGTAACCATCGGTATTGATTCGGCTCCCATCCCAACAGATGGAGAGAGTGCAGTTCAAACTGTGGCTTCGAGTGCCCAGAACTGGATTGTTGACTTTGATCCGGGTGGAGGGGTGTCGGGAGGAGACTTGATCATCAACGATGCCATTGGCGGAAGTTGGTTCGTTTTGGCTGGTGAGAGCAATGGTTTTGCTGGAGATGACGGACGGGTACTTTTGGCGCAATTGACCACAGATGGAGACATATCAGGACAATTGAATCTTCAAATTTTTCCGGAAGGCGTACAGGGCGACATGGTGCTCGAAACCCATGCCCTTGGTCAAGTGTGTTCAGAGGAGGATTGCCAATATCTAAACACCGTTTATGTTGATTTGGATGGCGATGGATTTGGTACAGATGAAGCTGTGATGTGCGGCGTCCCCGATGGATATGCTGCTGTTGGCGGAGACTGCAATGACAACAGTGCCATTTCTTTCCCAGGCAATCCGTACGACATCCCTGGAGATGGGATTGACGGCGACTGTGATGGCGGAGAGTCCTGCTATCGTGATGTGGACAATGACGGGTATCGTAGTGAAGATGAACTCGATCTCATTGGGTCGCCTTTCAACGTCAATTGCTCAGAATTTGGAGAGGCCTATTTCTCTCAACCCTTGGATTGTGATGACACCAATCCAGAGTTGACTGAAGCCGACTTAAATGGAAACTGCATCCTCCCAGATGATGTTGTCGGATGCGGTCAGCCGGGTGCATGTAACTATGATCCTGATGCGGGGCCAGAGGAAGACAATTGTGAATTCATCAGTTGTGTAGGATGCGGCAACCCCAGTGCTTGCAATTATGATCCATTTGCCATCATCACCGATGATGAGGAGTGTGACTTTGTCTCCTGTGCGGGTTGCACCGACGAAGAGGCCACCAACTACAATCCAGATGTGCTCATAGCCAATGATGACAATTGTTTGTACTCTGGAATTTTGGCCATAGCCCCCATCTTGATTGATTTTGAAGGGGCAGAAGGTGAGCAAAGCACATACACCAATGAAGTGTATGCCCTGCTGCCACCAACGCCATTCAACTCAACAGCGTGATTGGCGTGAAATCAGGAGATGTGAGACTTCGAATCACGGCCTTTGATACCCTTTTGCAATCGGAGGCTTGCGACCAGTGGACTCCGGATGGAGCCGTTCCTTTGGCCGTGGATGTAGCGGGGGTCTCTTACACCAACATGGAATGCATTTGGGACAGCTGGCTCACGATTGGGGGGAGTCTGGGGAATGGCCCTGAGCTTGTGCCCATCGGATTTGACCCGCAAACCGTTGAAGATCAAGAAATTTTTGACAGCGAGGCACTCGAGATGGAAGGAGATACATTGGGTTGGTCCTTGGCCAACTCAGACGATGGTCTCACCCAAAACCACTGTGCAGAATTGTTCAACCGTCCTGGCTGTGCAAATGCTGTTCGCATTGCACGCTTGACGCTCCCTTTGGGGGTGTCATTCACCATGCAGGCGGGCTTGACCTATACAGTGAACAGCTCCGCCGAGCGCAGTGTAGATGGCTCTACGGAAACCACATCTTCGGAAACAGCTTCGGACAGCGGTGGTGGAGGTGAGGCGGATTCGGACGATGCTTTGATTGTAGACAATGGCACAACGGTCACGGTTTATGGGTGCTTGAATGCCACAGCGTGCAACTTCGACCCAAGTGCAAACGCCGACAGTGGCGATTGCGATTTCGAGGGTTGTTCAGGTTGCAGTTATCCGTCAGCTTCTAATTTCGGAGAGGACAATACTGTGGATGATGGGAGCTGCTTGTTTGAAGGTTGTACGGACCCGGACTACTTGGAGTTTGACGGCACAGCGAATGTGGACAACGGCGCTTGTTTGACCCTCATTCAATTGGGGTGCACGGATTCTGGGTTCTTGGAATTCAGCGAAGACGCCAATGTTCTGGACCTCGGGTCCTGTTTGACGCCTGTTGTTCCTGGTTGCACGTACGCCGATGCATATAACTACGATGGTGAAGCGAACAAGGAAGACGGCTCTTGTCAGTATGGGGGGTGCACAGATCCGGAGTACCTCGAGTTTGATGTGGATGCGGATGTAGACAATGGAGGATGTGAAACTCCAGTTTTGGTGGGGTGCACAGATGACGGGTATTTGGAATTTGATGCATCGTACAACACGTTTGGGGACGGGACTTGCAACACGGCCGTGCTCGAGGGATGCACCTACATGGACGCGAACAATTTTGAGCCCATTTCCAATCGCGACAATGGAAGTTGTACGTTCAGCATCGCATCGGATTGCGTTGCAGACTTTGATGGAACCGGAGATGTGGGTACCACGGACCTGCTGACCTTCTTGACGTTCTTCAACTCGGTCTGTGATTGAGCCATAAAAGCTTCACGTTTACATTTGATGCCCTTGGCCTTTTGGCTGAGGGCATTTTGTTGACCCCATGAAAAACACCAATCGACTTTCCTTCTGGGAAATCTGGAACATGAGTTTCGGATTCTTGGGTATCCAGTTTGGTTTCGCACTTCAAGGCGGCAACATGTCTCGGATTTTCCAGACGTTGGGGGCATCCAAGGATGACATACCTCTGCTCTGGATTGCCGCGCCTTTGACCGGCCTTTTGGTACAGCCTGTGATTGGTTATTTGAGCGACCGGACATGGCATCCAAGGTGGGGGAGGCGAAGGCCCTTTTTTCTCATCGGGGCAATCCTGAGTTCGCTTGCCTTGTTTTTTGTACCGTACAGCTCTGCGTTGTGGATGGCTGCGGGTTTCCTCTGGATTTTGGACGCCAGCATCAACATCAGCATGGAGCCTTTTCGGGCATTGGTTGCGGACAAGCTTCCAGAAGAGCAGCGGAGTTATGGTTTCGTTCTTCAAACCTTGATCATTGGCATCGGAACTTGGATCGCCTCCAGTTTGCCTTGGTTGGTTACCAAGTTGGGCGTATCGAATGAAGCCGGGGTTGGAGAGATCCCACAGAGCGTTTATGTGTCTTTTGCGATTGGCGCTTTTGTGTTCATGGCGAGCATCTTGTACACGGTGTTCACGACGAGCGAAAATCCGCCTGAAGATGTGAATGCATTCGAGAGACAAAAGCGGGAAAGCAGGGGCACGCTGAAGGGCATTCAGGAGATCGGGGCTTTTATCGCACAGATGCCGAGCGTCATGTTGAAACTTGGGGTGGTTCAATTTCTTCAGTTGGTTTGCCTTTTTTACCATGTGGTCCTTTGCGACACCGGCATTGACAGAGCATGTTTTTGGTGCAGCCTTGCCCGAAGCTAACGCTGGGGATTATGCGCTGCTGAGGTCTGCTTATGATGATGCTGCGAATGCGGTGTCCAGCGCCATGGGAGTCTATGGATTGAGCAGTATGGTCTTCGCTTTTGCTGCTGTCTGTTTGGGCAAGCAAGCGCGGACTAAATCGCAAAATGACCCATATGGTGAGCTTGGTTTTGGGCGGTTTGGGATTCTTGACAATGGCCCAATGGACTCCGGAAACCGCAAGCAACTTGAAATGGAGTTTTGCGCTGGTTGGGATTGCTTGGGGGAGCATTCTGAGCATGCCTTATGCGATGCTGTCGGGTGCGATTCCTGCCAGCAAAATGGGCATAGGAATGGGGGTGTTCAATATGTTCATTGTCCTGCCTCAGATTGTGGCCGCTCTGGGGGGCATCAATTGGGCTTACAAAACGTTGCTGGGGCAAGAGGTGATCCAAACGATGGTTCTCGCCGGATGCTGTCTCATTGTGGCGGGCATACTGAATCTTTCCATCCGCGACTCTGAAATGGGCCCAGAACAGTAAAAGAACTTTGTAAGTGTTTTTTCTGGGAGCTCTCTGTGCTGTGGTCCTTGGAAACTTAAGCTATTGAGCATGCGACTTCCCGGACTGGTTTGTGGTGGCTGTGACCGAATTGCGTTTGACAGTGTACTACGTACACCAAGGCCGTGCTATATTGCCCGATGCAGGAACCATCCTGATACAAACCACCCACCATGCGCAACCTTTTGCTGTTAAGCATTGCCGTTTTTAGTTTCGGCATCACCCAAGCCCAAGACTGTACAGGAGCAGACCACACGGTCCTCGCTGGTAGTCTCTATTACAACCCTTCAAGCTTGACCGTTACGGCAGGCGAATCCATCGCTTTCCTCAATGAAGCCGGATTTCACAACGTGAACGGTGTTTCTAGTTCTGTGGGCGCCACTTGGAACAACCCAGAGACTTTCTCGCTCGGTGCCAACAGCGGCGCTGCAGGTGGAGTGTGCATGGGGACCATCACCTTGAATACACCTGGGACTTACAATTACGACTGCAGCATCGGAAGCCATGCGGCGGGCGGAATGGTGGGCACCATCATTGTAGAGGCAGCGGCCAGCACAACGCCAACAGACAATGCCTCGGATCCGACTTTGGACGCCAGCGACGTCGTGGGTGTTTACGGGCGATTCATACGACAACAACGTGACCAATTACAACCCAGGCTGGGGACAGTCTGGCGCGGTAAATACCGCTTTCGATCCGGGCACGGGCAGTGTGGTGATGGCATACACCAATTTGAACTACCAAGGAACAGAAATGACGGCCCTTGGACTTGTCGGGCATGACGCACTTGCACCTAGACGTGTGGGTGGCTTCGGACAACGACCGCACTTTGAAGGTGACGCCAGTGAATGGCGGTGGAGTGGGCGAATTCCTCGTGGAAGTGCCGCTCACACCTGGTGCTTGGAACAGTGTAGACTTGACCAAGACCGCCTTTACAGGAATGACGTGGGACAACGTGTTCCAAATGAAGTTTGATGGACAGTTCAACGCAGACGGGTCAGCCAACGGGGCGGGCCTGGGATGTTTACTACGACAACCTTTATTTTTGGAACGACGGCACCGGCTCGGGTCCTCCGTCTAACGAGACAGTCGACGTGACGTTTACCGTCAACATGGAAAACGAGACCGTATCCACAGACGGCGTGAGCTTGGCTGGAGGAACCCTTTTCGGAGGCCCTGGCGACAATCCCATGTCGGACAATGGAGACGGAACTTGGTCTCTGACGTATGCCGTTCCAGTTGGATTTACGGGCAATTACACTTTCACCAATGGTGGTGCAGCTTGTGGTTGGGGTTGTAAAGAGGACATTGAAGGCCAGGATTGCGCAGCCGGCCAGTACAACGACCGATTGCTGAGCAACATCACAGAGCCCACCGTGGTCAACACTTGCTTTGGTGAGTGCACAACAGACGGATCTTGCTCTACGCCGGTAACAGAATACACGGTCACGTTCCAAGTGGACATGTCCAACACGGACTTGGCTGGAGACGAGACCATTTACGCTACGGGTTCTTATGAAGGTTGGTGTGGTCCGTGCAACACGGTCCTTACCGATGACGATGAGGATGGTGTCTACACGGGGACGATTTCAAAAGCTCCCGGAACGTATCAGTACAAGTACCTGATTAATGCATGGGGAGGGGACGAGACCAACCTTTCTGCCTGTGGTGTGGACAACGGTCAAGGCCAATTCAACCGTGAGTTTGTCTTGGGAGAGGAAGACCTGACGTTGGATGTTCAGTGCTTTGATTACTGTGGCACATGCGATGAGCAAAACAGCTTGGGTTCAGTCGACATCACATGGACGGTCCAACATGACCAATGAGAACGTGTCTTCTGAAGGCGTTTTCCTTGCCGGTGGAGGAAACTTTGGAAACCCCGGGGACAACCCACTCACCGACAATGGGGATGGCACCTGGTCCATTACAAAGACGGTTGATGAGGGTTTTTCCAGCTACTACATCTTCACCAATGGTGCCTGTGGGGACTATTCCTGTAAGGAGCAATTGGCAGGTTTGCCTTGCAGCAATCCGGACAACTACAATGACCGGTATGTGGGGAACGTTACTGAAGACACCTCATTCAATTTTTGCTTCAATGAGTGCGGAACCGACGGCAACTGTGAGGGGCCTGGCGACCTTGTGGATGTCACCTTT
>CASICO010000042.1 GCA_949373165.1 uncultured Flavobacteriales bacterium | reverse complement strand
GATTGAATCAAGGCACCGGCCAATCGACTCAAGTCAAGCTCGGGGCATCCATGTCCATTGAGGGCCGCTGTCAATGCGGTTTCTGCCCGGTCGCTTGGAGGCAGGGCCGCGCGAAGGGCGCGCGGAATGGGCATCCGACAAAGCCTGCGCGCAGCAGAAGATGGAGAGAAGTGTGAATGGGTCATGGCTGAAGGGAAAAGGCAACGTGCAACGGCAAATCAACCAGCGGGCCAAAAAAGTCCGGGTCCATTTCCACGTGTTCGGCGGCAATGTGAAGCTCTTCAACGAGGGGCATCTTGGTAAAGCCGGCCTCTGACAGAGCTTGGAAGTATGTGGTGAATGTTTTATGAACGGCCTGAACCTCAACAGACTCTCCATCCCGCCTCCAGATGCGACCGGGAAACGGAACATCCACAGCGGAGAGATACCCACCTTTTGGCTTCATGTAAAATGGCCGCTCCGCAGACTTGATCCAAGGCAACATTGGGTGGGGCACCGTGAAAATGAACTTCCCATCCGGCTGAAGCACCTGGCGGACCCGGCGAAGAATCCGAGTCATGGATGCGGTGTCCATGTAATTGAATAAAAACACGGCGATCACCAAGTCAACAGGGGTATCGGGATCACCGAAGTCCGCCAACCTGAGGTCTGACTCGTGATAGGTTAGGTGGCCCAGCCCCATCGAAGACGCCGTTTGATTCGCGCCTGCAATCATGGCGCCCGAAACGTCGTATCCCGTTACAGACGAGGCTCCACCCAGGGCTATCTGGCGGCCGACATAGCCTTCCCCACAGCCCAAGTCCAAAACACGCAGGCCCTGAACATCACCACACATCTTGAGCACGCGAGGTCGGGCTGAGTAATCCGACAGAAGGATGGGCGCTTTGCGGACCCAGAGGTCGGCGTGGCCGTTGTACATTTCTTTGGCTTCCATGGTTCCTTGGGTTATCGGTTCATCTCCATTTCTAGCATCCGATCACAAAACAGCGAACGAAGGCCCAGGGCCTTTTGCATTCCTCGCCGCAAGGCTTCGCAATTGCTTGGATCTTGCGACATCAAGTCCGAGGCAATGTTGAGCATGAGCTCCCCGTGTTCGTCATCGATTTCGGCGTGCAATTCGAAAAACACGTAATCCTGCCGTGTCAAATCCGTGTGCCTTTGAATCGCGCGAATCAATGGCCGATAGAAATGTTTCACGATGCTCTCCGTTCCCAATCCCAAAGCACCCAGTGCTTCTGCTGGTCCGGCATGTGTGAGCTGTTTCAAGAACAGCGCTTTCCAATCCCGTGCGATCTCGCCCGTGTCCAAGACGTCATCCGCTCCAATGGCCTGTCGAAAACGATCGAACATTTCGGGATGAGGAACCCCTTGGACCCACTCAGGCTGAATGCCCAAAGCCGCCAACTCCTCCAGCTCTTCCGCTTCAATCATCCCACTTTCCTCGCACAGGTTCTCCAAGAGAATGCTCCGGTGCTCTTGACTTTCCAACTTGCTCATACAAAGCAGGAGGTAGTTCTGAAATGAGCGTGTGTACACCGAATATTCTGCGGTAAACCTGCGCAGGGCACCGAGTGGGTCTGGCAATGAACCATTGGCCAAAGCCGCCAAATATGGGTGGTGCAAAGCGCGATGGGATTCAGCTTCACCGAGAAGAAGGGCAACGCGAGAAGGGAGGGGGCAAGACATTCATGGCATTCGGGGTTAAGGAATGCCCACAAATTCAAGCCATTATGGGAGGGCTCGTGTGACCCGCATCATGCAAAGGCATGACTTTCATCAGTGATCAACCTTTGGACCCTGGATTGCCGACGTCCACGGAGAGTTCCTCCAAATCGACGTCCTCCTCTTCGTCGATGATTTCGAGCAGGGGCTCTTTGAAGGTTTGCACCGTGATGTAACGCTCAAATCCGAGCAGCATGGAGGGCAACAACACCAAGTTGGTCAGCATCGCCACAAGAAGGGTGGTCGACACCAACAGGCCCAATGCACGGGTACCCTCAAAGTCTGATGCGAAGAACATCATGAACCCAAAGAACAGCACGATGCTCGTGTACATCATGGAAACTCCGGTTTCCCGGACGGCCAACAGGACGGCCTCCCGCATGTTCCAGCCACGAAGGTCCAGTTCTTGCCTGTATTTGGCCAGAAGGTGAATGGTGTCGTCCACTGAAATGCCAAAGGCTATGCTGAAAACCAGCAGCGTACTGGGCTTCAGGGCAATCCCGAAGAAACCCATCACAGCCGCAGTGAAAATCAACGGAACCAAGTTGGGAAGCAGACTGATGGCCACCATCCTCGCACTTCGAAACAGGATGGACATGATCGTGGCAATCACAAACACGGCCAAGGCCAAGGAGACGAGTAGGTTTTTGACCAAGTAGGTTGTCCCTTCCACATAGACCACACTTGTACCGGTCATGATGACGTTGTGGTCTTCGGGAGGGAAAATCGAATCGATGCGCAAACGCAGACGGTCGGTCAACGCCCCCATTTCTTGGGTTCCGATGTCGGCCACCTGAGCTGTGATCCGAACCGTGGTCTTGGCGCTGTCCAAAAATTTCCCGCCGCCATCCACGCCTGAACCGGATGACCCCCTGAGGTATGGCCCGATGAAACTCTGCTCCCGTCTTGATGGAAGCGCATATCGACTGGGGTTGCCCCCGAAAAACCCCTGTTTTGCAAACTTCAAGCCGTCGACAATCGACATGGACCGGGAGAGCTGAGGCTCATCGGCCAACACCTTTTGAAGTCTCTCAACCTTCTTCAAAAAGGCCAGTTGGGTCACCCGACCCGGCTTGTCTGTTTGGACCATCACCTCGAACGGCATAACGCCTCCAAAGCGGTCTTCAAACCAATGCAAATCGGCCAGAATCACATCGTCCTGAGGCAAGTCCCCCGCAATGTTTCCAGTCACTCGAACCAAGGAAATGCCATAAGCCCCGACCATCAGTACCAGAAGGGTCACCATGTACACGGCCTTCCGGTGGTGGCTAACCGCTCGCTCCAAACGACTCACAACCAGAGAAACCCATCGCCTGTCTAAGTGACGAACGTGACGTTTTCGGGGCGGCGGGAGCCAACTGAATACCGCAGGGATGATGAGCAGCGAGATGCAGAACATCGACAGAATGTTCACAGAGGCAATGACACCGAATTGTCGAAGGACGTCGCTTGTGGTGAACATGAATGCCGCAAAACCCAATGAGGTTGTGGCGTTCGTCATGAAGGTGGCATTCCCCACCTTTTTCACCATTCGCGTCAAGGCCAAGCCCTTGTTGCCATGGCGCTTGTATTCCGCATGGTATTTGTTGACCAAATAAATGCAGTTGGGCACCCCAATCACAATCATCAGCGGGGGAATCAACCCCATCAAAGCCGTCAGTTTAAAATCGAAAAGCACGATGCTACCCAGCGACCAAATCACCCCCGTGCCCACCACCAGCATGCAAACGGCCATGACTGTGGGATTCCGGAAGAACAACAACAGCAACAACGCCGTCACAAAGGCCGCAAGGCCAATGAAGAGACCCAGCTCACGTTTGATTTTGGTGGTGACTTCTGTTCGGATGTATGGGAGCCCAGACACGTGAACATCGACCCCCGTTGCTTCTTCAAACCGCACCACTTCTTCCACCAAAAGTTCGACAGACCTGCCTCGGTTTTCAGAATTGAAAAGAGGGGCATTGACGTACACCATTTGAATGGTGGCGCCCCCTTCCGTATGCAAAAAACCCTCGTAGAAAGGCAAGCTGCGAAGCCGCTGAAGAAGGCTATCCAGCCCTTCTTGATCGGTTGGTTTCGTCTCGAAAACAGGCGAAACAATGAACGACTTGGGGTCGTCTTGCCTCACCAATTCCACCGCTGTCCGATAACCGAATACACTGTCTACAACTTGGACTTCGCAGCGGGTTCCGTCCGGTTTGAGGCTGTCCACCGGCACCCGAACTGCGCGCAGCACAGAGTCCAAATCCCACCAAGCTCGAAAGACCGCAATGGAGTCCAAACGGCTGTCTTCAATGCCCAAGGCCATCACGTTTCCCTCTTCGCCAAACTCATCCAAAAAGGAGTTGTAAGCCAACAAGGACGGGTCATCATCGGGTAGCAGCCCCCCGAACTTGTATCGAATCCCAAGTTCATCAATTCGCGAAGCCATCCCTGCTGTTACCAGAGCGAGGATGATCAAGATGGGGAGTCTTCCCCTGAGAATAAACGTTGCGAGCCGAGACCACATAGAAGAGCCGGCAAAGGAAAGACAACTCCAGCGAACAGATGCTGTTGTGCCGAATATGCCGGATTAACTTCGCACCCCAACCGTTTCCTTTCCCATGGACAAGTACGATCTCGTGATCATTGGCGCCGGCCCCGGCGGATATGTTGCCGCCATCCGCGGCGCCCAACTCGGATTCAAGACCGCGCTCATCGAGAAGCGCAGTACCCTTGGTGGAACCTGCCTCAATGTGGGCTGCATTCCCTCAAAGGCGCTGCTGGACAGCTCTGAACATTATCTCAAGGCCAGCAAAGAGTTCGACATCCACGGCATTCAAGTGGGATCGTTGAGCATTGACTTCCCTCGGATGATTGCGCGCAAGCAAGAAGTGGTCGACCAAACCGTTGCCGGGGTGGACTACTTGATGGAAAAAAACGGCATTACGGTCCTTCATGGTACAGGCGCATTCGCAGATGCACACACCATCGAAATCACGCCGAACGACGGGGAACCCACCCACATTCATGCCGACCGTGTGCTCATCGCCACGGGTTCAGAGCCCGCCTCCCTCCCCTTCATCCAACTTGATGGCGAGCGGGTCATTACGTCTACTGAGGCCTTGGAACTGCCTGCACTTCCAAAGCGAATGGTCATCATCGGTGGTGGGGTCATCGGACTCGAACTCGGCTCAGTCTATGCCCGTTTGGGCACAGAAGTGCATGTGGTTGAGTACCAAAATGCCATCATCCCCACCATGGACCGAACCATGGGAAAGGAACTTCAGCGCGCCATGAAGAAGATTGGCGTCAAGTTCCACCTGTCTCATGGCGTCAAAGAAGTCCTGAACACAGGAGACAAGGCCATGGTGAAGGCCGACAACAAAAAAGGAGAAGAAGTCGTCTGGGAAGCCGACTATTGCTTGGTGGCCGTCGGTCGGAAGCCATACACCCAAGCACTTTCCTTTGACAAAGCAGGCGTGGCTTTGGACGATCGAGGCCGGGTTCAAGTGGACGGTCACCTGCGCACCGCCCAATCTCACATCTACGCCATTGGCGACGTGGTCAAAGGCGCCATGCTCGCGCACAAAGCGGAAGAAGAAGGCATCTATGCCGTGGAACACATGGCGGGCCAAAAGCCGCACATTGACCACAACCTCATCCCTGGCGTGGTCTATACTTGGCCTGAAGTGGCGGCTGTTGGACGCACAGAAGAACAATTGAAAGAAGAAGGTGTGGACTACAAAACTGGAAGCTTTCCATTCAAAGCTTCAGGACGTGCTCGCGCTTCCATGGATACCGATGGTGTCGTGAAAGTCTTGGCCGATTCAGCAACCGATGAAATCTTGGGGGTCCACATTTGCGGACCTCGTGCAGCCGACATGATCGCTGAAGCTGTGGTCGCCATGGAATACCGTGCGACTGCAGAAGACATCGGGCGCATGAGCCATGCTCACCCGACGTTTACTGAAGCGTTGAAAGAGGCCGCCCTCGCTGCCACTGGAGACCGCGCCTTGCACATCTGAACCCGCAGGCGAACCGGGCCGCGTCTGCGTTGTTCTATTTGCCCAATCCAACAACACGTCCATGAAGACCGGCATCCTTCTCGTCAACCTCGGCACACCAGACAACCCGAGACCCGCAGCCGTCGGGAGATACCTCTCGGAATTTTTAACGGATGGCCGCGTCATTGACATCCCTTGGATCCCCCGCCAAATTTTGGTCCGGGGCATCATCTCGCCCCTCCGACGTTTCCGCAGTTCCAGGGAATACAAAAAAGTATGGACCGACGAAGGTTCCCCTCTTTTGATTCATGGCAAGGCGCTGACGCACAAAGTGGCAGAGCGCTGCACAGAATTGGCCGCCAACCATCCTGAACTCGGCGAATTGCACGTCCATTTTGCCATGCGCTACCAAAGCCCAAGCATGCCAAAAGTGATGGAGGATATGCGCCAAGCGGGATACGATAAAATCGTCGTTCTCCCACTCTACGCCCAGTATGCGTCCGCCACCACTGGAAGCACCATCGAAGAGGCCATGCGCCTCATTTCAAAATGGTATGTGATCCCAGAGGTGCGCATGGTCAATCAGTACTGGGACGACAACGGGTATTTGTCCTGTTTCGAAAACCGAGCCAGCACCTTTGACCTCAGTTCATACGACCACATCCTCTTTAGCTATCACGGCATTCCCACCCGCCAAGTGGACAAAGTCTACGAGGACCGTCGGTGCGCAAATCACGCCTGCGAAGACGAAATCAACGAGGAGAACAAGTACTGCTACAAAGCCACCTGTTACGCCACAACCCGGGCCTTGGTCAAACGGCTTGGCATCCCAGAACATCAATATTCTGTGGCCTTTCAAAGCCGTCTCGACAAAAAATGGCTCACTCCATTTAGCGACAAAGTCATCGAAGACCTCGGCAAGGCAGGCAAGAAGAAGCTGCTGGTGTTCTCGCCCGCATTCGTTGCCGACTGTCTCGAAACCACGGTGGAGATCGGCGAGGAATACGTGGAAATTTTCGAGGAGCATGGCGGAGAACACCTCGACTTGGTTCCCAGCCTCAATGCAGAAGACGATTGGGCAGATGCGGTGACTGCGTTGATCCAACGCCATCTTTGAGGGGTGAACCCACTTTCAAATCAGCCCCAAGTGTTGCTTCCCAACCTTTCTGGGCTGAAAAACCATCAGCACTGGCTGTTTCTCGACGCTCAAAGGCCGGATGAAACCCATGGCCTTTTGGTTTTGGGCGTCAAGCGTTCCCTCACTTTGGACCGCCCGGAGAAAAAGGCTTATTCCCGAATTTCTGAGTTTGTCGGCACTGCCCATGGGCGCTGTTTTGGATGGGTTGCTTATGACCAGCTTCGCGCACATCCCTTGCTTGATCTGCCCCCCCAAACTGAATCTGCCGTGCGTTTGCCTGTGGTGCATTGGATTGAGCCAGAAGGCATTCTCGAGTTCAAGGGCTGTGGACCCTCGGCCGCCATCCATTGGCTCTCCGCTCCGGATGTGGCTGTTGCACAACTGGCCGAAGAAGCCATCCGCCAGCCTCAAACAAACCGAACCCAAAGCGAAGTCAACCCCAAAAGGTTCGGCATCAGTAGCCTAAGTCATGGGCAGTACGTCTCTGCTTTTCAAAAGGTGCAATCCCACATTCAAAGGGGGGATGTCTACGAGCTCAACTTGTGTCGAGAAATCTCGGGAAATCTCGATGGCCCCTGGGATGCCAATGCCGCATTTGAACGACTTGTGGATGCGACTTCTGCTCCATTCTCTGCGAGGTTGTCTTGGTCTCAAACCGACATTCTTTGTGCAAGTCCTGAGCGTTTTTTGCGCCGGCGAGGTCACCGTTTGATTTCTCAGCCCATCAAAGGCACAGCGCCCCGGCACCCCGACCCAAAACAAGACCAAGCCATTGCAGAGGCCCTGAGGACTGATAAAAAGGAGAGGGCCGAAAACGTCATGATCACAGATCTGGTTCGAAACGACCTGAGCCAAGTCGCGCTCCCCAAAACCGTCACGGTCGAGGAACTGTGCGGCATCCACAGTTTTAGAAATGTTCACCAAATGGTGTCTACCGTCAGTTGCGAGGTCAGGCCTGACGTCCTCTTCGAAGACATTTTAACGGCTGCATTCCCCATGGGAAGCATGACGGGTGCGCCCAAGATCCGGGCCATGGAAATCACCGCAGAGGTGGAACCTGTGCAAAGGGGATTGTATTCTGGGACAATGGGTTGGGCTGAGCCGAATGGCACCGGAGGCGTGGGTGACTTTGACCTGAATGTGGTCATCCGAACGGCCATGATTGACCGCGCTTCTGATCGCTGGGGAGTTCATGTTGGTGGCGCAATCACTTCCTTGGCCCGTGCGGATTTCGAATGGGCCGAAACCCAACTGAAAGCCAACGCCGTGCTCAACGCCCTCGATGCCCAAGAGGCCAATGCACCCTTCAATGCAGCACCGCATGACCCGTGAATGGAGCCCTCTGAATTTGGCGGTACGCGACAGTTTGACCCGCGCCCAAATCCGCCCCGAACAACGCGTTTGGGTCGCCGTCTCTGGCGGTGCAGACTCCATGGCTCTGTTGTTTGCGCTCCACAACGTGCACGACCACGTGGGGGTCATCCATGTGGATCATGGACTCCGCGAGGGTTCCGGGAAAGACAGGGATTTCGTGGAAGCAGAAGCCAACCGATTGGGTTTGGAGTGCCGAACCCACATTGCTCAAAATTTGGCAGAGCGTGCGGCACAGAAAGGACAAGGATTGGAAGCTGGTGCGCGCTCAGAACGCTACCGCTGGTTTTTTGATGTGGTGGGGCGTGGTGGTGTTGTTCTGACGGGTCACCATGCAGACGACCAAAAGGAGACCCAACTGCTCCATTGGCTTCGCGGCAGCAAAGTAGAGGGTTGGCAAGGGATGGAGGATTGGAGCACAGAACGCGGTTACGCCTTGGGACGGCCCTTCTTGAACATCCCTAAAAAAACCCTCTTGGCCGCACTGAAGTCCAGCAATTCCAATTGGCGTGAAGACCCCTCAAATGCAGACCCTGTCCACCTGCGCAACCGGGTTCGTCACGAACTGTTGCCCCTATTGAATGACTTCCGTCCCGGGTGGTCCGAAGGGATGCAGCGGGCTTCTGCCATGGCCAAAGAATGGGCGCAACACACGCAAGCACTGCTCCACGGTCTTCCACCTGGAACGCTTCCATTGCAAGCCTTGAATCAAGCCCCCTCTCGACGTCAAATGCTCGCCATGTGGGCCAAACCCTATGGTTTTGGGGTCGCGCAGCTGGATGCGCTTCTTGCGCTATCAAAACCTGAAGCAGAGGTGGGCACTGGCACCGAGTCCATCGACCATGCTGTCGTTCGGGAGCGCGATGTCCTGTTGATTCGCCCGCTGCCGCTGGCGAATCCTTCCCCCCTCACCTTCTCTCCCCACCCCGAGCACGCGGCCACCGGAGCCATTAAGATGCAAACTGGCATTCTCAAGTGGGCGTTCCAGTCTGCTGAAGATGCCGAGATTGACACCCGGGACCTGTCCGCGCAATTGACGTTCGATGCCCTGACCCTCCCTCTGACCCTTCGACCGTGGAAACCCGGTGACCGAATGGTCCCCCTAGGAATGACCGGTCATCAGTCTGTATCCGACATTCTCACCCAGCGCAAAGTCCCTCACGTCGACCGACAAAACACCTTGGTGGTCACTTCGCAAGGGCACCCTGTTTGGGTGGTGGGTCACCGCATTCACCGGGAAAACGCCATGGATAAGTCAGTGGACATCGGCACCCATTGGATTCTCCATCTTCTTTGGGAACCTGAATAGCTTTGGACGCGAATGGCGTTGAATACCGACACCCCCATGCTGGCTGATCCTCTCCGACCTAAAACAGAGCGGGACCGTGAACTTGCGTTGTCCCTCTATCTTCTTCTGGCGGCCTTGTTTGTGGCCAGTCTGATCACATGCAACTTGGCTTTCCGGAAGTTTTTTATGTGGCCTGTCCCCGGGTCTGGCTTCACCTTTGAAGCCAGTGTCGGGCTGCTTCCCTACCCCCTGACTTTTTTGGTGACAGACCTCATTTCTGAGATCTATGGAAAGCGACGTGCCAACGATGTGGTCAAAGGAGGGTTGGCAGCTTCCATCCTCACCTTACTGGTCATTGCGGCGGCTGGAGCCGTCCCGGCCACCGAATGGTCGCCTGTTACAAATGAGGAGTTCGACCATGTCTTTGGCCAAACCGCATTGGCCGTGGGGGCTTCCATGGCCGCGTACTTGATCGCACAGTTCTTAGACGTCCGAATTTTTCATTTTTGGAAGCACCGAACAGGGGGACGAATGCTTTGGCTTCGCAACAACTTCTCGACCATTCCGTCGCAATTCGTAGACACCGTGGTTGTGCTCCTGCTCCTCTGTCTTGTTGGCGAAATTGAATGGGCACTGTTTGGTGCTCTCCTTCTCAACGGATTCGGATTCAAGGTGCTTGTGGCAGCCCTAGACACCCCGCTCGTTTATGCAGGAGCCGGTTGGTTTCGCAAGCGGTTTGGGTTGAAACCTGGGCAAGAAATTTCTCTTTAATCGGAGACCATAAGTCTGCGTAAAGGTCCATTTTAGAAGCGTTGGCCGAGGAACAGCGAGTGGTCGCCGCTTGTGGCATTATCTTTCTTGCCCGCAAAGCAACGTGTCTGTGAAGCCCCTGCAATTCCTCCCTTGGTTCGTTCTCGTCATGGCTTCGTGCCTGCACGCGCCCCTTTCCGCTCAAATCCACGACCCTGTGACGTGGGATTTCTCGATGTATGACAACGGTGACGGAACGGTCGACCTTGATTTCCATGCCACCGTTGATGATGGTTGGCACGTCTACAGCCAAAAGCTCGACCCATTTGACGGTCCCATCCCAACCTCATTTCTCATCGAAACTGAGGGCGTGCTGACCGCCGACAGCATGGCCGCTGAGTGCGAGCCGCACTTGGAGTACGACCCCAACTTCATGTTGGACTTGCTGTTTTTTGAAAAAGACGTCCATTGGGTTCACACCCTCTCTTTTCCGGGAGCGATCCCTGAATCGGTCAAAGGATATTTGACCTTTATGGTCTGCGACGAAAGCAAGTGTTTGCCTCCCGAAGATGTGAACTTCGAAGTCGCCTTGGCCAACATCGAGCCCGAAAGTGCCAAGCCCAACTATTGTGGTGCAGCGTCCACTCACGGCGGCAATTTTGGTGGAGAAGACCAAATGGGCATCTATGATCCCGTTCAATGGGACATCGCACTTTATGGGGGAGAGGAGAATGCGATGACCCTTCTGTTCACCGCAGACATTGCAACGGGTTGGCACGTATACAGCCAAGACAACGACCCGCTAGACGGCCCCATTCCCACAAGCATTGTGCTGTATACCGAGGGAATTGAATCCCCCGAGAAAGCAAAAGAATGCACGCCTGAGGTACACTTTGACCCCAATTTCGACAAGGAAGTCAAGTCCTTTGATGGTCAATCCCGTTGGGCGCTGGACTTTACTTGGGAAGGCGAGCCGCCCGCTTCGGTCTCCGGTCTGTTGACCTACATGACCTGCGATGATGGCAAATGCATCTTCCCTCCTGACGTTGAATTCGAGGTCAACTTATCCGAGGCATCTCCGTCTTCCGAGCAACCTGACTTGTGTCCAGAAGGCGATGAAGCTCAAACCCCACAGGAAGATGAAGGTGGATTGTTTGTCCTTTTCCTCTTGGGCATGGGCCTTGGTTTTGCCGCCCTGTTCACGCCTTGCGTGTTCCCCTTGATCCCCATGACGGTGAGCTTTTTCACCAAACAATCCAAGACCAAGGCTGAAGGCATTCGCAATGCATTGATTTACGGAGCGAGCATCATCTTCATCTACACAGGCCTCGGCTTGGTGCTGACGGCAGTATTTGGCGTCGATGTACTGAACCTCATCTCTACAGACCCCTACTTCAACCTCTTCCTCTTTGTCCTTTTGGTGGTCTTTGGGGTCAGCTTTCTAGGCGCTTTCGAGATTCAACTGCCCGCCAGCTGGGCCAACAAAATGGACGCTCAGGCAGACCGGGGTGGTTTGATTGGCATCTTCTTCATGGCCGCCACCTTGGCCATTGTGAGCTTCAGCTGCACGGGCCCACTTGTGGGAAGTGCCTTGGCGGGAGCGGCCACAGGAAACTATGGCGGTCCCATTGCCGTGATGTTTGGCTTCTCCTTGGCATTGGCCATTCCATTCACCCTCTTTAGTGCCTTTCCTGGCTGGCTCAATTCGTTGCCGCAGAGCGGAGGGTGGCTAACCAGCGTAAAAGTGGTTCTCGGCCTCTTGGAAATTGGTTTCGCATTCAAATTCCTATCCAACGCTGACTTGGTGCTCCAACTCGGACTGCTCAAGCGAGAACTTTTCATTGCCATCTGGATTGCTTTGGCCCTCTGCATTGCCGTTTATCTCTATGGCGGCTTGCGCTTCCCACACGATTCAAAATTCGAGCGCATGAGCGTTGGACGCTGGGGATTGGGAACCGCCTTTCTCGCCTTGGCCATTTACATGATGCCCGGAATGTGGGGTGCACCACTGAACTTGATTTCTGGCTTCCCCCCACCCATGTTCTATGCCGAAAGTTCGGGGGGCATCGGAGGAACCGCCGGCGGAGACCATGGCGCATCTGGACACGTGGAAGCCCGGTTCCGAGATTACGACGAAGGATTGGCCGCAGCGATCGCAGAGGGAAAACCCATGATTTTGGATTTTACGGGGTGGGCGTGCGTGAACTGCAGAAAAATGGAAGAGCAAGTCTGGCCCAACGCAGAAGTGGTCCGCTACCTGACCGAAGAAACCGTCTTGGTTTCCCTCTATGTAGATGAGCGGAAGGCGTTGCCCGAGGACGAACAGCGGATGGAACAATTCGGTGGCAAAGACTTCCGCGTGCGCACAGTGGGCAACAAATGGACGTATCTCCAGGCGTCTCGATTCGGAACCAATGCGCAACCCTTTTATGTGATGCTCGACCACAACGAAGAGCCCTTGGGCAAAGGCGTCGGTTACGATCCAGACGTACAGAAATTCGTCGACTTCTTGGAGTCTGGACTCAAAACATTCAAAGCGAGCCACTGAAGTCAGGCCGTTCTCCAACCGAGGCCACGTACAAACCGAAAGGCCACGGCGGTGCAACTCCTGTCGAACCTTAGCTTGCAAACCGCACATTGCTGCCATGGACAACGCTCAACGCATCAGACAGCATTTTGAAGAGGCCCAAGATGTCCTCTCCGCCTTTCTCGGCAATCCGGCCCACCTTCAATCGGTGGCCGAAGCGGCCGAAGCCATGTCCCAATCGATTGCAGAAGGGGGCAAGATCATCTCTTGCGGAAATGGGGGCTCCATGTGCGACGCCATGCATTTTGCAGAAGAGCTCACGGGGCGTTACCGCAATGACCGCCCTGCCCTGCCGGCCATCTCCATCTCTGACCCCTCTCACCTAAGCTGTGTTGGAAACGACCATGGATATGAGTTTGTATTCTCCCGTTTCGTAGAAGCCATGGGCCGCAAAGGAGATGTCCTTTTGGCCATCTCTACTTCAGGAAACTCACCAAATGTGTTGCGCGCTGCACAAGCAGCCAAAGCCCAAGGCATGACCGTCGTGGGACTGACTGGAAAGGACGGTGGCGCTTTGGCCAAACTGTGCGATGCTGAAGTGAGGGTGCCGTGGGACGGGTATGCCGATCGCATCCAAGAAGTGCACATCAAGTGCATTCATGCCTTCATTGACCACATCGAGGCTCACGTCGCCTGAGGCTTTTTCATGTTGGTCCGTTTGAATGCTGCCGCCTTGCGGGGCGTCGACGCTGCACGCGTCACTGTGGAGGTTCGCGTAGACAACGGCATCCATTTCCTCATGGTTGGCCTCCCAGACAACGCCGTCCGAGAAAGCCAACAACGCATCAAAAGCGCCATTGAACATCTGGGATATCAATGGCCCGGAAAAGGCATCACCATTAATCTTGCGCCCGCAGGATTGCGCAAGGAAGGGGCGGCATATGACCTGCCTTTGGCTTTGGGAATTTTGGCCGCCTCTGGACAGATTCGAACCGAGGGGCTGCGCGATCTCCTCACCATGGGAGAATTGGCCTTGGATGGAACCTTAAGGCCCGTGCGGGGCGCATTGGCTTTGGCGCAGGTGGCCCTTTCGCCGGATTTGAAATCGGTCATCTTACCGCGCGAATCGGCCCAAGAAGCCGCCATACTTCAAGATGTCCACGTTCTTGCCGCGGATCACTTGGGAAGCGTGCTGGACCACATCGGCGGACGCCGTCCTTTGCCCCGGATCACCTGTGACCTTGGCCACCTTATTGCGTCGCACTCCACGCAACCCTTGCTGCCCTTGGCGAGCATTCGCGGCCAACCCAGAGCCGTAGAAGCAATGGCCCTTGCTGCCGCCGGTGGACACAACGTGTGCATGGTCGGTCCTCCTGGTGCAGGAAAAACGATGCTTGCCCGAGCCATGGTCGGGCTTTTGCCCCCTCTAGACCTAAAAGAGGCCATCGAAGTGAATCGAATCCACTCCATTGCTCACCGGTCTTACAACCTTCGCCAAACCACATTAGAACGGCCATTTCGAAGCCCACATCATACCATTTCAGAAGTCGCCCTCGTGGGTGGTGGGGCTGACCCAAGACCGGGAGAAATCAGCTTGGCCCATGCCGGGGTGCTGTTCCTCGATGAGCTGCCCGAACTGCCCCGTCATGTTCTAGAAGCATTGAGACAACCGCTAGAATCCAAAGAAATTTCGGTCAGCCGAGCCAAGTCGAACGTGGTATTCCCTGCGGACTTTCAATTGATTGCAGCCATGAACCCCTGTCCGTGTGGCCGCTTCACCCCTCATCCGAAAAGACGTCAACAATGCACATGCCGCCACCATGCAAGACAGCGCTATCTCGACAAGATCAGCGGCCCCTTGCTTGACCGCATCGACATTCATTTGACCATCGATCCTGTCGATCCGGCCTCACTTATGCCCGCGCCAGGTGCTGCCGGTCGCGCTGCGGCAGAACAAAGAATGGGCCAGGCTCATGCACTGCGGCGTCAAGTGCTCCAAGCCCGGGAAGTCCAGCGCCAAAGAAACCCAGGTGGAAAACCCAATCACCGACTCGAAGGGGATGCTCTACACGACCTCTCTGGGCTCTCTTCGGAGGGTCGTAAACTGCTCACAACAGCCGCGCACCAGTTTGAATTCAGTGCACGAACGCACCAACGTATTCTGCGCATGGCCAGGACATCCGCAGACCTGAACGGCCGGAAAAACATTGCACTGCCAGACTTGGTTGAGGCCATTGCTTTCCGCAGCGCTGGCCTAGAAAAAATGGACGCCGGAGACATGAACACCGGCAGGTTTCAATAGACGCTCTACTTTTCAGACATGAACGGAGAATCCCAGCACCACAAACCACTCCTTCTCTCTGTGAAGGGGCACACGCCCGACATTGGAGAGGACAACTGGCTTGCGCCCAACTGTACCATTGTTGGAGATGTGATCACAGGAAAAGGATGCAGCATCTGGTTTGGAGCGGTGGTGCGTGGCGACGTTTGTGCGATCCGATTGGGAGAGAAAGTCAACGTTCAAGATGGAGCTGTTCTCCATGGAACTTGGCAGAAGACCTCGCTGAACATTGGCGACGGGGCCAGCATCGGACACAATGCCATTGTCCATGGCTGTACCGTCCATTCGGGGGCGCTCGTTGGAATGGGCGCTGTGGTGATGGACAATGCTGTGATCGGTCATCAAGCGGTCATCGCAGCGGGCGCTGTGGTGCTAGAAGGAACGAATGTGGGGCCAGGTGAAATCTGGGCTGGGGTTCCGGCCAAGAAAGTCAAGGATGCAGGGATGGAACTCAAAGGACACCTGTCTGCCACTGCTGAGCGATACAGAACCTACGCCCGTTGGTTCGAAGGAGGCTAAACCATTACCCCCAAATGGGGTCGTGTTGGAGGTCGATGCCAGAGCCGAAAAAGCGCTCGGCTGATTGGGTAAAAGACAAGGTCAAATCACTCACCGCAAACCGATGTCGGACCTTGGACTGCGCGGGCGCAGTCAAACCAGTCTGTTCCAAACGATCGCAAACTTCTTTTGCCACAATCTCTGGCCCATTGATGAGTGCAATGTTCTCGCCCACAACGCGCCGAAGTGCATCCAGTGCCAAGGGGTAGTGTGTGCAACCCGGAATCAGTGCGTCGATGGACTGCGGACCTTCCAACCTCCACCCTGCAGCGTCGATGTAAGATTGAATGACCGGCACCATCAACTCATGGTCATGCCACCCTTCCTCAATCAAAGGGGCCAACAAGGGGGTCGGCCATTCCTCCACCAGCCCTGGTTTTCCATTCAGTTCCATGGCTAAGCGCAACGACGTCCCGTATACCCCACTTCCGATGGTGGCCCGAGTGCCAATCACGCCAATCCTGCTCCACGGGCCTTTGGCTACAGCCTGAACCACTGGACTCACAACATCCACAACAGGGATGTGCGCGCCCAAGGAGGCTGCGACCTCCGCTGCAGCCGTGGTGGAAGCCGAATTGCAAGCAATCACAATGGCCTTGCAACCAGCGTTCACCAAATGCTCGGCTATCCGCAGAGACCACGCACGCACCAACTCAGGCGACCGGTCGCCATAGGGCATGTGTGCAGTGTCACCGAAGTAATGGATGCGCTCATTGGGCAATGCGCGCGAAACGGCATGGGCGACAGTTAATCCACCAATGCCGGAATCAAAAATGCCGATGGGCGCCTCAGAGGCCAAGCTTGACCTTGACGAGTCCGAGCACATCCTCTCCCCCGTTGTACACGGTAGAACCAGTGGAAGTGTCGAAAATGTAAGTAAACCCTTCTTCCGTACCCACCTCCTCAATGGCTTTGCGGGCGCGCTCAATCATGGGCTCAAGCAAGCTCTGCTCCAACATGCCCAGCTCTTGCTGCACGGTGGAATAAAACTGCTCCAATCCCTGCTGATCTTGGGTAATCTCCTGCTCCTTTTGACTGCGGATGGCCACTGGCCAAGATTCGGCCTTCTGCTGATACTCGGCTACTTTGGCCTCCATTTCACCTTGCATGCGGAGGATCTCTTGCTCGTATTCACCAGCTGCACTTTCAATCTCTGTTTGGATGTTGTTGCGCTCTGGCATGGACTCCAACAAAGCTTGGGTGTCAATGTGCCCAAAACGGGCCTCCTTGACCTGAGCCTCGGATTGCAATGAAAAGAAAAGGGCGGCCATCATCAGGCCAAAGGAGAAAATCTGCTTCATGGTGGATTGGTATGGGACACTGCGTTTGAGGAACAGCTCTTATTGTTTGGGCTTTCCTCCGCCTGGACCAGCGTTAACGCGGTTAATGACTTGTTCTTTGCGGTCGTCGAGTTTGTTTTTGCCCTTGTCGAGCGTGTCGTTCATTCGGTCTTGAAGGCTCTTTCCCTTCTCCTCTTCCTCTCCCTCGTCTTCGCCCCCAATGGTTTCTCCTGGCGTGTACCCCAATTCCTTGATCACCCTGTCCGAAACATCATATTTCGGGTTGGTGTAGAGCATGTTGGAGTCCTTCGCCTTGTCAAAAATAACCATGTATTGACGTTGGCTTGCCAAGTCCTTGAGCACTTGGAACAACTGCTCTTGAATGGGTTGAATCAGTTCCTGTCGCTTCTGAAAAAGCTCTCCCTCGACTCCAAATTTGGCCTTCTGCATCTCCGTGCCTTCGGACCGTTTGCTGGATATCTCGTTCTCACGCTTTCGGCGCATTTCTGGTGTCAACAACACCCGCTCTGCACGGTAGGCCACCTCCAACTGGTTTGCCCCTTCATATTTCGTCTCGATTTCATCGAGCCAATCCGAGGCAAGGGCATTCAATTCTTTTTGAGCATCCGCGTATTCTGGCAAGTGCTGCAAGATGTATTCGGTGTCAACGTAAGCATACTTCTGAGCTTGGGCTTGGAAAGCGACGAGCAGAAGCGCAAATGGAATGAGGTAACGGAAGAATCGCATGACGTTCAGGTGGGCGAAAATAAGGGCGTTCGGGGGCACAACGTATAAGTTGATCGGATTCGCACGTGCGGTTACAAATCTCCGATGTTCATGCCCAAGGAAAAGTGGAACTGACCCTGCGCCATAGAAGGAGCAGAGGGCACATCGTCAAACCTCCACCCATAGTCCAAACCTAGCAATCCAAACATGGGCAAGAAGAACCGCATCCCGATGCCTCCCGAGCGATAAACATCAAAAGGGTCAAATCCATCTCCGGTTTCCCACGTGTTGCCCGCCTCCAAGAACGCCATGGTGTAAATGGTGGCACTGGGGTTGGTGGACAACGGGTATCGAATTTCCGTCCCGTACTTCACAATGGCACCCGCTCCTGTGTTCTGATCTGGCGCCGTCAAGGAAAGGTTGTCATAACCCCGCAGCGACACAATTTCACGGCCATCCAAAACGTAACCGCTCAAGAAGACGCCTCCGAGATAAAAGCGTTCAAATGGACTCAGGCCAATCTGTCGGTTGTATTGGCCAATCAAACCTCCACCGAAGTAAGTCCGAAGCACCAATGACTTGGGATTTTCGCCTCCACCAGTGGTCAACGGCGTGTACCAATTGGCCACAAACTTCCACTTGTGATACTCGACATAGCGGAAACGTTCCTGCTCATCTAGGCCCGTCCAATCCTTTCCAGGCTGGAACAAACTGTAAGGAGGGGTGGCCTTCACATTGAGTCGGATTTCCGATCCCCACACAGGGAAAATGGGGTCACTTACCGAATTCCGACTCACCACCAAGTTCAACGCAATGTTGTTGGAGCGGCCATCGGTAAAGCTGAACAACCCACTGTTGTATTGATCAAAATCAAAGCGCTGGTAGCTGAGCCCTGCATTCACACTGAACCAATCATCTGGCTGCTTCCAGCGTTGGCCGATGGAAGCCGATACCCCCGTGATCATCAAAGTCTGTCGCGCCGGGTTGGCCACACCTTCCACTTTCTTGGGCTGGCCATTGGATTGAATGGACCGCCACGCTGCCACCGTCAAAGAATTCGGTTTTTTTCCGCCAAGCCAAGGCTCGGTAAAGCTCACGTTGTAGCTCTGGAAAAACAGACCGTTCGATTGTGCCCGAACACTGACCCGCTGGCCATCGCCCATCGGGACTGGCCGCCAAGCGTCTTTTTTGAAGGCCTTGCCCACAGCAAAATTGTTGAAGGTGACCCCCAAAGAGCCGACAATTCGACCGCCGCCCCAACCGCCTTGCAATTCAATCTGGTCCGTGGGTTTTTCTTCCACTACGTACTCAATGTCCACGGTTCCATCTTCCGGGTTTTGAATTGGATTGATGCCAAATGCCTCTGGATTGAAGTAATTCAGCTGACTCAACTCCCGCTGGGTTCGCATCACATCCGTTCTGCTAAACAAATCGCCTGGCATGGTTCGAATTTCCCGTCGAATCACATGATCACTGGTCTTGGTGTTGCCTCGGACGTCGACCCGGCCAATCCGGAACTGCTTTCCTTCGACCAAGCGAATTTCCAAATCAATGCTGTCCTGTTCCGCCCGCACTTCGACCGGTATGGCCTGGAAGGTCAAGTAACCATCGTCGCTGTACAATGTGCTCAGGTCTATGCCCTTCGGGTTCATGAACAGGCGTTTCTCCAGCTCAGCCACATCATAAAGGTCTCCGCGCTTTAGCCCCAAAAGGCTGTCAAGTTGAGAAGAACTGAACTTGGTGTTCCCTGTAAACCTGATTTCCCTGAGGTGAAACTGACCCCCTTCATCCACAGACATGGCAACACCAAGGTCCCCTTCTGGTGTGCGATACAAGCTGTCTTCCACCACCCGGGCATTGCGATACCCCTTTTCTCTGTAAAGGGCAACTAGCCCATCCATGTCGGCCGAGAACTCCGCCTCTAAGAATTTAGATGCCTTGAAAATGCGCCACCACGCTCGCTCTTTGACGTTTTTCATCCGACGCTTTAGCGTCTTCTGAGTCAGGTTGTCGGCGCCCAGAATCTGAATCTCTCCCACCTTGATTTTTTCCCCCTTTTTCGATTTGGATGTCCACCCGAGCTGCGTTCTCCAGAATGCTGTCTTGCGTGCTAGAAACCCTGACTTTCGCGTCGAAAAAACCTTTGTCAATGAAGTGATCCTGCAAGATGCGTTGGGTGGTCACTTTGAGGTTTTCGTTGACGATTTGACCCCGGACAAGATCCAGTTTTCCTCTCAAAGTCTCCTGTTCCCCGCGCTTGACGCCAGAGAAAGAGTATTGCGTGAGGCGCGGCATTTCTACAACGCGAATCACCAAATACACATCGTCTCCCCGCTTCTCGGCCAATTCCACAGAAACATCACTGAACAGGCGCTGGTCCCACAGGTTCCGCACGGCTGCACTGATTCGGTCTCCAGGGATGGTCACATCGTCTCCGACCCTCAGCCCCGTGAAGAGCTTGACCGCCTGGACATCTGTGAATTCCGCCCCCAACACAGTGAGCCCTGCAATTCGATAGTCCGAAGGAACCGCCAGGTTGACTGAAGTCTCTGTCGCTTGGGACCATCCTGTCCACACCATTCCGGTGGCCAGCAAAGTCAACAAAATGCGCCGCACTTGATTCATGTTCAATTCAAAGGTTGGAAACATCATCCGGGGTTTGACTCAACTGCTCACCTGTTCGACCGAATCGGCGCTCTCTGCCTCGAAAACTCGTGGACAGCGGCACGAAAATGATCTTCTCTGAAATCTGGCCACATGATGGGGGGTGAAATGGAACTCGGAATACGCCAACTGCCACAACAAGAAGTTGCTCAGCCTTTGTTCTCCGCTTGTTCTGATGAGCAACTCCGGGTCTGGCACATCCGGCATGCCGAGGTGATTTCGGACGGTGTCTTCATCTATGGACTCCGCTGGAATTCCAGAACGGACGATTTTTCGGACGGCTTCGGTCAACTCCCAACGGCCCGCTGTAGCTCAACGCGAGAATCAAGGTGAGACTTTTGCAACCTGCAGTTTTGTCCTCGACATCCTGCAAGGCTTTCCGGCACGCCTCTGGCAATGAACCGATGGCGCCCGTGGAGCGCAACCGCACACCCTTAGACACAAGGTCTTCGACCTCTCCAGCCAAGCTCTCCACCAAGAGCTCCATCAAGGCGTTGATCTCCGCCTGAGGACGAGACCAGTTTTCAGTGCTGAAGGCATAAAGGGTCAAGTACTCCACGCCAAGCTCTCTGGCTGCACGAACCATGGCGCGAACACTCTCGACACCATGGGCATGACCAAAAACACGGTCTTCTCCGCGCTCACGCGCCCACCGGCCATTGCCGTCCATGATCACTGCCACATGATGTGGCAAGGAACTGGCATTTTGGATGTTGTCGACCATAATCGGGAGGGGGTCTGCTCAGGCTGGCGAAGGTGGCGCGCAGCTTGACAGTATGCAAGGTAGACACGCTTCGAAAGCGACCTGTTGGGAGTTTTTCACCTTCTGACCCCAGAAGGTCAACGGTTCCAACAAGTGGTGGGCGATTTGTCGATGCGGAAGGTGAAGGACAACGACATCACAGCAAAGCGATCATCGAGGCCGTTGTAGCCCCTCATTTGACCATCTGGATCGTCCAGTCCCCCTTCTCGTTCGATCTGGGCTTCGCTCAACATCTCAGAAAGTGGACCGGCTTCCTCCTCCAACACGGCGAGACTTGCGTATTGACCCGCCACATCATCGAGGTGGTCAGTCCACGTTCTTCGCATGCCCCATTCCAAATTGAGCGCAGAGAAGTGGCCTAAATTCAACTTGAATCCAAATCCAAAAGGAACGGCAAAGCCCGTTGTGGCATAACGCTCACCCCCATCGGTTGTGCCCTGACCCTCTGTGCCCAAGGGCTGCAATTCATACCACACCCCATTGATTTCCGCCTGTGGCATGTGGCTGTAGAGGGAAAGGCCCGCAAACAGATAGCCCGCAAAACGATCCTTCGTGTTGCCAATTTGATACCGCGTGTAATTGAACTCCGCCACCACTGAACCTTCAGTGACGTTGTTTTTAAAGTGCAGGTTTCTGTTGACGATCCAAGGGTCATTGGAATCGGCATCGTAATACAGCAAGCTGGTCCGATTCAATGCCGCTCTGACTCCAAAACGCCGGTTCAAGTTGAACCGCAAAAAGCCGCCGATACCCGGTTGCAATCGGCCTTTGAAGTGGCCCGTGGGGTTGAGTTCTCCCAGATAATAACCTGTACCTAAAGTGAGCCCGAGGGTTTTGCTCTGTTCGAATTTGCGCTGCCCTGACGCTGTCCCCCCAAATAAAAAGGGCAACGACAAAAACGAGAAGACGGAAAGCACCATTCATGACTTCAGGACTTCTTCAACGCACGTCATTGAGGTTTTCTTGTGCAGCGCCTTGAGAAGGCCCTTCTCGCCCATCCATTCCGAAATGCAGTTTGCGACGAACAGTCTCGATAAAATCTACGCCCGGCAATTGGACCAATAAGAATGGCCGTTGTCCCCTTCGGACTTTGAAATGGGCCGGAGCAGACACCTTGTGAGACCGGGTATCGAGGGTGAGCATCAAATGATCATCCCGCCCTTCGGCGTAGATGTCGAGTGTTCCATCCGAAGGAATCACCAGCGGCCTGTCGTTCAAATTGTGCGGCGCAATGGGGTTCAGCACAATGGCATTGCTGTCGGGGGTGAACGATGGGTCCCCCGCAACTCAAAGAGTATGCCGTCGAGCCTGTGGCTGTGGAAACGATCAGTCCATCTGCCCAGTAGCGGTTGATGAACGTCCCATCTCGGTGAACCGAAATTCGAATCATGCTCGCCACATCTCTTCGGTGAACCGTTACCTCATTCAACGCGTGACGACCAAGCTCGAAATCCACACCTGGAAAATCCACCTCGAGCCTGTTTCTAGACTCCACGACATAAGCACCTTCCAAAATGGAAGGCAAGGCCTGAGAAGCGCCTTCCAAAGGCAGGTGAGCCAAAAAGCCGAGCCGCCCTGTGTTGATCCCCAACACAGGAATGCCCTCTACGGCATCCAGAGAAGCCGTCTCGAGTACGGTTCCATCCCCCCCCATGGAGAGCACCATGTCTGGCTGAAACTCATTTTTCGGGCTCTGCAAGCCGTATTGGTCAATGTTGACTCCGCTCTCTTCGAGTAAATCCGAAAATGTCTGGGTCAGAGACATGCCCACGCCGTGAGCAAACAGGGTCGAGAGGACCTCTTTGATTTGATCCAGCGTCCCCTCTTCCAAGGCTTTGCCGTGAATCAGGACAGACTGGATTTTTGCACTTTTCGCCATGATCAGATGTTCATGTAACGCATGAAAGCGGCCATACGCTGTTTCATTTCCTCCGCATATTCCTCCGCACGATAGAAAGCGCGAACGCCATAACCGTGCCTTCTCAATGATTCAATCAAGCTTTCAATGTCACGGGAAGAGAGGCGAAGGGCCACCTCGGCATTTTCTGGTTGGGGGCCATCGCTGACCAAAACCTGCAAGATTTTAACGCCCTCCGATTCTACCCGGTGTGACACCTGGGCCAAACTGTAATCCTTCCACGGCATCTCAAGGGTGAGAATGCTGCCTTCGCTGTACGGTGTCAAACTGTGATGAAATGCACGCCAAAGATGCGCTCGGTCCGTGCAACCCACGAGCTGCCCATCCTTTACAACAGGGACCACGCTGACATCTGCCTCGCAAAGCACATCCACAACTTCGAGAAAATGTTGCTCCGGTGCCACCATCACTGGCATCAACTGAACATTGGTCAAAAAAACGGTTTCTCCTTCCTTATCGAGCAGGTGCTGTTCCGCCACCAGACCGAGATACCGCCCATCTGCCGCCACCGGAAGATGCTCCACTTTAAACTCGTCCATGGCGCGTAACGCCTTCTCCAAAGTGTCCCCTGGATCGAGCGAAATCAGCTCCTCGTTAATGATACTTCCTGCATGCATGGACTTGGCGACTCAAAAAGATGTGTCTATTGCGAAATTAGCCGTCTCGAAGACGATGAATAGGCCCATGTCCATAGAAACTTTCCCAACGCGACTGAGTGTGAACGTCAATAAGATCGCCACACTGCGAAATGCAAGGGGAGGAAATTTGCCCTGTCCCATTCGTGCAGCCCAGCATTTACAGGCCTGGGGAGCCGATGGGATCACCGTTCACCCACGTCCTGATGCCCGGCACATTACCTATGAAGACGTCCGAAAATTGCGCCCGGTCGTGCACACTGAGTTCAACATTGAAGGCTATCCAACAGAAGACTTTGTGGAGTTGGTTCTGGAAGTGCAGCCCGAGCAGGTGACCCTTGTGCCCGACCCGCCTGACGTTTTGACCTCCAATGCCGGCTGGGACACCCTCTCCAAAGGCCCTTTTTTAAGGGCGGTTCTCGGCCGATTTCAATCCGCAGGAATTCGAACAAGCCTCTTTATTGAAACCGATACTGAGCGGATCCGCGCAGCTGCAGACCTTGGGGCCGACCGAATTGAATTGTACACAGAGTCCTATGCCGTGGCCCATGCTCAAGGAGATCCGGATGCCGCCGCCCCCTTTTTAAAAGCAGCTTTGACAGGAAAATCAGTTGGCCTTGGCATCAATGCGGGCCATGATTTGAACCTCCAAAACCTGGCCCATTTCGCCCAAGTGGTTCAGCATTTAGACGAAGTATCCATCGGCCACGCACTCATCTCAGACGCCCTGTATCTCGGCCTTCAAAATGCGGTGGGCCAATACAAAGAAGCGCTCCGTCCAAAAGACTAACATGGTCCTGTATCACCGCATACTGTCTCCGGCTTCACCTGAGCCCAATGCCATTCCCTTGGTGGTCCTTCACGGCCTACTCGGCTCCTCAGACAATTGGCAAACGCTCGCCGGCCATTGGGCCCGCACCCGACCCGTGGTCCTGATCGATCAGCGGAACCACGGACGCAGTCCCCACCACCCAAGCCACAGTTACCCCGACATGGTGGTTGACTTGCTCGACACATTGGATGCCCTGGGGTTGGATCAGGTTCATCTGTTGGGCCACAGCATGGGCGGCAAAACAGCGATGCATTTTGCTGACCGTCACCCGCAACGATGCGCGCGCCTCATCATTGCCGACATGGCGCCTGTGGCCTATCCACCGCACCACACCCCCCTTTTTGATGCGCTGGCCGCATTGGACTTGACCGCCCACAACAGGCGCACTGAAATCGACAAAGCATTGGCGTTGGAGGTCCGTGAACCCGGCATTCGACAGTTCTTACTCAAAGGGCTCTATCGCGGCGAGGGGAACCGATTCGCTTGGCGATACAACCTGCCTGTTCTTCGCCGTCACTTGGCCGACATGACCGCCTTCCTCCCGATTGGAATTGTGGACTTGCCCACTTTGGCGATCTACGGCGCCAACTCCGACTATGTGGTCGGGCGAGGTCTCAAGGCGCTAAAGCAGCACTTCTCGCGGCTCGAAACCTTGGAGCTCAAGGCCGGACACTGGCTCCATGCGGAAAAACCAGACGCATTCAAGGACGCCGTTCTCCGCTTTCTTTAACCGAAACTTCAACAAAGCAAAAAGCGCCCACTCGGTCTCGACCGGTGGGCGCTTTTCAATGGGTGTAAATCAGGTCAGCCTTTAGACCCAACCATGATGCTCACGCAGCCTTCATGTTGAATCACGGCGTCGGTCTCGGGAACTTGCACCCGCACAGTCATTTGCTGGGTATTGGCTACCCGAAAGTCGAAGTGATTGCTCTCCTTGTCCGAGCTGTCATAGATGCCGTTTCCACGGCTGTCTAAGACTTGGAAAGTCAAGTCTCCCAATACAGGGTGACCACAAATCAGCAAACGGTATGCACGGTCTCCAAAAAAGGTCAACTCCAATTCCGCTTCGTCGCCCGGAATGAGCACAGCGGTATTGTAATTGTCGTTTTGAACGTACTCTTCCAATTGAGGAAGGCAACGCTTCTTGGTGAATGTCCTACTTTGCGCGCTCGTGCTCCCGAAATTCAAAACATGACCGGTTGGTCTTAGGGGCGGTTTGGGGGACCCCTTGGGGGGTTCTTGGAGGCACGAGCCTAACTTCCCCAAAATTTCAAAATATAACGGCCGGGCTCGAGGTGTGAAAAGACCGCCCCGCCGCTTATCCACTGCACCTCGCACCTTTACCTAGTCGACGACCCTAGTTGCGCACTGTGCGCAAAAGAGGGGACCGACCGACCGACGTCAGCGGCCAGGAGTGCGGAGAAGGGGCGACCGACCGACCGTCTTTCCCACAGCTGTACTCAAGCCACTCTTCGGCGAAGCAGTCCAAGGTGGATCAGCTAAAAATAGCGGGGTTTCTGCGCGAGATCCGCCAAAATTTCTCTTCGCTCGCTCGCTAGCTCGCGCGTAGCGAAGAGCGAGCCCCGCCCGGACCCGCAGTTCGCGCGTTTGGATGGCGTTTGGCTCAGCGGGCAGGTAGGTACATATACTGTCTGTGTGCCGCGTCACGGGGGAAAGATATGCCGGTTGAGTGGCTGTTTAGGGGGTCGGGTGCCCTGACTTGGCGAGTGCGGAGAGTGCGGGGGCGACCGACCGACTTGACGGGGGGCGAGTGAGTGAGTGCGGAGAGTGCGGGGGGCGACCGACCGACTTGACGGGGGGCGGGTGCCCAGAAGACGCGCGCGGCCGACCGACCGACTTGCCGCAACTTGTGCGCAACTAGGGTCGTCGACTCGGCGAAAGTGCGAGGTGCTGAAGACTGCGGCCGTCACCCTCGTCCCGGAGCCGTGTGGTCCTCCGTCTGGATGGATCCGGCACGTGCGCGCGCCGTCCGCGCCGCCGGCGAGCCCGTGGGACCGACAAACGTGGTGAGGCCACGCCAAGATGAGGGCTATGCTGTGCACCGCCGTAGCCTCGACCTCGCTTTCCGCGCGCAGCCGCACGCTGCACACGTCAGGCTCGTCCGACGTGTACACTGCCACGCAAAAGGCGGACGGCGCGGTGGTCGTCGTCAAGCGCACCAAGATCACGTGCCCAAACGACATGAAGCGCTTTGACCGGGAGATCGAGCTGCTCGCGGCGTGCCGCCACGAGTGCGTGATTGAGCTGCTCGGCATGATCCGAGAACCGCCGACATATGCCCTTGTGTTGCCCGTCTACGGGCGCGGCAGCCTCTTTTTGCTGCTGCACTCCTCTGGCCGCACGCTCTCGGCCCGCGCGCGGCTCTCGCTCTGCCGCGACACAGCGGCCGGGCTCACCCACCTGCACGACGGCGGCGTGCTGCATCGCGACGTTAAGTCGGACAACGTGCTCGTGCGTGAGTCCGGCCGCGCCGTCCTCGCCGACTTCAACGCGTCTGAATGGGAGAGCCGAGTGCAAGCCGACATCATGGTGCAACCGCGTCCAACGGGCGGCTTCTTCAAGCAGTTTGTCGTCGGCACGCCTGGGATCGCGCGCCGAGACCCGCGCCGCCGCTTCCGTACTGGCTGGCTGAGCGCCCA
>CASICO010000041.1 GCA_949373165.1 uncultured Flavobacteriales bacterium | reverse complement strand
ATTGACCGCTTTGTTGACCTCTGTGGACGAACCACCTTCAGAATTCCAGCGCACTTTGAGGTTGCCAAACGTGCCCAATGAAGGAGCAGGAGGAGCAGAGGGTAGGGGCTCAACCTGAATTGTGACGGGTTGGGCGCTGGAGGCCAGGGGTCTCGAATTAAAAAAAGAGATTCTGGCTTGGGCATTCACGTCAAATCCCTCCAAAATCAATTCGCCTGATTGGGTGGGGTACAGAAGGTTGGTTCTCAACGTGGCAAATTGGAAGCGTTGGCCTTGGATGACCGTGTTCTCCCACCGCGGGTCTTCTCCTTCTACTGTTTCTTTCCAAGCGCCGGAGAGTTCAGGAAAAGTGTAATTGCGAATGTCGACACCCTCAATTCGATTGTAAATGCGGTATTGAACCCGCACGGGCTCACCGAGGTAGACCCGCTTTTTGTCGACTTCAATGACGGCTTGGAATTGAGCGGTGGCGTTGTTTGTCTTTTCGCTGGACTTGACCACTTTCAGGGAAATGGGTTTCGAGCTGAGTGTGGTGCCGTTTACCTGGTAGCTGACCTTGGGAATGCGCAAGACCCCGATTTGGCTGGCAGAGGCTGTGTAGGTGTAGCTGCGTGAGGACGACATGGAACCGTTCACGATTTGGGTGCTGTTGGATGTGGAGGGGCCATTGAGGTAGCGCAGGCCTGCAATATTTGGGGGGCCTTTAAAGTCCACGCGAACATCCTTGAATTCGAGGGTAATGCGAAAGGGCTGATTGATGACGATTGGATTTCTGTCCACGGTGATGGAGAATTCCTGAGTCATACCCACCAAGGGAGAGAGGACCAAAAGAAGGGCCAAGGAGCTCCAACGGGCCGCGCGGTCTAGGGACAACCATTTTGCTTGAGACATCACCAGTCTTTTTCGATTTTCTGCCGATTGGCTTTTCGCCTTTTGGCATTCTCTTGGGCCTGCAATTTGGCACGCAATGTGGCTTCGCTTCTTTCCAGCATATCTAAGATGCGCGCGGCCTCCTCTGGCTGAATTCCAACGGGTTGAGATTCTGTGGGTTGGCCTTCTTGATTGCCGCCCTGAGGCGTTCCTCCATCTTGCTGCTGGTCACCGTCTTCTTGCTGTTCTCCGTCTTGCTGCTGGTCACCGTCTTCTTGCTGTTCTCCGTCTTGCTGCTGGTCACCGTCTTCTTGCTGTGTCTCCGTCTTCTTGCTGTTCTCCGTCTTCTTGCTGTTCTCCGTCTTCTTGCTGTTCTCCGTCTTCTTGCTGTTCTCCGTCTTCTTGCTGTTCTCCGTCTTGCTGCTGGTCACCGTCTTCTTGCTGGTCACCGTCTTGCTGCTGTTCTCCGTCTTCCTGCTGTTCTCCGTCTTCCTGCTGTTCTCCGTCTTCCTGCTGGTCACCTTCTTGCTGTTGGTCTTGACTTTGCTTAAGAGAATAGGCCAAATTCAGATTGTATCGTGTTTCTGAATCGGTAGGGTCGTGCCTCAGGGATTGCTGGTATGCACCAATGGCCCCTTCCACATCTTGGTTGCCCATCAGGACGTTGCCGACGTTGTTCCACGCATCGGCCTTGATGTTCGCGTCGGGTGAAGAGGAAGCGGCCCTTTGAAACGCGCGCAAGGCGTCTTCATTTTTCCCTGCCGACGCCAACGCCATTCCCTGGTTGAGCGCCAATTGGCCTGAAGGTGCTCCTGTCCAGCTCTCTGCCGTTCGGAACAAGCTGTCGGCCTCAGCAAAAGACCGCTTGGCCATGGCTTCGGATCCCGCCACAGCTTGCGCCTTTGTTCCAGGGGTGTTGCTTTGCGCCTGAAGGCTTAAGCAAGGCGCAATCAAGCACAATGCCATCCAAGCCTTTCTTCCCGAGAACAATGCGGCCTTGGTTGGCCAAATTCCCTCTACGAGAAGCAAAAGGAATCCCAAAAGGAAAAACAAAGGATATTGGTGCTCGTAGTCTGTGTAAGAGACGGTGGTGCCTTGTGCGGTGTTTAGGCCCTCTAAACTTGTGATGAAGGGGCTGAGGTCAACAAACCCTTGATTGGCGCGGACGTAGGTTCCCTTTCCGGCTTCCACCATGGCCACCAGCATTCGCTCGTCTAACGTGGATACGATGGGTTGACCTGTCTCATCTGTTTTATAGCCATTTGAGCGGCCATAACGGTCATATTCAGGAATCGGACCTCCTCCATCGGAAGCCATGCCAATGGCGTGGACCAGGATGCCGGAATTGGCGGCATCTGCAGCACGAGCTAGAGCATCGTCTTCGTGGTTTTCTCCATCAGTGATGATCAAGATGACCTTACTGGCTTGACTCTCTTCGTCGAAGGAGTCCGCGCACAATGCGATGGCGCGCCCAACAGCGGTGCCTTGCAGGGGGATCGATTCAGGACTCGCGGCGTCCAAAAACAGCTTGACCGCGGCCAAGTCCAAAGTCAAGGGGGCTTGCACATAGGCGTCTCCGGCGAAGACCACCAAGCCGACACGGTCTCCATCCAATTGTTTGACAATGCGTTCTACCGTTCGCTTGGCCAGGTCTAGCCGAGACATGCTCAAGTCTTCAGTGAGCATGGATTTGCTCACGTCCATCGCCACCATGATGTCCACACCTTGGGACTCTACTTCCTCCATTCGGGTTCCCCATTTGGGGTCGAGCATGCCCAGAGCGAGCATGGCGATGGCCGTGCGCCAGACGAGAAATTTCCAAACATTGCGACGAGGCCGAGCGTCTGGCCACAAAGAAGCGCTCAAATTCAAATCCACAACCGACGTCATTTTGATTTGTTTCCAGCGGTAGTGGCGCGCAAACAAAGCGAGTCCGGCAACGGGAATCAATAGGACGGGCCATGCTTCGGGTTGATGCAAATCCAATTGAGGTGCAGCCTTTTTGAGCAGGATGGACAAGGCACCCAAAGCTGCCCAGAATGCCACTTCAAACAGAATCAGCCCTGTGATGTGGGCAAACACCTTGTATGTGGTCAGCTGCTTCACGGGAGACTGCGAATAAAAAACATGACGAACAATGGCTTCTAGCCCCAGACACATGAGCGCCATCCAACCCAAAAGTGGAAACTCCTCGGTTTTCTTGTTGTACCGGAAAACGTTAAACCGGGTCTTCTCTAAAATGTCGATTTCAGTGTAAATCTCCTTCAATTTCTCGCCGCTGGTAGCACGGAAGTAACGGCCACTGGTCTCTTGGGCAATGGCCTTGAGGGAAGCCTCATCAATGTTGACTTCAACCCAATCATAGATGTAGCTGCCATCTGGGCGCTGTCGAACCGGACTTTTTGCTTTTCCCACGGTTCCGACGCCAACGGTGTAAACACGGATGGATTCAAGCCTGGCCAATTGGGCCGCATCCAGCGGTTCGATTTGTCCGGCGTTGTTTTCCCCGTCGGTGATGAGGATCACCACCTTGCTCTTGGCGTCGCTCTTTCGCAAGCGGTTGACCGCCGTTGCCAGTCCCATCCCAATGGCAGTTCCTCCTTCTACCCTCCCTGTTTCTAAAGCGTCGAGGCCATCGATGACCACGCGGTGATCTGTGGTCAGCGGCACTTGAGTAAAGCTTTCACCCTCGTATACGACAACGCCAACGCGATCATAAGGCCTGTCTTCTACAAAGGCTTTGGCCACTTCTTTCGCGGCCTCGAGGCGGTTGGGCTTGAAGTCCTTGCTCAACATGCTTGCAGAAGCGTCCATGGCCATCACAATGTCGATGCCTTCCCGTGTCATGTTTTCAATGCTGGATGAGCTTTGGGGGCGGGCAAATGCCGCCACAAGCAGGCCCAAGCCGAGTGTCCGAAGAAAGTCGGGGGTCAACGGAATCCACTGGTCTCGTCTTGGAGGGCGCAAGTCCAAGTGATGTAAGTTGATTTGAAACGTGGGCGTTTCTATGGGGAGTAAAATCCGCCACATGCTCCAAGCAATGGCCAGTGTACCCCACCAAAAGGCATCGGGCGCAGCCCACTCATACTTGCCGTTAAAGGCAAAGAAAGTCACCGTGAGAATGACCCAAGCTGATAGTTGCACTGCACCTTGTCGGAGGTGGGTTTGGGCCTTCGCACCCTGACTGGCATCACCCATGTTTGGAACGGATATCGGGTGATGATGCTTGCGAATTGTCAGGGCTCTCGTGCATGTTGGGTGCGGTACGTTCGACCCACTGAATGGCACCTTGTATGGCGTTCACGTGGGCGTCATGGCCCATCGTTTGTTTGGCAAATTTGACCAAGTCAGATTGCCGAAGAAGTCGGGTTAGCCAGAGAACATCTGGGGGATCGATTCCGCGCGTGGCGCTTTCGTTCAATTGCGATGTGAGTTCTTCAGTTGCGCGCTCAAGTGCTTTGATGCCAAAGGTGCCTTGCAAGTGAAGGCGAACGGCCTCTGAGAGTTGAGCTTGGGATTCTTTTCCGCTGCCTGTGGCCCAAGGTTGGGAGTCTTGGAGGTGGTAAAGCATTCTCAGGGCGACAACATGGGCGGGCTCCTGCGGTTCCGCTGCTTCTTCTGGTGTTGTGTTGAACCGGCTTCGGGCGTTCCATTTTCGGATGCCCCAAGCCAGGAGGCCAGCCGCTGCCAATGTCCCGATAATCCAGGGCAAAACGTGGAGAAGACGTTCCCACCAGCTCCACGCAAAGGGCCGGTACCCCTGCAAAGGCATGGGAGCAGGGTTGGTTTCGAAGGTGGCCAATCCCACTTGCACGAGAAAGGGTGAGCTTGAAACAAGGGGGCCTTCTGAGGGTGTCAGTTTGAATGGCTCGATGACTTTAAGTCCAGTGTCCCATGCCAAAACGACCAGGCGCTGAGACCGCCGGATTCCGGCTTCCATCTCTGGAGATGTTGTGCTGTCCAAAGTTCCGACAGACAGGATTTCCCAACCTTGGGAGAGTGTGTCTCCCGGCTGAAATTCAGGCCATGCCCAGTGTTGTCCGCCCAGCAGGGACTCATCGGACGTTAGGGTCAGGGCGACAGGCTCGCCCAAGCCAACACTGTCCCGCTCGACTTGGAGGTTGAGTGCAGCCGTTTGGGCGTTTAATCCAAACGAGAAAAGCCATGCAGCAATGAAGAAGAGCCCTCGAGAGTCAGCCACGGCGATCAAACAATTGCATGAGTGGTTGGACATAAGGTCGGTCCGTGCGCAACATCGCGTGATCGACCCCGGAGCGTTTCATGTAGCCTTCAATGTCTTCTTGATGCTCGCGAACGGCTTTCTCGTATCGCTTTCGCCAACGCAGTGATCCCGTTCCAATGTGATTGAGGCGAGCGGATTCGGGATCCCATCCGGCCAGCCAACCCAACTTGGTGGCTTGGCCTTCTATGGCGTCGTGAATCTGAAGTGCGACCAAGTCATGGCGGCGGGATGTTCTTTTGAGGATGTCCTCAAAACCTCGGTCTTGAAGATCGCTGATCAAGAAGGCAATGGTCCGCTTTTTCATGGCCCTCCCAAAATGCTCAAGGGCGGTTGAGATGTCCGTTCCGCGCCCCTCAGGTTCGATGTCGATCACTTCTCGGATGATGCGCAGAATGTGACTGCGTCCCTTTTTTGGAGGAATGAACCGCTCCACGCGATCAGAGAAGAGCAAGGCTCCGATTTTGTCGTTGTTCTGGCCTGCTGAAAAGGCGAGAACGGCAGCGAGTTCAGCAGCGAGTTCACGTTTGGTTGCCCCACGGCTCCCAATTTTTCCCGAGGCGCTCACGTCGATTATAAGCATCGCAGTCAACTCGCGCTCTTCTTGGAAAACTTTGACATAGGGCGCTCGCATCCGGGCTGTGACGTTCCAGTCGATGGTGCGGATTTCGTCTCCGTGCTGGTAGGCACGATTTTCACTGAACGCCATGCCGCGCCCTTTGAAGGCACTGTGGTATTCTCCCGAGAAGACTTGATTGCTCAGCCCTCGGGCACGCAGTTCAACCCTGCGCACGCGTCGAATCAGCTCTGCGGCTTCCATCTCAAGGGACTTGGACTTGATCGAGGATTTCGGTGACGATTTGTTCTTGACGAATGTCTTCGGCCTCGGCTTCGAAGGTCAGTCCAATGCGGTGGCGCAGAACGTCCATGGCCACAGCGCGAATGTCTTCGGGGATAACATACCCGCGGTGAGCCATAAATGCACGAGCCTTGCCGGCCAAGGCCAGACCGATTGACGCCCGAGGGGATGCCCCAAAGCTGATGAGGGGGGCCAGGTGACCCAGTCCATGGTTTTCTGGTCGCCGCGTGGCATGGACCAGATTTACGATGTAGCGTTCCACCTTTTCATCCATGTACACCTCTCGAACGAGTTCACGCGCTGTTCGAATTTGTTCTGGTTTTACGACGGCATTGACTTTGGGCTTGGGCCCCGATGCCACTTGAGAGCGCAAGATTTGCTGCTCGTCTTCTGGTGTAGGGTAGTCAATCACTGTTTTGAGCAAGAATCGGTCGACCTGAGCCTCTGGCAAGGGGTATGTTCCCTCTTGCTCTACCGGGTTTTGTGTGGCCAAGACAAGGAATGGTTGGGGCAGGGGAAAGGTTTCTGCACCAATGGTCACTTGGCGCTCTTGCATGGCCTCTAGCAGCGCGCTTTGGACTTTCGCGGGGGCCCTGTTGATTTCATCCGCGAGAACAAAATGAGAGAAAATCGGGCCTCTGCTGACGGTAAAAGCCTCCTCCTTTTGATTGTAGATCATGGTGCCCACCACGTCGGCAGGCAGCAAGTCTGGTGTGAATTGGATTCGGTTGAAATCCACAGCCACCGCCTGGCTCAAAGTGTGAATGGCCAGGGTTTTGGCCAGGCCAGGAACCCCTTCTAACAACACATGACCATCGGCGAGTAGGCCGATTAACAGGGTGTCGACCATGTTTTTTTGTCCAACCACCACCTTTCCAACTTCGTGGCGAAGAGGGTCTACAAATGCGCTGGCGGCTACAATGCGTTCGGTGAGGGCTTGAATGTCAGGGTGTCCATTCTGAGGGGCCTCAACAGAGCTTGATAGGGGTTGGCTTTCCATGGGGTACAGCTGTCGAATGATGGGCGGACATAAAAACCGCGAAGAACTTCAAAAATAGACCCGAGTCTTTGAGGTGTTTGGGTGTGTGCCGGTTAAAAGATGTTGGCCATCTTGTTCCCATGACTTTACAAGACGGTTTAAATGCGGTTGGAAAATTCCATACCACGTTTGGTATGCGGGTAGAAAAGCAGCCCAAAATGAACATCCCCGAGGGGGAAATGGACCTTCGCCATCGGTTGATGGCCGAGGAGAATGATGAGTATCTCGAGGCAGTGAAGGCAGGAGACATGGTGGAAGTTGCAGATGCGCTTGGCGACATGTTGTACATCTTGTGTGGCACCATTCTTACCCATGGCATGCAAGACGTCATGTCCGATGTTTTCCAGGCCATTCAGGATTCAAACATGTCCAAATTGGGCGCCGATGGAAAACCCATCTACAGGGAAGATGGAAAGGTGATGAAGGGGCCTCACTACTTCAAGCCGGACATTCAAGGTGTTTTGCAACGGGCCGGAGCTTTGCCACTTCAATCGATGGAAGAATGAACGCGTGGATAGTCAAACGTGCGGAAGCGGCCCTGTCCGCCGCGAGAGAGGGGAATCCAAAAGCCATGGATCGGCTCATGCGCGTCGCGCTGCCATTCAATAGACCGCATCGAATCTCCGTTGCGGCGGTGACTCCTGATGCGGTTGAGGTGGGGCTCCCGTGGCGACGTTCAAATCAGAATCACCTCGGAGGAATGCATGCTTGTGCCATCGCCACGGCTTTGGAGTTTGCTTCTGGGGCATCGGTCATGATCGAAGTGGGGATGCGGGATTACCGCATCATTATGTCTAGAATCGAGGTGGACTATCTGGCCAAGCCAAAGGGGAACTGTGTGGCCAAGGCTTCAAGAAACACGCCGGAAGTCAAAGGACTTTCCGGCGTGCTGGAAGGGGAGGGCGTCGCGCGCATCACCCTCGTTTCGGACTTGTACGACGCCCAGGGCGACCATTGCGCCCAAGCTCATGTCCACTGGCATCTTAAGGTGTGGGGGGGACGCTCCTGATTGCCAGTTCAGGGCGGATGCGCTCGTACCCCGTCAGTGCCCAGCGTTCTCCGTCAAATTGAGCGGTAAGGGCAAGGTCGCCCTGAGATTTTCCCAGCCGCACGTAATCGGATCCGATGTAGCCACGGACTTTTCCGATGCCCGGCACTTCGACCAAAACGGGGGTCCATTCTACATCGTCGCGGCTGACTTCCCAGCGGGTGTGGTCAATTTTTCCGGGCAACAAACCTTGGTCGAGCATGGCAATGATGTCTCCACCACTGCCCGCCTCGCGGCGCAACTTGACGCGGTTGCCCAAGATGTCCAAGTGGTGTGATCGCCCTTTGGCTCTGGCATGAAGGTTGACCATCGTGCCGTCTTGATTTGTTAGTGCAAATCCATCGGCAAAACGGGCAATGTCCCTTCCGACCTGCGTCCAACCAAAGCGTGTGGCTTCAGGACCAAATAGTTCGCTGAACCCCACTGGAGAGCAGCCTGTTTCGGACACAATTTGTGTGGCAAAGCAATCTTGAATTCTTTGCGGATCTCCACTTTTGGCCTCCAGTCGGACGTGGTGGATAAAGTGGTCAAAGTCGCGCAGGTCTTGGGGCAAGGCGAAAGCGGCAGCAGGGAAAGCCAATAAAGTCAAGGCTGTAGCGGTGCGCTGAAGAGATGGAAATGAGGCCATAAGGGGCTTGTTCTGTTTAGTATTGGACGGGGTCGATCCCCCTCTCTGTGCATACAATGCCGAATGGACATCCCTTGGTATGAGGTTGTGCCCAATGGCATGGGGATTTGGCATCCTTTTGGAATTGAGAAAGGGGGAAGGTGGGGATTACCTTTGCCGCGAATCCAGCTCGAATGATCAACATCACTCTCCCTGACGGCTCAGTAAGGCAAGCCGAAGAAGGTGCAACAGCCATGGACGTGGCGCGCGGCATCAGTGAAGGGCTTGCCCGAAACGTCCTTGCAGCCGAAGTCAACGGTGCAGTCCAAGACGCACAACTGCCCTTGGAAGGGGATTCAGCCTTAAAGCTGTTGACCTGGGGCGATGAGAATGCCCAAAGCACCTTTTGGCACAGCGGTGCCCACTTGATGGCTGAAGCCTTAGAGTCGCTTTATCCCGGCGTGAAGTTCTGGGTCGGGCCCTCCATTGAAGGGGGATTTTACTATGACGTGGATTTCGGAGACCATGTATTCAGCGATAAGGATTTTCCTGTTGTCGAGAAAAAGATGCTTGAATTGGCCAAGCAGAAGAGTGAATTTGTGCGCAGACCGGTTCCCAAGTCCGAGGCTTTGGCTTACTTCAAGGAAAAGGGAGATGAGTACAAACTGGATTTGCTTGAGAACTTAGAGGATGGGACCATCACCTTCTATACCCAAGGAGAATTCACAGACCTCTGCCGAGGTCCGCACATCCCCCACACAGGCCACATCAAAGCGGTCAAGCTTCTTGCAGTGGCGGGTGCCTACTGGAAAGGAGACGAGTCAAAAAAGCAACTCACTCGGATTTACGGCATCGCATTCCCGAAGAAAGCGCAGCTGACAGAGCACCTCGAATTGCTCGAGCAAGCCCGTCTTCGCGACCACCGGAAACTGGGCAAAGAGCTGGATTTGTTCGCCTTTAGTGAGAAGGTGGGGCAGGGCTTGCCTTTGTGGTTGCCAAAGGGTGCGGATCTCCGGATGCGGCTCGAGTCCTTCTTGAAAGATGCCCAACGAAAAATGGGGTACGAGTCGGTGATCACACCGCACATTGGCAACAAGGAGCTTTACGTGTGCAGTGGTCACTACGAGAAGTACGGAGAAGACAGTTTTCAGCCGATCAAAACCCCAGCCGAAGGCGAGGAGTATTTGCTCAAACCCATGAATTGCCCTCACCACTGTGAGGTATACAAGAGTCGCCCAAGGAGTTACCGTGATTTGCCTGTGCGATTTGCGGAATTCGGAACAGTATACAGATACGAGCAAAGCGGAGAATTGCATGGATTGACAAGGGTCCGGGGTTTCACTCAAGACGATGCACACATCTTTTGTACCGTAGATCAGGTTAAAGAAGAGGTGGGGAAGGTCATCGACTTGGTGCTGTACATCTTCAAGACTTTGGATTTCGTGGATTTCGTCGCTCAAGTTTCTCTTCGAGACCCGGCCACTCCCGAGAAATACATTGGTGAGGATGGGAACTGGGACAAGGCAGAGAAGGCCATAGCTGAAGTGGCCGAAGAGAAAGGGCTCAAAACCATCACCGAATTGGGGGAAGCGGCCTTCTATGGTCCCAAATTGGATTTTATGGTGCGCGATGCCATTGGTCGGAAATGGCAATTGGGTACGGTACAAATTGATTACAATCTACCCGAGCGATTTGAGCTCGAGTATGTCGGTGCAGACAACAGCAAACATCGTCCTGTGATGATCCACAGGGCTCCTTTTGGCTCTATGGAGCGTTTTGTTGCCATACTGATTGAGCATTGTGCAGGGAAATTCCCGCTTTGGCTCACTCCAGAACAGGCGCGAATCCTGCCTGTTAGCGACAAGTACAACGACTACGCACAAGTAGTTTCAAAATCCCTTCAAAATCGCGATATTCGCGCCCTCGTTGACGACCGCAGTGAAAAGGTTGGGAAGAAGATCCGCGAAGCGGAACTCGCAAAAGTCCCGTACATGCTCATTGTAGGAGGAGACGAGGCCGAACAAGGAACTGTAGCTGTGCGGAAGCAAGGCGAAGGTGATTTAGGAGGTTTAAGCATCTCGGCGTTTGCCGACCAAATCGAAAGAGAGGTTGAGGAAATGCTAGGCGGAGATGAAATGATTGAACAACCAAACTGATAGCACCATCGCTATTCGACGCAGACGATCCCGTGGCCCAGCCCGGGTGATCAAGAAAAACCCGCACAGGACAAACCGAGAAATTCGGTCTGCCCAAGTGCGTTTGGTGGGAGACAATATTGGCGATGCCGATATCGTCGATGTTGACGATGCCATTAAAATGGCAGAAGCACAGGAATTGGACCTCGTGGAGATTTCTCCAAAGGCGGATCCTCCGGTGTGCAGAATTCTGAACTATCAGAAATTTCTGTATGACCAGAAGAAGAAGCAAAAAGAAATCAAAGCGAACCAGTCCAAGGTGACTCAAAAAGAGATCAGGTTCGGCCCGAATACGGACGATCATGATTTCAACTTCAAGGTGAAACACGCCAGGAAGTTTTTGGAGGAGGGGAACAAGTTGAAGGCACATGTCTTCTTCAGAGGAAGAAGCATTGTCTTTAAGGAGAGGGGAGAGATTTTGTTGCTGCGTTTTGCGCAGGAGCTTGAGGACGTTGGAACCGTGGAGCTGATGCCCAAGTTGGAAGGGAAGCGGATGTTCATCACAATCCGCCCGAAAAAGTAAAAAAATTGGGGACGGGAAACCTGAACCGCCAGATACGGACGACATGCCGAAGATGAAGACCAAGAGTAGCGCGAAAAAGCGCTTCACCGTGACCGGAACGGGAAAGTTGAAGCGCAAGCATGCGTTCAAGTCGCACATCCTGACTAAAAAGAGCACAAAGCAGAAGCGCAACTTGACGCAATCTGGTTTGGTGCACAAGTCGGATACGCCGAACATTAAGACCCAATTGGGCATCTGAACACAAATCAAAACCGGCGTCCAGCCCCAAAGTGTCCGCATGTGCGGGACGCTGTCCGCCAAACCCGATAAACAATGCCTCGTTCAAACAACGCAGTCGCGAGCCGAGCTCGCCGTAAGAAAATCTTGAAAATGGCCAAAGGGTACTACGGTGCCCGTAAAAACGTCTGGACTGTCGCCAAAAACGCAGTTGAGAAGGGCCTACAGTACGCCTACGTCGGCCGCAAGCTGAAGAAGCGTCAATTCCGCTCTCTGTGGATTCAAAGAATCAATGCTGGATCACGCCAGCACGGCATGAGCTACTCCCAATTCATGGGGAAGTGCAACAAGGCCGGAATCGAATTGAACCGGAAGGTCCTTGCAGATTTGGCGCTGAACCACCCAGAGGCTTTCAAGGCTGTAGTAGACCAAGTGAAGTGATTTCGCAATCCTTCGAACAGAAAAAAGCCGGCACTCGCCGGCTTTTTTCATGAAGGATGTTTTTAGCGGGCCGCTTCAGTTGGTTGAAAGAACACGTCCCTTGGCCAATGCCGCTGGCGTGTATGCTGGCTCCAACTCTAATGCGGAATTGTATGCCGAAAGGGCGGCGTCCATTTTCCCTTGACTCTCCAGACAAAGACCTCTATTGTAATGGGCTTGGTGGTAGTAAGGAAGCCGCACGATGGCTTGGTCAAACCAGAACTCAGCACTGTCGTATTGGTTGAGGTATTCTAAGAAAACAAACCCTTTGTTGAATGCAGCTGAAGCATTTGTTTCATCTAGGAAGAGGATTCGGTCATAGAGCTCGAGCGCGGCGCGATAACGCTCCTGCTCTCCTTGGCCATGCTCTTGTAGAAAGATGGCTTGATCATAAATGGCTTCAATGCTGTTTGGGCGAATGGCCCGGGCGGTGTTGAAGTATTCGAGCGCCAGATCGTCATGGGCAGATGCGTAGAGCAAGCCCAACTGGATGAAGGCGTCATAGCGATTGGGGTTGACTTCAATGGCTGTCTGAAATGAACTAACCGCGGTCACGGTGTCCTGAGTTTCCAAATACAGGCGGCCCTTTAAAAAGTAGGCTTCATCGAGTTTGTCATCCACGCGAAGGGCATTGTTGATTCTTTTCAGGGCAGGATCATAGGCGCGGAGGAGCAAATCGACTTTGGCCAAAGACAGAAGGGATGGCACGAAATCATCTTGGGTTTGGAGGGTAGCCTCCCACTCTCGCACTGCGCCTTCGAAATCTTGGATGTCAAAGCGCATCTCCCCCAGGCGCTGGCGGATGTCAAGTCGGGTGGAATCTGCTTTGATGGCCAATGCAAAGTCTTCCAAGGCAGCTCCTCGGTTGCCTTCACGCAAATGGAATTCTCCACGGTCAATGTATACCTGCGCGTCGTTGGGGGCGCTAAGGATGTTGTCACTGAGCCAGGTCAGTGAGTCTTGAACGGTTGTGCTCTGACCTTCTGGGGGGTGCGTCGAAGTGACGCACCCCCCGAAAGAAAAGCTCAATGCCGCGATGAGGACTGCGCGTCCTGTAACGGGATTCACGCTTCTGCCGTCTCCAAGGTTTCCTCCGTGGTTTCCGGAGCTAAACTGGCCTTGATTCCAACTTCCAGTTCCTCCATGAGTTCGGGGTTGTCCAAGAGAAGGGTTTTGACAGCATCACGGCCTTGACCGAGACGTGTTTCTCCATAACTAAACCAGGAGCCAGATTTTTTGATGATGCCCAAGTCGACACCGAGATCAATGACTTCACCCACTCGGCTGATGCCTTTTCCGTACATGATGTCGAACTCAGCGCGGCGGAAGGGTGGTGCAACTTTATTCTTGACAACTTTGACTTTGGTGCGGTTGCCCATCACCACATCACCATCCTTGATTTGGCTGCTTCGGCGAATGTCGATGCGGACTGAAGAGTAAAACTTGAGCGCATTGCCACCCGTAGTGGTTTCCGGATTTCCAAACATGACTCCGATTTTTTCGCGGAGTTGGTTAATGAAGATGCAGCAGCAACCTGTCTTGTGGATGGTCGCTGTGAGCTTCCGAAGTGCCTTGGACATCAATCGGGCCTGAAGTCCCACAGAAGAGTCGCCCATTTCACCCTCGATTTCGGCCCGTGGTGTCAATGCGGCGACGGAGTCAATGACGATCAGGTCAATCGCGCCGGAGCGGATCAAATTGTCCGTGATCTCCAATGCTTGTTCTCCATTGTCAGGCTGGGAGATGAGGAGGTTTTCAGTGTCCACTCCGAGGCTTTCGGCGTAGTACTTGTCAAACGCATGCTCGGCGTCAATGAAGGCACAGATGCCGCCGGCCTTTTGCGCCTCTGCGATGGCGTGTGTAGCCAATGTGGTTTTTCCTGAGCTCTCAGGGCCATAAATTTCAACCACACGGCCGCGTGGGAAGCCACCTATGCCCAAGGCAATGTCTAGGTTGAGCGAGCCAGAAGAAATGGAGTCGATGCGTTCAACGGCTTCATCGCCGAGTTTCATCACGGTTCCTTTTCCGTACGTTTTATCGATTCGGTCCAACGTGAGTTGGAGCGCTTTCATTTTATCCTTGTTGTCTGCAGCCATGTCGGTCTATTTCGTGTGAAGCGAGAGCAAAGTAGAAGCTCCGCTCCGTAAGGGATTTACGTTGTGGTGTGTTTTTGTACACGGAAGGTCAACTTTCGCCAACGAAAGCAGCCAGGACCTGCTCGGCGTGCTCTTTTACTTTGGGCTTCCGTATAATGGCGGAGATGACGCCCTCTTCATTGATGCAAAACGTGGTGCGGTGTGTTCCATCGTACTCACGGCCCATGAATTTTTTGAGGCCCCAAACGCCATAGAGGTCCTGCAATGCGTGGTCTTCATCCACGAGAAGATCGAAGGGCAGTTCGAATTTGTCGATGAATTTGAGGTGGGATTTGGCGTGGTTAATGCTCACGCCGAGGACTTTGATGTTGCTTGATGTCAAATCCCCCATTCCGTCTCTCAAGCTGCATGCTTGGTTGTTGCAGCCCGGTGTGTTGTCTTTAGGATAGAAGTAGAGGGCCAGTTTGTGTCCTCGGTAATCTTCTAGGCGGTGTGGATTTTCGTTTTGATCCAACGCTTCAAATGCGGGGGCGGGGTCGCCAATATTCAGGTGATGCATAAAAAGAAAACCACTGATGTGCCTTTGTGGTTCAAGTCGAAGCAAACGTTCATGGGAACACCTCCGGAACGGGTACTTTCGCTCTCTAGATGTTTG
>CASICO010000040.1 GCA_949373165.1 uncultured Flavobacteriales bacterium | reverse complement strand
ACCCAAAAGATTGCCCGCCCCCCGAATGTCGAGGTCTCGCATGGCGATGTTCATCCCACTGCCGAGCTCGCTAAACTGCTCCATGGCCTGAAGGCGCTTTCGCGATTCAGTGGGCAATGCGTGCAATGGCGGGGCCAACAAAAAGCAGAAAGCCCGCTTATTGGACCTCCCCACCCGTCCACGCAGCTGGTGCAAATCACTCAGTCCAAACGTGTGGGCCTCGTTGATGAAAATGGTATTCGCGTTGGAGATGTCGATTCCGCTTTCAATGATGGTGGTGGCCACCAAAACATCGTAAGACCCATCGATGAAATCCGACATGACCCGCTCCAATTGTTCCCCGTCCATTTGGCCGTGCCCAATGCCCACCCGTGCATCCGGAACCAAGCGATTGATCATGCCCGCCACATCCCGAATGTTGGCCACTCGGTTGTGAACGAAGTAAGCCTGACCTCCTCTGGAAAGCTCGTAAGAAATGGCGTCGCGTATGAGCTCCTCGTTGAATGACCCCACCTCTGTTTCGACCGGATAACGGTTGGGCGGAGGGGTGGCCATGATGCTCAAGTCCCGCGCACCCATCAATGAAAACTGCAGGGTACGTGGAATGGGGGTCGCGGTCAAGGTCAGCGTGTCTACCGTGGCGCGCAACGTTTTCAATTTGTCCTTCACGCCAACCCCAAACTTTTGCTCTTCATCAATGATCAGAAGGCCCAAGTCCTTCCACTTGATTCGCTTGCCCACAATGGCGTGGGTGCCAATCAAAATGTCAACCTCTCCTGCCTCAAGGGCCTTGAGGGTGTCGGTCATCTTTTTTCCAGTCTTGAAGCGATTTACATAATCAACTTTCACTGGGAACTCCTTCAACCGTCTTGAAAAACTGCGGAAATGCTGCATCGACAAGATCGTCGTTGGCACCAACATGGCCACTTGTTTCCCATCCGTGGCCGCCTTGAATGCTGCGCGAATGGCAATCTCTGTTTTGCCAAAGCCCACATCTCCGCAAATGAGGCGGTCCATGGGCACTTCCTTCTCCATGTCTTCCTTCACGGCCTCTGTTGCCGTCAATTGGTCTGGCGTATCCTGATACATGAAGCTCGCCTCGAGCTCCGTTTGTAAATAGGTATCTGGCGTGTACGCAAAACCCCTCGAGGCGCGACGTTTGGCGTACAATTGAAGCAGGTCGTAAGCAATTTCCTTGACCCGTTTCTTGGTCTTGCTCTTGGTCGTGGCCCACGAAGAAGACCCCAACTTGTGCACTTTGGGCGGCATGCCCTCCTTGCCCGTGTACTTCGAAATGCGGTGAAGTGAGTGGACACTCACATACAAGATGTCACCCCCCTTGTACTTCAGGCGGATCGCCTCTTGCTCTTTTCCCCCAACATCGACCTTTTGCAAGCCACTGAATTCTCCAATTCCGTGGTCAATGTGCACCACATAGTCCCCCGGCTCTAAGCTCATCAATTCCTTGATGGTCAGTGCTTGTTTGTTCTTCTTGAATCCGTCTTTAAGTCGGAATCGATGGTAGCGCTCAAAAATTTGGTGGTCCGTATACACCGCCAACTTGAGCCCCTCGTCCACAAAACCTTCACTCAATTCTGAGGGGATGGGCTGATACTTTACCTGGTCACCACGGTCCTCGAAAATGTCGTGCAATCGCTCCAATTGAGTGCCCTGTCCGGCGACGACAAACGTGGCGAATCCGTCCTCATGGCGGTGCTTCAGATGCTGGGCAAGCAAGTCAAAGTTCTTGTTGAAACCCGGTTGGTCCTTTTGGGCAAAGTCCACCGTTATTCGGTCTGTGAAACCGGCATTTCCTCCCATTTCGACCACGCGAAGTGCCTCTAGACCACGCTCGAATCGCAACCCCGTGGTGAACATCTGCCCGGGCCGAAGCACTGCCGTTTGCCCCGTCCTTTTCTCGTAAAACCCCTCTGCCTTTTCAACCTCTTTGTCGAGTTGGTCGACCACCCCTCGAACATCCCAAGCCCACACACAACACTGCTCCCCAAGGAAATCCAAGAAAGGTTCTCTTGCCTCCTTCACCAATTGATCTTGCACATCGGGAACGATGACGGCTCGGTCCATTTTTCCGACGCTCAACTGGTCCGCCGGATCAAACTTTCGAATTCCGTCTACCTCATCCCCGAACAATTCTATTCGGTACGGGTGATCGAAAGCATAGCTGAAGATGTCAATGATGCCGCCACGAATCGCATATTCTCCTGGCTCATAGACGTACTCCACTTTTTCGAAGCCGTAGTCAATGAGAAGCTCGTCTAAAAAATCCTGCGAAATGCGGTCTCCCCTCTGGATCGTGTAGGTGTTGCTCGACAACTGCTTTCGCGTGGTGACTTGCTCAGCCACCGCTTCCGGAAAACTCACAACGCACACTTTGCCTCGGAGCGCCTCAAGCTTGCTCATCACCTCGGCCCGCATCGCAATGTTGGCGTTGTCCGCCCCCTCTTCCTGGTAAGGAATCCGGGCACTGCGGGGGTAAAACAACACTTGGTGGTTCCCCTCCCCCAGCAAAGTCTCGAGGTCGTTCATGAAGTACGCAGCGCGCTCCTTGTCTTCGAGAAGAAACAAATGGTCGCCCCCTTGACGTTGCACCGCTTGGGCCGCAAGGAACGCACGGGCAGACCCCACCAACCCCCTTGCCTCGACCTTGGCCTTGGGTTGAGTCAATGCCTCAACCACGCGGCCAGTTCTGGCATCATGGTCATAAAAAGCAAGGAGTTCCTGAAGATTCATGGGCGCGCGAAGATAACCGCCGACCCACCGCTGTGTTCAGCTCGGCCCTTCATCCCGAACTTTGCATCATGAACGAATGGCCTGTGCACACATTCCAAACTTGGGAAGACTTTCTAGAAGGACAAGTGCTCTTAATCGACAAACCCCTTGAATGGACCTCTTTTGATGTGGTCAACAAGGTGCGGCATATGATTCGCCACGGGGGCGGGTTTCGCAAAATCAAAGTGGGACACGCCGGGACGCTCGACCCCCTTGCCACTGGGGTTTTGGTGATTTGCACTGGCCGCATGACCAAGAGAATCAACGAGCTGACCGCGGAAGACAAGCATTACGATGGACACATGACCTTCGGCGCCACAACCGACAGCCATGACCGCGAAACCGAAATCAAACCAAAGGGGGACCCCTCCACATTGGATCTGGGTTCGCTGCGCGACGCCACCGCACAATTGACCGGCACAATCTCACAGATGCCCCCGATGTACAGCGCCAAAAAAGTCGGAGGTCAAACCGCGTACAAAGCTGCACGAAAGGGCAAGGAAATCGCCCTTCAACCCGTCGATGTTTCGGTTCACAGCTTCGAAATCACCCAGTGGGACACCCCAAAAATGGGATTTGACATCCGCTGTTCCAAAGGCACATACATCCGAGCTCTGGCCAGAGACATGGGCGAAATTACCGAGCGTGGAGCCTACCTTTCTGCCCTAAGACGTACAGCCAGCGGGGATTTCCCGATTTCTTCCTGCTGGACCATTGAAGAATTTTCCAGCCGATTAGAGGGGCTGCCTCCACCCGCTCCTAAAGCGAATTGAAGCCGGATGTCATTCCAAATGGCCGCAACCTTGAACCCCGTCGGGGCATTGCCTAACTTCGCCCGCCCCTGAAAACCCCTTCGAGATGAGTGTAGAGCGGATGAAACTCAGCCAATTCAAGTTCGATGTCCCCCAGGACCTCGTGGCACAGTACCCGCTAATCAATCGGGATGAAAGCCGAATGATGGTGGTTCACCGTGAGACCGGTGAAATCGAGCACAAGCAATTCAGCGACATCATCAACTACTTCGATGAAGGAGATGTGATGGTGATGAACGACACCAAAGTCTTTCCTGCCCGCATGTACGGCAACAAGGAAAAGACCGGTGCAGTCATTGAGGTCTTTTTGCTGCGTGAATTGAACCGCGAGTCCCTTCTCTGGGACGTTTTGGTGGACCCCGCACGAAAGATTCGGATTGGCAACAAACTCTACTTTGGAGAGGACGAAGATTTGGTCGCCGAGGTCATCGACAACACAACAAGCCGTGGACGTACCCTTCGGTTCTTGTTTGATGGCACAAATGAAGAGTTCCGTCAGAAGGTGTTCTCCTTGGGAGAGACCCCCCTTCCGAAGTACATCGACCGTCCCGTCGAGCCAGAAGATGCAGAACGTTTCCAAACCATCTATGCCAAGAAAGAAGGCGCTGTCGCTGTTCCCACAGCGGGTCTCCACATGAGCAAGCAGCTCATGAAGCGTTTTGAAATCAAAGGCATCGACACCGCTTACCTCACATTGCACATCGGACTAGGCACCTTCCGTGAGGTAGAGGTAGAGGACCTGACCAAGCACAAGGTGGATTCAGAGCAACTGATCATTCCTAAGGATTGTGTGGACGTGGTTAACCGCAGCATCAACAGCGGGGGCAAGGTGATTGCCGTCGGCACTTCCGTGGTCCGCGCCATGGAGTCCACCCACAGCACCATGCGTCAATTGAAGACCTATGATGGCTGGACGTCTCGCTTCATCTTCCCACCGTACAAGTTCAAGTTGGCCGACGCCTTGGTGACCAACTTCCATACACCTCAGTCAACCCTCTTGATGCTGACCTCAGCCTTCGGTGGGTACGACTTAATCATGGAAGCTTACCAAACGGCCATCAAAGAGAAGTACCGCATGCACGCCTATGGCGATGCCTTGCTGGTGATCTAAAGTCCGAACTCACGTTTCCTTTCAAGGAAACCGCAAACGAAAAAAGCCGCCCCAATTGGAGCGGCTTTTTTCGTGGGGTTAAAATGGAGTTGTCTTCCCTTTCAGCTCACGCGCTTGATCGAGCAACCCACAGCTTTGGTTACCGCAGGCTTGATCTTCTTGCCGCTCACCAAACGCTGGATGGCATCTTCAACGTAACGCTCGGTCACTTCTTCTGCCGCGTTCACATTGTCGTCGATCGCACCGCGATACACCAACCTGAACTCAGCGTCAAAGAGGTAAACATGAGGCGTAGAACGCGCACCAAAAGCATCCGCTAATTTGTGGTCGTTGTCGACCACATACGGCATCGCATAACCGGCTTCCACTGCATGGAGCTTCATTTTTTCCAAACTGTCATCTCCCTTGCGCTTGGCTTCGTTCGAATTGACCAGCACAGTGGCAATGCCATTCTCACGCGCCATGCCCGCCAGAGGGTTGTAACGCCCTTCCCAACCATCACTCTTGCCTTCGCGGCCCACCACAAAAGGACAGGTGTTGCAACTGAACACCACCAAAACACCGTTTTCGCCCGCCAAATCAATCAAGCTCCATTCTTGGCCGTCGATGTTCTTCATCTTCATGCCCGCAGAAGGAGCCTTGTCGCCAATGGACAGTTCTGGAAGGCCACTTTGAGCCGACATGGTCATCAGTACGCCGCTCAAAAGCACGGCAGCCACAATATTGCGCATCATCATTTTTTGTATTTGGTTCTAAAAGTAAAGGTGAGACAGGACAGGATGTTCCCAAGAAACGCCATCAAAGCGGCAAATTGCCATGCTTGCGCCTGGGCCTTCGCACAGTCTTGTTCTCCAACATGGCAAAACCCTTGATCAACCTTGACCTTGTTTGAGCGGGCTCAATCACCTCATCGACATAGCCCCTCGATGCCGCTCGATAAGGGTGGGCAAAGAGTGCGGCATATTCCGCTTCCTTCTCCGCCAGTTTGACCGCAGGATCATCGGATCCAGCGATCTCTTTTCGAAAGATGATTTCAGCAGCTCCCTTGGCTCCCATAACCGCAATTTCTGAGGTTGGCCAAGCGAAATTCAAGTCAGCACCAATGTGCTTGGAATTCATCACATCGTATGCCCCGCCATACGCCTTTCGGGTGATCACCGTGATCCGCGGAACCGTGGCTTCAGAAAAGGCATACAACAGCTTGGCTCCGTTGGTGATGATGCCATTCCACTCTTGATCTGTCCCTGGAAGAAACCCGGGGACATCTTCCAAAACAAGCAGGGGAACATTGAAGGCATCGCAAGTCCGCACAAAGCGGGCGGCCTTTGTCGATGCGCCGATGTCCAAGACACCCGCCAAAACTGCTGGCTGATTTGCCACAACCCCAATAGAACGGCCCGCCAATCTTGCAAACCCAACCACAATGTTCGCCGCATAATCCGGTTGGATCTCAAGGAACTCTCCCTCGTCCACCAGTTCTTTGACCACGTCACGCATGTCATAGGGCTGCTGAGCATTCTCAGGAATCACCCCATTGAGTTTGGGGCGCTCTTCATCCAAACCTGAGTAAGGCAATGAAGAGGGCGTTTCCTCACAGTTCTGAGGGAGGTAAGAAAGCAAAGACTTGATTTGGTCCATGGCGGCCACTTCGTGCGGCACAGTCAAATGGGCGACGCCACTTTTGGTCGCATGGGTTCGCGCTCCCCCCAAGGCCTCCGCAGATACCTCTTCATGGGTCACGGTCTTCACCACATTGGGGCCCGTCACAAACATGTAACTGGTTCCCTCCGTCATCAAAATGAAATCGGTCAGCGCAGGGCTGTATACCGCGCCCCCTGCACAAGGGCCCAGAATGGCACTGATTTGAGGAACCACACCGCTGGCCTGAACATTCCGATGAAAGATGTCCGCATAACCCCCGAGTGAAACCACGCCCTCTTGAATGCGCGCGCCACCCGAATCATTGAGGCCGATAACGGGTGCGCCATTGTCCATGGCAAGGTCCATGATCCGGCAAATTTTCTCGGCATGAGCCTCGGCCAGTGACCCCCCCAAAACCGTAAAGTCTTGACTAAAAACATAAACCAATCGACCCTGGATTGTCCCATATCCCGTCACCACACCGTCTCCAAGGAACTGCTGTTTGTCCAGCCCAAAGAGATTGGACCGGTGTGTCACCAGCATACCCAATTCTTCGAAACTGCCCTCATCTAGCAGCAAATCCACACGTTCACGTGCAGTAAGCTTGCCTTTTCCGTGTTGGGCTTCCATGCGCTTTTCGCCCCCGCCCAATCGGGCTTCAGCTTTCATCGCCTCGAGGCGCGCCATGGATTCTTGCGCTTTTTCAGACATGTCCCGAAACTACTGCTCAAGACGCACGTCTCCCCGTTGATGACATGCCAACCTTGTGCGTGCACGCAGGACAAAGCGCGGCTTACCTTTGCCGCGCGGTTTCGGCACCTCCGTCCGCACCACCTTCGACATGCTCCGATCCCATAATTGCGGCGAACTCCGCCCCGAACACATCGGCCAAACCGTCACCTTGAGCGGATGGGTCCAACGCGCCCGCAATTTGGGCGGCCTCACTTTCGTCGACTTGCGCGACCGATACGGCATTACGCAGCTCGCGTTCAATATGGATACCAACGCCGATTTGTGCGGCCAAGCCCGCAAACTCGGTCGTGAGTTTGTGGTCCAAGCCGTCGGCACCGTTTGCGAACGAGAGTCCAAAAACATGCAGATTCCAACCGGTGAAATCGAAATCGAAATCACAGGGTTGACCATCCTAAATGCTGCGGATACCCCGCCCTTCACCATCGAGGACAACACCGATGGAGGTGACGACATCCGCATGCAGTATCGCTATCTCGATCTGCGCCGCGGTCCGGTCCAACGCAACTTGTTGCTCCGCCACCGCATCAACATCGAGACTCGGAAATACCTCGACAGCATTGATTTCATCGATGTCGAGACCCCTGTTCTCATCAAGTCCACACCAGAAGGCGCGCGGGATTTTGTGGTGCCAAGCCGCATGAACCCCGGACAGTTCTACGCCCTTCCCCAAAGCCCACAGACGTTCAAGCAACTGCTGATGGTCAGCGGAATCGACAAGTACTATCAAATCGTGAAGTGCTTCCGCGACGAGGACCTGCGGGCCGACCGCCAACCCGAATTCACGCAGGTGGACTGCGAGATGAGCTTCGTGGAGCAGGAAGACATCCTGAATACGTTCGAAGGGTTGGTTCGCCACCTGTTCACGACTGTACTCGACCGCGAAATCGGAGACTTCCCCCGCATGACCTACGACGATGCCATGGAGAAGTACGGCATCGACAAGCCGGACATCCGCTTTGGCATGGAATTCCAAGACATGGCCCCTGTTACGCAAGGGGTGGGCTTTGGTGTATTTGATAACGCCGAAGCCGTCCTTGGCATTTTGGTGTCCGGCGCAGCAGGCTATACCCGGAAGCAACTCGACGGCCTCACCGACTGGGTCAAACGTCCTCAAATTGGAGCCCGCGGCCTCGTTTACTGTAAAGTCAACGAGGACGGAAGCTTCAAGTCCAGCGTCGACAAGTTCTACGACCAAGACGCCTTGGCGAAGTGGGCGGCACACACCGGGGCGAAACCCGGTGACCTCATGCTTGTTCTTTGCGGTGGCCTTGATGCCACACGCAAGCAACTCGCCGAATTGCGTTTGCACATGGGATCGGAGATGGGCCTTCGCGACCCCTTCGATTTCAAACCTCTTTGGGTGGTCGACTTCCCCCTCTTGGAATGGGACGAAGAGACCGAGCGCTATCACGCGATGCACCACCCGTTCACTTCGCCCAAGCCCGAGCACATGGGCCTGATCGATACCGACCCAGGTGCAGTTCGCGCCAACGCATACGACATGGTGATCAACGGCGTGGAAATTGGTGGTGGCTCCATCCGAATCCACGACAGGGACATCCAAGCGCGCATGTTCGACCTGCTCGGATTTAGCCCAGAGGAAGCCGAGGCTCAATTTGGCTTCTTGATGAATGCCTTCCGCTACGGCGCTCCCCCGCATGGCGGTCTCGCGCTCGGATTCGACCGTCTGTGCTCCATGCTCGGCGGCGTGAACACCATCCGAGACTTCATTGCCTTCCCCAAAAACAACCAAGGTCGCGACGTCATGATCGATGCTCCGAGCCCCATTCATGGGGATCAATACAACGAGCTTTTCTTGGCTTCTACAGCGCCCGAGAAAGAATAACTTTGCCACATGTATCCCGCTGAGATTGTCAACCCCATGAAGGCCGAGCTCGTTGAAGCCGGCTTCTCCCAACTTTTGGACGCCAACGCTGTTGATGCTGCCCTCGCAGAGGAAGGCACTTCTGTTGTGGTCCTCAATAGCGTCTGTGGCTGTGCCGCAGGCTCCATGCGCCCTGGCGTGAAGGCTTCCCTTGAGAACGCCAAGCTCCCAACCAAGCTGCTCACGGCCTTCGCAGGCTTTGATGTAGAAGCTGTAGAGCGCGTGCGGAAGCACACCTTGCCCTATCCACCTAGCAGCCCCGCTGTTGCCCTCTTCAAAGACGGCAAGTTGGTCCACATGGTGGAGCGCCATCACATCGAAGGACGGACCGCAGACATGCTCGCTGAGCATCTGAAGGCCGCTTACGACGAGTTCTGCTGAACCACAGCCAACGTTTCACGACACAAAAAACCCCGGGCCCACAAAGCCCGGGGTTTTTTGTGTCGTGCTCTAAAAAACTCACTCTTCTGGAGCGTCTCCCGTTAAAATGAATTGAGGATTGGCACTGCTCCCCAAATAAACCCTTGGCGTCTCAGAACCGAACGTTCCAGGTGCAGTTCCTATTCCCACGTCGCCCGTTGGACCGTAAAACCCAACCTGTCCCCCAAAATAATTGGCGGTATCGCGCGGCGCTAAATGAAGGCCACTTCCCCCCAAAATGGTGGCGTATGAGGACGCTTCATTCACGTTGGAGGTGCCCCCAACAATGGTTTTGCTCTGCGAGCTGTAACCCGGAACTCCATTCAACCCAGTCAACAGGGTATTTGAGTTTCCCCCCGCAATGGACCCGCAGTAGTCACCACACTTGTTAAACCGGCCTCCAAAAACAGCAGAGAACTGATCGTTCACGCCATCCTGATCCAATGTTTCATTGTGCTCGCCCCCCATCAAAACACTCTTGTAGCCCCGGGTAATGTTGTCGCCGCCACCGACAAGCACCGAGTAGCCCCCCAATGCCTGATTGCTTCTTCCTCCGATGGCCACTGATCCCACAAGGTCCACTGTGTTTTCCTGGCCCCCCAAGGCAATGGCAATGGACCCCTTGGCCTCATTGTTTCCACCACCAATGGCCACCACCTTATTGCCTGACGCTGTGTTCTGGTCTCCCCCCATCACCGCACTGCGCACGCCGGACACAAGGTTGTTTGAGCCTGCAATCACAGCAGACTCGTCATTCAGCACCGAATTGCGCAAGCCGTGCACAATGCCGCTGAACGAACTGTACTGATTGTACCGCCCCAGAACCAAGTTGTGTGAGCCTCCGCGTTCATTGGTCGCGGAATCGGCTTCATTGTAACCAATGATGACATTTCCAACGCCATTCGCACTGGATGTGATGCCGTTCCCATTGACCACCTGGAGGTTCGCCCCCGTCACGAGAAGGGTCTCGTCGTCCACGACACTCAAATGGTCCGACAAACCCGGGATGACCTGCGCCTGCAACGTCTCTACCTGTTGTTGCAATGCGGCAATTTGACCCATCATCATCAGGAACGCATCTTCCAACGACAAGGTGTCCACCATGATTCCTTCGGCTTGAAACTGTTGCGTAAACAAGGTCAAAACAGGAAGCAAATCATTGATTCCAATGTCCCCCGTCGCATCATAGTCTGGGTTGTATGGGTAGTTCACTTCGGGCGATTGAGCCCCACAAAAAAGAGGGGCACAAACCAAAGCGCCAAGTAGAAAGTATCTCATAGAATAAAGGTGCCTATGAAAAGATGGCCCCTCCATCATCTGTGCCTTCCTTTTGTAACCGCAAGCCCTCCAACTCCTTGTATTTTTGTGTCATGGCACGCATTCTGACCGGCATTCAAAGCACTGGCACCCCACACTTGGGCAATGTGCTCGGCGCAATCCGACCTGCAATTCAACTCGCGGAAGACTCAGGAGACGAATCTTTCTTGTTCATTGCTGACCTACACAGCCTGACACAAATCAAAGACGGTGCTGCGTTGCGGGCCAATACCCATTCAGCCGCCGCCGCTTGGCTCGCCTGCGGACTCAATACAGACAAGACCGTCTTTTACCGCCAAAGCGACGTTCCACAATGCACAGAACTGGCCTGGTACCTCAGTTGTTTCTACCCCTACAACAGACTCACCCTTGCTCACAGTTTCAAAGACAAGGCTGACCGTTTGGAAGACGTCAACGCCGGGCTGTTCAGCTACCCCATGCTCATGGCCGCAGACATCCTGGCCTACGGTGCCAATGAAGTGCCCGTCGGCAAAGACCAACTGCAGCATTTGGAAATGGCAAGAGATGTGGCAGGGCGAATCAACCACAAAGTGGGCACCGACGTGCTCGTGGAACCTGAAGCCCGAACCAATGAGGCCACGATGTACGTTCCAGGCACGGATGGAGCCAAGATGTCCAAGTCCAAAGGCAACACCATTGACCCATTTGCAGACGAAAAGACGCTCAAAAAGGTGATCAACAAACACATCATCACCGACGCCACGCCACTCGAAGACCCCAAGGATCCAGAAAGCTCCGTGGTTTACCAACTGCACAGTCTGGTGGCATCCCCGTCCGACAGCGCAGACATGGCGGCCAAGTTGCGGGCAGGAGGATACGGCTGGGGCCATGCCAAAAAAGACCTACTGGCAGCCCTCGTCGATGGGTTTGCTCAAGAACGCGACCTCTACAACCGATACATGGCGGACCTGCCTGCCATCGATGCAGAACTGCAAAAAGGTGCAGAAAAAGCGCGACTTGTTGCCAACGCAACCGTTGGCCGCCTGCGCACTGCCCTGGGATACTGATCGCTTATCCAGGCAAGGAGGCCATCAATACAGCCAGTGCTGCATTGACTTGTTTTGCCAACCCGCCCGGCTTTCGTAGGCCACAAAAAAGACCTTGAGGTCTGCCCTCGATTCGTAATCCACAAAGAAGATCTTCTTGTCGGCCCGGCTCTCGTATTCCACGAAATGCCAGAGGCCCTCGTTGCCGGCTGCCCGGCTTTCGTATTCCTCCTTGAAGACGAGCAAGTCGGCCCGGCTCTCGTAATCCACCACAAACACCTTCACATCTGCACGGCTCTCATGCTCTGCCGAAAAGATCTTTTGAGCGGCTGAACCCAAAGGCTGAAAGCCCCATAAAAAAAGGAGAAGCACGGAAAAGCAAGGAGTGCGCATAAATACAAGGTCGGAAACTTTGGGCAGGCGCTCGGCCGAGACGGCTTCAAGCCCAAGTCCAACCAACCTCCCTCTGCTTAAAAAAAGCCCGCTTTTCGCCGGCCCTTTTCTGATTTCACACGAACCCAATCAACGGTTACCGGCATCACGCTGAGCGTCATACTTGGCTTTGTACTTCTCGTAGAGTTGAATCTGTTTGTTGTCGAGGACCACATCCCGGCCTTGGACCCATGCCTGACGCACATCGTTGGTCATCATATCCAGGGCGTCTCCGGCGGAAATAAAGAGCGTCGCGTCCTTACCCGGGGCGAGTGAGCCGCATGTATTGTCGATGCCCAAAATCTTCGCAGTCGAATGGGTCAATGCCCGCACGGCTTGCTCGTATTCAAGGCCGTAAGCCACTGCCGTCCCGGCGTAAAAAGGCAAATTTCGCGTGTTCATTTCGGGCATGCGGCCTTCTCCTTGAAGGCAGTACTCCACCCCTTCATCTTCGAGCAGCTTTGGCAACTTATACGGCAGGTCGATGTCGTCCTCGGCGTAACGCGGCACCGTGTGCGTGCGCTGCAACATCACCGCAATGCCATTTTCTCTCAATGGGTCGGCCATCATCCAACTGTCTGCGCCGCCGACAAGCACCACACGCTCTAAGTCTTCCGAACGTTTAAACCGAATGACTTCTGCAATTTGCTTGGCGTCCCCTGCGTGCACAAACAACGTCGTGGCACCTGGCGCACTGCGGTCTCCATCTTTAAACAAACCCCGCATGGCTTCCATCCTGAGGTCGCGTTGTGCAGGCTTTCCGTCTGCATATGCCCGAGCGCGCTCGAAAAAGTCTCGAATCTCGTGCAGCTTTTGATCGTACGTCTTTCGCTTGCGCAATTGAGCCCGTCCATCTTCAAAATGTTTGTGGTGGGTAGAAGGCCAGTAAAGGTGAATCCCGTCGTCGGCGCGAATCACGGCATCCTCCCAATTCCAAGCATCGAATTGCACAATGGAACTCGAGCCCCCTATGACCCCGCCACGCGGCGTGATTTGACCCATCAAGACGCCGTTTGTGCGCACTGTTGGTGTGATGTCAGATGCTGTATTGTACGCAATCAAGCTGCGAACATTGGGCTTGAATGTCCCCACCTCTTGATAGTCGCGTGAAGCGCGCACCGCGGCCACCTCCATGAGGCCCAACGTACTGTTGGGGGCAATGAAGCCCGGATAAATGTGCATGCCCTCTGCGCTCACCACCCTTGCATACCGCTTGGGATCAACATCGCGGGCAGCGCCCACAAAATCGATGATGCCATCCTCAAACCCAATGGCCGCATTTTCTATGGCTTCTCCTGTGCCCAAGTGAGCGGTTCCGCCCAGAACAAGAATGCGTTCAGACTGCGGTGCTCCCGGCGTCAAATTCGGCTGAGCCATCATCGCCGTGGTGATGGAAACGAGTGCGAAGAGAAAAGGAACTTTCATGGCTTCGAAATTCAAATGGGCGAGGCAAATCATCGGTTCTCTTCGGTCATGGTGTCACAATGGTAATGGGGCGGAATCCGTTCCATGGGTTTTCGCTTGTCGGCCCCTGGGGCGTCCAACATCCGTTGAATCAAGCGGGCCCGCTCCGTGCGCATGGCCTCTCTCAAAACCAGGTCCTCTTCAAGATCGAACAGCCGGCGGCCATCTACATAGGTCTGTTCGCACTGCGCGTAAACGGACAATGGATGGTCAGACCACATCACCATGTCGGCGTCCTTGCCAACCTCAATCGACCCCATTCTGTCGTCCAAATGAAGCAAAATGGCCGGATTCAGCGTCACAAACTTCAGCGCCTCTTCTTCCGGTACGCCACCATATTTGAACGCCTTGGCCGCCTCTTGATTGAGGCGGCGAGCCATCTCCCGGTCGTCCGAATTGAACGCGGTCACCACCCCATTCTCCCAGAGCAATGCGCCATTGTAGGGAATGGCATCCTTGACCTCGAATTTGTAAGCCCACCAATCACTAAAGCTCGAGCCTCCAGCACCGTGCTCAGCCATCTTGTCGGCCACTTTATAGCCTTCGAGTATGTGGGTGAACGTGTTCAGTGTGAAACCCATGGAGTCGGCCACATGCATGAGCATGTTGATCTCGTCCTGACGGTAACTGTGGCAGGTCACGAAACGCTCAGACTCTAAAATCTGCAAGAGGGTCTCCAGCTCCAAGTCACGGCGCGGCAAAATTGGACCTCCCCCTTTCCTCAACAGCCGTCGCGGGGTGGCTTTTCTTTTGGCCTCATACCGTTCCCAAGCTTCCCCATATTCCCGTGCGCGGTGAAAGTGGTCATAGTACACCTGCTCCACACCCATACGGGTTTGCGGAAAGCGAACCGTTTGATTGTCCCCCCAATTGGATTGCTTCACATTTTCACCAAGGGCGAACTTGATGAACGGGTCCGCATCGGCGATCAGCATTCCCTGCGGCGTCTGGCCCCATCGAAATTTGATGATGCCACTTTGGCCCCCAATTGGATTGGCTGAACCGTGCAAAATCTGCCCGGCCGTCACCCCCCCTGCGAGGTGCCGATAAACATTGACATCCTCGCTATTGACCACGGTGCCAATGCTGACCTCTGCACTAGATGCTTGGGTGCCCTCATTGATTCCACGGCTGGCCGCAATGTGCGTGTGCTCATCAAGGATGCCCGGGGTGATGTGTTTCCCTTTGGCATCGATCCGAACCAAATCAGGTGTGTTCTTGCCAAACACAACCTCAGGGTTCAAGGCCTGACCCACAGCAGCAATTCTGCCTTTGTGGACCATGACTTCCCCATTTTCAATTTTCCCTTCGGGACCGCAGGTCCACACCGTGGCCCCCACAAAATGCCAACTGCCCTGCTCGGGACTTTGGGTTCTCCCATATGCTGTGAAGGGATAAGTAATCGGACCGGGACCTGTGGGGCCAACAGGGTCCTCTTCTATGGCCTCATCGGTCCCCCCCGCATTCTCTTCTGGCGTCACCGTTGCTTCGGCCTCCTTTTTTGGTGGCACCAAGGTGTCGCCTTGACGCAATGCTGCCCACTCAATCCACGTGCCGTCTGGACGCTCTCCTCGGCCCTCTATGATTCGGCTGCCTTCGTAGACATTGCCCACCAATCGATAAGCACCCACTTCATCGTCCAACAGCCTCAAGACCAAATCGCGGCCATCCAAACTCACCTTGGCCTTGCCAGAAAGCGAATCAATTTCCTCTTCAGCAGTGCCCGCAGGCCACCACGTTGCGCTCGGTCCTTTGTCCCCTGTTTCCATCGCGAGAACCAAGTCTCGGCCATCCAAATTCAAACTGTACCGTCCAGCCACATCTGCCTCAGGCTCAGACTCCACATCGTATCGAACCCCCTGAACATACGTCGCCATCAAGGCCGTTCCCTTCTCAAACAAGGGGCCATCCGAAACGATGAAATTGGCCTCCAAACCAGAAGCCAAACGGCCCACACGGTCTTCTGCCCCCACCATGCTCGCTGGCACTGTGGTCAAGGCAGCCAAGGCATCTGTGGGCGAAAGACCAACAGCAACCGCTTTGCGGAGGTTGGCCAAAAACGTCTTCCCCTTGCTCACCCCTTCCATGGTCAACGCCATGGGAATGCCTGCTTCCACAACTTTCGCAGGGTTGTGTGGTGCCCACTCCCAATGCTTCATCTCCGACAAAGACACCAGTCGAGCGAGATAAGGGTCGGAGACATCTATGGCTGTTGGAAAGTCCAAAGGCACAATCAGTGCTCCGCCCGTAGCAGCAAGTTCCTCCAGTCGACGGTATGCCTCACCGCCACCCAAAAACGCATACTGCATTCCGAATTCATCTCCAATCAAATCTGCCCGAAGCACATCCAGCCAACTTCCCGCCTCAAAAAAATGAGGACGATTCAAGCCGTCATTGAACGCCTCCAAAGACAAGTTTCGCTCCTCAGGAGCCTCAAATTGACCATACCACTCCGCATCACAAAACGTTTGACGCAGCAACGCGATGCTGCCCATGAGCGAACTCGGATAAGCCTGAGGAGACGACCCTTTAGAAAAGCTGTGCCATGACGCCGAATTCGGGATCAACACCGCATCGTGCGCATCCTTGGACAACGCCACCAGGGTGGCCGATCCCCTTACAATGCCATCCTGACGGTGGGTCAATACAGCGCCAAAACCGGCGCTTCGGTATTCATTGGCTTCCTTTTCGGACGGAACGAACGATTCGGCTGAGTTGAATTCCGGATGCAACGCACTGTTCCAACCCAAGGCCGCTTTGGTGTCCTCCCGCTCGTAATGAGGCTGGCCATCCCAACGGGAACGTTCTCCACGTTTCAAACCCCAACCTGAATGCACGTCGACAAATGCCGGATACACGTGTCGGCCAGACAAATCGTGCCTCACCAAGGGCTCCTCCGAATTGTACACGCCTGTTCCCACGGCTTCAATTCGTCCCCGGCGAACCACCACATGGCCCCCCGAGACCACAGTGCCATCCGCCAAATGAAGGCTGGCGCCCTCAAAAACATGGAGCTCCGAACGGACATCTGGCGTGCCATTCACCGGGAATGTCGAGCCTGATTGAGCCGACAAAACGACCGTAGATGAAAAAAAACAGAGGGCAAATAAAAGACGAGACATGGCGGTTGACCGGGCTGGAATCATAGCGGGCAAGATATTGGCAAGAGGCTTTCCCTCCTCATGCATGTGCATGGGCAGAGAACGTCAAGCTGTTCGATATTTGCAACATGAGTCAACCTGTGAGTGTATATGCCGAAATGACCCCAAACCCAGAGGTCATGAAATTCGTCGCCGATCGGGCCCTCATCGAGGGCACCGCGCAGGCTGAGTTCACGAACAAAGCAGAATGTGCCGCACATTCTTCATTGGCCGAAGAACTGTTCAACTTCCCATTTGTAACGGGAGTTTTCATCAGCGGAAACTTTGTTTCGGTAACCAAAGACGACACCATTGGCTGGGAAATGATCGCCATGCAAATGCGCGAGTACATCCAACAATGGCTCTCAGAGCACCCCGTTGCCGTAGAAAAAGTACCCCCACCCAAAACCGCAGCTGCTCCAACAGCCCCTGCCGCAGGCACACCTGTTGGCGCAGAAGTGGTCGCCTTAGACGACAGTGACATTGTCCCCACAGAGCACGATGAAGCGATTTCCGCCTTGCTGGAAGAGTTCGTTCGGCCCGCTGTAGAAGCGGACGGAGGCGCCATTGATTTTCGGGCATTTGTAGATGGAACCGTTCACGTTCGTCTGCGCGGCGCATGTGCCGGATGCCCCTCGTCTACCGCCACATTGAAAGACGGCATTGAACGTCTGCTGACCTCCAAAATCGACGCCGTACAATCTGTCGTCGCCTCCATCTAAAATGGCGGAGACCACACGCATCGGTTCTCAGCTCCGCGCTTTGCGCAAATCCAAAGGGTGGACCCAGACCGACTTGGCGGAAAAAGCGGGCATCAAGCGCACGGCGCTGGGGGCCTATGAAGAAGGTCGAGCAGAACCCCGAATGGGGGTCTTGGTCCGTTTGGCCCACACATTAAACGTTTCCCTCGACACCCTGGTCCTTGGGGGAAGCGTCAGTCCAATGGAACAGGACCTTCGCATTCTCCCCGTTCTCACCGACAGAAATACCGGTGCAGAGCGAATCACTGCAGTCAGCACCAAAGCCGCAGCGGGTTACACCGCAGGGTTTGGAGACCCCGAGTGGATCGGGGGTCTGCCCACTTTTGACTTGCCTCTTCCTGAAGTGCCACAAGACCGTACGTTGCGTTTCTTCCAAATTGAAGGCGACAGCATGCTGCCTCTTCCGAGTGGAACTTGGGTCTTGTGCGCCTTCGTAGAACGGATGGCCGATGTGGGCAGTGGGCGTCCGTATGTCATCGCGACCCAAGAAGATGGCCTGGTCTTCAAACGCGTGGAAAACCGCCTAGACCAAGAAGGAGACCTGTTGTTGACCTCCAACAACCCCCTCTTTGCACCTTACGCGATTGGGCCAAACAAAATCCAAGAAGTCTGGAGGGCCATCGGTTGGTTTTCCACCATCTGGCCCGCGGGGCCCATGGAAGAGCGCTAGCCAAGCCCCCGCCTTTAATTAGTGATTAAAGAGCACATATTGTCGATGAAAAATGAGTAATCGAATATAAAATCATTACTGAATTATATAATAATTCGGCAATATGTGGCTATCTTTCTTGTATGACCCCATCGCTTGTGCCGCATCGACTGGTCTGTGGACTTTTGGCCCTTTTCTTGGGCCTGACTCATGCGTCTGCTCAAAAGATGTTTGGGCTCCCCGCCTCATCCATGCACAACCACACACATTGTGATGCAGTAGGCTGTGACGGACTTGTTGGCATTCCGGAAGATCACTTCCATTTTGTTCCCGCACCCAACCAAAGGAGAAGCTCAAATACCGACGTTCAGGTTACCTACTCCAATTTTCCTCCGGTGGCACAATCCGCCTTCCAATACGCAGTCAACATTTGGGCTGGGCAAATCAACAGTCCTGTTGCCATCGAAGTTGAGGCCACATGGACCAACCTGGGGGCCAATATTCTGGGCTCTGCCTCTCCCGCAACCATACATCGCAACTTCAGTGGGGCACTCGCCACAGAC
>CASICO010000039.1 GCA_949373165.1 uncultured Flavobacteriales bacterium | reverse complement strand
GTGCAATTTAGAGAAGTGAGCCATGCTGTCCGGATCGATTTCACTGCTCTTCCGAATGTGGATGCGGTCACTGAACGCCAACCAGAAAATGCTGCCGCGCGTGAACATCCGCAGAGGCTGACCCTTGCGCTGGGCATGTGCCAGAATGGGGTCCACCAAACGGCGCGTCCTGCGCTCCTGATCTTCATAAAATCCGGGCTGCAAACAAACCGAAAGCTGGCCCGCTCCAGCGGCCATTGCAACAGGATTGCCACTCAATGTGCCCGCCTGGTATACCGGGCCTACAGGAGCCACGTGGTCCATGATTTCTGCAGAAGCCGCGTAAGCCCCTACTGGCATGCCGCCACCGATGATCTTGCCAAAAGCCATTACATCGGGGCGGATTCCATAATATTCCGACGCACCACCGAAAGCCACACGAAACCCGCTGATGACCTCATCGAACAACAACAACACGCCGTATTTGTCGCACAAATCCCGGACACCTTGGAGAAAAGAGGCGTCTTGAATGAGCAACCCATTGTTGGCCGGAATGGGCTCGATGGCCACCACAGCCAAATCATCTGCATGCTGCTTCATGGTCGCCTCCAGGGCTTCCAAGTCATTCAGCGGCAACACCAACGTTTCACGGGCGTACGCCTCCGGGACCCCCGCGGAAGTCGATGTCCCCAAAGTCGCTAGGCCGCTTCCGGCCTTTACCAATAGTGCATCTACATGACCGTGGTAACAGCCATCGAATTTTAAAATCTTGGTTTTTCCGGTGACCCCTCGTGCCAATCGAATCGCGCTCATCGCCGCCTCTGTGCCGCTGGACACAAACCGAATCCGCTCAGCAAAAGGATGATTGTCTAGAATCATCCCCCCCAATTCATTCTCCAAGCGCGTGGGGGTTCCAAACGAAGTTCCATCCGCCACAGCCTTCAAAATTCTGTCCTGAACAACGGGGTGGGCATGGCCCAAAATCAAGGGGCCCCAAGAACAACAGAAGTCGATGTATTTCTGCCCGTCCGCATCCCAGATATGGGGGCCTTTGCCTTTGTCCATGAACAGTGGCGTTCCTCCGACAGCACCAAAGGCACGGACAGGTGAATTGACGCCACCGGGGAAACGGCGTCTAGCTTCTTCGAACAAGGCTGCACTCTGGGTGCGCTTATGTGAGGTGGTATTGGCCATGTCAATGGATTCAGCGCGAAATTAGCGCTCAGAGCCGCCAAGACGTTTCCTTTGTCGGCCAAGAACTGAGAGACCCATGCCCCCTGTCATGCCAAACTGGAAAGAAGCCGAGGCCTTTTTGAACGAAGCCCGCCAATTGGATGCCGCCGATCCACTGGCCTCGTTTCGCGACCACTTTCACGTTCCGCCCCATGGCGAAAACCCTGCGTTGTACTTCACCGGAAACAGCCTGGGGCTCCAGCCAAAAGGGGCTGCCGCCGTCATCCAAGATGAGTTAGACGACTGGAAGAAATATGGCGTGGAGGGACACTTTCAAGCCAAACGGCCCTGGGTGAATTACCATGCTTTTGCCACCGATGACCTCGCAGCCATTGTGGGTGCAAATCCAAGGGAAGTTGTGGCCATGAACGCCCTCACGGTAAACCTGCACCTCCTGCTTGTTTCCTTTTACCGGCCAGCAGGACGCCGCACCCGCTTGATGATCGAGAAAGGGGCCTTTCCCAGCGACCGGTACGCTGCGGTTTCTCAACTGCGCATGCACGGCCTAGACCCAGAGCACCACCTCATTGAACTCGAACCGCGTCCTGGCGAACACACCCTTCGCACCGAAGACATTGAAGCCAGAATTGAACAAGAGGGTCAACATTTGGCTTGTGTCATGCTTTGCGGCGTTCAATACTATACCGGGCAATGGATGCCCATGGCAGAAATCACCGCCGCCGCGCATGCTGTGGGAGCAACCTGTGGCTTTGACTTGGCCCATGCCGTTGGCAACGTCCCGCTTCAATTGCACAACTGGGACGTCGACTTCGCGTGTTGGTGCGGCTACAAATACCTCAATGGAGGTCCCGGCTGCACTGCAGGCGCATTTGTCCATGACCGCCACGCAAACAAACCTGAACTGGCCAGGCTAGAAGGCTGGTGGGGACACGCCGAAAGCCGTCGTTTTCTCATGGAGCCAGACTTCGACCTCATGCCCGGCGCCGAGGGGTGGCAAACATCCAACGCACCCGTTTTCAATATGGCTGCCCTGTTGGCGTCTCTTGCAGAGTTCCGTGCCGCGGGGATAGACCGCCTTCGCACAAAGTCATTGGCCCTCACGGGCTTTCTGGAACGCGGCATTCACGCCGTGGCAAAATCCTCCGGAGTTCACCTTGAAATCCTCACCCCTTCGGACCCGAACGCCCGTGGGTGCCAACTGAGCGTGGTCGCCCATGGCAAAGGCAAATCCCTCTACAATCACCTCACAGAAAACGGCGTCATCGTAGACTGGCGTGAACCCGCTGTCATTCGCCTGGCGCCAGTGCCACTCTACAATCGGTTTGCAGATGTCGCAGAATTCTTGATCATACTGGAACAAGGCCTAAAGGAGTCAAAGTAGATTGCACCCATGAAGAGCATGCGTTATGTCGTGATTGGAATCGGCAAATACGGTTCCAGAATCGCCCTTGAGATGGCTGGCCGCGGTGCCGAAGTCTTTGCCATTGATTGTGTGGAAGAGCGGGTAGAAAATGTGGCCGATGATGTGGCCTTGGCCATCACCATGGACTCCACTGACCCCAAAGCACTCCGCAGTCAAAAACTCGAAGAACTGGATGCCGCCGTGGTGGCCATCGGGGAGAATTTTGAAGCCACGGTGCTGACCACGCTCAACCTCATGGACCTTGGCATTCCCCGCGTGATTGTTCGCGCGTCTGGGAGAGACCAAGAGCGGATTCTGCGGAAACTCGGCGTTCAAGAAATTCTGGCGCCAGAAACCGAATTCGCCTCTCTGGTGGCGGAACGCTTGATGAACCCCAACTTGCGCGGTTTTTTGGAGTTGCCCGACGACTTTGAGATCGCAGAAATTCAAGCCCCTACTGGATGTGTGGGAAGAACTTTGGGTGAGATTGACTTGACCAACCGGTACGAACTTCGGTTGATCACCATTCGAAGAACCTATTCCGAGAAAGGGGAAGACCGAGAGCATTTGATCGGCATTCCACGGCCGGATACGCAGGTGCAGCAAACGGACACCTTGGTGGTTTTTGGAACCCTAGGGAACGTCAACCGACTGCTCGAAGTCAACGAATAAGGGTAAAGGAGCCAACCTTCTCTCGGAATGCCCGCAAGTTGACTCCGTCCTCATCCAAAGGGCGCCAAACTGCGCGGAATGCATACAGTGCAGCCGGAGCCATGTCTCCACTTGGCAGACTGCCATCCCAACGGTCTTCGATGTCTTCTGAGTAAAACACCTCAAAGCCCCAACGGTTGAAAATGGACAACTCGAAAACGCCAATGGCATCGCCATAACCTCCGTAAACGTCATTGATCAAATCCCCATCAGGCGTAAATGCCGTGGGGAAATAGACACTGTCCTGCGGGCAAAAATCAATCAGCTCGATGCTGGCTGAGTCTTGGCATCCATTTGCCAGCAGTGTCAACGTCACGGTATAAGTGCCCGCCTCTGACAACAATGCCCCTGGCTGATTTGCCCCTGTAGACCACAAGTAGGACACATCCGGTTGTGTTACGTCCAACCAAATTGGACCATCGTCCTCCAAACAAAGCGTGGTGTCTTCGGCCAATTCCGGCACTGGAGAGGACAAATACTCCGGGGAAATGGATGCAGAAGTCGTGCACCCTGTCACGTCCACCGCAATCGCTTCATATACACCGGGTTCCGTGACCTCAATGGTGCTTCCAGCCTCTCCCGTTGACCACCCCACACCTGCAGTTGTCGTGTCAGAAGTGACGTTCGCTGTGATCACAATGGCCTCTCCTTCGCAAGCCTCGCCTCCGGAAACCAACTCAATGCTAGGGTTGCTGTAAATGGAAATGGTCACGGAATCCGAGCGCTCACATCCTGCCGAATTCAACGCCGTTACCCAGAACAAACCACTGGTGTCCGCAATCACCGATGACACACTGTCTCCCGTACTCCAAGTGATGTCTTCGAACGCCGGGTTCAACCCGCAATCCAACACCGCTGATTCCCCTTCGCACAATTCCTGGTCCGGCCCAAGGTCAATGGGGACCACATTCGCCGTCACAAAAACGCTGTCTTCGTAGGTGCAACTTCCAGGGGCATTGGTTGTGGCCGTCACCTGGTACCATTGATCTGCATCCACCAACAACTGGGGCGTTGCGGTCTCAGGGTTCAACAACAGCAAAGAAGGTTCCCAGCTCCAAGTAATGCCCGCCATGGCCTGCGCTTCCGCCGAGGGTTGAAGCGTAAACCCATTGAGGTCACAGACCAACGTATCATCCGGCAATCCGATGTCCACAGCTTCGGCCACTTGAACCACGATGGTATCGGTCCAAACACAGTTGTTGACCACATCCAAGGCCACACACCAAATGGTCTCCGTGCTGTCAAATGACATTTCAAAACTTTGGGTGTCTGTTCCGCCCAAGAGGTCAAAGGGGGTACCAACTGAAGTTGAAATTGTCTGGGTTCGCTGCAGCCGGGTCTGCATACCCTTGCGCCACATTGATGTAGACAAACGTCTGCTGCGCCTCACAGACGTAGTTCGGGTTTGTGGAAACGTACGGGAATCCTGACCCTGTCGACACGCATGGCGTCTGAGCAGCCAGATTCGCCAGGCCAGCCACAAAAATGACCGCCACAAGGGTAGTTGGAGTGATCCACGCACGCATTTACTCAAAATTAGCCATGAATCTCCCCTTTTCTAACCCGATCAGTGCCGGTCATCAAATCAAGGACGTGGAAGAAGTCCGCTTGTCAATTCGACTTCCCACCCTGCCCTTACCACAACGTCCGTCGCCACCACTTCCGCGCGCTCAGGATGTTGTCTTTCTATCGGGTTTGCACCCGACCAACGGCCATTCCCATCCACATCGTAAATCCGCATCAAACCGTAATTACCAGCCGGCAAATCCGAAAACCGGCCATCCCGATCCAAAGGCTGCGAATACAACGGTTGGCCCGCAGCATCTGTTAGGACATGCATGACCCCCTCCATATCCATCACCGAAGAATCCAAAGTCAACAGAATGGACCCCGTCGCATTTTCCCCCATGGCTGAAAAAGCCAGCCTCAGGGTATCCCGGTTTCCAACCCCCCTCCTCACCAGGGCTCCTGGCTCCAACTCCAATTGATAGCGTGCCCCAACACGGAGCGGAGCCACACGCAACCGACTGCCCTCGATAAAAAACTGAGCGCGTTCAACACGGCCTGTATCCCCCTCGAAAACCCACTCTCCAGAACACAAGGCGGTGTCCAAAAGATCTGCAGGGGGCGCCACCCTCAATGACAGCCCCTTTGCTGCATCGAGCTTACCCCTGACCGATTCAACAAGAGCCGGTGAAGTCGGAGATTCCACCTCTCGAAACACCAAAGAATCCATCCCGGCAGGGTGCACAATTTGCCAAATTCCACTGACCTGTTCTTCGTCAAAGGCAGGGAGTTCACTCCACACACTGTCGCCCTCGAGGTGCAACACTGCGGAAGAATCCGGCCCCAAAAGCTGCAACCCCAATTCGGACTCAAAAGGTCCATCTGGACCCGCCATCCAGTCCTTTAGTCCTTCAATTTTAGCCCGCCAAAACCCACTGGAGTCCACCCTGGAGCCACTCACGTATGTGATGGCCTCTTTGGGAGACGCGTCCATCCTGAGTTTTGGCGTTGATGCCGCGGTATCCCTGCCCAAAGAAGCAATGGGTGATTCCAGCCAAGCCAAGGCCTCCCCTGGGTCGGCACGGTAGTTTCCATTCTCATCATCCAAAGCCAAAACAAAAAATTTGCCCTCCGGCAAAAAGCCGATTTCAAATTCCCCGCTGTCCAAAACCAAGCCGACATAATCCGGCAGAGGCCGCAACGAGTCCGGCATGGTCAAATCCGTGGCCCCGTTTGGCAATGAGTCCGCGAACAACAAAACCCGAGAACCGGAAAGGGGCAAGCCCGTCCAAGCATCCAACACCCGCCCTTCGACCCGTCCCGAATCCAATGCGCTTCCCGTTGCAAAAACATGGGTCAATCCCGCCGCCACATTGGACTCGCGTAAATCCAGCACGGCTTCGCCAAATTGAACCACGTATGTCCGGTCCGGCATCAAATCTTCTCCCAAATCCACAATCACAGAACGGCCCTTCACCAAAAGGCGTGGTGGCTCTGACAACGGCGGCGACACCAACACTTGCCTTCGGGCATCTTTCAATTTGACGAACTCATCAAAGGTCAAGCGAAGGGTTGAACCGGAAAATTCAGTTTGTCCAAACACCGGGTCCGCGTTCACCACAAGCGGCGGTGCCTCGTCGGTCTCTCCGCCTCCAGGCGATCCCACCTGGGCGCAGCCCAATCCCAGAAGGGGAAAGATCAAATACAGGGCAAGGCGGGAATTCCATTTATCCATGGTGACTGAAAATCAAACGGTGGGCATTCGCATCAATCAGCTTTTCGATCCGGTGGGCATCTACGGCATCAAAATCATCCTTCTCTGCACTGTCCATGTCGAATACAGCGCAAACAACACCTGCCGCATCCCGAACAGGCACAACAAGTTCACTCTGACTTTGCGGGCTGCAAGCGATGTGACCTGGAAACAAGTGGACGTCGGACACCACAACCGGAACATTGGTCGCCCAAGCCTCCGCGCAAACGCCACGGCCCTTCGACAATCGGGTGCAAGCCACTGGCCCTTGAAACGGCCCCAACACCAATTCTTCGTTCACCACACGGTAAAACCCCACCCAATGCCAACCAAAAGCCTCGCGTACAATGGCCGTGAAGTTGGCCTGATTGGCCAGCTGGTCATCATCCGTCAACAATGCAGCACACTGCACATCCAATTGATCATACCGATCCGATCGAGGACTCAATGGGTCGAAGCTTGAAGCCAAAGACATTCAGCGAAGTTCGCTGTTCGGAGAAGAAGACTCAAAGCAAGGATGACAGAGGTGCACGTACCGGCAATTCAAGTTCATGGGCCACCAATTCGGAGAACGCTCTGCACGTTTGAGGGGTGGTGATGCTGTCGGGCTGATGCACTAGGAAATCCACAGAGTTTAACCCCTGCTCCCGCCATGTCTTGATGCGTTCGCACCATGCCTTCATCCGCTTCTGATCGGAAGGGTGACCTGCGTAGCCTCCAAACCGCAACAGCAAAAATGGCGCGGTCATGCGCATGTGAACCGCATCTCGGCGCATCGCAGTGTCACTGATGACAGCACCGATGCCAAGGTCTTTCATGGTTTGCCATGTGCCCTCCGCTTCTGCACCCCCCAAAAACCAATCGGGATGTCGGAATTCCACAGCCACTTCCAACTCGCGCGGCCAATCCCGCAAATAAGCATTCAACCGATGTGCATGCTTTGGCGCAAAATGCGGCGGCAATTGGATGAAAGCCGGACCTCGTTTCTTACCAAGGGCCAGTATCCCCTGAATGAAATCATCTGTGGGCCCTACGCAGTCATTGAAGCGGCGATAATGGCTAATGATCGCCGGAAACTTTGGACAGAATCGAAAATCTTCTGGCATGGCCTCTGCCCATTGGGCCATTCGTTCTGGAGGATGAATCCGGTAATGGGTGGCATTCAACTCGATGGTTCCAAATGCAGCGCCGTAATGCACAGGCCATGTGCGTTGAGGCTCCTTGACTGGATAAACAGAACCTCGCCAAGGGCGAATGGTCCACATGGTTCCCCCTGCCCGCACGGCCAATGGTGTGTGGCCATGACCCAGGGACAAACCAGACGCGGTGTCTGCGTGATCCTTGGGCAAGGAAAAGTCCACCAAAGGCAGCACCGCCGCCTCATCCTCTTCGGGAATTTTGCCATACTTCACAGCCACAAAGAAAACGGCTTAGTCCATGCATTGCACATCCCGTGGGCATGAGTTCGCGCGAAACTTGCCGCCCCATGCGACGCCTCATCTCTCATTTGGCCGCGGCCCTGCTTCCCAAAAGATGCGCTTGCTGCGGGACACCACTGACCTCGCACGAAGACCATTGGTGCGGACCTTGCGCTTTTGACTGGACGAGATGCTCCGGGGATCAAGCCCTCCGGTTTTCAGGGCGACTGGACTTGGCCTTTGGCTGGTCTTGGCTACAAAACGGCCCAAGAAAAATGGAATCCGCCCTGGTTCACCGCCTGAAATATGGCAATCAACCCGATTTGGGGATCCAAATCGGGTGCGCCATGGCGTCGGAATATCCAAAGCCCAGAGAACTGCTCTTGGAAAAGTGGGCCGTGATTCCCATCCCCTTGCACCCGAGAAAAGAAAGAAGACGCGGATTCAACCAAAGTCACATGCTGGCCAAAGGTTGGGCCAAAGCCGCAGGAATGATGGTGGTACCGGCCCTTGACCGGCCGTCATCTGGTCGTTCACTCACCCAGCTCAAAAGAGCGCAACGGCTGGCTCAAACCCAAGGCATGTTCACCCCAAAAATTCGGGTTGAAAGCAATTGGACCGATTCCCTTCAAGGATGCATCATCATGGACGATGTGATCACCACAGGCGCCACAATCGAAGCCGCGTACCTCGCCATTCGACAAGTGTGGCCCGGCCCTTTGGGTTTTATAACCCTGCTCGATGCCACTCGGTAAACCAGAGCAAACCAAGCTGCCCAAAATGGTGGGCGGTATGATGGCGCAACATGCCCGTGGCTCCGAGGGACACCCACAAGGGGAGCGTTTTCGGGGGGAGGTGCTTTAGCGCCACTTTCAGGCCTTCAATCGACGGGGTGTCCTTCGCAGCCTGTGGCAGCTTTAGAGTCCGTGACACTTCTTGTACTTCTTGCCCGAACCACAAGGGCATGGCTCATTGGGAAGTGTCTTTTTCTCCACGCGCACCGGCTCAACCTTGGGCGGGGGAGGCGGCGGCATCGCACCGACTTGACCTCCACCAGGTGCAGCCTGTTGAGCCCCTGCACGTGCAGCAGAAATGCGCTGTTCATTCAAGTTTTGGACACCCTGCTTTGATGTCTGAACCCTTGGGGCAGCCGTTGGGCGAGCCGTTGGCGCACGGCGCACTTGGTCAGGTTGGCTTGGAAGCTGGCACTTGAGCAAGAAGCTCGCCACGTCCTCGTTCATCTTCTGCACCATGTGCTTGAAGAGCTCATAGGACTCGAACTTGTAAATCAACAAGGGGTCTTTCTGCTCAAAACGAGCATGCTGAACGTTGGAACGCAAATCGTCCATGTTGCGTAAGTGCTCCTTCCAGAGTTGATCCAGAACACCCAAGACCACCGACTTCTCGAGCTCGTCAACCAAGGTGGTTCCCGAAGAGTCGACCGCTTCTTGAATGTTGGTTAGCACCTGCATGTTGCGCCGTCCGTCCGTGAAGGGAACCGCTATGTTGACGAATTGATTGGAGTCGTCTTCCAGCACCCGCTGAATCACGGGCGTCGCATGAGAAGCCAAAGACGCCATGCGATTGTGATAGTTCTTTTCGGCTGAATGATGAAGTGACTGAGCCTGAGCCTCCGGGGCACCAGTGCCAAAGTCATTGGAAGAGAACGGTGGATCCACTCCAAGGTCTGCCAAACTCCGAATGCGAAGCCCGTCAAAGTCCTTTGATGGTGTGAATTCCGTAATTAGGGCATCGGACAGCTCATAGAACATGCCCGAGATGTCAAACTTCAGACGCTCTCCATGAAGCGCATTGCGGCGCCTGCGGTAAATGACCTCCCGCTGGCTGTTCATGACGTCGTCGTACTCCAGCAAGCGCTTTCGAATGCCAAAGTTGTTCTCCTCCACCTTGCGCTGCGCGCGTTCAATGGACTTGGTGATCATCGAGTGTTGAATGACCTCTCCATCTTTGTGGCCCAAACGGTCCATCATTTTGGACACCCGCTCGCTTTGGAACAGACGCATCAGGTCGTCCTCGAGTGACACGTAGAATTGACTGCTCCCCGGGTCCCCTTGTCGGCCGGAACGGCCTCTCAACTGCCGGTCAACGCGTCGACTGTCATGCCGCTCTGTGCCGATGATGCCGAGACCTCCAGCCGCCTTGACTTGTTCACTCAACTTGATGTCCGTTCCTCGACCGGCCATGTTGGTCGCAATGGTGACCGCTCCTGGTTGACCCGCTTTGGCCACCACCTCCGCTTCGGCTTGGTGACGTTTGGCGTTGAGCACTTGGTGCTCAATCTTTCGAATGTCGAGCATGCGACTGAGCAATTCACTGACCTCTACTGTGGTCGTTCCAACCAAAACTGGTCGGCCTGCATCGCGCATTTTAACCACGTCGTCAATCACGGCATTGAACTTCTCCCGCTTGGTCTTGAAGACCATGTCGTCATCGTCGTTCCGTTGAATGGGGCGATTGGTGGGGATGCTCATGACATCCAACTCATAGATGTCCCAAAGCTCTTGTGCTTCTGTTTCCGCTGTACCGGTCATGCCCGAAAGCTTGTGGTACATGCGGAAGTAGTTCTGGAGCGTGATGGTCGCATAGGTTTGGGTCGCAGCCTCGATTCGCACACCCTCCTTGGCCTCGATGGCTTGGTGCAAACCATCTGAATACCTCCGGCCTTCCATGATTCTGCCGGTCTGCTCGTCCACGATCTTGACCTTGTTGTCCATGAGCACATAGTCGATGTCCTTCTCGAACAACGCATATGACTTCAAGAGCTGGTTCATGGTGTGGAGACGTGCAGACTTCACCCCTTGCTCGCGGAACAAGGACTCTCGGTTCTCCTGTTTCACTGCATCTGAATCTGACGACGCATCGATTTCTACCAGTGTCCCTGGAACATCGGGCATGGTAAAAAAGTGGTCGTCCTCCATGTTGGCCGTCAACGTGGCAATGCCGAGCTCTGTGAGCTCAACTTGGTTTTGTTTTTCGTCGATGACGAAGTACAGCTCCTCATCGGCCTCAGGCATCATCCGCTTGTTGTCTTGCAGATAAAACCCCTCTGTCTTCAACAACTGCTGACGAATGCCCTCTTCACTCAAAAACTTGATGAGCGATTTGGTCTTGGGAAGTCCACGGTACGCGCGAAAAAGAGACAACCCGGCTGTTCGCTTGGTTTCCTTGTCTGACGAACTGTCACCCAATTTCTTTTTGGCTTCTGTGATGAACCCATTCACGGCCTGCCTCTGCTTTTGGACCAACTGCACCACTTTTGGACGCAACTGTTCAAATTCATGCTCGTCACCTTTCGGCGTGGGTCCAGAAATGATCAAAGGTGTCCGCGCCTCATCAATCAACACACTGTCGACCTCGTCCACGATGGCATAATGGTGCTTGCGTTGAACCAACTGATCTGTGCGCATGGCCATATTGTCCCGGAGATAATCAAATCCAAACTCGTTGTTGGTTCCATACACCACGTCACACTTGTACGCCTCCCGACGGGCTTCTGAATTCGGTTGGTGTTTGTCGATGCAATCCACCGTCAGGCCATGGAATTGGAAGATGGGGCCCATCCATTCCGAGTCTCTTCGTGCGAGATAATCGTTAACGGTGACAAGGTGTACACCCCTTCCTGTGAGCGCGTTCAAGAACATGGGCAGCGTCGCAACCAGCGTTTTTCCCTCTCCCGTTTGCATCTCCGCCACTTTGCCACGGTGCAGGGCAACGCCTCCAATCAACTGCACGTCGTAATGGACCATGTTCCACTCTACTTCTGATCCTGCCGCATTCCATGTTCGAGACCAAAAAGCGCGGTCTCCTTCGACACGCACAAAATCACGACTCGCAGCAAGGTCACGGTCCATTTGAGAAGACAAGACATCAATGTCTCCTTCTGCTGCAAATCGCTTGGCCGTTTCCTTCAACAATGCAAACCCTTCGGGAAGAACCTCCTCCAGAACATCCTCCAATTTCACATCCATCTCCAAACTCAAACCATCGACTTGATCATAAATCGCCTCCTTTGCTTCAAAGGCCATGGCCGGATTCATCGCCACTTGAGCCTTGAGCTGTTCTGTCTCTGTGACCAAATGTTCGACGTGCGCCAAAATGCGCCGCTTCAAATCGGCACTGCGCTCTCGCAAGCCGTCAGAAGACAATGCTGCCATCTCTGACTCATGAGATTTGATGGCATCAATGGCGGGCTGAATCGCCTGCACATCCGAAGCGGCCTTGTCACCAACCAGCCTTTTAACGAGTTTATTGAAAGCTCCAATCATGGGAATCTGCGTCTGCCCTTTGCTGCGTACAAAAAATTTGGACGACCATGCAATAGGTGTGGACAAAATTAAGGGTGAACGGCACGTCATTCCTTCCCAAAGGATGCAACAGAACTTGGGAGTTTTCCCGGACAAACCCTCCCTCTTTGAAGACCTATGACCCATGTCCACTACACAGCAACCCACGACCCTATTAACAACACAAATTGCTGGTTGTTAGGTATTTAAGTTAAGTTTTCACGGCCGTGTTGACAAAAGATCCGCAGTGTTCATCCTTTCCGATTGCCAAACCAAGAAGCCCTGCGCAGTTTTGAGGTTCCTCGAATCGAGAAGTCAACCTCTTCGATTTGGACCTCGAAAACACACATCGCAAGCACCATGAACGACGAGCAAAACGGCACCCCTCAAGAGTCCAATCAAGAGCTATTCTCTGCCGCTCCAGAAAGCGGGCAAATCGCCATTGATGCTGTACTTCCAGAAAACACGACTGTGTCGGAACCCATCTTGGAAGACAACCCCAATCGTTTTGTCCTCTTCCCCATCGTACACGATGACATCTGGAATTTCTACAAGAAATCCGAAGCGAGTTTCTGGACCGCAGAGGAGATTGACTTGGCCGCTGACCTTGTGGATTGGAGTGAAAAACTCAACGACAACGAGCGCTATTTCATCAAGCACATCCTCGCCTTTTTCGCAGCCTCTGATGGCATTGTGAATGAGAATCTTGCCGAGAATTTTGTCGCCGAAGTCCAGTATACCGAGGCGAAGTTCTTTTACGGTTTTCAAATCATGATGGAAAACATCCACTCGGAGACTTACTCCTTGTTGATCGACACCTACATCAAGGACAAAGAGGAAAAGAACCACTTGTTCAATGCCATCGAAACCCTAGACTGCGTCAAAAAGAAGGCGGACTGGGCATTACAATGGATTGACAACGGCAATTTTGCCGAGCGCATCGTCGCCTTTGCTGCCGTTGAAGGCATTTTCTTCAGTGGCAGCTTCTGCTCCATTTTCTGGCTCAAGAAGCGCGGCTTGATGCCCGGTTTGAGCTTCTCCAACGAACTGATTTCACGTGACGAAGGCATGCACTGTGATTTTGCTTGCTTGCTGTACACCCGTCACTTGGTGAACAAGCTGCCCAAATCCAAAATCGAAAAGATCATCAAGGACGCTGTGGCCATCGAGAAAGAGTTCGTCTGCGACGCGCTTCCCGTTCGCCTCATTGGCATGAATTCAGACCTGATGAGCCAGTACATCGAATTCGTAGCTGACCGCCTTTTGGTGGAGTTGGGCAACGAGAAGATTTACAACACATCCAACCCATTCGACTTCATGGAGATGATTTCCCTTCAAGGAAAAACCAACTTCTTCGAGAAGCGTGTGGCAGAGTATCAGAAGGCCGGAGTCAACAAAACCGGGGATGACCAAGCGGCGAAAGGGTTTACCCTTGACGCCGACTTCTGATATCCACGAAGAGATGGTTCAAAACTGTCTCACCACATGGCCCGAATTGCGTCTGAATTCTCCTCATATTGAGACAAGCGGGCGAGGCATTGGTTCCCACGTGGAATCCACCTCAAAAACGAAGTACTCTTAACACAAGCATCAAATCCGTCGGGGCTCTTGTCCCCCCGAACTACGAATCATCGCCTTCAATTGGAGGCACTAAGACAGCCGATCACACCATATGAATGTCGTCAAACGGGATGGACGCCGGGAACAAGTCCAATTCGACAAAATCACCGCCAGGGTGAAAAAGCTATGTTACGGGCTCCACAAAAACGTGGACCCAGTCTCCGTAGCCATGCGTGTCATTGAAGGTGTCTACGACGGGGTTACCACCTCTGAACTCGACAATCTCGCAGCTGAAGTTGCAGCCACCAATGCGGTCAATCATCCAGATTACGCGCAGCTCGCTTCAAGAATCGCTGTGTCCAATCTTCACAAAACAACCCGCAAGTCGTTTGCAGATGTGATGCGCGACTTGCACACATATCGAGACCCCGTAACGGATGAGGCCGCTGCACTTGTCGCTGATGACGTCATGGAAATCATCGAAGCCAATGCAGAGGCTTTGGATTCCGCCATCATTTACGACCGCGACTTTAGCTACGATTACTTCGGCTTCAAAACGCTTGAGCGTTCCTACCTGCTGAAAACCGACGGCAAAGTGGCCGAGCGTCCACAGCAAATGTTGATGCGGGTCTCCATCGGCATCCACAAGGATGACATCGAAAGCGCCATCAAGACCTACAACCTGATGTCCGAGGGTTGGTTTACCCACGCGACTCCGACCTTGTTCAACGCCGGCACGCCGAAGCCACAAATGTCCAGCTGCTTTCTCCTGACCATGCAGGAAGACAGCATCAGTGGCATCTACGACACCCTGAAGCAATGCGCCAACATTTCGCAGAATGCGGGGGGAATCGGCCTGGCCATTCATGACATTCGTGCAACCGGATCCTACATCCGCGGAACCAATGGCACGTCCAATGGCATTGTTCCCATGCTCCGTGTGTTCAACGACACAGCCCGATACGTAGACCAAGGTGGCGGCAAGCGCAAAGGCTCCTTTGCTGTCTATATCGAGCCTTGGCACGCCGATGTATTTGACTTCCTCGACCTCAAAAAGAACCACGGAAAAGAAGAGCAGCGCGCCCGTGATTTGTTCTACGCCCTATGGGTCCCTGACCTCTTCATGAAGCGGGTAGAGTCCGATGGCGATTGGACGCTAATGTGCCCGAACGAATGCCCTGGACTGGCCGACACTTGGGGAGATGAGTTTGAAGCTTTGTATGAGAAGTATGAAGCGGAAGGCAAAGGCCGAAAGACCATCAAAGCCCAAGAACTTTGGTTCAAAGTGGTGGAAAGCCAAATTGAAACCGGTGTTCCCTACATCCTCTACAAGGACGCAGCCAACGGCAAGTCCAACCAGCAGAACTTGGGTACAATTCGATCATCGAACCTGTGTACGGAGATCATTGAGTACACATCCAAGGACGAGGTCGCTGTATGCAACCTCGCCTCTTTGGCCCTGCCCAAGTTTGTGACGGAAGACGGCACTTTCGACCACGATAAGTTGTTCGAGGTGACCTACCAGGTGACCCGGAACCTCAACCGTGTCATTGACCGGAATTACTACCCCATCATTGAAGCGCGAAACTCCAACATGCGTCACCGTCCAGTAGGACTTGGTGTGCAAGGATTGGCCGACGCCTTCATTCTGATGCGTCATCCTTTTGACTCCGAAGAAGCCAAGCAACTCAATAAGGACATATTCGAGACCATCTACTACGCCGCCTGTTGCGCGTCGAAGGACATGGCCATCGATGAAGGTCCATACGAGACTTTCCAAGGGTCACCGGCTTCCAAAGGTCAACTCCAATTTGACATGTGGGGCGTCACACCAAGTGACCGCTGGGAGTGGGACATCCTCAAAGAGGAAATCAAGGACAAGGGCATGCGCAACAGCTTGCTTGTTGCCCCTATGCCCACGGCATCTACAGCACAAATCCTTGGCAACAACGAGTGCTTTGAGCCCTACACGTCGAACATTTACACCCGACGAACCCTGAGTGGAGAGTTCATCATTGTCAATAAGCACCTCTTGCGTGACTTGACACGTCTTGGTCTCTGGGACGAAGACATGAAAAACCAACTCATTGCAGCGAACGGTTCGATTCAACCGATACCCAACATTCCAGAGAACCTCAAACTTCTCTATCGCACCGCATGGGAAATTCCCCAGCGGGCCATCTTGGACATGGCTGCAGACCGTGGTGCATTCATCTGTCAGTCCCAGTCGCTCAACGTGTTCATGGAGAACGCAAACGCGCCAAAGTTGACTTCCATGCATTTCCACGCATGGCGTTCGGGCCTGAAGACAGGCATGTACTACCTGAGAACCAAAGCGGCAACGGATGCCATCAAGTTCACAGTGGACAAGAAGTACAAGGACAAGCCTGTTGAAGTCAAAGTCGAAGAAGTCGTCAATGAGGCCGTCAAAGAAGTGGCCGAAATGAGCCATGAAGAACAAGTTGCCGCTTGCTCCATCGACAATGGCCCTGACTGCGAAATGTGCAGTGGCTGATTGGCAACACATCCAACATTGAGAAAGCGGCTCCCATGCGGGAGCCGCTTTTTTTTTCAGCATCTGTGACCTTATCGGCCCCCAATGAAGCCCAAATCGCATGTCGATTGCTCTGCCTGAACGACCTTAGCCACGCAGTGCAGTTTGGACGCCTCCATATCGTCAGCCTTCACCACCGAAATGCGCCCATCGAACGCATCGGTCAATTTCACGTGCCCGAAGACCAACAAAAGGTCTTTTTGAGCCGACTGAAAACAGACCTTGGCCTTCAAGGCCTCGCCTACCTCACCACATGCAATCGGGTGGAGTTCATCATGGTTGATGAAGCCTATTTCTGCATGGGCCGACTCCAACAGCTGTTTCAAGCGTTTGAACCCACCGCTGAAACCATGCGTGAATTGATGTCAACGGCCATGGTGCTTCATGGCGACGACGCCGTTCGACATTTGTTCCGAGTGGGCGCTGGACTCGAGTCAATGGTGCTCGGCGAACGAGAAATCCTCACGCAGTTGAGGCTGTCCATGGAGAAGTCGCGGAAATGGAAAATCGCCGGCGATCAACTTCGCATCACCGAAAGGGTTGCCGTCGAAACAGCCAAACGAATTTTCACAGAGACCGACATTGCCAGGCGAAGCGTTTCAGTGAACGCACTGGGGTGGAAAGCCTTCAAAAATTGGGGGGGTCTCAACAGAAGCTCCCATCCTGATGATTGGCGCTGGCCAAACCAACGCCAACATTGCGCGCTACCTTTCCAAGGAGGGCTATCGCCAGGTGCACGTGCTCAACCGCACACCGTCTAAAGCAGAAGAAATCGCTCGTCCACGACATTGGACTTGGGGCGGCATGGACGAACTGGATTCCGCATTGCAAGCTGGACCTGCTGCTATTTTTCTCTGCACGGGAAGCGCCCAAGCGGTTCTGAATGCGTCTTCAGCCCAACAGTTGCCAGAAGGCACGTCTACCCGCGTATTGGACCTGAGTGTGCCCGCGGGCATCGACGCCCAATTCAAAGAGAGAAAAAACACCAGCGTCATCGGCATTGCCGAACTCAAGCCGCTCGCAGACAAAAACACGGAAGGGCGTCGAACCGCATTGGGTGACTGCCACAGCATCATTGAACAGGGAATGGACGAATTGTCCTCTCGTCTTCAACAGCGTCAAGTGGAACTGGCACTTCGTGAATTGCCTGAGCTGCTCGCCTCCGTCCGCAGCACAGCACTGGGTGAAGTGTTTTCTGAGGAACTCGCTCAGCTCGATGAAGACTCAAGAGACCTGGTTGACCGCATTGTCGCCTATCTCGAAAAGAAATATGTCTCGCTTCCAATGAAATTGGCCAAAGAAGTCGTCATGGAACAACTGGACAAGGGCTAAACCATGGCCGACAGTCCTCATTTTAGAATCGGCACACGTGGGAGTGACCTCGCACTTTGGCAAGCCCGATATACCCGTGACCTGATTGAGGCTGGCGGCGGAACTTGTGACATCACCGTTCTTTCTACCCAAGGAGATCGGGAACAAGTCCAAGCTTTTGAGAAGCTCGAAGGAAAAGGGTTTTTTACGAAGGAAATTGAACAGGCATTGCTCGAAGAGCACGTAGATCTGGCCGTTCACAGTCACAAAGACCTCGAGACCCGACAACCCGAAGGCCTGACCATTGCGGCCATACCACCCAGAGCGGCGGCCACCGACATGTTGCTGGTTCGCCCCCAATCTCACGCACATCGTGCTTGGCTGCCCCTCAAGCACAAGGCCAAAGTTGGAACGTCTTCCGTCCGACGACGAGATCAGCTATTGCTCCTCCGACCCGACCTGGACATTCAAGCCCTTCGTGGCAATGTGCCCACCAGAATAAAACGGCTCCGTGAAGGGCTGTACGACGCCATCGTCCTCGCCACTGCCGGAGTGCAAAGACTCGAACTAGATTTGAGCGACTTGGTTCAGGTTGAATTGCAACCCCGTTGGTTCGTTCCTGCACCAGCTCAAGGGGCCTTGGCGTTGCAAATGCGGTCAAATGACCCGAAACTCGTCTGGTTAAAACGTCTTACACACGAAAGCACCGCAGCATCCATCAACACGGAGCGAAGCGTTTTGCGCGCATTAGAAGGTGGGTGTCAACTGCCTTTTGGCGCACACCAAAAGACAACTTCCGCTCCACTCCGCAGCTTCCTTCAGGGGCCCAGTGGGCCGATCCGAATCTTAAGCGACAACGCAATTGATGCCCTCCATCGCCTTCATGAGCCAAAGAAGCAACGCATTCTGATCACGAGATCACCGCGAGAAAATGACGTCTTACATCGTTTGGCCAAGGCCTCACAGTGTCCGTTGATCGAATGGCCCATTGCCAAGCCGGTCGCCATCGAACAGCCCGAAATCCCCTCTTGGACCGACAACGCTCCCAATTGGGTGTGGATTGGGAGTCCAGGTGCAGCGTGCATGGCCGCATCATGGGTCAACAAAAATCCTGGCCTCCAAATTGCGGTTCCCGGTTCAGGGACAGCTGAAGCTGTCGCTGATGTCTTGAAGCACAACATCGCTTTTTGTGGATCCGGTGACCCAATCTCCAGTTGGAAGGACTTTGCGCAAGACAAAGCAGTGTCCGATCACATCGCCATTCCACACAGCAGCGAATCTCTAATGCGTTGGAAAACTGAATCTTGCGCTGCTCGAATCTCATCTTGGGCGCACTACGCATTAGATACCGAAATCCAAACCCCGCCAATTACAGATGTGGTTTGTTTTACATCCCCCTCCAATGTAGACCGTTGGAAAGGGCCTCCACCCCTTCGGATTGTCGCCATTGGAAGGACCACTTCCTCTGCACTGCTTAAAAAAGGATGGACACATAAAGTGGCATCTCATCCCGACGCTTTTGGCATATGGGAGGCATTACAGCCCGACTAAAGCGGGCTTTTTTCGGGAAACTTGGCGTCAATTTCACAACGACCCCATGAAGAGTTTTCAACCCTGACCGAAATCACGTATCTTCGCACCCCTCAAAAAAAGGGTTCATTATGTACGCCATCGTAGAAATTGCAGGGCACCAGTATAAGGTACAGCAAGATCAACGGCTCTATGTGAACCGTCTGAAGCACGAAGAAGGAGACAAGGTCAGCTTTGACCAAGTCCTTCTTGTTGACGACGGTACCAAAGTATCCGTTGGCGCCCCCGCAGTCCAAGGCGCAGCCGTGAATGCCACGGTTGAACGCCATTTGAAAGGTGACAAAGTGCTTGTCTTCAAAAAGAAGAGACGCAAGGGTTACCAAAAGTTGAACGGATTCCGTCCGTCTCTCACCGAACTCGTAATCAAGGGCATCTCCCTTGATGGCAAGGCAACCAAAGCCAAAGCGAAAGCGAAGCCCGCCACTGAGGCAAAGGCAGAAGCTGAGCCAAAGGCCAAGGCAGCGCCAAAAGCCAAGGCAGCGCCAAAAGCCAAGGCAGCGCCAAAGGCGAAAGCTGCAGCAAAGCCAAAAGCGACGAAGGCTGCTGAGGCCCCAGCGGACTCAGCCAAGAAGGCAAGCAAGAACGAAGAATAAGCAAACCCCGAAACCATGGCTCACAAAAAGGCGGCGGCCTCGACCAAGAACGGCCGCGAATCGGAAAGCAAACGACTGGGCGTCAAAATTTATGGCGGCCAGGTGTGCATTGCAGGCAACATCCTCGTTCGCCAACGCGGCACCCAACACCATCCCGGCACAAACGTCGGCATCGGCAAGGACCACACCTTATTCGCCCTCACTGATGGCGTAGTGGAGTTCCGCCGTCGTCGCGGAAACCGGAGCTTCGTATCTGTCGTAGAGGCAGCCGAAGCTTGATTCATCCCTCACAAGGGATTAAAAAATGTGCACCTTCGGGTGCGTAAGGCGGTGCCCTCTCCTGAAAAGGCGGGGGCACCGTTGTATTTTTACACGCCATGTTGACCCTCCAGGCCCTCCGAAATGACCGTGCCGCGCTCGAAGCGGCTTTGACCAAACGCGGTCTTGATGCTGCTCCACTTGTAAGTCGCATACTCGATCTCGACTTGGATCGCAGGACCACCCAAAAAAAAGTGGATGACCTCAAAGCCGAGCAAAACGCAGCCAGCCGAGAAATTGGCGACCTGTTTAAAGCCGGAAAGAGAGACGAAGCTGAGGCGCGCCGCGCTCAAATGGGAGATCTCAAGGACCAAATTCATGTCCTCGACGAAAAGCAAAAAAGCCTCATTGCAGAGCAAGAGTCCGCCCTGCTCGAATTGCCCAACCGCCCACATGACAGTGTGCCAGCCGGTCAGAGTGAGGCCGACAACGTAGTGGTCTCAGAAGAAGGCGACAAACCCAACCTTGGAGCGGGTGCTGTGCCGCATTGGGATTTGGCCGACCGTTTCAACCTGATTGACTTTGAGGCTGGCGTTAAAATCACAGGTGCTGGGTTCCCGGTATACCGCGGCAAAGGCGCAAAACTGCAACGCGCACTGATCCAGTTCTTCATTGACCGGGCAGACGCCGCTGGATACGAAGAGTTCATCCCTCCACACTTGGTCAATCCAGACTCTGCAAGAGGCACAGGTCAACTCCCCGACAAGGAGGGCCAGATGTACCACTCTACAGAAGACGACCTGTATTTGATCCCCACAGCAGAAGTACCCCTGACCAACTTGTTCCGAGGAGACCTTCTGAATGCGGAGGACTTGCCCATTCAACTCTGTGGCTACACGCCTTGCTTCCGCAGAGAAGCCGGCTCCTATGGAAAAGACGTTCGGGGTCTCAACCGCCTTCATCAGTTCGACAAGGTCGAAATCGTTCGTTTCGAGAAGCCGGAAAACAGCTACGCGGCATTAGAAGGCATGGTTGAGCATGTACGAGGCCTGCTTCGCGATTTGGAGCTGCCCTTCCGTACACTCCGTCTTTGCGGAGGAGATTTGGGCTTCACCGCGGCATTGACCTTTGACCTTGAAGTGTGGTCTGCAGCTCAAGAACGCTGGCTTGAAGTGTCAAGCGTATCCAATTTCGAAACCTACCAAGCCAACCGCTTGCACTGTCGTTTTAGAAATGCAGAGGGGAAACCAGAATTGGTGCACACCCTCAATGGCAGTGCCTTGGCATTGCCCCGCATCGTGGCTGCCTTGCTGGAGAATCACCAAACCCCAGAGGGGATTCGCATTCCCAAAGCACTTCAACCATACACCAGATTCGACACCATCGCATGAATTGGCGCCTGCTGACCATTGGCCTGTTGCTGTTGAGCGCATGTGGACCGCGACCCGGATCTGATCACCTGACCGCGTTACAAGCGAGGTTGTCGGTCATCGACAGTGCCGCAGCCATATTCAACGCCGCTCCTCATGAAGCGGCAGTCGCAGCCCACACCCGCACAGACAGTGCCCTGGCAGCCGTGGAGACAAGAATGCAAGGCTTGATTGTCAACCTCGAACAGGGACGGCCCTTTTCCTTGCTAGACCAGCGGCGCAGGTTGCTCCAAAAACAACCGGGCCGTCAACGCCGAATAGCCCAAGAAATCGACCGGACAAGACGGCAAATCGGACACTTGATTGAGGCCATTGTAGACGGAGCGAACGTAGATGCCCTGGGGGCACCCATGGACCAGAACTACTTCGACCTCGCATCTGCAGATGAAATGCGAATTTCGGAGCATCTCCTAGAAGAGATAGACATTGCCTTGGACTTTCTGAGACGCGGGCTCACTGATTTAGAAGGCGTCATCTCTCGGGCAGATTCCGCCTCCAAAGCCTTGTCGTCTATCCCCCAAAGTCCAACCCCATGAAGGCCCCTTTCACCTTTGCTGCGGGCGTTATGATGTTGGCCCTTTGTGCGTTCAACCCAATCCAAGCGAGCGGCCAAAGCGACCTGGAACTCGCCACCTACTATTACAACAGCGGTGCCTTTGAGCAAGCCAGACTCTACCTGGACAACCTCTACAAAAAAGACCCCTCTACCTACGACATGTTCTTGAACACGTTGCTGGAACTTGAAGATTTTGATGCCGCCGAAAAGCTCGTCAAAGCCCGATTAAAAAAACGGCGAGACAAGACCATGGCCCAAGTGGACTTGGGATCCTTGTACTTGCGAATTGGAAGGGAAGAAGAAGCCCGCGAAGCCTTCCAAAATGCTCTGGCTGCGCTCGCCACAGGACGCGGACCCGCCAAGCGCCTCGCGGATGCCTTTGTGAAATTGGACCAACTCGATCTGGCTTTGGCCACATATGAAAAGGCCATGACCATCGGGTCCGACGGGTATGGTTACCATTACGAACTTGCCAACCTCAAGGGACTTCGAGGAGACTATGAAGGCATGGTGGACAGCTTTATGGCCCTGCTGCACGGCCGTGCCAATTACCTGAGAACCGTCCAAAACAGCTTCAATCGCAACCTTCGTGTTTCAACCGACGCCCGTCAAGCAGACATGGTCCGGCGCAAGGTGCTGAAAGCCTCACAGCTGTACCCAGAGGACACGGTATTTCTGGAACTTTTGGTGTGGGTCTTCAATCAACAGCGTGATTTTATGAGCGCCATGCCCCACGTTAGGGCTTTGGATGAACGGAAAAATGAAGGGGGACGACGGCTCATGGAGCTGGCAGAAGTTGCCGCCAAAAACAAGGACTTAGAAACGGCCTACGATTGCTATGCTTTGGTCTCATCAAAGGGGCCAAACGCCCCGCGTTATGCCGCGGCCAGGCAAGCCATGCTCGGCGTTCGGACAACACAAGTCACCCAAGCCTACCCCTTGGACACTGCGGCAGCAATGGACTTGTCTAACCAATACAGAACCGCCCTCCTCGATCTGGGAGAAACCCCAGAAACAGCGGGGCTCATGTCCGACTGGGCCAGCCTTTTGGCCTTCCACCTCAACGAGGCCAGCGTTGCTGAAAACATCCTAGACCGCGCAGTCAATATGCCAGGACTCGGACAAGAACAGCGAAGCGAATTCAAATTGGACTTGGGCGATATTTTGGTTTTTCAAGACGACGTTTGGAGCGCCTCCTTGCTGTTTAGCCAAGTCGACCTCGATCACAAAGAAGGACTCCTCGGGCAACAAGCCAAATTTCGAAATGCCCGGGTCAGCTACTACACGGGCGATTTCAATTGGGCACAGGCACAACTGGACATTCTGAAAGCGAGCACATCCAAGCTCATATCCAACGACGCCATAGACTTGAGTTTGCTGATCACGGACAACTTCAACCTGGACACACTCACGGCACCCATGGAAATGTTTGCCCGTGCCGACCTGCTCCGCTATCGAAACCAACGAACAGCCGCTTTGGCCACACTAGATTCACTCGTGTTCACTTTCCCCGGTCACACCTTAGAGGACGAGATCCTATTGATTCGCGCAGAAATCGCCATTGAACGTGGCGAGTTTACAAATGCCTTGGTCCACTTCGAAGAGATTTTAGACCTGTATGCCATGGACATCCTTGCCGACGACGCCTTGTTCGGCATGGCCTCCTTGCACGACAATCAGCTCAACGATTCCCAAACTGCACAGTCGCTGTATGAACAGCTCTTGACAGAATTCCCGGGAAGTCTATACGTGGTAGAGGCCCGAAAACGTTTCCGAACCCTGAGAGGAGACGTCCTGGAGTAGCGTCAACCCTTGGCCACAAGCCGAACACCGCTCAAAACCACTGCGCCAAACAGGGCGTGGGACCATCCAATCCACTCGCCATCCAACCAGCCCCACAACAGGGCAAACAACGGGATCACATAGGTCACCGAACTGGCAAACAAAACGTTCGTTTTTTGAATCAGGGCATTGAACAGCACCAATGCCATGGCGGTGCCCATGCACGCCAAAACCCCAACTGCAAGAAAAGCGTGTCCCCCTTCAGGGTGGGTTTGCATCGCGCTCACGCCATCAAACAAGACAAATCCAATGGCCGAGGGTGCCGCTGTCATGGCCAAAGCCACCGCACTGATTTCCATGGGCCGTAAATCCGCAAGCCGGTTTCGAACCACATTGATGCTCAAACCATAACAACCCGTGGCCAAGACCAACATGCACGCAGCAAGCCAATGCACATCGCCGGAGGCGTCCTTGAGGGACATCAAACCCACTGCGCCGATGAAGCCAAGTACCAATCCGGCCACTTGACCTCTGCGCACAGAAGTTCCAAAAAACACAACCGCGATGATCAACGTCCACAATGGGCTGAGTGCATTGAGCATGCCCGCAGTCGCACTGGGCAAGTCCGTTTGAGCCACCGCGAACAGCATCGCGGGAATCAAACTTCCAATGAATCCATTGACGGCCAAAGCTGTCCACACTTTCCGGTCCCATTTCTGAAGCTTCTTCCAAGCAACCGGCATCAGCACCAACCCCGCCAACGCCATCCTCAGCAACCCCAATTGAAGCCCATTCAACACGGGGTCCGAACCAGGACCTCCTCGCCATCCAAAGAGTCCGATTTTCATCAGAATGAATGAACTCCCCCAAACGGCGGCCAACAGCAAAAGAAGAAGATGCTGGCCCAAGGTTGGGCGGTTTAATTCAGAGGTCATCGCGCTTGTTAACAGGCGACACAAGAATGTGTTGTCAACCCAGGGCTAAATTCGTGAACAACCACGTTTTGTCATGTCCATCCTTTCCCACACTTTCGGAAAACCCAGCCAACTTCTCTTTGGCTTGAGCATGGGCGTTGTGCTGCTCTCCAGTTGTGCGCAATGCGACGTTCAAATAGAACACGTGCACAAAACGGGGGTGGTTGAAGAAACCGTCGCGCAATTGACCATTTCTGGCATGATGTGCGAAATCGCATGCGTGTCCAAAGTCCGAAAAGAACTGTATGATCTTCCGGGGGTGACCCGCGCTGACATCCAATTCAACGAACGCAATAAAATCGACACAGCTCTCGTCGTTTTCGACCCTACTGTGGTCCAAGCCGAGACCTTGATTTCTACGGTCGAAGCCATTGGAGATGGCCTCTATGACGTCAAGTCAGCTGAAGTGGTTCATTACGCACCTGAAGCCTCCCGTTAACCGTGTCGCAACCAGCAAGTCGTCAACTTAGACGGATCCGGAGAACATCCAGGGTCGCTTTCATTTCTGCTTTTTTGGTCGTGCTGGCTGGAAGCATTGTGCGCATGACAGGCTCTGGAATGGGGTGCCCCGACTGGCCGCAGTGTTTTGGGTTGACCATCCCTCCCACCGACGAAGCTCAAGTGCGCTGGCAACCTGGCGAAGACTACGGTGCCGGCCGCATGATTCTGGAGCGCGATTCGCTGTGGACTGCCCCTTCCGACCACTTGTCGGGAGCCACCTTTGATGCCGACCGAAACAGCGGCCTGTGGCAACACTACACACGCCACGACTACGCCCACTTCAACCCCTTCCACACCTGGGTCGAGTTCATCAACCGGCTCCTCGGTGCCTTTGCCGGACTGCCGGCGCTCATGTTGGTTGCGTTGACCTTGATTTTGGGCATTCGACACGGACGATGGCGACCACTGGTGCCCGCGTTCGCAGCGCTCATCTCCCTTGGATTCGTTGCCTGGTTGGGGAAAAAAGTTGTGGACGGAAACCTGATTCCCGGTTCCATCACCCTGCACATGATCGGTGCACTCGCCATTCTGGGGTTCCAGTTGGCGACACTGCGTTCAGCCGGAGCGCCGTCTCCGCGCATTCACAAAGTGTCGCGCACCTGGCTGATCCTTGCCGTCCTTGTCACCTTGGCGCAACTCGTCTTCGGAACGCAAGTCCGCGAGGCCGTAGACCACTTGGCTCATGCGGGAATCAACAGGGCCGATTGGCTCGACAGCTTGCCCTCCTGGTGGACAGGCCACCGAACCGCTTTTTGGGCCGTACTCGGCGTGCATCTGGCGTGGCTGTGGCCGGGGTTGAGGTCAGGCAGTCCCACACGATGGGAGTGGGTGGCCGTGGTCCTTTTGGCAGCGCAGTTCGCCACAGGATTGGCCTTTGGCCTACTGGGCATGCCTGCCGCTGCCCAACCACTGCACCTTCTGCTGGCAGTAGGTTTGGTCCTTACGGACGGTTGGCTGCTCGGCTCAAGGCCACTTGAGTAAATCCGATGGTCAAGGCCCATTGGGCCGCGATATAAGTGGACATGACCCAGAAGTGGCCATTCGGGATGGGGCCTTCTCCAAACCTACCGAATGCCAAGATCAAGTCACTTGCCATGAAAAACAGAGCCCCAATGCGCAAGGCCTGCACGCCTGGGCCCGCCCCCAACACCCAACTGTAAAAGGCCATGGCCGCGATGACGACGGCATAAACCGTCACCGGCAGCCCAAGGTCTCCTGCCAATCCCCAAAGGTGGAATACAGTTGGCGTCAGGACACCCAAGAGCAGTCCCATGACCACACTTTGCGTTCGTTTGGACGAACGAGAGGCCCCTACACCCAAAAGGTGTCGAAACGCAGAAAGGAACATCACGTGTCCAACCAAGAAGCTCAAAAGGCCGACCATGAAAGCCGAGTCCCCGGAAAAGGTCAAGGCAACATCCCCAACCCAACAAAGGGCCATGGCCACCAAAACTCGGTTGCGCAACACACGGTCATCGGACCGCCCGGAAAGAGCCAAACCAAAACGCAAGGCAAGAATGGGCAAAATCAGACCCTTGGCACAATCGTGAACCCCCTTCCACTCTACTGGAGCCCATTCAACTGCACCGCCTCCAACTTCCGTTAGTCCAAATCTACTGGCTACGAAAAATGCCAAAACCACTGTGACCAAAGCTGCATCCAGGGTATGATCTGCGCGCATCGAAGGTTCGAGTGAGGGGCCTGACTTCATGACGGTAAAATTGACCAAAAAAATTGGAGGGCAAACCCCGTTGGGAATGCCCTCCTTTCCTTGAACCAAACCAAAGATTCTTAAGGAAAATAAGTTCTGCCGCTCATTCGCAAATGGAGCCGTAGTAGCCGAGAATGTGCAACAAGTCGGGGGCACCGACTACACCATCCTCATTCGTGTCGTAATCACCACAGTCCGAAAGGCACCCGTAGTAACCCAGTACATCCAAGATGTCCGTTGTGGAGACCAGGCCATCGCCATTGACGTCTCCAGGACAAGGTGTGTTGTTATCAGGCTGGTGGAAACCCTGCGTGAGGTACTGTTCTGGGATGCTCACCGTTCCTGTGATGGATTGGCCGATCGTTCCGTCAAGGTCGAGACCGTCCGCCGTTCCAGCATGGAAGCCAGAGGTGATGGCGTGACGCCCGAGGACCGCCTGAGCGGAAACCTCTTGGGTGAACAACCCGCACCCGGCGAGCAGCATGACAAGGAATAAGATTCGCTTCATGATTGTGCTGTCTATTGGGTGAATTCGGGTTCCTAAATCAGAGGTTCACGAAGATGTTCAGGCCGGAAGCAATTCCGTTGATGCTCAGCTGAGCAGCAAGCAATCCTGTGCGAGAGGTCATGCCAGAGACATCAGTGGATGTCAAGACAAACGTCAGTGTATTGGCATCCACAACCGTCACAGTCAAGCCAAGATCAGCACCATCCAAATGGAGCTTATATGTGTCTGCGGCCAAGTTGGCGCCGGTCACCGTAATGGTTGCGCCATCGGCGTCTACGTCTGCACCCAAACCTGTATAGGCCTCGTCGCTCAGATAGCTGTAAGCCTGTGGTTGAGTGCTCTCGTGGTTGTCAACGTAGCTCTTGTTCGCTGCCGCAGCACCGAATGAAGGTGTAGGAACAGTCAACGTCGTGCTGACACTCATGGTAGAAACGTCAGCCGTATTCAACGTTGTCGAGCCAGACACTTGCAATGCTTCAGCAACAATGGTTCCGTTGGTCATGACCAAGTCACCTGACGTCGTGATGGCACCTGAAGCGGCATCCACACTAAACTTCGAGACTCCAGAAGCACCGATACGGAGGTTTCCGTCTACCCCCAAGGTGCCGTCGAACTCACCTGCACCAGAAACGTCAACCGTACTGCTCAACGTTGTTGCGCCAGCCTCAAGCGTTCCTGACGTGGCAAGGTTCTCATCATCGAAGCTAATGGCCCCAGAACCATCCGTGATGGAGCCCGCCGCAATGGTGAGCGTGCCAGCAGAAGCACTCGATGTAAAGGTGCCCGTCGCCGTCTCCAATTCAGACCAAGTCTCACCGGCACCGGCTGCCAACTTCGCTCCCGTCTGATCGAAATAGTCGTTTGCAACGATGCTGTTCGTATTGACAAGAATCGCAGCATCAGCATCAGATTCGTTCTGATTAACATCGGTCTGAACCGCTGCAAGAGCTGTCGCTGTCGTTGGGTCGACCTCCAATGCATCGATACGGCCGCTCAAGGCTGTCTCAGCATTGTCGCTGGCCAACTCATTCGCATCAACATCGGTCTGAACCGCTCCAAGAGCTGTCGCTGTCGTTGGGTCGACCTCCAATGCATCGATACGGCCGCTCAAGGCTGTCTCAGCATTGTCGCTGGCCAACTCATTCGCATCAACATCGGTCTGAACCGCTGCAAGAGCTGTCGCTGTCGTTGGGTCGACCTCCAATGCATCGATACGGCCGCTCAAGGCTGTCTCAGCATTGTCGCTGGCCAACTCATTCGCATCAACATCGGTCTGAACCGCTCCAAGAGCTGTCGCTGTCGTTGGGTCGACCTCCAATGCATCGATACGGCCGCTCAAGGCTGTCTCAGCATTGTCGCTGGCCAACTCATTCGCATCAACATCGGTCTGAACCGCTCCAAGAGCTGTCGCTGTCGTTGGGTCGACCTCCAATGCATCGATACGGCCGCTCAAGGCTGTCTCAGCATTGTCGCTGGCCAACTCATTCGCATCAACATCGGTCTGAACCGCTCCAAGAGCGGTTGCTGTCGTTGGGTCGACCTCCAATGCATCGATACGGCCGCTCAAGGCTGTCTCAGCATTGTCGCTGGCCAACTCATTCGCATCAACATCGGTCTGAACCGCTCCAAGAGCTGTCGCTGTCGTTGGGTCGGCCTCCAGCGTCGTGATCCGACCGCTCAAGGCTGTCTCAGCATTGTCGCTGGCCAACTCATTCGCATCAACATCGGTCTGAACCGCTGCAAGAGCGGTTGCTGTCGTTGGGTCGGCCTCCAGCGTCGTGATCCGGCCGCTCAAGGCTGTCTCAGCATTGTCGCTGGCCAACTCATTCGCATCAACATCGGTCTGAACCGCTCCAAGAGCTGTTGCTGTCGTTGGGTCGACCTCCAATGCATCGATACGGCCGCTCAAGGCTGTCTCAGCATTGTCGCTGGCCAACTCATTCGCATCAACATCGGTCTGAACCGCTCCAAGAGCTGTCGCTGTCGTTGGGTCGACCTCCAATGCATCGATACGGCCGCTCAAGGCTGTCTCAGCATTGTCGCTGGCCAACTCATTCGCATCAACATCGGTCTGAACCGCTCCAAGAGCTGTTGCTGTCGTTGGGTCGACCTCCAATGCATCGATACGGCCGCTCAAGGCTGTCTCAGCATTGTCGCTGGCCAACTCATTCGCATCAACATCGGTCTGAACCGCTCCAAGAGCTGTCGCTGTCGTTGGGTCGACCTCCAATGCATCGATACGGCCGCTCAAGGCTGTCTCAGCATTGTCGCTGGCCAACTCGTTTGCGTCCACGTCCAACTGAAGCGCATTGGCCGCAGCGTCTAAAAGGTCATCCGCATTCGCAAGGCTTGATGCCGTTGAGATATAATTGGCTGCCGTGTTGGTGAAGTATGAGCCGTCTGAATTCAATCCAGCTCCGTCTTGTGTGCCATCGAGCATGTCCTCCACAACAGCTGAAATCGATGGGACACTGCTTGGCAAGTTGTCAATCTGATCTTGGAGGTTGACATCTGCAGCGGAGCGTTGCGTAGTCTCTGTACTAATCGCCCCCGCATTGGTCAAGACCCCAGATTCATTTGTGCTGATTGCACCTGCATTGGCAGAAATGTCCGTGTCGTTCCCATCAATCTGGCCCTGGAGGCCTGAAACAGCGGTGGTACGCGCAGAACTCTCGTCCGAAATCGCAGTGGCGTTCGTGCCAATTGAAGTCGTGTTGGCCGCAATGTCTGTGTCGTTGCCGTCAATCTGTCCTTGAAGGCCAGTATCTGCAGTCGTGCGATCGGAAACTTCGTTGTTGATCGATGTCGTGTTCGAGAGAATTTCAGAGGAGTGCGCAGTGTCGAGAGAATCCACTGCATCGAGAGCTGCAGAAGAGCTAAGGCCTTCCAACGAAGAAACGCGAACTTCCAAAGCCGCATCTGCTGTGCCGTTGGCTCCAATCATGCCCGAGAGAAATGCATCATTGTTGAAACGAGCCGTCGCTTCGTCATTGATTTGATCCTGCAAATCTGAATCGGCCGTGGTGCGTGCCGTCGTCTCCGACGAAATCGCCGTGGCGTTGGTGCCAATCGCAGTCACGTTGGTCGCAATGTCCGTGTCGTTGCCGTCAATCTGACCCTGAAGGCCAGAATCGGCCGTGGTGCGCGCCGTCGTCTCCGACGAAATCGCCGTGGCGTTGGTGCCAATCGCAGTCACGTTGGTCGCAATGTCCGTGTCGTTGCCGTCAATCTGACCCTGGAGGCCAGAATCAGCCGTGGTGCGCGCCGTCGTCTCCGACGAAATCGCCGTGGCGTTGGTGCCAATCGCAGTCACGTTGGTCGCAATGTCCGTGTCGTTGCCGTCAATCTGACCCTGAAGGCCAGAATCGGCCGTGGTGCGCGCCGTCGTCTCCGACGAAATCGCCGTGGCGTTGGTGCCAATCGCAGTCACGTTGGTCGCAATGTCCGTGTCGTTGCCATCAATCTGACCCTGGAGGCCAGAATCAGCCGTGGTGCGCGCCGTCGTCTCCGACGAAATCGCCGTGGCGTTGGTGCCAATCGCAGTCACGTTGGTCGCAATGTCCGTGTCGTTGCCATCAATCTGACCCTGAAGGCCAGAATCGGCCGTGGTGCGCGCCGTCGTCTCCGACGAAATCGCCGTGGCGTTGGTGCCAATCGCAGTCACGTTGGTCGCAATGTCCGTGTCGTTGCCATCAATCTGACCCTGGAGGCCAGAGTCAGCATTTGTTCGATCGGTCATTTCCTGAGTAACCACTGCAGCAAGGCTATCGGCTTTGGGCTCCGGAGCGCTCAACGCAAACAGCGAAACAGGCACAGACGCAACCGATAAGGTTCCAAAGACTAGAAAGCCATCGCCGCTGTTGACCTCGACTTGAAAGGCATAACCACCAGAAGACCAATTGACCTCAGCCAGAGCACCTGTACCCTCGACACTGCCGATGGTGAGGTTGATCAAGCCGAACGCATCGGTGGTAATTGAAGAGTGGGTTTCAGTCCAAACGACAGCGTCCGAGCTGTCCATCAGATTAAACCGAACATCTAGGGTGGCGCTTTCAAGGGCGTCGCCATCTGAATCACGGGCAACCGCCTGGTAGGCAATCCCGTAGTTTTGCTGGGCCTGAACGACAAAAGTTGTCGTGAACAGAAGTACAGCTGTAAGGAGTGAGCGCATCAAATTCATCTCAGTTAAGATTTCTCGAAGTATGAAGATAGCTAGAACTATCGATAAAACCTCATTTTTCTTCGTCGAAATTAACTTATTACACAATTAATCTATAAAATCCCGGTATTCATGGGTAATACAAGCCTTATATATAACGTAACGATTAGTGTCGAACCCGAAGTCCACGAAAAGTGGCTTTCTTGGATGCTCGAGGTCCACTTAAGAGACATGTTGGCCACAGGATGCTTCCTCGGATTTCGGTTTTGCGAGCTTCAAGGCACTGAAGATGCCGGGCCCACTTATACGGTCCAATACGAATTGGCCAGCCAAGAAGACTTCGCGCACTATGAGCAAGAATTCGCACCTTCCATGCGGGACAAGGGACAAGAACAGTTTGGAACCAAGGCCCTTACATTCCGGACCACCATGCAAGTGATTGCACAGGGCACACTGCGAGATCAATGAGCCGCAACCATCAAAATAGAGACGCAGGAGTCAAGGCGAAAAAACACCTTGGCCAGCATTTCCTCAAAGACCTTGCCGTGTCTCAGCGCATCGCCGATTTGGTGTCTCCGCCACAAGACGCAGACATCTTAGAAGTCGGTCCTGGAACTGGCGCTTTGACCCGTCCCCTCATTGACCGGTTCTCCAAACGCGTTCACGTCGTCGAAGTCGATGCCGAATCCGTCCAACACCTGCACACATGCGAGTGGATGGACTCTCTCCACATCCATGAAGGCGATGTTCTGCGTAGTTCCCCCGAAGAACTGGGCATGAATGGGTCATTCTCCTTGGTTGGCAATTTCCCTTATAACATCAGCAGTCAGATCTTATTCCAGCTCCTCCAATGGCGGGATCAAGCACCCGAATGTGTGGGCATGTTTCAAAAGGAAGTCGCTGAACGCGTTTGTGCAAGTCACGGGTCTAAAGTGTACGGTATCCTCTCAGTGCTCCTCCAGAACTATTACCGATGTGAGTATGCTTTCACCGTAGGGCCAGAAGCATTTTTACCTCCGCCAAAGGTTCAGTCCGGTGTTATTCGATTGGTCCGGACACCCGAAAACGACCCTGATGTGGACTACGAAGTCCTCAGAAGGGTGGTCAAAGCCGGGTTTGGCCAGCGCCGAAAAACCCTCCGAAATGCACTGCGTGCTGGTGGTTTTGACGCAGACTCTATACCCGAGGCATGGCGCGGACAACGCGCAGAACAACTCTCACCCAAGGAATTTGTAACGCTCGCCAAACAGGTGGTGTCTGTGGCTTGACTGCCTCAAATAACCTGCCCGTACTGTCTTGACTTTGCCAAGGCCACTCGCTCACTTTTAAAAGGCACAAACACCCGTCAAACGCACTTCTACACTCCCGGCGAGAGAACAAGAGGCATGAATTCGTGCATGACCCCATGTAGGACACCGCAGGATGTATCTTCGCCCGAAGCTCTCTGCAATGATCGGAGCCAATACACTACAAGAATTTGTTGTGGCGCGTCAAGCGGAATTCGCTGGCGCCACAGGTGACCTCTCACGGCTGCTAACCGACATCGGTACGGCTGCCAAAATGGTCAATCGCCATGTAAACCGTGCCGGACTTTCCGGCATTCTTGGGACCCATCAAGAAAACGGAAGTGGCACCCGTAACGTTCAAGGTGAAGCCCAACAAAAGCTAGACGTTTACGCAGACGACACATTCAACCGTGTTCTTGGGTCCTGCCTCAAAGTGGGGGGAATCGTCTCCGAAGAACAGCCAGACATCATCCATGTAGACCACACTGAGCGTGGACAGGGAAAAGGCTATGGCAAGTACGTCGTTTGCATAGACCCCCTCGATGGGTCTTCTAACGTCGATGTCAACATCAGCGTCGGCACCATTTTCGGCATTCATAAGCGCCGATCTCCCCTGACAGGACCGGCTACCCCCCAAGACTTTATGCAGCCCGCAAAAGACCTTGTGGCCGCCGGATATGTGCTTTATGGGAGCTCAACCATGCTGGTCTATTCCACAGGATGTGGGGTGAATGGATTCACATTCGACCCCTCCATCGGTGAGTTCTTTCTGTCTCACCCGAACATGAAATTTCCTGAGGAGTCCACCGTTTACAGCATCAATGATGCCAACCTAGACAAGTCCATCCCCGGAGTCAAGCCCTACGTCAAAGACTGCAGAAGACGGGGTTTGACCGCCCGATACACTGGGGCACTGGTCGCCGACTTCCATCGCAACCTCATCCAAGGGGGCATCTACATGTATCCTGGCACCGATGCCAAGCCCGGCGGCAAACTGCGGATGCTATACGAGGCACAGCCTCTTGCATTTTTGGCCAACCAAGCCGGCGGAAAAACACGCTGCCACCATCAAGACTTGCTTCACGCACTGCCAACATCACTCCATCAACGAACGCCACTCTTCACTGGGCACCCTTCTGAAATCGACCGTTTGGTCCAAGCGTTAGAAGCTCAAAAGGCAACCGTTTTAAATCCCATCACGCAAGGGCGAAAACATGCCCCTGCTTGTCGTAGGCTTGTGATGTGCAATCCAACATCATGCCCACACGACATCTCATCGCCTTCCTCTTTGGGTTCAGCGTCAGCCTTGGCTCAGCTCAAGACACGCTCCTCATTCCAGATGCTGTGATTGAATCAGGCTTCTCAGATGGACCTCAAACCCTTCCGAAGAACCTCACTGTCCTCTCCAACGAAGTGATTCTTGGCGCAACGCAACCCTCTTTAGACGGATTATTGGAATCCGCGCCAGGCATCGATGCCCGACAACGTGGTCCTTTTGGTGCTCAAACCGACCTGTCGCTGCGGGGAGGAACCTTTGAACAGGTGGCCCTTTGGGTAGATGGAATCCGTTGGAGCGCGCCCCATACTGCGCATCATCTGCTGAACCTCCCCATCGACCCTGAGGATCTGCAGCAGGTGCAAGTCGTTCGGGGTGGTGGTGGTTCCCTCGGCAGCGGCGGCATGACCGGCGGGGTTGTTCTTCAAGCCGGCCCTGGGACAGAGAATGGAACAGCGGTCAGCGCGGAAGGAGGAAGCTATGGCTGGAACCGTTTGCGGGTTCGACGGGATTGGGGACAAAATAAATTTCGCCACCGCGTCAGCGCAAGCCGTGCTTCCACTTCAGGATATCAAGACAACACCGACCTTCAAATGAACCGGGTCCGATATTCAGGTCGTGTCCAGAACGATTGGGGAACATTGAACATGAGCTTGGGTCATTTGTCCTCAGCCTTTGGCGCTCAGGACTTCTACACAGCCAATTTTCCGCAGCAATTCGAGAAGGTGGGGCTTTGGCAAGGGCAGCTCACTTGGAAGCAAACCGCCGGAGACTGGACTTATGAAGCCGGAGTCCACCACCGCAACCACCGCGACCGCTTTGAACTCTTTAGGGAAGGAGAGGGGTACTACACAGGAAACGCAAGCGGACAGCTGGCCTCCGAAACCGGCCCCGTTCCATCTTGGTACCAAGGCGCCAACCTACACCGGTCTTCCACCACAGGTGCAAGAGGTTCGGCAAGGCGAACAACAGCTGCTGGGGAAAGCCTGATCTCTGTTGACGTCCGGCGAGAAGGGGTTCTGAGCAACCGCCTAGGTGTGACTGAATTCGGGCGTGACGGCGACAGCACATATACTCTGGGCGACCGACGCACCAATCTCGATCTGGCCGCGGGTCACTTGGTTCAATGGGGACGATTCACAGCAAGGGGCCTAGCCGCTTGGAACGTCAATTCTGCAGCGGATCAACCCCGCTTCATCCCAGAAGCAGCACTCACCCTGCGCATCGATCAATCCGGAAACGCGCTGTGGCCTTTGCTTCCGCGCGACGCTCCATTCGGATGCCTTCCTATACCGATTTGTACTACACAGTCGGCGGTGCGCAAGGCAGTCAAGACTTGCTCCCCGAAGAAGCGGAACACCTTGAATTCGGATACCGGCTCACCACAGACTTGACCAGCGGGCATCGGCTCGTGTTGTCCCAGCATCTCTTCCACCGCTGGGGTCACAACCTCATCGACTGGGTGAGGTTCAATGGCTCTACCATCACAGAGGCCACCAATCTTCGACAAGTCCATTTCACGGGACAGGAGTTCACCCTGTCGACCCAAGCCACATCCAAGGGCGCCCGTTTGCGCTACTTCACGCTTGGACTCACCTTCCTTCAGGCAGATGAAACCAGCGATGGCTTTGAAAGCAACTATGCACTCGATGTACTCAACACCAAGGCCGACTTGCTGTGTGGTTATCGCCTGGCCAACCAACTGGACCTGGACATTCGTTGGAGCGTCCAAAAACGAAATGGCGGCTACTTCGACCCAGTAGAGGGGCAAGAAATCGAATTTGATTGGGTCAACTTGCTGGGAGCCACAGTCCGATGGTCCCCAGAAACGCTGCCCGTTTCCTTCCACATTCGCGTGGACAACGCCCTAGACAACCCATATGTAGACATTGGAAATGTAAATCAACCCGGGCGTTGGGTGCGCGGGGGAATCACTTGGTCTCCCAAGAGCAAGGGCTGAACATCCAGCAAAAAAGGCCAGGTCAAAGCGTCAGCTTTGAGAGCTCAAGACTCGGGCATTTCAGGCGGATGAACCTTTTGAGGCGCCGTAGTACCGCTGAGCCTTCTCAGGATCACCATGGCCGCTTCAAGGTTGTCCACCGGCTCCACCCGAAGCCGCAAAGCCCCATTACGTTGGTACATCTGCACCCCTTTTAAATTGGACTGCAGGTAATCAAGAACGCGCTGGAAGCGCACCCCCTTATAGTAGTCGCTGCCTTCTTCATCGTGGAATACCCCAATGAGCTTGCCGCCTTTGAGCACCAATTTCCCAAAGCCAACAACCTGGGCCATCCAGCGCAAACGGATGGTCTCTAGCAAGTCTGCCGCTTCCAGCGGCAAGGGCCCAAACCTGTCCACCAGTCGGGACTCGTATGCCTGCAACCCCTCTTCATCTTCCATTTCATCGAGCTCTCGATACAAGGCAATTCGCTCTGCAATGTCCGAGATGTAATGGTCGGGCAGCATCAAGGCCAGGTCCGTTTCGAGCACGGTTTCCTCTACGTAACGCTCACGGGCATCTGCCTCTTCCTTGGCCAATTCAGCAAACTCCTCGTCTTTGAGTTCTCGAATGGCTTCGGACAAAATCTTCTGGTACATCTCAAAGCCGATGTCCGAGATGAATCCGCTCTGCTCACCACCCAAAAGATTGCCCGCCCCCCGAATGTCGAGGTCTCGCATGGCGATGTTCATCC
>CASICO010000038.1 GCA_949373165.1 uncultured Flavobacteriales bacterium | reverse complement strand
TCCCGCACCCAGATTGCACCACTTTCCAATCACGCTGTTCCCTAAAAAGCCTTCGTGCGCCTTGTTGGCCCAGCCTTGAAAGTGAACGTTGGATACCTCACCGCCCACTTTGCAGTAGGGGCCGATGACGGACGCCCCTTTGATGCAAGCGCCCATTTTCACTGTGGCTCCTTCGTGTATGAGCACGGGGCCTTCGATGTGACATCCCGGTTCGAGGATGGCATTCGGACCGATCACGACAGGCCCCTTTGTTGTGTCAATGGAGGCCGCTTTTATCTGTGCAGTTGGCGAAATCAAAACGTCGGCGTTGGATCCGAAAATGTGGGTGGGGGCAACAGGAGTGAGACAAGTCAGGTTCCATTGAGACCGGAGCTGAGGGAGGTCGGCCAGCAATTGCACCTCCAAGTCGGTGAACAGTTGGTTGGCATGACGCAACAGGTCTGGCTCGGTGGGCATTTGATGCGTCGTCAATTTTTCGGCATGGCTTGGGTGTGCCGTTGAGGCCAAAATGACGCCGTCGTGCACAAGGACAGAATTTGATGTCAAACCAGACAGGGCCTGCACGGCATCGTCGTTGGCAATCCATCTCGCGTTGATGTGCAGCTCCGGGTGCGGGGATTTGGGTCCGAAAACGGCCGCTGCGTTGGACCACCTTTCTTGTTGTGTCCAAGCTCCATGACGGACCTGCCCGACACCCTCGATGAGGTGAAACGGATACAGGTTTTTGGAGAGGGTGTCTTCGAAGAGGATGATCTCGGGCATGGGGTGAACCTCTAGGGGTCTGTCAAAACTAATGGTCTCTCGATATTTACTGCGAACATCTTCGGTTTAGAGTTGTTCAGTTATCGTGAGTCAAGCCGTGCAGGAATTTTCCATCAAGGATCTCGAGCATTTTACCGGGATAAAAGCGCACACCATTCGGGCGTGGGAGCAGCGTTATAAACTGCTCGAGCCGCGTCGTACCTCAACGAATATCCGATTTTACACTTCGGAAGACTTGAAGTTGCTGCTCAACGTAAGTCTGTTGAACCAGAATGGCCACAAAATTTCGCACATCGCTGCGATGGGCGATGGCCAAATACTGACAGCCCTGCAGGAACTTGAGGTGGGGGCGAACAAAGAAGAGCATTGGTTGGGGATGCTGAAAATCAGCATGCTCAATTTTGACGAGCAGTTGTTTAGGAGTGTCTCCAAAACGTTTGAGGATGAACATGGGCTGAGCGCGCTCATGTTGAAATTGTATCTGCCTTTCATGGGGCAGATTGGGATGCTCTGGCTGACCAGTGCAATTTGTCCAGCCCACGAACATTTCGTGAGCAATCTCATCCGTCAGAGGTTGTACCGGGCAGTAGATGAAATCGAGCCAACCCCTCCCGGATACAATGGGAGGTTGTTTGCCATGTTCCTTCCGGAACGTGAAATCCACGACATCAGTTTGTTGATGGTGCACTACCTCATGAGGAGTGCGGGCTACAAAAGCCTATTTCTTGGCCAATCTGTTCCCTTGGAAGACTTAACGCAACTCGACAAGCAGTTCCCCGGGATCCATTGCGTCGCGTATTGCACCACTTACCCTTCAGAGGTGGGTGTCCATGATTATTTAGCCAGGGTTTTGAGAGAAAGTGAAGGCACTTCGCTTCAATTCCATTTTGCTGGCCGGGTGTTCGACGGGGTCGAATCGCCAGATGAGCGCATGAACTGCCATGGCAATGGGCAGTCATTGATTGGCGCCCTCCTCAATCTCTGATTCATTTTTTTGTTAAACAACAGCTGTGGCTCCTCGGGGCAGCCGCGTGCATTGTCCAGATTTCAGCCTATTCCTCCGGGCGGGAGATTGACCATGTGTTCATCAAAATGGAGAAAATGATGAACATAACCCCGTAAAATCTGCGTTTTCGGCTTTGTTGTTTATCGTTTTAGAAAAATAGTTGAACAGAATTTGGTTCCGCGGAATCTTTGTCTAATCTTTGGGCCTCAACGCTGAACAAAATGTCATCTATCGAATTCAACCAGCTCCTGACCTCGCATCAGGAATTCCTTTCAGGTTTCGCAATGGGTTTCACCCGTGACCGAGAAGATGCCAATGATTTGGTTCAAGAGACCTTTGTGAAAGCGTTGCGTTACAAGAACAATTTCAAGGAGGGGACGAACATCAAAGGATGGTTGTACACCATCATGCGGAACATTTTCATCAACAATTACAAGCGGAAGCGTTTCCAAAATACAATTGTTGACCAGACCGAAAACCAGTATTTCTTGAATGCGAGTCAAGATTACCACCATGATTCGGTGACCACCTTGATCAACATTGACGACATCCAAACCGCGATCGACCGTCTGAAGTTTGACTTTAGGAAGCCCTTCACCATGTTCCTCGACGGCTTCCATTACGATGAAATCGCTGAAGAGCTCGGCATACCCATGGGGACAGTGAAGAGCAGAATCTTCCATGCCAGAAAGCAGTTGAAGAACGAATTGCAGGAGTTCGAAGTGCGTTAAGACGCGCGATTTTCCTGTTATCAACGGATAAGGCGAAAGGTGGCGCAACCTTTCGCCTTTTTCGTCGTCATAATCTCAGGTAAATTGCAGTATCCATGAACCAGCATCTGTCTCAAATTGGCCTTCGAGGAACATCGCTTCTGTCCGCAGTGATCTTCTCTTCAATGGTCTTGTTTTCTCAAGTTGAGGTCAACAGCACCTTGACACCAGATGAATACGTCAATGATGTTCTGCTTGGAAGTGGTGTGGTTGCGACAAATGTGGTCTTCACGGGCAGTCCAGTTCAAATCGGCAACATCACGGGCTTTGACCCCACAGATTTCCCAATCGAAGCCGGACTCATTCTCTCCACGGAGGTGGCCAACAATCCAGCAAATACGGATGATGGCTGTATGGACGACTTTATTGAGGACAACCTCGAAGTCTCTGGAGATGCAGATTTGCTCACCATCGCAAACAGTGTGCCGCCTTTGATTGGCCAGAACTTTGCGGTATCCAGTGTCAATGATGTCTGTGCGATTGAATTTGATTTCGTTGCCACAGGAGATACGGTGCGGTTCAATTACGTGTTTGGCTCGGACGAATACCTGGCTTGGATCAACAGCCAATACAATGATATTTTCGGGTTCTTCCTCAGTGGTCCTGGCATTGCAGGACCGTTCGCTGGAGGCGCCATTAACCTCGCCGAAGTCCCGGATTCAGATCCCCAGTTGGCCATCACCATCAGTTCGGTCAACAACGTGACCAATGCCGTGTACTACATCGACAACCCGGCCAATGAGGTGCTTTGCCAGAATGGATACACGGTGAAGCTCACGGCAGAAAGTGAAGTGCAATGCGGAGAGACCTACCACATCCGCCTTGCGATTGCGGATGGCTCGGATACAGCCTTGGAGTCGATTGTGATTCTAGAGTCCGGATCATTTGAATCAAACTCGGTTGTGGAAGTTGACCTGAGCATCGACGTTGGTGGACCTGAGTCCAACATAATCTACGAAGATTGTGGAGAGGCGCTGTTGACCTTCACCCGCCCGTTGGAGACCATTTTGGACGTTGAAGAGATGGTGATCATTGATTATTCGGCGAGCACCGCAACGAATGGGCTTGATTTCACGCTCCTGCCAGACACTGTTTTCTTTCCGCCTTTTGTTTCTGTGCAGCAATTTCCATTGGATGCGTTTGAGGATGGATTGGTCGAAGGGACAGAAACGGTGATCATGGAAATCTTGAATCTTGCCGCATGCAATGGCGGGGGATTGACGAGCTATTTTGAGTTTGACATTGTCGACGAGCCTGACCCGCTGGTTGTGGAGGGTTTCGATGCCACGCTGTGTGTTGGAGACTCCGTTTTGTTGGAGCCCATCATTGAAGGGGGCTATGGCAACTACCATTACGATTGGACATGCAATCCGGGGGTGGATGCTCCTGAATTCAACTACATCCCCGCTGCTGCAGGGGCATACGATTGTGTTGTTACGGTGTCTGATACCTGTGGAATGCCAGAAGACCCTGGGACGTTTAACATCGTTGTGGAGGAATATCCCGAGTTGACTGCAGAAATTTTGGGTGGTGATTTGGTCCTGTCTTGCAATGGCTTTGCGGAAATATTTGCAGCAGCGGATGGGGGCAACCCGCCGTATGAATACTCTTGGACTTTCCAAGACAACATGCCTGCATTTGGTTTTGGAAACAGCCTCTTTGTGAGCACTTGGAACAACGCATCAGAGGTGCACCTCACGGTAGAGGACGCATGCGGGTTAACGGCAGAGGCCATGATCAGCGTCAGCATTGATGTCCCTGAATTGATTGTGGACATCGATGCGACATATGAAGTGGCGTGTAATGTCCCGTTCTCGATTGAACCTGAATGGTCAGGTGGAGAGCCTTACTACAATTGGGCGTGGTTGGAGGGGTTTGCCTTTTTGGGCTTCACAGAAACCTTGAATTGGACAACCGACCAGGACATGTCGATTACGCTTGAGGTGAGCGATGGTTGTGGTCAGTTTGTAACAGTCAACACCGAAGTGGTTGTGGTGAGCCCTCCACTCGAGGTCACTTTGCCCGAAGTGTTGGTCGGACCTTGCACTGAGTCCTTCCTGTTGTCTCCGGATATTGAAGGAGGAAGTGGAGTCTACACTTATCAGTGGACCCAAAACTTCAATCCGGTCGGTGATCAGTCCACCTACAATTATGGGGATGGATTGCCCACCACATTGGCTGTCGAGGTCACGGACAATTGTCAGTCTTCCGGTTCTGCGAGCACCACAATCGACATTGTGAATCCGGCATTGGAATTGTCTTTGCCTGACACCATCAATGCCTCGTGCATCGACAATACGGTGATCGCAGTCGACATTCTGTCCGGTGCGGGCGAATATGAGTATGAATGGTCAGTAGGTGGTGTGCCATACGGAGGGGATGATGTTCAGATTACGGTCCAGAGTTTTGAGACTACCCCAATATTTGTTGAAGTTTCAGATGGGTGCGGTGGCGAAAACCAAACAGGGTCGACCCTGTTGATCCCAGACGTCCCCATGACGTTGGTGGTGTCCAATGACACGGTGATTTGTCGGGGTCAATCTTTGAATTTGTCTGCCCTTGCGACAGGTGGAGAGGAGGGCTTTGTTTACAGTTGGACAAGCATTCCTGCTTTTGGTGAGGACCAATATGTTTCGCCGAGCAATTCATTTAGCTACCCTGTGGATGTTACGGACATCTGCGGAGAGACCTTGTCTGATGTCGTTCAAGTGGAGGTGCAGTATGTCTACAGTGATTTTTACACGAGCTACGTCACGGATACCGAAATTGACTTTATCGCAACGCCAGAGCCGGATTGTACAAACTGCGATTTCGAATGGGACTTTGGTGATGGAGCGACCAGTGATGAGCCCAGTCCGTCTCACACGTATGACGGCCTTGGGGATTACTACGCTCAATTGACAGTGACCAATCCAATTGGCTGTGTAGACAGTGCATACACTCTGGTGGAGGGGCCGGTGATGATTTACATCCCCAACGCGTTCACGCCCAACAATGATGGAATGAACGATGCTTTTAAAGTGGTCATTTCAGAAGTGGTGCGCTACGAATTGGACATTTTCAATCGATGGGGCGAAAACGTCTTCCACAGCGAAGACCCAGATGAAGTTTGGATTGGCAACGTCAATGGTGGAGACCATTACGCACCCACGGGGATGTACAATTATCGATTGAAGTGGAAAGGCGCCCGCACCGATGCAGAAGAGTTGCTCGGGACATTCCAGTTGATGCGTTGAGGTAAAAACCACTTCGTGTGATGCGGAGTGCGTCGGGGTTGTTGCTAATTTGCGCAACATGACCAACGGACAAAGATTCCGAGGGGCGTTCATTACGGTGACGTCCCTCTTTTTTATGTGGGGATTCATCACTGTCATGGTGGATGCCTTGATTCCCCGACTTAAAGATGTTTTTGAGTTGACTTACTTGCAGGCTGGATTGGTTCAGTTTGCGTGGTTTACCGCATATGGTGTGATTTCCATTCCTGGCGGACGCCTCATCAAAAAGATGGGGTACAAAAACGGCATCCTCGTTGGGTTGTCATTGGCCGCATTGGGTTGTCTGATTTTTTATCCTGCGGCCTCAACCCGGTTGTTTGGTTTGTTCCTTCTTGCCCTATTTGTAGTGGCTTCGGGCATCACGGTCCTTCAAGTGGCTGCGAATCCATACATCTCGGTTTTGGGATCGGAAGAAGGGGCGTCCAGTCGATTGAACTTGGCCCAGGCATTCAATTCTTTGGGCACCACGATTGCGCCCATCATCAGCGCGACGTATTTGCTGTCTGATAGCGTGAAAACGGGCGCGCAGCAAGCCCTCATGGCACCTGAAGTATTGGAGGGTTACCGCGCAGCGGAAGCGTCTGCCGTTCAAGTGCCTTTTGTGGTCATTGCCTTGGCTTTTTTGGCTTTGGCCGGTGTGATTGCCATGGTCACTTTGCCCCGAATTCTGGAAGGGAATGCTGGGGGAGGAGATACAAAAAGTGTTCTGTCCGATCGGCGCCTCTTAGCGGGAGCTGCAGGCATTTTTGTATACGTGGGTGCTGAGGTGGCTTTGGGCAGTTACATGGTGAACTATGGACTTCACCTCGGTGTTCAGGAGATGATTGACAGCACGCCGATCTTACATAAGATGGCATCGTTGGCAGCTTCTATAAAGGGGCAAGCTGTTGGGGGCATGGATCCAAAGGCACAACTGGGTGTGCTTCTCACCTTTTATTGGGGAGGTGCCATGATTGGCCGGTTCATTGGAGCGGCACTCATGCAGCGCATTCGTCCTGGAATTCTTCTCTCGGTTTTTGCGGTGATTGCGGCCTTTTTGGTCGTGACCAGCATGATGACTTCAGGTTTGACTGCGTTGCTTGCGTTGCTTGCTGTGGGGCTTTTCAATTCCATCATGTTTCCGACCATTTTTACCCTTGGAATCGAGAATCTAGGGGATTCTAAGCCGCAGGGAAGCGGTGTATTGTGCACGGCAATTGTTGGGGGCGCATTCATTCCACCGGCTTTTGGGGCGTTGGTCGATGTCTCAGGATTTTCTCTCGCGCTGGTCCTCCCCGTGCTTTGCTACTTCTACATAGCAGGTTTTGGATACGTATTCGGTTCAAAAGGAAGCCGAATGGCGGCCTGAAATGGCGGAATGCGTGGTCCAACAATGCGGTTTGTTGTTTAAAACAGAGTTGGAAACTTTCACAATAGATTCTCTAGGCCTTGGTCATTGAGAATCTCTGTCTTTCATTAGACAACTAAATCAGGGCTTGCCTGTTGTGAAGAAGAAGCAATCGTTATGGCGAAGAAGAAAAAGACCAAAGAGCTGCAGCCGAACATCAAAGTGAGGCTGGATGGAAGAACTGTGATCACCGTGCGTGATCCGAGTAAGTTGGATTTCTGGCGAGAGAAGTATCCAAAACTGGAAATCATTGAAGAGAACTAAAGGTTCTTGAAGCGTCCGTCACGTTGTGGCTGTCGGCAACGAAAAAGGCCTCCATTTGGAGGCCTTTTTCGTTGGACTGATGTTCGGGTATCTCAAGCGAGATGAGCGAAACTGTCCGTCTTCACATTGAGGGCTTCGCGTCCTTTTTTGGTGAGCATGTACCCGCTTTTGTTTTGGATCAAGCCATCGAGATACAAGCGCGTGATGCGTTCTCCGATTCGGGCTTGGCCCACACTCAATGTTACGTCCCCCTCAATTCGCTTCCAGAAGTTGCGTTCCAGTGTAGCCAATCGAATGTGTTCCTGCTGTTCGCGCTTGTGCTGCTGAACGATGTCGAGAATCATGAGGTCGTGCTTGTCCATGGCTTTGAATCGATGAAGGGTGAATGAGACCGTCGCGCATCTCATGCTGCAAAGTAGAGTGGGTGAGCCCTGTAACATGGACTTTTCCTCGCTCAGATATGGACAATTTTTCAACGCCGAAGCGAGGTCGGTCCAATCCTTTGGTTTTGTGGCGAATGGGCTAGAATTCGCTCTATGTAATTTACCGTTCGGATTGAAAATGACCCCGGTTTGAAGGCAGACTGGATGCGAATTCGCTTGTCGGTTGTGTCGAGATGGACCAATTGAATGTTGGCATCGTGCTCAATGGCCGTGTTGACCGTGCATTCAATGGCGTTTCGGTCATCGAGGGTCACCAAATAATGGGCATGGGGATGGAGCGCATGCGCGACATGAGTGGATTGGGGGCCAAGCCACAATGCCAGACGCGCCATCATGAAGGTGGCTTTTGGGTCTGTCTCCAGAAGAAAAAAGGTGATGGCCCCTTGTTTTGGTCGTGGTCCATCCATGCTCCAACCCTGTTTCTTTAGCCACCACCAGTGCAGCCTGAGCTGGAGCAGGCGAAAGGAGGAGAGAGAGGGGACTGGGGTCATCATGGATGGTCAGCGTCAAAAGACCATTTTCCTCTTTTCGTTGTGGCCTTTAAGCAGCGCGCCAATTCAGTCAAGAAAATGCCTCTGGGTACGTGCGCAGCGCCCAGAGATTCCAAGTGTGGATTCATGATTTGACAATCGATGCATTCGATGCCCCATTTCCCAAGTTGCCGGGCCAAGTGCACAAAGGCCACCTTGCTCGCGTTGGTCGAGCGTGCAAACATGGACTCACCAAAAAACATAGAGCCCAAGGATACCCCGTAGAGGCCGCCAACCAAATGGCCTCCGGTGTCCCAAGCTTCCACGCTGTGGGCAAAGCCAAGGGTGTGCAATTCCACATAGGCTTCAATGAAGTCTTCTGTGATCCAGGTGCCCTCTTCCGGTCTGTGCGCACAGCCTTCCATGACCCCCCTGAAATCTTGATCGAGGGTGGTGCGGTATTGACCACGATTGAGCACATTTCGCATGCTTTTGGAAACCTTGATTTCGGACGGCATCAAGATTGCCCGGGGGTCGGGACACCACCAGAGCAAAGGGTCTTCGGGTGCGGACCATGGAAATATGCCCCTTTCGTAAGCGAGGAGCAATCGGTCGGGCGCGAGGTCCCCCCCGAGGGCCACCAAGCCGTCTTCTCCAAATTGTTCCGGTGGCGGAAACCAAAGTTCTGATCCCAATTGTAGCACAGTGTTGCGAAATTAGGACGGATGAGTCAAGGATTAAACATTCGGGATAAGGCGAACTTTGCAAGGAATGAATGAGCCGGTTTACATGGATTGGAAGTCTTGGGGTCGTGCGGTTAACCCCTTGCCTGGGGAGAGGGCGCACCTGCCCTTTATGCCTTACGGTCGAACTTCTGCGCAGGAAGCCAGGAGTTCGGGGCAAGTGGGGGTGGACTTCCGAGAAGCGGCAGTGTTGTTGGGGGTGGAGGCCGATGGCCGATTGGCCTTGATTGAAAGAACCCCGCATGAAGGTGTGCATGGGGGTCAAATGGCTTTGCCCGGAGGGGGCAAGGAAGAAGGAGAAACCCTTCTGGATTGCGCCTTGAGGGAATGGAGGGAGGAATTGGGGCTTTCTTCAAGTTGGATGCCAGATGCGCGTCCCATTCCATTAACGGAGGTGCATGTGGCGCCCAGTCGGTTTGTGGTTCGTCCTTTTCTCGCCCCCGTCACCTTGCCAGCCGTCCTTTCTCCGGACCCAGTCGAAGTCGCTGGAGTTTACCGAATGTGTCTTCATGAGCTGTTGGATCCGCTTCGGCAGGTGGAGGAAAAAGTCCAAGTGGGCGGGCGCGAAAAATGGGGGTCTATGTCCGCTCCAGGCTGGCGCCTTTCGGGGATTCCATTTGTGTGGGGCGCGACCGCCATGATGCTCGGTGAGTTGGCATCCATCTTGGCAGAGTGGAAGGAAGGAGCGGACGTTTAACTTTGGCGCATGGAAGAGAAACGATCCCAATCACTGGCGGAGTTGCATTCATCGTTGCATTCTCCTGTTGCTGAGATCCGAGATGCTGGTCTCAAGCGCGTGAAGGATGAGGGGGGATTATCCACCGTTGCTGAGTTGGTTCGTCTGAGGAGTGAAACGGATGAGAACACGGTTCAAAAGCAAGTGGACGACGTATTGCGTGGCCTTAAGTTGGAAGGGGCTGGGGAAGCCCTGCTTCATGCTGCTTTGGAGTCGGATGATGCCGAGCAGTTGCCCGCCTTGTTGGCGTGTCTTTGGGAATGCGGGGGCACAGCAGAAGGCCATTTGAAGGCCTTGTCTACCCGTTGCGTGGAGATTGGCATGCCGGTGATGGTCGAGGCCCTGACCTTGATGGAGGCTTTGCCAGAGGTGGTGGACGATGAAGCTGATCTTTTGGAGGCCATGCTTGTTTTGCAGCAGGGCATTGAAGCCCTCAAAGGCGGCAACGCGGAGTCTCAAGTCACGCTGCTGGCCATGATGTGGAAGACGCTTTCTGAAAGAGAACGCGCCTGATTTTTAAGTCTGCATGACACCGGTTGTAAAGGGCCCTTCCTCCGGGGCGCCATCCATCGCCGCAATGCCCTCTGAAATCCAGCTTCGGGTGTCTCTCGGGTCAATGATGGCATCCACCCAAAGCCTGGATGCGGCATAGTAAGGGGAAACTTGTTCTGCATAGCGAGCTTCGATCACTTGTCGGATTTCCGCCTCACGCTCAGGTGTGATTTCTTCCCCCTTCTTTTTTCGAGTGGCCACTTCAATTTGAAGCAACACACCTGCGGCTTGCGCTCCACCCATGACGGCGAGTTCGGCCGTGGGCCAAGCCACCATGAGCTTTGGGTCATAGGCTTTTCCACACATGGCATAATTGCCAGCGCCATAGCTGTTTCCGACCACCACGGTGAATTTGGGAACCACGGAATTGGCCATGGCGTTAACCATCTTTGCACCGTCTTTGATGATGCCGCCTTGTTCGCTTTTGGACCCCACCATGAATCCGGTAACATCTTGCAAGAAGACCAACGGTAATCCTTTTTGATTGCAGTTCATGATGAACCGAGCGGCCTTGTCTGCACTGTCGGAGTAGATCACGCCCCCGAACTGCGTTCCTGTTTTGGCGCTTTTAACCAGCATCCTTTGGTTGGCGACAATGCCCACATTCCATCCGTCAATGCGTGCGGTTGCGCACAGCAGGGTCTTGCCGAAATCGCGTTTGAATTCGGTGAATTCGCCCTTGTCCACCAATGCCGAGAGGAGATCTCGCGTGTCGTAGGGTTGACGTCGGGATTCTGGCAGAACACCGAGCAGGTCATCTGGGTCGCCCAAAGCAGGGGCAGGTGTCCCTCTGCCATAAGACCTCAAACTTGGACGGTCAGCGCGATGCAGGACCAATTTGCGAAGGAGTGCAATGGCCTCACGGTCGTCTTCCACCACATGATCAACCACACCAGAAATGCTGCCGTGCATGTCGGCTCCCCCCAAAGACTCCGAATCGATGTCCTCTCCAATGGCCGCCTTGACCAAATAGGGGCCAGCGAGGAAAATGCTGCCAGTTCCGCGGACGATGATGCTTTCGTCGCTCATGATCGGCAAATAGGCTCCGCCTGCAACGCAGCTGCCCATGACCGCCGCGAGTTGGGGGAATGCCGGCTGCACTCAGCTTGGCGTTGTTTCTAAAAATGCGTCCGAAATGTTCTTTGTCCGGGAAAATCTCGTCTTGCAGTGGGAGGTAGACGCCCGCGCTGTCCACCAGGTAAAGGATGGGGAGGTGGAATTCAAAAGCGAGCTCTTGAGCACGTAAGTTTTTTTTGCCGGTTATCGGGAACCAAGCGCCCGCCTTCACTGTGGCGTCATTGGCCACCACAATGCAACGAACCCCTTCGATTTGTCCCATCACCACTGCGCAACCTCCACCGGGACATCCGCCGTGCTCCTTGTACATCCCATGGCCCGATAGGGCCCCAATCTCCAGGCGTGGCGCTCCTTCATCGAGAAGAAGATTCACGCGTTCTTGAGCGGTGAGTTTGCCTTTGGCGTGCTCTTTCTCGATGCGCTTGATCCCTCCGCCGAGGCGGGCCACGTCGAGCTGGTTGTTGAGCTCTGACAGCTTGAGTTTCATGGCGTCCAACCTGCGTTGGCGCTCGATTTCTTCAGGGGATACTGGCATTTCCGATCGTTTGCGGGTACACTGCAAATTTACAGCCTTCCGGGCCCGCTTACTTTTGATGCATGGATTTGTCTGTGTACGTGCTCCCATTTCAGAGGATTCGGTCCAAAAGGACAGGGTTTGGACATGGGGTGATGGGGTGCAGCCTCGTTTTGTTATTTGGTCTTGCAGGGTGCGTGAATCCGCAGTGTTCGACCGAAATTACCGGGTCACCACAAGGCGTTGTTTCTTCTGTGAAATGGGCCACGGGTTTTGGTTTTTCGCCGGACCATAAAATTTTATGGGTGGCAGGAGAGTCAGCAGACGACACCACGTTTTGGGCCAAAGGCACTGCGGATGTCTTGGTTGACAATGGAAGGTTGAACCGGCTTCCTGCAGCGCCCCTCAATCTGGCCACTTGGTCGACCCACTCACGTTCCATTCGTGTTGGCCTTAGCGTCCGAAAGGCAGTGGGTGGGGTGTGGTTATTTGGATCGCGTAAAACGCGCCACGGAGGGGCCTCAGTTGAATTTGGGGGGAGACGCAGGACTTTCTGAAGAAACCTTGCTGGCCAGTGGAGCGGATGTTTTAACCTCTTATCCATTTGGGGACCCCATGGAAGGTGTTGAACGCCAGAACAGGCATCCCAGTGCTGGCTTTTGCGGAGTATTCAGAGTCGCATGCGCTGGGCAGGGCGGAGTACATCAAACTCTTTGGATGGCTGTTGGGAAAACCGGCGCTGGCAGACTCTTTGTTTGATGGAATTGAGTCGCGTTATCAGATCCTTGTCGGAGAGGCCAAGCGAGAAGCAAATGCATCCGGCTGGCCCTCGGTGTTCACTGGGAGCGAATCCGGAGGCCAATGGACACGCGCCAACCGAAGATGGTTTGGTGGCGCAAATGGTGGCAGATGCAGGGGGGGAATATGCATTCAAATTCCCAGATGGCGGAGCGTTATGGACTCCGTCGTGCAGGAACGAATTACGAGGTGCAATTGGAGCAATGTGCGCTCATTGCTGAAGAATGCGACGCATGGGGACGCGTGGTGTACGCGAAAGGAGGATGGACCATGGCGGATGTTATTGGAGAGGCGCCGTGGTGCGATTTCTCCTCCAAACTGGTGTTTCACTGCAATACAGCAGAGGTGGATTATTTCGGTGATGCCATTCTGGAGCCAGACCGCATGTTGGCCGACCTAATTTCTGTTTTGCATCCGGGAGCTGCTCAGCCCTCAGCCCTGCCGTATTTTCAGCGGACCCCCATTAAAATGACCTCTCAGCGGCTTTGGACTGGCATCTTGGTTTCTTGCGTGTTCCTCCTTTTTGGGTTGGGGCTGTTTTCGGGTCCCGCAGATCTGGGTTGGGGTGAGCAGTGGTCGGCATTGATTGGGAACGAGGGTGTAGCCGGCACCATATTGTGGCGGCTTCGTTTGCCCAGATTGTGCATGGCTGCGCTTTCCGGAGCTGCATTGGCCATGTCTGGATTGCTCATGCAGACCTATTTCCGGAACGCCCTTGCCGGGCCAAGCGTACTTGGGGTGACATCGGGGGCCACATTGGGTGTGGCGTTGGTTTCCTTGGGAGGCTGGGCTGTTGGGGTCACTTGGGGGGTGGACTTCAGCGGTGCTTGGAGCGCTTTTGGGTGCATGGGCTGTGATGTTGATGTTGGGC
>CASICO010000037.1 GCA_949373165.1 uncultured Flavobacteriales bacterium | reverse complement strand
CCAACCACGTATCGGTTTGGTACCCCCGCAGGGGCATTGGGTATGGCTTGGGAAACTGCCCCAGGCTGCGGAGGGGCCTTTCGCTTGCTCACACCCACTGAAGATGTCGCGTTGAGCGTGGTGTGCTTTGGTTCGTGTGCCCCATGTGCTGGATGTTCAGATCCGTTTGCGGCCAACTACTCTCCCCTGGCTAGCCCAGACTCTCCTGCCTCGAACTGTGCGGGAACCGGGGAGCTTGGGTGCACCTATTCAGAAGCGTCCAACTTCAGTTCGAGTGCGGTCTGGGATGATGGGTCTTGCACTTACACCAACTCCGGTTATTCTTGTCCGGATTTGGACGGAGATGGGATTGTGGGGGTAAGTGATGTGCTCGCGATGTTGTCTTTCTTCGGGGCGAGCTGCATTTAATATGAAGACCATGAGCAATGTCTCCAGCGGCCGATTGGCATTTTTGTTGAATTTCTTGAGGCATCCCCTGCGAAACGCCTCTGTTGTGCCCAGCAGCAGATTGGCCTCGCGAAGCATGTTGGAGGGGCTGGACCTGTCGGCCATGAGGTATGTGGTCGAGCTCGGGCCAGGAACAGGATGTTTTACCCAAGAGTTATTGGAGCGTCTTCCAGCCCAATGTCAGGTTTTGGTGATCGAATTGGACGAAGGGTATGTGGCCGATTTGAATGCTCGCTTTGGAGATCGATTCGAAGTGGTTCAAGCCAGTGCCCATAAGTTGGATGCATTGGTTGAAGAACGCGGGTGGCCTCGCGTGGATTTGATTGTATCGGGTCTTCCCTTTGTTCTTCCCGAGCCCGTAAAACAGCGTCTATTCTCTTCGATTTTGCGCCGCACGGAAAAGGGAACGGTGTACCGTTTCTTTACCTACATGCCGCCCATCATGAAGAAGCATTATGTTGGATTTAGCCTGCGCCTGGTCCGATATGTCCCGGCGAACTTTCCGCCCATGTGGATTTATTCGGTGAATTAGAATCAGAGCTGAATGGGCCAAGTGAGCCCTGTGCGGGCAAGTGTTAAATCGGGGGCATGAGCGGCACATTTCGTGCGCAACCTTAAGGGCCCTTTGGGTGTTGTAAATCCGTATCTTGCAAGTGCCTTGATTTTGAACCGAATTTCTCCTCCTTTTTTTGTGGCCCTGTTTGCGGCCCTTTTTTCTTCATTGGCGGCCTCTTCACAGGTGGTGATTAATGAGTTTTCATGCTCGAATTACTCACTGAATGTAGCAGGCAACAACGAAGATTTTGTTGAGCTTTTCAACCCCACTGGAGGTCCAGTAGACATTGGAGGTTGGTTTATGTCGGACAACATCGACAACCCCACGAAATTTGAGATTCCAGCCGGCACCATTGTACCGCCCAATGGGTTCTTGACCATCATTTGCAGTGGAAGTGCTCAAGACGGAGTGTTGTATGCAGGTGGATTCCTGAACACCAATTTCAGGATCCACCAATGCAAGCAAGAGTCGGTGGTGTTGGCCGATGCACTGGGCAATATTTTGGAGAGCTACACCTACGGAACAGATGTAGAGACCAATCAAGAAGACCACAGTTGGGCCAGAAACACCGATGGTACACCGGGTTGGAAAGTCTGTACAAATCCAACCCCAAATGCGACCAACGCGGGAGCTGCGGGATTCATGTTTGATGGATATGTTCCAAAACCAGTCTTGGGCGAGGCTCCGGGTTATCACGCCAATGCTCTGGCCGTGGCCATCACGGCCGAGTCTGGCATGGAGATTCATTACACGCTCGATGGCTATCGTCCGGATGACAGCACTTTACCGTACGTAGCTCCGATCGGTCTTTTCGAAACCACGGTGGTTCGTGCTGTGGCGATTGATCCAACGGGCGTTCTCGCCCCAAGCTTTGTCGAGACCAACACCTACTTCTTTGGAAACGATGCCCATTCGATTCGGGTGGTGAGCGTGAGTGGCCCAGGATTGGAAGACGGCGAATGGTTCGGAGATGAGCCCATGCACATCGAGTTCTTCCACGAGGACGGATCGTTCTGGGTTGAGGCCGAAGGCGACAGCAATGAGCATGGAAACGATTCAAATGCATACCCGCAGAAGGGGTTTGACTACGTTACCCGGGACCAGATGGGCCACGACGACGTGGTGGATGCAGAGTTGTTCCACCTGTCGGATCGTGGGAAGTTCCAACGCTTGATTTTCAAGGCGGCAGCCAACGACAACTACCCTTTCTCAGGTGGAGCACATATCCGAGATGCCTACGTGCAGACCTTGAGTGGCTTGGCCGAGTTGCACTTGGATGAGCGGACCAATGAGAGTTGCATCCTCTACATCAATGGTCAATACTGGGGCGTTTACGAGTACCGTGAAAAAGTGGACGACAGCGATTTCACCAATAAGTACTATGACCAGGGGCGCTATGACATTGATTTTTTGAAGACCTGGGGCGGGACCTGGGAAGAATACGGCGATGGCGACGATTGGTACACCTTGGTGGATTACATCACCGGCAACGACATGACAGTGGTGGCCAATTATCAGAATGCAGTGGCAGAGCTAAATGAGATGTCGCTGATTGACTATTTTATTCTGAACAGTTACGTAGTCTGTGCGGATTGGTTGAATTGGAACACCGCTTGGTGGAGAGGACGAAACCCCGATGGAGATGGCCGCCGCTGGCGCTATGCGCTTTGGGACATGGACAACACCTTTGGCCATGGCGCCAACTACACGGGAGTGCCTGACACCGGGTCAGAAGCGGACCCCTGCAATCCGGAAAGCTTAGGAGATGTAGGAGGACAAGGACACATTCCGGTGTTGAATGCTTTGCTCGAAAATGACGAGTTTTGGGCCACGTACATCAACCGCTGGGCTGACTTGGGTAATACTCATTTTAGCTGCGACAACATGCACGCGGTGTTGGACAGCATGATTGCCGTCATCGATCCTGAGATGCCACGCCAAATTGACCGCTGGGGAGGTGACTATGCTTCATGGCAGGCGGAAGTGCAGGAGGTGCACGACTTCATCGACGAGCGATGCAATGAAACGGTATTGTCGGGCATGGAAGACTGCTACGATGTGGAACCGGTTACGCTCACTTTGTTGATCGATGGCTGCGGCGAAGTAGAATTGAACTCAGTCGACATCACGCCGGATATGGTGCCCTTTTCAGGGTGGTATTTCGCAGACGTCCCCATGTCCATGGAGGCCGAGGAGCTTTGCGACGGTGCCGAATTCTTGTATTGGGAAGTGGAATCCGGAGACTTGACTTTTGCCGACGACCAAGACATTTTGGTCGAGTTTGAGCTCTCGGGAGACGTCACCATTACTGCACATTTTGGAGAGCCGGTTCCACCGGAGACGGTGGTGTTCAATGTGGAGCCAGCTGGTGTGGGGGACATTTCTGTGAATGGCGTTGTAATCGGTCCCTACCCTGATGCCTTAGAGCTGTTTGACGGGGACCACGACATTTCGGCCTCTGCAGACGCTTGGTGGGCATTTACTCACTGGACTTGGGAAAACAACGGCATCCTTCCCGATGCTGAATCTGCCAGCGCTACGCTTCTGGTCGACACCGGAGGAACGGTGACCGCACATTTTGACTACGTGGAGCATGTTGACCTGATTGTGGACGTCGAACCAGTGGGTTCCGGCTCAGTCGAAGTGGTGGGTCGCACCACGGTCACGGATCATTGGGAGGACAGTTTTGAGGTCGATGGGCCTCAAGCCTTCAATGCCAAGCCAGCCGCAGATTGGCAGTTTGACCGCTGGGAAGTCATTGGCAGCGTGTCGTCCTCAGCGCTGAATGCGCCTGAGTTGGGCGTCGAACTTCCCGCAGACGGTGCGGTTCATGTGATTGCACACTTTACGGAGCTGGACTTGCGCCTGTTTGTGCCCAACGCATTCTCCCCCAATAACGATGGGCTGAATGACGGTTTTCGTCCACTGGGCCAGGCTTTCGGTGCAACCGATTACAGATTTGAAGTCTTCAACCGATGGGGAGAAGTGGTCTTCTCTTCAACCAACCCAGAGGAACATTGGGTTGGACAAGACCAACGGGGCGAAGGAGAGCACTTTGTCCGGGACGGTCAATACGCTTACTCGGTTCAGGTGCGATGGACACATGGCAATTATCCCGAGACTTTCCAGGGCATGGTCATGGTGATTCGCTAAGTCTGAATTGCAGGCCTCTTTGACAGTCAGCACTCAGGCTTGCTTCAGAGCCAGCGCTGGCCAAGTCACTTTCCTTGCTTTCGCAATCCAGACAAAAAGCACGATTCCGATAGGTCCGAGCATAAAGGTGGCCAGCTGACAAGGGAGCAGTAGCAAACGCGGAATTCCCAAATGCAGTCCTTTTTGGGTGATGACCAAGCCAGCCAGCAAGTCAAATGCCAAATAATGGATCCACCCGGCAGTCATGGCCCATGGGTCATTGAGCAGGGCCATGATGCCGGCCAACGACATGAAGTCTGCCCCGTCAAAATTGAAATGAGAGAGGACAACGGCGAAATATCCTGCTGCAAGTATGCCAACGCTTACGCCACTCAACACCCATGTCTTCACCCACTTTGAGCGGGGTGCTGCAATCAATGCTAACCAAAAAAAGGGCGCCAAAGCATTGAAGCACTGAAATACGGATTCAGGATTCATGCCCTTTTTTGTCTCCAATGAAAAAGTCTTCTTTGCGCTCAAACAGAGCGTTGAATGTGGTCAAAGACCCATAACAGCGTGTGATGTATTGTTGAAGGTTCACCTTGTCTTCATCGGACAATTTGCCGTTGCTGTTGATGTTTTGTTCGAGCACGCGGAGTCGGTCCCTGAGCATCACAATCTTGTGGAAGAAGGTTTCAATCGGGATCTCTTTGCTCTTGAGGCCTTCTTCTCCAGGGCGCAATTCCATCATGCCCCCCTCCCACTTGTCTCCCAATGAAATGGGGCTTGGCGATTCGAGATACTGATCAAATACGTTTTCTACAGCTGAAATCACGTCCTCCAATTCGATGCCGCCAGACGTGGGTTCGGCTGCTTCGATGACCTCGTAGGATTCGTAAGTCTTCGCCAGTTCCTTTTCCCCATGTTCTTGGAAGAAGATGCGCCATGCGGTTCCCGCTTCTCCGAATATCGCGCCCTCTCCATATTTTGGGTGGGCGATGCGTGCTCCGATTCCAATCATGGCTCGAAGATGCGGACAGGGGACACTGATTTGAATCTTGTTTCAATTCGAAATGAACAGCGGCCCGTCGAAGGCTACCTTTGCAGGCTACATGAATGATGATGCCCTGCGTGCCCTGCCCAAAGTTGAACTTCACTGTCACCTTGAGTTGACCGCGCGTCCGGCTCTTTTGAAAGAGTTGCTCTCCGCCAAGGGAAGGCCAATGGATGAGGCGACATTCCGGAGGGAGTTGTTGATCACCGAACCTGTGGGGGACTTGCCCACGTTGCTCAACATCTTTCTGGGGCACCGTGACCTGTTGGATTCGGCCGATGTGGTCGAGAGGTTGACTTACGAATGCTGCGAAGACATGGCACGCGATGGCGTCCGCATCCTTGAGCTGCGCTATGCCCCTAGCTTTCTGTGCGATGCTCACCCAGGGTTGAAGCCAGATGAGATGCATGCAGCCATCCTCAAGGGCATTGCCCGTGCAGAGTCCGATTTTCCGATTGCTGTGGGCTTGATTTGTTTGCTTCAGCGAATCAAGACGGTCCAAGAAAATCAATACTGGTTGGATTTTGCCATTGAGAAGAAGGCAGACTTTTTGGCCATGGATCTGGCAGACAATGAGTTGGCTGTTGGTCCAGAGGTTTTCGTTCCCTTGTTCGAAAAGGCCAAGTCAGAAGGGTTTGCAGTCACCATTCACGCAGGTGAAGCTGCAGGACCTCAAGCTTCGCGGAACATCCGCAACTCCATTGAGATGCTGCACGCGGACCGGATTGGCCATGGCGTTCGAATTTTGGAAGACCCCGAGGTTTTGGAGTTTGTTCGAGAGCGCGGCACTGTATTGGAGTTGTGTCCAACATCGAATTGGCTGAGCGGCGTTTGTCCCACGCGGGAAGCGCATCCGTTCAGAGACATCATGGACGCCGGAATCAAAACCACGGTCAACACCGATGATCCCGGCATCATGAACATCAGCATCATGGATGAGTATCGCCTGCTCAGGGATGCCATGTCCTTCACCGATGCTGAGTTGGTTCAGATCAACCAGTGGGGCAGAGATGCTTCCTTTCTGCCTGAAGCGAAAAAGGCGGCCGTGTGGCCTTGATCAAGACTCGAACAAGTCTGGCCGGCGCCACTTGAGGATGGGCCTCCAGGGCCGTGCCATGCGCACCAATCTGTGTTTGTCCACGATTGGAGCGCCAAATTCGGCATAGAATCGGTCAACACCGGTATCCATGCTGCCCCCAAAATCAAAGGTGTGTGCCCTTTGTTCTGCAGCATGTCGCATGGCGGTTGCGATGAGCAATACCGTTGCCCGGCTACTTTCGCCGGGAATTTCGCTGCGAAACTGTCCGCCAAACCCGTAGACGCACACGTCTGATTCTTGGCCGTGAAATACCCCGCCTGCAGCCACTTTCCCATTGGCAAGGGTCACTTTCCATGCGTGAGTGTCGGGCTCTTTGAGCAAGGCTTTAAGCAGCTGGCGCAGCGCCTTTTCGTCGCTTTTGAGTCCCTTTCTGTTTCGCGCGGCTTGATGCAGTTGCACAAGAAGGTCAAGGTCCTGAGTGGGAGAAGCAAGGGCGCCATCGCGCAGCGCGCGACGCAGTTGTTTTTTGCGGTGGTTGGGCCACTTGTCCACGGGGTCTTCTAACAGGCTTAACGGAAGGGTTCGGGTGTGCTTTTTGACCGCCCAAGTGCCTTTTGGCAGCGGTGTCGGCAAATCTTCGCCATGGGCGAGGTCGAGAACCACCAAGCCATAGCCTGGGGAGTTCAAGGCCTCGATGAGGACGTCGTGGTCTGGTGTTGTACCAATGTGCTGGGCCCACAGTGGTGTGACCATGGCGCGAAGGCCAAAACGCATGGTGATGTTCATGCGCCGTCCTGCAGCGTCGTGGATGCAGTTTGGAAAGGTGCGATCCCAAGCGGCGTTCATGTTGCAAAGATGGGGTCTGCAATCTTTCGTTCATGCCTGCAATCGAAGACCGTGTGCAACTCAAAGCAAGGCAGAACGACAGCGCGTTGGATGCGCAGCGTGAACGACGGCATTTTTTTCAGTGACGGAGAGGATTTGGATGCAGTGGATTCAGGTGGCGCACAAGTGGCGGACAAGCAGTTCAAAGCCAGCAGTGTCAGTGGATGGTGCGATGTGCACCGATTGGTGTTGTGTAAGACTGAGCGTGCCCGATGGTTTCGTCGAACGGTCAATCCAAAATCAACGTAAGCTCCCCCACCTCCTGAAGGTCTGCATCTAGGCAGCTGTGGTCGGCATTGAGGATGTAGTAATAGACGCCGGGTGCGGCGATTCGGCCACCAATTCGACCGTCCCAGCCTGCGCCAATCCCTTCGGATTGGTGGACCAATACGCCCCAACGGTCATAAACCTGGAGCTTAAACTGGCTAAAGGAAGACGCATTGGCAGGGTCTACGCCGTTTCCGTCCACCCGCTTTGTCCCCACCCTAAAACGGTCGTTTTTGCCGTCGGCATTGGGGGTGATCACATTGGGAATGACCAGCTCGACTTCCGAGACCAATTCGGGGACATAGACTTCGAATTCCACAGATTGATTCGTGCCGCAGGTGTCATTTTCTATGGTCAGCATCACCTCGAAAAGCCCAGATTCGGTGAAATCGAAATTGACCGTATCTCCTGTGGCTGATCCAAATGAAGCAAAGTCCCATTCCACCACGTCTGCATATGCGCCGGTGAATGTGAATTCCACTGTGGTTTCCAATGAACAAGCCAAGGGTTCTACTGCACCAAACGCCATGACCAAGGGGTCAACGGGCAAAATGGTGACCTCTTGAATCAGTGTGTCGGCGCAGGCTTCTCCTGGCTGAGCAACGAGTTGAGTGAACGCGGTTCCAAAACTTTGGAAGGCCCAAGTCGGGTCGGCTTGGCTGCTTTCTTCTGCACTTCCAGTCCAGCTGGCATCCAGGTCAAATGTCCAAGCATAGTCACTTGCTCCAGAAGACAGGTTGTTGAATGTGATGTCGAGGCCATTGCATGGAGGCTCGGACATTTCAAAGTTGGCGAAAGGCAATTCAGGCAGGACAGGAGACGCTTCTGAATCAAACGTGCAGCCGTAGCTGTTGGTTAATGTGGCGACAATGCTGTGACTGCCGGCAGTTAAAGCAAAATCTTCAACGCTGTATCCGGTCGCGACTTCATTGCCATCGACGTACCAAACCACACCACCCGAGCCTCCGTCGTCCCCGTTGTAGTCCACAGGCTGACTCCATCCATTGGCCAAGCAAGTGGCCTCTCCCAAGCTAAATTCTGCGGAATACGGAGGCGACACTGTGATGGTTTGCGTTAAGCTGTCGGCGCATCCATCGAGGTCATAGACAAGAGAGACCAAGTACACGCCTTCTTCGGCGTAGTTGTGATCGGGTGAGGCGTCTTCGCTGCCCCCTTCTCCGGCGCCAAAGGACCATGAGAACTGTCCTTCTGTGGCGTCCACGTCAAAGGCGACATCTAGGCCAGAGCATGGTGCTGGCCAGTAGACTTCGGGCAAGAGCACTTCACAAGGCACGACATCTATGGTGAAGTCACGAATCACTTTGCCCAAGGGCACCCAGTTTCCAAGGTTGTTTTGACGGAACTCTGTCACATAAATGCCCACTACATATTTCCCGACCACGGAGGGATTCGCGGACAAGGTCCCGTTCGAAGGGTCTATTTGAAGGTTGTCCATGGCCCCGGTGCCCAATGGGTTCAGGGCGTTGTATCCTTCCGCCCAAGTCACGTTGTTGAACGGAGGACCGGTGGGAGGGCTAGGTGTAGGGGCTGAAAAGCTCCCGCCTATAAAAACGTCTCCTATGGAGTAAATCAAGCTGTCCCCATCGGGGTCGGTGGCCAAATTGGTGAGCTCAAAAGGCTGTCCTTGGCAAACGTAAGCTTGGGGCAGTGCTGCAAATCGGGAGGATGAATTGGAGCCCGTGTCGATGTCAGGACCACTGTTTACGGCCGGGACTTCGGTAAACATGGTGAAACCGGTGTTGGTCGCGTCTTCTAGATTGATAACCTGAGGGTTTCGGCAGCATCGCTGATAGACAATGGTGTAGTTCTGGTCGCTTGCCGGTAGGTTGAGAATCGAAATGTACTCTGCCCTTTCGATGCACACACCAGGGGGAAGCAAAGCACAGGGGTTGCCACTCAAAAGGTCGATGTTGGTTACGGCATTGAAGTCCAGTTGCATGGTGGCATCGGAGTACAATGTGCTGTTTTGGTAAACTCCAATGGCTGCAGAGAGGTCAAAACCTGTTCCGTTGGTATTGGTTGGCCCGCAATCTCGGTAGATGATCAAATGAACCTCGTAGGTGTCGCCGCCGAGGTGGTCGTAATACATTTCACCACCGACCAAATGCGTGGCCAACATGGGGAAATGGCAACACAAGCTCAATAGCGTCAGGAGGAACATGGCTCCTTGCTTCACGGGCTTATCTTGCAGATTCTTCATGGATACAGTGTTCAATTTAGGCTTTCCTCAACATCTACGCATTTCTGCGCAAAGGGTTTACCTCATGATCTTGGTCATTGTGACCGTGGCCAGTCATGGCGTGTTTGCCCAGTCCCCGGGTGTTAGACTGGCTACACGGCAGTTCACTGCTCCTGACGGCCTCCCCTACTTGGAAGTGCAGGCTGAATTCATGGCCGAAGGATTGCAATGGCTTGTGGGTGAAGACACCCTTTATCGCGCTGCTGTTAAATGGTCTGTAGTGGTCTTTGACAGCACAGGCAGTGTGGCGGGGTTTAGCAAAGCCACATCCCGGACGGACGACTTGCCTGCTCCCGGTGATTTCTTGGACATTGCCCGGATTCCTTTGGCCCCGGGTCCTCACGTTTTGGAGTTGGAAGTCCGTGATTTGGGGGCGCCATTGGCATCGCCTTTGACCCACGAAATGGTGGTCGAAGTGGATGCGCCTTTGGATGTGGACATCAGCGATTTGTTTTTGGTCCAAGGTGTCGCCCCCGGAATGACCCCTCCCACCACCTTGACCCGTTCTGGACTCGAAGTCTTGCCACTGGTCGACCAGAGGATTTCAGACGATGCTGAATTTGTGTTGTTTTACGGTGAGCTTTATGGCACTGACCTTGAATTCGGTCAGGACAGTGCCTTTTTGGTGATCGCGGGGTTCGAAGACAAGAATGGAAACTGGGCTGAAGGGACACAGCGGTTTTTCCGGAAGAAGGGGGCGTCTGTGTTGCCCTTGATGGAATCCATCCCAGTTCCTTCACCCGGCATCTACAATTTAACGGTTCAGGTTCAAACACCTCAACAGGAGCCTGTTATGGGCCGGAAGCTTGCAGTTGAAGTCGTGGGCTCAGCGGTTCAGGATGCTGCGGAAGCGGCGGCGGTCCTTTCTCCATTTGTCCAAATTCACAACGACCGTGACAGCCTTTTGATGATGTTGGAAACGCTGCTGCCAATCGCCGAGGCCAATGAACGCCGGTCCATTGAGTATTCCTTGCAGGAGTCTGGTTTGCGGCCTCTTCAAGCTTTCTTGGATCAATTTTGGTCGTCCAGAAACCCAGAAAATCCAGGTGCAGCTTGGCGAGAATACCGTCGGGAAGTGGCCATTGCAGATGCGGAGTACGGGGCCTGTCCAAACCGCAGAGGGCACGAGACAGACATGGGGTGGATTTTGCTTCGTTACGGTCGCCCGAACACCACTGTCCAAAGGCACAATGGGACACAGTATTACCCTTACGAGATTTGGCACTACCACAAGGCGGGTCCATTCAACAACCGCCGATTTTTGTTCTATACCCCTCAAGTGGTTGGCGAGTGTTTTGAGTTGCTGCATAGCGACCACCCAAGAGAGATTCGCAATGCAGATTGGCTGAGCGTTTTGCGGACCCGTGAGCTTGGGCACTCGGTGTCTCAAACCTCCATGAATCAATTGGGGCAGAAGGATACGTACAGCCGGGAAGAGCCCGAAGATTTGTTTTTCAATCCAAGATGATCTCCCCTGAATCGGAGGAGTCGACACTTCAAAAGAAAGTGAAATGCCGCGTGGCTGTTGCCATTCTGAACTGGAATGGGGTGGATCACTTGACGCGTTTTTTGCCTTCTGTTGTGGAGCACACGGAGGCGCCTGATCGTGTTGTGGTCATCGACAACGGCTCAACCGATGGCAGCATGGCCTTGCTCGAGGCGCAATATCCTGAAGTCCATGTGGTTCGGTTGTCTGAGAATCAGGGCTTTGCTGGGGGCTATAATGAGGGGTTGTCTCAGTTGGACAGCACTTGGCAGGCGGACTGGTTTCTTCTGTTGAACAGTGATGTGGGAGTCACCACGGGATGGGTTGACGGCTTGCGCCTGGCTGCAGAAGAGAATGGCTGGTCTGCGGCTCAGCCGAAAATCCGTTCTGTTGAGCGAAGGGCTGAATTTGAGTACGCGGGTGCAGCTGGAGGGTTCATGGACCGTCATGGATTCATGTTTTGCGCTGGAAGGTTGTTCGACTGCAACGAATTGGATGCCGGGCAATACGACAAGGACCATCCCGTGTTTTGGGCTTCTGGTGCGTCAATGTTGGTCAAGAGGACGGCTTGGTTCGAAGTCAATGGCCTGGATGAAGACTTCTTTGCACACATGGAAGAGATTGACTTGTGCTGGAGAATGAAGAACCGAGGCATGAGCGTGGGGGCGACAAGTCGGTCCTTGGTTTTCCATTTGGGTGGTGGAACGCTGCAGCATGAGAACCCCCAAAAGGCCTACCTCAACTTCAGGAACAACTTGTACTTGCTGTTGAAAAATGACCACAGGTCGGGCATCACCAGTCGCATATTCATGCGCCAGTGTTTGGACGGCCTGGCTGCCCTTCGCTTTTTAATGGAGGGCAAGGGGCCCTTTTTCAAAGCGGTCTGGCGGGCTCACATGGATTTTTATGCGAACCGAAGGGCGATGGTGTCCAAACGCCGAAGCGAAATCGAAGCTTGTCAAGGTGTCACCAGGTCAGAGGCGTCATTGGCTGGTCAATACCGGGGCAGTGTGGTTTGGGACTTCTTTGTGCGCAAAAGAAAGACGTTTTCTAGCTTGCCTTTGAACAGGTTTCGCTAACGGGAGCAAAGCATTGCTTTTTGCGGGCAAGTTGCAGCGGGGCTTTCGACCTCTTGTCCAGCGCATCTCGTTTCCTTTCGCCAATGCGAGGTCCATCGGTGCTGGCTTTTTTCTTTTTGGGGGTTTGGTTTCGCTTGTCTTTGG
>CASICO010000036.1 GCA_949373165.1 uncultured Flavobacteriales bacterium | reverse complement strand
ACGGCGCGCTACCGTGCATTCCTAGCAGAGGCCTTGAACGTGAGCCCAAAGGACATTCAGGCGGTGCTCATGGGTGGGCATGGAGACACCATGGTTCCCCTTCCCCGTTACACCACGGTTGGCGGCATTCCTGTGACGGAATTGATTGATTCAGACGCTTTGGAGGCCATCGTACAGCGAACGAAAAAAGGCGGAGGCGAGATTGTTCAGCTTTTGGGTACTTCTGCCTGGTATGCGCCCGGTGCGGCTGCGGCTCAAATGGTCGAAGCCATTGTGAAAGATCAAAAGCGAATCTTCCCATGTTGCACCCGCCTCACGGGTCAATATGGCCTAAATGATGTGCACCTAGGAGTTCCCGTGAAATTGGGGGCCAAAGGGGTCGAAGAGGTAATTGAACTCAACCTCAACGATGCGGAAATGGCATTGCTGCATGAAAGTGCGAAGGCCGTGAAGGAAGTGGCGAACGTGCTGGATGGCATGAACGTTTAACCACCGGCGAACTTAACGGTCTGCAACGACCACCAAGCGACGGGCGCTTCTCCAAGATGGGGGGGCGCCCGCGTCGTTGTATGCCCCTTCAGGGCGAATCAAATAAGTTCCTGCCGGTAGGTCAATGGGCAGGTTGACTTCTCCATTGGTTGCCCTGAGACGTATGATTTCCCGGCCAGCGAGGTCAAAAATGGCCAGGCCTTCAGAGGGCACAGCCATGCGCCCGCCAGAAGCGATGGGGTTGGGGCTTGGTATCCAGGACGGGGTCATCAAAGCGATGGGATTGATGCCGTTGATTGCGGGGGCACAGCTGCGAACGACGTCCTCACCTTCTCCTCGCCAAAGGGTCAATCCGCCATCTCGAACGCCCAAAACGAGGTCAAGTATGCCATCTCCGTCCAAGTCGGCCAGAGCTGGTGCACAGAACAATCCTTCGTAAAGCCCATTCCATTGGTCGGTGACTTCAGGCCATTCCAGATCAGGTTCGGCCAGCGGGTTAGTGGGCAAGCTGAACACTTGAAGGTGGCCGAGTTCGTTGCCCACAACGAGCCAAGAACTGCCGTCGTTTTCGAAGACGCGCGGGGTGGGGTAGCCGTCAATTCCCAGAGCATTGTCGACATCCACTTGTCCTGCCGAGACCGTAAGGAGAGAAAACACAGGAGCCGACGAGGATCCCGAATTCTCATACAGTTGAACGCCACCATTTTTCTCTCCAATCAGCAAATCAAGGTCTCCATCGTTGTCGAAATCATGGAGCTCAGGGGTGGCAAATTGACCAACATCAATCGGGACACCTGAGTCGTCAGCCATGCTCGGTCCAGTCAAGAGGTAGTCAGCCATAGAACCCGGTTCGGCTTGGTTGGTCCAGGCGTGAACGTTGCCCAATTCATCCCCCAGAATCAAGTCGTCATCGCCATCGCCATCCAAGTCCCCAAAGGCCATGGCTGTGCTTTCCAAGCCATAGTCAGGCAAGGACAACCAATTCGTGTCGAGCTGCTCAAAAGCGGGTGCTGTGTCGGTCCCCACATTTTGAAAGCGCGCCAAAAGAGAGGGCGTATCACCGGGGCCCAAATAGCGTTCCTTACAGGAAATCACCATATCCAACAAGCCATCTGCATTGAAGTCGGTGAACGCTGGGTAGGCGCCACGGCCCACATCAATCATGTTGTCTTGCAGAAAAGCGCGGTTGACCAAGTTCCAGATCGGGGACTCTGTGGACCCGGTGTTTCGATAATGCCAAGCTCCGCCGCGGCCATCAATTTCAAAGGTTTCGTTGACGGCAATCAAGAGGTCACGGGCACCGTCTTGATCGACATCCAAAGGGTAAGCCGCTGGAAACCGGAGCAGGTCCAATGCGACACCGCCCAAATCTGCAGGCCAGGTGATGTTGGAGGAAGTTGTGCTGTCCTGCCCGTCGACAGCATCGGTCATGTAACAAGCGGTCAACGAATTGTAAGAGACATCACCCAGAAGAAGGTCAAGGTGTCCATCTCCATCGAGCTCCAACAGGGCCGCGGTGCCCCCTGCATGACGCGTGGTGCTGGATTCTGGCGCGGAGCTCCAATCGGGGGTCGGCCACATTAAAGCCACAGGTGTGGTCCTCTCCGATGAACAAGTCGTTGTTTTCGGTGGCCTCATTCAGCATGCCGAAGCATCGGTTGGTGACGTCCCAGATCAAGGTGTCGCCGCAACCCACAGATCCCTCCGTGGCACCGCGTCCTGTATATGCATAGAGCGTCGAAGACGTTTCTGTCCACGTGACCATGTCCAAGTCGCCATCACCATCAAAGTCATCTAGGGCAGGAATGTCGGTGTTCAAACAAATGAGAGGAAGCTGCTGGTCGCCCGTGCCAAAGTCCCAGTTCCCGAACACATTCGTGGATGGAGCTTCCGGATAAGCCACCAGATCATTTGTTGTTTCTCCATACCAAATGCGGAAACCGCTTTGACTGTTGTGAAACAGGTCTGGTACGTCGTCGCAATTGGCGTCTCTTAGCAAGGCCCAGTTTTGAATGCCTTCGGGGAAGGCGTTTCTCCAATCTGGCCGATACAGATACGTCATCGGTGACTCTGGGACAGCGGATGGGCAACCTTGAAAAGGCAGGATTCGATGGCCACTTCGGTCAAAGACAAAAAGGTCTTGGACCCCATCGCCATCCAAGTCGCCTGCGGAGAATTGAGGGGCGGTCAGCCCGCCGGTCCAAGGGTTGTTCATGGCCTCACCTCCCTCCCCAAAAACGGCCACAGTGTCCCAGCGTCCGAACTCAATGAGCGATTGCGCTTGGGTCAAGCGCGACCCAACAAAGAGCAACAAAGAGCAACAAAGAATCCGAGTGGCGAGGGACGAGATCATGAGGAGTTTTTTTTAAGCTACACGCCCAGAACGGTCGATGTGACAATGCGGTTGCGCGGTTGTTAATCCCAGCGAATGTCTTCAACCATGCCCATCACGGGTATGACCACACCATTGTCCGTTTCGACCACCTGACCCAGCAGTCGTGCGCCGCCACAAACCTGTTCTCCATCTTCTGCGGTTTCAATGACGATTGTGTTGCCATTCAGGTCTTCGTAAACGCCTTCAAGCTCTTTTGGACCTTCGATTCCTTTGATGATGTGCGCGCCCACAAACCGATCCAAAACAGCCAGGTTTTCCTTTTCCATGATGCCTTTCCATGTTTTGTTGCCTTTGAATGTTTCGTCGCGTGGGACGAGCACAGCATGACCGGCAGAGTGAACGACTCTAGAATGGGAGGAAACCGTCACCATCTTTTTAAAATATTGAGCTTCTGGGCTGGTGTAGATGTATCGCCAAGGGCTCACGGTGCTGTATGGACGGTTGAGCTCTTCCGCGGTATATGCCCGTCGGCTGAGCTTGGCCTTGGCTTCGAGTTCCGGCTTTGTTTTCCCTGGTTTCGCCGGAGAAATTGTCTCCGATTCCGTGCTGGAAGAACAGGAGGCCAAGAGGAGAATCAGGATGGAGAAAAAGAGAGGGATGCGCATGTTGTATGTGGGGCTCAATTGACTGCAATTTAGCGGTGGATGAAGAGGAACATATCAAACGCGCAATCCGTTCATGAAGCGAACCGGATTTACAAGTTGACAGCCGGAATATTTTTGGTGTGTGGAATTGTGTCCGGGGCATTTGGTGCCCATGCTTTAGAGTCAGTTTTGGCTCCGGAATCTCTTGCAGCTTGGCGAACAGGAGGCCATTACCTGATGGCCATGGGCTGCGCCATTTTGGGTGCATCCGCGCACAAAAATTCCGATGGGCTGGGCTGGGTCTCTTTGGGGACGGCCATGTTTTCATTCAGCATTTTCGGTCTCATTCTTGTGAAAGTCTGGGGCGGGTCAGCGGCCATATTGGGTCCGGTGACTCCAATTGGAGGGGCGTTGATGATTGGGGGGTGGTTGCGTTGGATGTGGTCCATGTGGCGAGATAAGTAAACCGGGATTTCAGAATGTTGTGGGGTACAAATGGTGGTATTCTGACAATAAGTTTCGCCCAGTTTGGAAAAAAGTACTGGCTATCTTTGGCATTCAGGCTCGCAATGATCAGCCCGACATCATGGTACATCAAGGAAACACGCCATTCCGCCCGGATTTGGCTCAAAGTGGATTGAAGAAAGCCAGACAAATCTGGTGGAACCTCGCCCCAGCCCAGCTCATAGAGCGGGTACTCTTGGCCGGAGAAGGCCGACTCACTTCAACTGGCGCCCTCGCGATAGAAACAGGGCGGTTCACCGGACGAAGTCCTCAAGACCGATTCATTGTCCAAGACAACATCACTCAAGAAGAAGTGTGGTGGGGAGACATCAATCAGCCCATATCCTCGGAAAATGCCAACTTGTTGCACGAGGATTTAATGGCATTCCTTGATGGAAAGGGTCTGTATGCGAGAGATGCTTTTGTCGGGTCCCATGCAGAGCACCGCCGATCACTTCGCGTCTTGACGGAAAAGTCTTGGTCCAACCTCTTTGCATACAATATGTTCTTACGGCCAACGGCAGAAGAGGCTGCCCAGTTTGAGCCTGAATGGCATGTGATATGTGCCCCAAGTTTCAAAGCTGACCCAGAAAAGCACGGCACGCGACAGGCCAATTTTGCAGTTCTTGATTTCACCCACCGACGCATTCTCATTGGGGGGACAGGGTACACCGGTGAAATCAAAAAAGGCATGTTCAGTGCCATGAATTTCTTGTTGCCGACAGCCTCCGATGTGCTGCCCATGCACTGTTCGTCCAATGAGGCAGAAGACGGAAGCACGGCGGTGTTTTTTGGCCTTTCCGGCACGGGCAAGACCACGCTTTCAAGTGATCCAGCACGTCGTTTAATCGGCGACGATGAGCACGGTTGGGGCGCTGACGGAATTTTCAATTTCGAGGGGGGGTGCTATGCCAAGACCATTGATTTGGATGCCCAGCGTGAGCCCGACATTTTCAATGCCATTCGACATGGTGCCATGCTGGAGAACATTGGTTTTGCCGCAGATGGTGTGACCCCTGACTACAGCGATGCAGCGACGACGCAAAATACCCGGGTGAGCTATCCATTGGATCACATCCAAGGCGCAAAGCCAAGTGGACAGGGCGGGCATCCAGACCACATCTTTTTCCTGACCTGCGATGCGTTTGGCGTATTGCCTCCCCTGGCTAGGCTGGACGCCCCGACAGCCATGTATCACTTTATCAGCGGGTACACTGCGAAGGTGGCAGGCACGGAAGATGGCATTCATGAGCCAAAGGCCGTTTTTAGTGCATGTTTCGGTGCGCCATTCCTGCCTTTGCATCCTGGTCGTTACGCCGACATGCTCGGTGAGCGAATGGCCGAACACGGGACCAAGGTTTGGCTGGTGAATACCGGTTGGACTGGAGGGCCGCATGGTGTGGGGTCGCGCATGTCGCTAAAGAACACGCGCGCCCTGTTGAATGCCGTTTTGAGTGGCAGCATGGACAATGCAGATTATCGCCGGTGTGAACGGTTTGGGTGGGAGGTGCCATTGACAGCGCCCAACGTCGAATCAGGACTGTTGGATCCCCGTTCTACTTGGACAAATGGGCGAGCATTTGACGATCAGGCTGATGATTTGGCTGAACGTTTTCACCGCAACTTTGAAGAGTTTGCTCAGGGCGTTCCAGGCGAAATCTTGGCAGCTGCGCCCCGGACTTTGGCCATTGAGGTAAACTGACGACACATTGTGAACTGAGAATGCGGCGGGGTGGTCTGAAGGCCGCCTCGCCGCTTTTCTTTGTGGCATGCGCCGATTTTATGCACCTGACGTCAAACCCGGCGCCCATTCCTTGGGCGCAGATGAAGCCCGCCATCTGGTTCAGGTACTTCGTGCCAAGCCAGGAGACACGGTGGAGTTGGCTGATGGCCGAGGCGCGGTATTTGCCGCCGAGATCATGGCGTTAGAAAAACGACATGTGCTTTTGACGGTTGGGCAACCTGAGTGTTACCCCAAGGTTGGTCCGGGTTTGACCATGATGGTTTCTCCGACCAAGCACACCGATCGTTTTGAGTGGTTTTTGGAGAAGGCATGTGAGTGTGGGGTGGATCGAATCCAGCCCATTTGGACAGCGCGTAGCGAGCGTCGTGTGGAGAAGATTGAACGTTGGAATCGCACGCTGGTAGAGGCCATGAAGCAATCCAGAAGGGCTTGGTTGCCAACATTGAAACCAGCCCTTGCTTTGGCAGAGGCCTTGACTCAAGTGGACGGAGATGCGTGGTTGGGCTTGGCCCATTGTCCTGTTCCAGAGCATCCAGAATGGGGCCGTCAATCGATGGCACATGCGTTGCCTAAGGGCCGAGACGCGGTCATTGCGGTTGGACCAGAAGGTGATTTTTCTCCCGCTGAAATTCAGCAGTTCTCTGAGTCGGGATTCGTTCCCGTGACCATGGGAGATCACAGGTTGCGGACGGAAACAGCGGCATTGTATGCCGTCCAGGCTTTTCATCTGATTAATGAGCTAAAATGAAATTTTTTCGCAACCTCATTGTCTTGCTGGCATTCCCAGCTGCAGCCCTGTACTTCACCAATCCAGACGAATCGGATTTCAAGGAATTCTTGACGCTTTATGTGCAGGATGAGCTGGCCGACAATGTGCCCGGCGAGACGGAGTTGGGGAGGAAATTCAGGAAAGGGCTGGGACAACTTGCCAGCGCGGCAGCAGGGCCATTGGCCAAACGTGAAGACCTTCGATTCGCTTCAATCTATACAATGGAGATTGCAGGCGAAAGACATGCATTTGTGGGAGTTGCGGGGCAATTCTTTCCGCTTAAAAAGCATTGATTGCCCGATTCAAGTGCCCTCTTCGTCTTTGAAAACTGGAGCCTCGGGCATGGGCAACCAATGGCTGACGGCCTCAAAGTACTGGTTGGATGCGCCTTCTCCCGACCAGAAGTGGCGGCCGTGTGCACCCGCCTTGTCGGCTTGAGCGGCGAAGAAATTCTCCATAAACCGGAGCACCAAGACCTCGCGCATTTCAAAGCTTGCCTTGCCGGGAAGCAACACCTCATTTCCTGGCACTACGCCAAGGACGCGTTGCCCATTTTGAGGCAGCTTGTCGTTGCATGAGATCCACTGGTCCGACGCCATGATTCAATGTCCTTTAAAGGTGGGTTTGCGCTTTTCTAAAAAAGCCGCAACACCTTCTTTGAAATCACCTGTACGGGATGCGGTGGCTTGAAGTTCCATTTCCGTATCCAATTGTGCGTCCATGCTCTGCTCAAACCCTTGGTTAAAGGCTTGCTTGGTGAGGGCCAGTCCACGCGTGGGCATATTGGCCAAAGTTTCGGCCAGCGCTTGTACTTCAGCGGAAAAATCTGCATTGGGAATGGACCGGTGAATCATGCCCATGGCTTCGGCTGCTGGCGCGCCAACAGGCGTTCCCAGATAAGCCAATGCCGTTGCGCGTTGCAGGCCCACAAGTTTGGGGAGCATCCAAGTTCCCCCGCTATCTGGAATCAAACCAATTTTGGAGAAGGCTTGAATGAATTTGGCACTTTCGGCAGCCACGCAGAGGTCACCTGCAAGGGCAATGTTGGCGCCGGCTCCTGCCGCCACTCCATTGACTGCCGTGATCACTGGCTTTGCCAAGGCTCGCATTTTGCGCACTGTGGTGTTGTAGCTGCCTCCAACGATGTCTTCCAGGGGTGGCGCGTCTTCTCCCGTGACTTCTTTAAGGTCTTGACCCGCGCAAAACGCTTTGCCTTCGCCTGTGATGACCACACATCGGATGCGGTCATCTGTCGACGCCAAATCCAGTCCGGATTGCAGCGCGGCAGCCATGGGGCGGGTGAAGCTGTTGTAGGCTTCCGGTCGGTTCAAAGTCAGGGTAAGTACCCCTCCAGTGCGGGTGGTTATGATGGTGTCGTCTTGCATCTCGAGCCAAGGTAATCTGCCTTATCGGCGCACAATCAACCTTTCGATGGCAGCGCCCTTTTGGTGAAGAACTTTCACGAAATACATGCCGGGTGCCATGCGGTCGACGTTGAGCATGGTTGAGCGAGATGTGTTTACAGCAGTGGCCACTTCTCTGCCGGAAGCATCGGAGATGACCACGGATTTGACTTCCCAATCAGAGGGCAAGTTGAGTTGAACTGCGCCTGAAGCGGGATTGGGCATCAGATCGAACGAACCGGATTGGAGGCCGTCAACATTCGACACGACGCCCAGGGTGTCACAGAAGAACCCGGAACAGCCGCTCGCATCTTCCACTTCGAAACAATACACGCCGTCGGCTGCTCCCACGAGTGCCACAATGCCATTGTCGTTTGTGAAGGGAGGAATGCCAATGTTGTTCAAGTCGCCATCAAAGACATTGAAATTGTAAGGCGGGGTGCCACCAGAAACCGTGATTTGCAAGAAGGGAGACGTTAAAGTGGTGGCGGAGAGTTCCGTGCACAGATTGGGGTCGGGAAGGGCGCAGGGATCAAAGTTGCACGCCAAAGGATCGTTGCAGCCGAATTCAAAATTGCTCGCGGGTGCCGTGTAGCCATTGTACAGTGGCCAATGCCATCCCGTTCCATCGTAGTCTGTTGTGAGGGTGTCTGCGAAAAACCCGCTCACGGCGGTCAGTTCAGTGCCACACACATACACGCTTTGCGAAATCAAGTCATTGTAGAGGATGTCGAAGCCTGTCGTCAACATCAAGTCCGTGACTTCAGGTGTAATGAACCACTCGTAACCGGCGTCCAATCCGCCTGAAGAAGGAACCAAAGTGATGAATCCGTCGTCGGTGACTTCATAACCGTTGGTGCACAAAAGGGTGTCCACCAGACCAAGCATCAGGGGACCCACCACATCGATGTCGGTGTCCACATAGATGCAGTCGCCTTCTTCTCCATAGTTGCACGCCAGTTCATTCTCGCACAGAATGGGTTGGCAAACGCCAAGAGGAGTAGGGTCGGTCTCGAGGACCATTCCGAAGGAGAGGTCTTGCCCGGAAAATGCGGCGAAGTCTGACGGATAACGGTCAGCTCGGAAGGTCAAGTTGTTGTTCATTTCCAAGACTGTGCCTTGGGCGACAGGAGCGCCTTGCAAAAGTGGTGTGCGGTATTGCCAAGCCGTTTCGCCGTCCTCGGTCAGCTCCGTGATTTCGCCTGTGCGGCCATTGCAGATGAGGTTGCCACCATTGCCGAAGCGCTGGAAGGAGCTCAAGCCGGAGCTGTTCAGTCCAGGCTCTGTGTAGGTCCATTGGAAGTCTTCTGGTCCCCAACGTCCCGTGGTGGTGTTGAAGGCGTATCCGCCATCGTATTCATCGAAAATGGGGGAGATGACCGCCACCTCGCTGTGCGTGCCAGTGGTGTCCATGTTGGGAACCCGGTTGTTGAAGACAAAGAACTTGGTGAAGTCAGGATTGCCCGGATTCACACCAAGACCGTTGCCCCAGTGGATGTCGTGCTGGTAAAACAGCTTCTGGTCTGCGCTGTCGCCGCGCTGATATGCGGCTGGGTTTCCCCATCGCCAGATCAGGTCATCGCTGAACTGATAGTCATGCCAAATCACCCACACTTCATTGAAGGTCGGGACACTGACGATGATTTGTCCAGCTGTATCGTAGTAGGGGAAGTAGTCGATGGCATTCATGTGATGCCAATCGCGGGGTTGATTGCCAATGCTGCCATAGTTGACGTCAATCAGTTGCTGATTGTCGGCCACCACGCCATAGTTGGCTTTTGTGCTGTCAAAATCCTGAACGAGGTGATCCCATGCGCGCCATTCCCAGACAACCTCTGCACCGCCTAGGGTGTCAGGCTGGAGCTCGATGATTTTATCGCTCCACAATACACCGCCCTCGAGTAGCTCGGGATTGCGGCCGTTGGCAATGCAGTCTAGACTGTCGATGGCTTCCCAGCAAATGGCGATCACATTGCCCTCTGGGGTTACGGTGATGTCGTGGTGCAAGCGCACGCTGTCGTCGTTGGCTGTAAAGCTCCACAGCACCTCATTGTCCCATGTGCGTCGCTCAATGGTCGCACCACCACCACCCGCCCAAATGGCGTCGTCTCCAACGGAAGCAGGACGTGAGGTCATGATCAGGTCTCCGTTGGGCTGCAAGTATGCCGTATTTCCTGGGCGACGGTCCTCCTCCATGGTCCAATCATGCACGACCTCACCGCAGGCATTGAGCAGCATGGCACGGTTCTGATTGTGGGGATAAATCATCGTGTAGCCATCGGTATAGAGGTCCGCGTCATACGCGATGGTGCCCACGGTGTTTTGACCCAAAACAGTCGTGCTCAAAAACAGGAGGGGAAGCAAGAAACGGTTCATGGCAAGGATGTGATTCAGTAAAAGAGGTGTCAGCGAATGATGTGCAGTCGGGGAGAGCCCATTGGGCGTCCTTCAGAATTGCGAATGCGAAGAACATACATGCCCGGGGGGATGTGGTTGCTTCGGCAAAGATTTTTTCCGATCAACAAGTTGCCTGAGGCGGTTGCTCGTCCCATGCCGTCTGAGAGTGACCATGAGCCAGCCTGTGGGACGTCAACGGTGAACTGTTCTGTCGATGGATTGGGGTAGGCTGTCCAGTGGTGCGCGCTCGAGATGTCCTGCAACGAAGAGGATGTGGTGTCCTGGGGCGCAGGATAGACCACGCAGTCAAATGGTGCAGGGTTGGCTTCAACGGGCTCCCCGGGTGTCATGTCGCGGCCGTCGAAGGCAGGGTGGTTTGGCGCGTAACGGTAGGCTCGGAATGTTGAGTTTGCGAAAGGAGCATCCCCCTGATTGATGGCGCCAAATTGATTGTACGCAGTGAAGTATTCCCAAACGAGGTCACCATCTGTGGTGATTTCGAAGAGGTGGCCGCTGGCTCCTTCGCATATGAGGGTATTTCCGTTGGGCTGACGCTGCGACCCACTGATTTTGGAACTGTAAAAACTTGCGCCGGGATTCTCTGGCCAACTCCAGTCCAATTCTTCTGGACCAAAAGCGGCGTCGCTGTCTTGGGCAGCGGGCATGGTGAAATGGCCATTCTCAGAGGAGGGGTCCCAAGGCAGGGTCAACTCATCCACCGTACTTCCATTGCCGCCAGGGCGGCCATCTCCATTGTTGTACACCAATACGGTATGGTTGGGGTTGCCTCCCAGCGCGGTTGGGCCTTCGTCCAGGAGCCAATGTGGGTCGTGTTGACCAAAGAATACCCGGTCAGACGCTACTCCTCTTCCATAGGTTTCGGGATTCCCCCAGCGGTAAAGGAGGTCCCCCTCTGGTCCGCTGGCCGCTGCGGAAGAGAGGTCGTGATCGATGATGTAAAATTCATTCCAATTCCGAGAGTTGAGCATCAGTAGGTCGTGCTCAGGATGGTAGGTCAGTGCATTGCAATGAAACCAATCACCCCCAGATTGCCCTCCGGGGAGCCCTCCACCGGAGGATGAGCCATAGTTGACATCGAAACGACCCACATGTTCCGATGGCTCGCCATAATTGGGCAATGACGGGTTCGTGTTTTGAATCAAATGGTCCCATGCACGCCATTCCCAGACGATGCTGCCGCCTTCATTTCCACTTGGGGAGATTTCCACAAGAATGGGGGGCCAAACCGCACCTTCGATTTGACGGCCAGCGCTTTCGGCTTCCTCTGCACTCCGGTATTCCCAGCCCATGAGCACCACATGACCATTGGGCAGCCAAGCCATGTCGTGATGATGGTGACGGTTGTCGTTGGCCATATTGTAGCTCCAGATCAAGTCCCCCTCCCAAGAAAAACGTTCGATTCGTCCCCCGATGCCCCCTCCATTGAAGACGTTGCTAGAAACGCGACAAGTGCGGAGCAAGGAGCCGTCTTCCAGCAAATAGGCAGACTCTCCCGCCCGATAATTGCTGTCCCATTCATTGATGATTCTCCCGCAATTGTCGACCAAGTGCGTGCGTGTTGCCCCTGTTGGGGCGACCAAGGTGTAGCCGTCAAACGCTTCTGGGGTGTTGAGCAGAAGCCCAACAGTTTGGGCGTTTGAAAAGAGACAGAGGCTCAGGGTAAGGGAGGTGAGAATCAACTTCAGGTGCATCATGAACTAAGGACGCACATAAATTCAAAAGGTTGAAGCACATACCCCATTCTTGGTTGTAATTTTCACCGGATATGGCGGTAGAGATCAAAAACAGAAAGGCGGCGTTCAGCTATTTTCTGACAGATCAATACACAGCGGGCATTCAGCTGCTGGGCACGGAAATCAAAAGCATTCGTGCGGGCAAGGCCAGCATTGTGGAAGCGTATTGCCGTTTCGATGGGGATGAATTTTACGTCTTCAACATGAACGTAGAGGCCTATGACCATTCGGGGTATGTGACCCATAATCCCCGTCGCATGCGCAAGTTGCTGCTCAAGCGCACCGAGCTCAGTAAGCTTCAGCGAAAGTTGAGGGATGTTGGGGTGACGGTGGTGCCAACGAGAATGTTCATCTCGCAAAGCGGTTATGCCAAGCTCGAGATAGCCTTGGCAAAGGGCAAGAAATTGGTGGACAAGCGCAATACGATCAAGGATCGAGATCAAGCCAGAGACATCGAAAGAAGAGGTTGAGGTCAGATGACAGCGGCGCTGGACGTCTGCAATTGCATTCGGAATTGCTCTCTGAAAGAATTCCAGTCCCACAAAAAGTGATGGAGCATCTCCTCCATCTGCATTAAAAACCGCGGGTTCGGTACGTTCAATGTCCGGAAATAGTCATCCTGACATTCATTCAGTGTGTATCCCTGGTAAACGCCGCGTGACATGGCGCTGATTGTTTTCTTCGAAGGGCGATTCAAGCGCATCATGTCTTCTCGAACGCGTCCAATGCGTTTTGCCAATTGAGGACCGGGTATGCCCAATTCCTTAGACAGCTCACTCAGGATGCAATCAATCAGCGCATTCTCTGACCCCCCTTCGAAAAACCGAGAGATCATGTCGAAGTTCCCTGCCAAAATCACAAGCAAGAATGGAGCTGCGTCGCCTTCTCCGATTTCTGGTGGCCGTTCAAAATGTGGAGACTCCCGGATCATGCCCGCGACATCTGGCCAAGCATCTTCGACACTATCCAAGGTGGCGTGGACGAACATCCTCGCTACCTCGTCGGTCTTCAACTTCTTTTTGCCCCAGTTAAACAACATGCTTTCGGTTGCTGTCAAAATTATCGGCAGGATGGGGCTTTGTAGATGTGGGGCTTGTTGTCCGTATCCACATCTTTATTAACATCTTTGCCAGCCATGAGCGACTCTCCATTTGGAACCCGTGTATATCAGTCTGTTGTCCGGCCTCTTGCGTTTAGAATGGACCCTGAACGGGCGCACTACAGAACGATGGGGCTTTTTTCTTTGGGTTTGAAATTGCCCTTTGTGGGTGCAGCATTGCGCCGGTCGATGTCGCCTGGATTTCGGGTTGAGGACGCTGCAGAGGTTGCAGGTCTTCATTTTCCCCACCGGGTGGGCTTGGCTGCGGGCTTCGACAAGGACGGGCGTTGGTTGCATGAATTGGCCACCATGGGTTTTGGCTTTGTGGAGGTGGGCACGGTGACGCCAAAGCCGCAATCAGGAAATCCGCAGCCGCGGTTGTTCCGATTGAAAGAAGACCGAGGGCTGATCAACAGAATGGGCTTTAACAATGGCGGGTTGGAGGCGTTGGTTGAACGGCTCAAAAACCGGCCAGATGGACTCATTGTTGGGGGCAACATTGGCCGGAACAAGGTCACGTCCAATGAACGGGCAGCAGACGATTACCACGCCTGTTTTGTGGCCTTGCATCCCCATGTTGATTATTTCGCTGTAAACGTGAGTTCGCCGAACACGCCGGGCTTGCGGGAGCTCCAAGACCGGGGGCCGCTTACTGCGTTGTTGATGCGCCTTCAAGACCACAACCTCGGGCAAGCCATCGTGCGTCCTGTGTTTCTCAAAATCGCACCAGATTTAACCGACGCCCAACTGGACGACATTGTGGGTTTGGTGAAGGACACTGGCATTACAGGGGTCATCGCGACCAACACCACGGTTGCGCGTGAAGGCCTTCGAACGCCGAAGAATCAGATTGAATCCATCGGTGCGGGTGGGCTCAGCGGCGCACCGGTTCGCCAGCGCAGCACGGAAGTGGTGCGCTACTTGAGGGCGCGCGCGGATTTCGCCATCATTGGCGTCGGAGGCATTGAAGACGGTGCTTCTGCCCGGGAGAAGGTAGAGGCCGGAGCCGACCTTGTTCAAGTGTACAGCGGCATGGTCTACACAGGGCCTGGCATAGTTCGAGAGTGCCTCCAAGGCCTGCGTTGACCGGGTTCTACCAGCCGAAGTCGGAACGAAGGCCAGCCCGCTCCAAACGGATGCCTTTTTCTGTGCGCTGAACTGTAGCCGCCTCGTGGTGGGCGTCGTGCTCGAACAGCAGGGTCCAATCCTCCCGCACAGCGCAAGTGAGAATGCGTTCTTTTTCCGAGACGGTCAACAAAGGGCGGGTGTCATACCCCATGACCCAGGCTGCGGGGATGTGCGTCGTGGAAGGCAATAAGTCGGCCGTGAATAGTGCTTTTCGATCGCCTTGTTTGATCAAGGGGAGCATTTGGCTTTCGGTGTGGCCGTCTACAAAAAGGACGTCGAGATCTTTGAACCCGGGAATGGGAGACCGGGTGTCGGTTGACCCATCGGCGCGGTCGATGAATTTCAATTGCCCTGAGGCTTCAATGGGGTGGATGTTGTCTCTGAGAAAACTGGCCTTCTCCCGGGGGTTGGGGTCGTTGGCCCAACGCCAATGGCGTTCGGTGCTCCAGAATGTGGCATTGGCAAAAGCCGGTTCAAAAGTCTCAGGGTTGTTTTTGCGCCTTCGAATCGCGCCGCCACAATGGTCGAAGTGGAGGTGGGTTAAAAACACGTCGGTGATGTCATTCCGCTCGAATCCCAGCTCAGAAAGTTGGTCGTCCAGGTCCTCAATTCTTGGCAAATAATGAGAGAAGAACTTGTCGGGTTGTTTGTCGCCCATGCCGCAATCGACCAGCATGAGCCGGTCTCCTTCTTCGATGAGCAAGGACCGGAGTGCCCAGTCGCAACGGTTGCGTTCGTCGGTGGGGTGTGACTTGGACCAAAGTGGCTTGGGCACGACGCCAAACATGGCGCCGCCGTCCAGTTTGAACATGCCGTGGGTGACCGTGTGAATTGTCATGACGGAAAGGTAAGTGTCGCCTGCCCCCTACGCCCTAATTTCGCTCCTTGTAGGCCCATTCAAAGATGTCCGATTCCTCAGCCCTTCTCGCCGTTAGTCCAATTGATGGACGCTACTTGCGTCACACACAGCCATTGGCGGCTTATTTCTCCGAAGCTGGTCTCATCCAATATCGCGTGAGAGTGGAGGTGGAGTATTTCCTGGCACTGCACGAACTCGGTCTTCCACAACTTCCGGCCCTAACAGAGGCCGAGGTGGCGGGACTGCGTCAGGTCTACATTGACTTTGGGCCGGCTGAAGCTCAGGCGGTCAAAGACATCGAGAAGACCACCAATCACGATGTGAAAGCGGTGGAGTACTTCATCAAGGACCGGTTCCCTGCCCTGGGTCTCGAGGACAGGTCAGAGTTCATTCACTTTGGCCTCACTTCTCAAGACATCAACAACACGGCAATTCCGTTGTCGATGGCAGAGGCCACAGCCGATGTGTTGCTTCCCGCGCTTCAAGCGGTGCGCGAGGATTTGGCGGCCTTGGCCGAGACTTGGCGGGCAGTGCCCATGTTGGCGCGAACCCATGGGCAACCCGCAAGTCCGGTGATGCTGGGAAAAGAATTGTCGGTTTTTGTCGAGCGCATTGACCATGCGGTGGCCCAGTTCGAGGCCGTGCCTTTTGCGGCGAAATTTGGCGGAGCCACAGGGGGATTCAATGCGCACCATGTGGCTTATCCTGACGTGGATTGGCATGGTTTTGCAGAGCGTTTTGTCTGCGAGGAATTGGGTCTGCACCGGAGTCACCCCACCACTCAGATTGAGCACTATGATTATCTGGCTGCGTGGTGCGATGCGCTTCAGCGGATTCACACCATTTTGATCGACCTAGATCGCGACATCTGGCATTATATCAGCTTGGATTATTTCAAGCAAAAAGTGGTAGAGGGCGAGGTGGGTTCTTCGGCCATGCCGCACAAGGTCAATCCCATTGATTTCGAGAACAGCGAAGGCAATTTGGGGGTGGCCAACGCTTTGTTGGGTCATTTGGCGCGGAAGCTTCCGATTAGCCGCTTACAGCGCGACTTGACCGACAGCACTGTATTAAGGAACATTGGTGTTCCAGTAGGTCACAGCTTGATTGCGCTCCATGCGCTGCGGAAAGGACTTGGGAAATTGGTGCTCAATGGGCCTCGACTGACTTCTGATTTGGAGGCGCAATGGGCCGTCGTTGCCGAGGCGATTCAAACAGTGTTGCGAAGGGAAGGGGTGGAAAAGCCGTATGAGTTGTTGAAGGCCCTGACCAGAGGAAAAGCAGGCATTGACGGGGAAAGCATCGGAACGTTCATTCAGGGTTTGCCTGTTTCTGATGCCGTCAAGGCGGAGCTCGCCACGATCACTCCGCACAACTACACGGGCATCACCGGCGCATGAAGCGATTCGGCGATCTTTTCCGGCTTGTACTGCGTTACCGGCTGAATTTGCTGGGAAACATTGTGTTCAATGCGTTCGGGTCTGTGCTGTCGTTGTTCACGTTCCTGGCCATTGTTCCTTTTTTGAGGATTTTGTTTCGCACAGGTAACGCCGCCCCACCCGTGTCGGGAAAGGAAGGGGCCGAGGCTGTTTTTGCCAGGTTAACAAGCAGTTTGGACGCCTTCGTTCAGGCCCAGGGTGCCGAGCAGGCGTTGCTGTTGATGTGTGTGTCCATTGGGGTGTTAGCCTTGGTCAAGAACCTCGTGACCTACTTGTCGTTTTACAGTTTGTCGACCATCCGAACAGGTGTGGCCAGAGACCTTCGGGCACAACTTTTTGACCGGGTACTTGCTCTGCCAGTCGGGTATTTTACTGAGCAAAGGAAAGGGGATCTGATCAGCCGAATGACCAACGACCTGATGGAGGTGGAATTCAGTGTGATCGGCACATTGGAGGTCTTATTTAAGGCGCCCATTATGATTCTGCTGTCGCTGATCACCTTGTTTGCCATCAGTTGGGAGCTCACCTTGTTTGCCTTGGTTTTTATGCCCGTTTCTGGTTTTTTGATATCGAGAATTGCCACCGCTTTGCGCGGAGCTGCAGGGCGAGGGAAAGAGCGGTTGGGTAGCCTCATTAGCCGGTTGGAGGGAGACTCTAGGAGCCATGGTTGTGGTCAAGGCATTTGATGCTGCGCCCCGATTTCGGTCGCGGTTTCAAGAGCACAACGAGGGGTACTTTACCGCTCATGCGTAAAGCTTTACAAGCGAGAGTACCTGAGCTCTCCTGTGAGTGAGTTCGTCTCCATGACAGTGATTGCCATTCTGCTTGCTGTAGGTGGGCGATTGGTCCTGAGGGGTGAAGGGCTCGAGGGTGAGTTGTTCATTCGGCTATTTGGTGGTGTTTTCCCTCAGTTGATTCCACCGGCGCGTTCCTTGAGTGATGCGGTGTTCAAGGTTCAAAAGGGTGCCGCGTCTTTGGACCGGATAGAAGAGGTCTTGAAGGCTGATTTGCAAGTCATAGAGGCCGCATCTCCAGCGGTGTTTTCGTTTGATGAGGCCATCCAATTCAAGGACGTTCAATTTTCCTTATTCAGGATCGGCAGAACAGGCTTTGAGTGGGGTTCAACTTGGAGGTTCAGAAGGGAGAAACGGTAGCGCTTGTGGGTGCTTCTGGTAGTGGCAAGACCACCGTGGCTCGGTTGCTCTTGCGCTTGTATGACCCCGCGGGGGGGGCAGGTGCAGATGGATGGGATTGACCTCCGTGACTTGGCGACATCTGACGTTCGCGGTCACATCGGATTTGTAACGCAGGACCCTTTGCTATTCAATGATTCCGTGGCAGCCAACATTTCGCTGTTTTGACCCCAACCCCAATCTGGAGCGTGTGGCGGAAGTGGGCCGCCATTGCGAATGCGACGGACTTCATTTCGGCTTTGCCTGAGGGTTTGGATACAGCCATTGGCGACGGAGGTGGTCGGCTTTTCCGGCGGACAGCGGCAGCGACTCGCCATTGCGCGGGCTCTGTATCACGACCCGCCCATTTTGGTTCTCGACGAAGCAACGAGTGCGCTTGATGCGGAAGGGGAGAGGATGGTCCAAGCGGCCATTGAGAAAGTCATGCAAGGCCGAACGGCTTGTGGTGATTGCCCATCGGTTGTCTACGGTGCGGCGTGCCGATCGCATCGTGGTGATGTCCAGTGGGCGCGTGGTCGAGTCTGGAACCCATGAGGGCTTAATGGCCGCCAAGGGGGCCTACAGCGAAATGGTAGGGCTTCAGCACTTAGAGGGGTGACCCAGGAGATGCCCTTTGCTCGCTTTGACGCGTAGTTTTACGCCATGAAAACGCAGCGATCATGGGTGGCAAGTATGCTGGGCAATCGCTGTCCCTCTTGTCGTCAAGGTCGACTTTTCCGGGTCAAGAACCCCTACCGTCTGCGGACCATCAATACCATGGACGCCTGCTGCACGGAGTGTGGACTCAGCTTTACGCGTGAACCCGGATTCTATTTTGGAGCAGCATATGTAAACTATGGCCTGACCGTCGCATTGTGGATCGCTGTTTTGGTGGCCTTGTATGCATTTGGTGCGCTGGGATGGATTGAGTTCAATGGGTTTTTCGAACACCCCAAAACCTTTCTGTATTCTGGCATAGCCGCCTTGCTGCTGTTGCTGCCCATTTTGCAAAGGATGAGTCGGTCCATGTGGATTCACATGTTTGTGCGTCCTGGAACTCACCAAAAGAAGGGGGTCAACAGGCAAGTTGGGGTCGAAAAAAAAAGCTGAAAATGAGAAAGGGCCCTCGCGTTCGAGGACCCCTTCGTTTCACCAAATCGCCTGTTCCCTTTCGGGAGCGGCTGTAACCAAAACCACTACCCTTTACTTGAGCGCGTCCTTTTTGGTTACAAACTCGGTCGGTTTTTTTAAAGATTCACTCTCAAATCACTGAAAATCAATCGATTAATGTATTAAAATATATTTCAAATTCATGGATAATCTTGAATAATCGGTTTCGAAAAGGGTGTGCTTGTCGTTGTATTTTTGATTCATGAGCGGAGAACAGCGCATCGTTTGGATCACGGGGCAGCCCGGGGCCGGAAAGTCGACGCTGGGCCGGGCTATGCTGAAGTACGCGAAATCAAAAGGACATTCTGCATTTTTGGTGGACGGAGATGACCTGAGGTCTTTGACGTCGAATGCGGATTACAGTGCGTCGGGTCGGGAGGCCAACATTCGCAGAGCACAGGACATTGCCTTGTATCTGAGTCGCCAAGGGTGCGTGGCCATTGTGGCTGTGGTGGCGCCCTTCCGATGGTTGCGCGAAGAGTTTAAAGGCAGGGCCAATGTCCGGGAAGTTTTCGTTCACACCACAGACATCCGAGGCCGAGAGCACTTTCACAGCGACTCATACGAGGCCCCCACTGAAAATTGTCTTTCACTGGATACAACCGACATTTCTGTGTCGGATTCTGTGGCGCTTATTTCAGAGTTTTCCGACCTTTAGCCTATCAAGTGGGTAGGAATTAGAATATGAACGAAAAGGCATCCCGGAAGCGACACTTGGCAAAAGCCGTGACTTGGCGCATCATCGCTTCCATCACAACGTTTACCGTCACCTATTTCATCACAGGCGACGTCAAAGACGCAGGGGTGGTGGCCATGCTGGAGAGCGTATTGAAAATGGCCCTCTACTACTATCACGAACGGGCTTGGTTTCGCTTCGGTAAGCTGGGAAGAAAGAAAGACGAAGCATGAGTGAATACAACATAAGTCACCTCGATGAGCTCGAGGCAGAGGGCATCTATGTGTTGCGGGAAGTGGCCGCCCAATTCGAGCGTCCTGCGATTTTGTTCAGTGGAGGAAAAGACAGCATTTGTGTGACCCATTTGGCGCGCAAGGCGTTCGCTCCAGCGCGAATTCCCATGCCCTTGGTGCACATTGACACCGGTCACAATTTCCCGGAAACCATGCAGTTCCGAGACAGCCTTGTTGAAGATCTGGGCGTTCAGTTGATTGTGGGCAGTGTTCAGGAGTTGATTGACTCCGGAGAGGTGGCCGAGGAGCAAGGATTCAATGCCTCTCGCAATCGGATTCAAACCCCCACTTTGATTTCGACAATTGAAGCGCATCAGTTTGACGCTTGCGTTGGTGGCGCCCGTCGGGACGAGGAAAAGGCCCGGGCCAAGGAGCGGTTTTTTAGCCACCGGGATGACTTTAGCCAGTGGGATCCTAAGAACCAACGTCCTGAACTTTGGGATTTGTACAACGGAAAGCATCAGCCCGGAGAGCACTTTCGTGTTTTCCCACTGAACAATTGGACGGAGCTTGACATTTGGAACTACATCTTGCGCGAAAACATTGCCATTCCCAGTTTGTACTTCGCCCACGAAAGAGAGGTGGTGCGCCGTGCAGGCCAAATCTTGGCCAACAGTGAATACCTCAACCTGCGTCCAGACGAAACGCCAGAGAAGCTGCAGGTGCGGTTCCGAACGTTGGGAGACCTGACCATCACGGGAGCTGTGGAGAGTGACGCAGACGATCTGGAGAAAATCATTGCAGAAGTGGCCGCAGCTCGGAAAACGGAGCGTGGAGGTCGCATGGACGACAAGCGAAGTCAATCGGCCATGGAGGACCGGAAGAAGGAGGGGTATTTCTAAGAAGCAAGACAACAAGCATGGCACAAGGACTTCTCCGCTTCATTACTGCAGGCAGTGTAGACGATGGCAAGAGCACGCTTATTGGGCGCTTGCTGTATGACAGCAAAACGATTTTTGAGGACCAACTTGATTCAATCGAAGAGGCCTCCGCGCAGCGCGGAACAGACGGAGCGGATCTGTCTCTTCTCACAGACGGACTTCGGGCAGAGCGTGAGCAAGGCATCACCATTGACGTGGCGTACCGGTATTTTGCCACACCCAAGCGGAAGTTCATCATCGCCGATGCGCCAGGGCACATCCAGTATACGCGAAACATGGTCACCGGGGCTTCGACTGCGGACCTGGCCATCATTCTGGTGGATGCGCGGGCAGGCTTGCTCGAGCAGACCCACCGCCACAGTTTCATTGCCCACTTGCTGGGCATAAAGCACATGGTGGTTTGTGTAAACAAGATGGACTTGGTGGATTGGGATGAGAAGCGATACGAGGAAATCGTAGATGCCTTCCGAAGCTTTTCCAGCCGCTTGGATGTTCCAGACATTCGGTTCATTCCCATCAGTGCGCTCCAAGGAGACAATGTGGTGGATCGGTCTGGGAATACGTCTTGGTACGATGGTCCAACGTTGCTCAATCACTTGGAGCAGGTTCATGTGGCGGCAGACCGCAATTTGCAAGACTGCCGGTTCCCTGTTCAATATGTGATTCGTCCTCAAACCGATGCACATCGGGACTTTCGGGGTTATGCGGGGCGTGTGACGGGCGGTGTGTTTAAAGTCGGCGACAAGGTGTTGGCTTTGCCGAGCGGCATCGCGAGTCGGGTCAAGTCCATTGCCATTGGCGATGCCCCAGTGAAGCAGGCTTTCCCGCCTCAAAGTGTGGTCATGACCCTGGAGGATGACATTGATTTGAGCCGAGGAGACATGTTGGTCCGTGAAAACAATCAGCCCGACAGCATACAGGACCTCGACGTTCGGGTTTGCTGGCTTTCGGATCGTCCCATGCGCCCAGGGGCGAAGTACGAGTTGCGGCATACCTCTCGCGAAGTGAAAGCGGTGGTGAAGGAGGTGGTGTACAAACTCGACATCAATACCCTCCACCGAATGGAAGACGATTTGGAGGTGGGAATGAACGACATTGCACGCATGCGCATTCGGACTGCGGCTCCTGTTTTGGCAGACGATTACCGAAGAAACCGTGCGACAGGGTCATTTATCTTGGTCGATCCGACCACGCGATTGACCGTTGCTGCAGGGGTGATCTATACCTAAGCGACCGTTGTGTTCGTTCTGCAAAAGCTCAATTCGAAAAGTGCACCTTCCGGACTTGTCCATTGTCGAGGCGCTGAAGGAGGAGGACCGACGTGCGGATCTCGGTAGGGCGCCCCAACAGGTCCCAGGTGGCGACCACCTTTGGGTTTGAATTCCCCATGAACGGTCCTGCGCTCACAATCCCGCAGTCATCTCCACAATCGGTCGCAAACGTGACTTGATTGTCGAAAAAGGAGGAGAGGTATTGACCGGCCGATTCTGGGTTGAAAATCGACACACAGTACAATTCCGGATTGCCCTGTGCCATGAACTTGTCGTCCTCGGTCTCCAACGACAGCGCAGATCCGGGGTTCAAGTTCAAGCAAGTAAGGGCATTGTTGGCGCAGTCCAATTCCTCAAGTTCCGGCGAGGAATGGAGGCTAAGCGATGTGAGTAGGTTGTTGGAGCAACTCAGGTTCTCAAGGTGAGGATGGTTGTCGATGGTCAGTGATGAAAGTTGGTTGCTGCTGCAGTGCAGGCCTTCAAGGGCGGGGTTGGCATTTACGTTCAGTGCGCTCAATTCGTTTGAATTGCAATACAGGCCACGCAGGTTGCTGCACCCGCTAACATCGAGGGACCCCAAAGGGTTGTTGCGGGTAAACAGCGTTTCAATAGCAGGACAACCCTCGATGTTCAGATGGGAGAGGTTGTTGGCATGGCAGGTCACATATTCCAAGTAAACATGGCCGGACAGGTCGAGGCTGTCGAGTTGATTGCCGCTGATGTAGAGCCGCCACAAATACGGGTTATTGCTCAGGTCAATGATAGAGATGTTGTTGTCCTGACAGTAGAGGCGCTCGAGTGAGGTGCACGATTCGATGCCCGTGAGGTCTTCAATGCCGAGGTTGGGGATGTCGAGCATGATGATGCTCTCCAGAAATAGGTTCTGTGCCATGCCATCCGGTTCGCCCCAATCAAAGCCAAGGTCAATGAGAGCTTGCTCGAAATGAGGGTCGGGGATGGCGGTGGTTTGCGCTTGAACGCTACAGGTGAATGCAAGAAGGCCGGTGAAGCAGAGAAGACGCATGGGTTGGACGATGGGCGAGGGGAGAATGGGTTGTGTACTGTATAGGTTGCATGCAAAAAAAAGAGGCCCCGAAACGGAGCCTCTTTTTGTGTACCCAGAGCGGGACTCGAACCCGCACGCCCGAAGGCACAGCCACCTGAAGACTGCGCGTCTACCAATTTCGCCACCTGGGGTGTGACCTCTAAACGTATTCAGAGAAGGAGCGCAAAACTACACCCGCACCTTCGTCCCTCCAAACCTCACAGGGTGGAAGGGCAGACGTAGTCGCTCATGGAACAATCCGTCTTTTGAATGGCCGTAAATCCACCGAGCACGTTGATTCCATTGTGGCGTCCACGTGCTTTGAGAATGCTGAGGGCAATCAAGGAGCGGTAACCCGATAGGCAATGCACGAATACTGGGCCATCGGAGGGGACCTCCGCCAAATGCTGGCTGAGTGTTGCCAGTGGAATGGACTCGGCGCCCAAGACATGTTCTGACTGATGCTCGCCAGTTTTTCGGACGTCGATGACGTTGATGGCGTCTTGTTTCATGTTGCCCGCAAATTCAGTTGCGGAGACAGATGAAATGTGATCGGTCTCAAAACCCGCACTGGACCAGGCTTCGACTCCACCAGAGAGGTGGCCCAATACTTGGTCAAAGCCCACGCGCGAAAGCCGGGTGATGGCTTCTTCTACTTGAGCCGCAGGGCAAACCAAGAGAATGGGCTGCTGGGTGTCCACAATCATGGCGCCCACCCAAGGTGCGAAATTCCCCTCGAGTCCGATGAAGGTGCTCCGGGGAATGTGTTTTTGGGCGAATTCATCCATGGACCTGACGTCCAAAACGACGGCGCCAGTTTCGTTGGCAGCAGCATCGAATGCAGCAGGAGATAGGCCTTGTGAGCCTCTTTCGATCACTTCGTCAATCGCAACGTAGCCTTCCTTGTTCATTTTGACATTCAAGGGGAAATATGCTGGAGGGGGAAGAAGTCCGTCGGTGACTTCCCGCACAAATTCGGCTTTGGTCATGTCCTGGCGCAGGGCATAGTTGTTGGCCTTTTGATCACCCAACGTGCCCACCGTTTCCGCGCTCATTTTTTTTCCGCAAGCAGACCCGGCTCCATGACCGGGGTAAACAATCACCTCGTCGGGGAGGGGCATGATTTTACTGCGCAGGCTGTCGAACAGGGTCCCCCGCCAGCTCTTCTTGGGTCATGTCGGCGCCTTTTTGGGCCAAGTCTGGTCGGCCGACGTCCCCTAAAAAGAGCGTGTCCCCCGTAAAAATGGGCGTGTGGCTGGCCTGCTTTGTCGCGGAGCAAGTATGTTGTGCTCTCCATGGTGTGCCCTGGGGTATGCAACACCTCTATGGTCACTTTTCCGACTTGAAATACTTGTCCGTCTTTGGCCTTCGTCGACTCAAATGCAGGATGGGCATTCGGGCCAAAAACAATGGGCGCTCCGGTCTTTTCTGACAAGGTGCAGTGGCCCGAGACGAAATCGGCGTGGAAATGTGTCTCGAAAATGTACTTGATCTTTTTTCCTCCAGCTTCGGCGCGGTCCAAGTAGGGCTGCACTTCACGCAAAGGGTCAATCACGACCGCTTCATCACAGCATTCGATGTAATACGCCCCTTGAGCGAGGCATCCGGTGTAAATCTGTTCGACTTTCATAGATGTGCGAATTTCGGTGGAATTCATGGACCGAAAAGGGTCTCTAAGAATTCTTGGCGTTGAAGGTTTGGGTCGCGACACCTTTTCTGTGTTCATCGGCCTCGAGGTGCCCCATGGCCGTGGTGAGCCCAGTGTGAAAACGGTCAGCGCCCATTCGGTCCATGAGTCCATCGCGTTTCATGGCGTCACGGACAGGTCCAATGGCGCCTGCGATGTGGAGGGTGATGTCGCCTTCCTCGAGTTGACCGAGCAGGTCTTCGAGCATGGCAGACGCGGTGGCATCCAAGTGTGGGATGGATTCTGCGCTCAGAATGACGCGAATAACTGAGGTCCCTTCTTCTTGCCGAATGGCAATGCGTGAGAGGACGAATTCTTTAAAATGGGCTTGGCTGGCGTAATTCAGGGGGCCATCAAAGCGAAGAATGACTGCCTCCTTGGTTTTTTGGGCCTGCGGAAACCGCTGGAGATTGCGATATACGCCACTGACAAGTCCCAGCTCAGCGGCATGGGGGAGGGAGGTGCGGTAGAGGGTCAGAATCAAGCTCAGCGTCATGCCTGAAGCAATGCCGATGACCATTCCCGTGAAGGCCGTCAGCAAAAACGTGACGGCGAGCAGGACGGCCTCCGCCTTGTGCGTAGACCAGAGTTTACGGAAGTAGCCAAAGTTGAAGAGGCCGGAAACCGCCACGGCAATGATGGCGCCCAATACGGCGTTGGGCAGCGGTTGAAAAGCTGGCATTAGAAAGGTCAAAGCCAAAGCCACCACCGCAGCGGAAATCAGCCCGCTCATGGGTGTGCGAGATCCTGCCCTTGCATTCACGGCTGTCCTTGAAAACCCGCCAGCAATGGGGTAAGAACCAAACAGGGAACCCAGGGCGTTGGCGACCCCTAGGGCCCTCAATTCTTGGTTGGCATCTAGGTTCGCGTTGGCTTCTTTGTGAACCACCGCCCTGGCTACACTGTGGGATTCTATAAATGCAATCAGAGCCAGTGTTCCTGCCATGGGAATCAACATGTGGATGTCCTGCCAGAGCATGGTGGGGAATTGAAGCTGTGGGAGGCCACTGGGCACGACACCCACGGTTTTAAGGTCAAGTCCAACCCATGAAACAGCCATGATTCCGAGGGCAACGGCGGCCAAGGCGCCAGGTATCCTTGGTGCCCACTTTTGCAGGGCCAAGAGGAGGCCAATGGCTGCGAGGCTTACCATAACGGTGGGGGCGTGAAGGTCGCCCGCCGAATGCCATGCGCTGAGGGCCAGAACGTGCAGCTGAGCGCTCCGCTCCATGGTCACGCCGAGCAGATTGGGCAGTTGGTTCAAGCCGATGATCAGGGCGGCTGCGCTGGTGAATCCGCTGATGACCGGTTTGGAGAGGAAGTTGGCCAGAAACCCCATGCGAAGCAGGCCGAGGGCCAGTTGGATG
>CASICO010000035.1 GCA_949373165.1 uncultured Flavobacteriales bacterium | reverse complement strand
ACCTGCTCCTCTGTCGCAGCCACCACGTCTCCATAGATGTGTGGATGACGAGTCACGAGTTTGTCACTGATGCCGTGAAGAACATCGGCCGCATCAAATGCCCCCGCCTCTGAACCCAGAAGACTGTAAAAAACCATATGCAGCATCAAGTCCCCCACTTCCTTGCCCACCTCTTCTAGGTCGCCTTCTAAGATGGCCTCACCCAATTCATAGGTCTCCTCGATGGTCAAATGACGGAGTGACTCAAAGGTCTGCTTCATGTCCCATGGACATCCCTGTCTGAGGTCATCCATGATGTCAAGCAGCCGTCCAAAGGCCGCCAACTTCTCTTCTCTCGTATGTTTTCCCTTCGCTGTAGAGAGCGCAGGACGCTCGATGACATCTCGATTCGGCATGCACCAAAATTAAGGGCACCTTTGGGGCCATGCGTGCTGTCCTTTTATTCTTCCTGCAAACGCAAGACACATTGGTCAACAGCGGTCCATTTTCTGCGGCCCGACTGGTTTTGATTCTGGGCACCCTCAACCTTTGCGCTCCATCTGCTCAATGCCAAGGACGACCTGGCCCAAGCGAACACTGGGAATTGGGGCTGAGCGGAGGGTTCCTTGTGCCTCATCGAGGCGTCATCCGGTCCTTGATCGATGGCCATGCCTCCCAGATTCAATTGAACTGGAGTCGCACCGGGAGAGGCGTGTGGTCATGCAGTAGAACACAACCGCGATGGGGACTTGGCCTAAGATTCGGCGAAAGCGGCGCATCCGGAGCTGTCGGAAAGCAGGCCAGCCTGTTGGGCATGGCGGAACTTCGGATTGTCCACGGCCTTGACTTTCGCTTTGGTGCAGGTATCGGGTGGACACAGAACCAATGGTCAACCAGCACGCCGGAAGATCGACAACATGTGGTCATTGGATCCCCGATCAACGCGGCCATTGAAGTCGGACTGCACCGGCCACCGCTCGCCCGACCCTCTGGTGCATGGCACAACCTCCTTGGTTTTCACTTCTGTCTGGCCCACCAGAGCAATGCCTCCTTTACACAGCCCAACTTGGGCACGAATGTGGCCAGCCTCGGCATCAGTGCGCTGGTCAAGAGTCGCTCTCCACAGCGCTCTTTGGCCTCCGACACCCTTGCTGTATTGTCTTTTCTACCGCCACCTGTCTTGGGCTGGACCATACACGCGGGCATTGGAAGAAGACAACCCGCACCCCTCGCGTCAAGAGAGACTCCTGTAGAATGGGGCTTCGATCACCGCTGGGGTAAGGGGTTGCGATTGGGCGGCACAATGGGCATCAATGGGTATTCCAGACCCAGTGAATTGGGGTTGGGCATTCATGCAGGCTTCCAACTTCGCTTCAGCACGGTCTACATCGACCTGGTTCACGGGCGTTATTTGAAACGTTGGCAGCCCGAAGAGCACAGTTACAATCGCGTGGTGATCAACGTCCACTTGAGTCGACACCTCTGGTCAAAGCTCGCCCTTCATACGCATGGATTCAGGGCACATCACCCTTCACTTGGTTTGGTGTGGTCCTTTGGACACCGTTCAACTTGTGCCAAGTGAGTCCTTGCTGTTATTCGCAAGAAGAACCAAATACAGACAAGATTTCGAGCAAGTCGTTGACGCCCACTGTTCCATCTTGATCCACGTCTGTGGGACACTCTGAGTTCCCATCAAAACCTGCGCAAGTTCCATCGTCACGAACCGCGGCTGGGTCGAAGTTCTCCGCGGCCTCATACGTGCATCCAGCACAGGAAAGTATGTCACATGAGCCATCGTCCAAGTTGGCAGACTCACTGTAATTGCAAGCCCAGTCGTACATGCATCCAGGAATGTCTCCGGGGTAGAAAACGCCGAGCTCATCAAGATAGCTGCCTGTTAACCAGTTTTCACCACCCGGCTCAAAAGCCCCTACATAATTGACGGGGTCAAAAAACGTACCCACCGGTTGATGCTGTGCAGGCACGGAATCGGTCACCGTAGGAAATGGATCTACGCCTGACGTAATGAAACCTGCCAGTGCATCGAAGGTGTCATCTAAACCAAGGTCAGAGCCTTGATTGTTGTTCAGGACAAAATGATCTTGAATCTGGTCATTTCCATTCCAAACTGGGCCTTCATACAGCACCATGGTGTCCAACGCCAAGCTGTCTCCCACATTCCAAAAACGGTTGTTGTGGATCTCGAGTTGACCGAACAAAAACAACTCATAGGCATCGCATGGGTCGGCGTCTTCGAAGTCAATGCCAAAGTCCCAATTCTGGAAAATACCATTGTACAAACGGCCTCCTCCACCGTTGTGCCAGCGCACAGCGCCAATGCCCTCGTGGCCAAAGGAAGTGAAGTTGGCAATCTGCGGATTGGTGTATGGCAAGAAGCTCAACGTCACATCCTGGAATTCAAAGTCGTCTCCCTCAAAGTCAAAACCGTGCTCACCCGTCATCTCCCCCTGATCCATTAGAGAAAAGAAATACTGCACATCTCCAACCCACCCTAAATCATACTCGATGTTTTCCTCTGTGGAGAATGCGATCGCCAAATACTTGATGCTGGCCGCTCCCCCCATCACTTGCAAACCATCGTCCAAAGTGGACACGATTTCAAGGTGTTCTAAAGTGGTTCCCGAACCCACACCATTTAGGCTCAAACCGTTGGTCTCGTCTCCGTTGATGACATTTTGAAAGTTGACCGGCGGATTGGGCATTTCACTTCCTCCATGACGAATCGAGATGTACCGAAGCACACCACTCGATTCGGCATTGTCGGCTCCACCAAAAACGTCCCTGAATTGCCCACTCGCATCCATGATGCCTTCGGCATTGTCCTCACCGTCATAGGTATTCAACGCACCATAACCATTGATGACCACACCGCCCCACAATCCATGAGTGCTATATGGTGTCGAGCCATTCATTGGATCTCCCTCATAGGTAAAGACAATGGGACACTCAGATGTGCCATCTGCTAGGATTTGGCCACCGCGGGCCACAACCAGACAGCTCGCGTTTTCTCCTTGACCTGGCTTGGCTTGGATGACCGTCCCCGGATCAACCGTCAACACGTCCCCTGAGTTTACATAGACAAAACCGTTCAAGACATACAGCGAATCACAGGACAACGTCCGCGTGCCCGTTCCTGCGCCATCATTGTCGGTCAAATTGACCACTGGGCGGTTACCCAACTCTGGACAATTGCACTCCTGTGCCCAAGCTTGAGAAAACAGAAACAACGAAGCAATGGCAAACAGTGGTCGCAAAAAATGAGTTTGTGTGCTATCCATGGTCAGGCAAGAAGTACGTAAATATACGGTTTTATCGACGTACACCAATAATATTAGCACTAATAGATTGTATTACCCTCCTAATGATTGTTTTAGTTTCATGAAGCCATCCTTGAATTCAGACTTGGACCTCCTATTTTTGCGGCATGCAATGGGAAACACTCCTCCTGACCATCGGGCTGCTTGCCTTGGGCTTCGCAGGAATTGCGATTAAAATCCTCGTCAAAAAGGACGGCGAATTCAGCGGCACATGTTCAAGCAACAATCCGCTCCTCAAGAACGAGAGCGGGAGCTGTTCCATTTGTGGTGCCCGTCCGCAAGACCAGTGCCAAAAGGAGGACACCGTGCCCGACCCTGCTTGAGGCTATAGTTCGGTAGAAACGGCGTCGAAACCCGGAGTAGACCAGACATCATAGCCCCCCTTCCCATCATCTGACATCAGAAGGACATCGAGTCCGAGCTGAGGATAAGCCAGGAGAAAGCCTTTGGTTTGGTCCACACCGAGCACCATAAACGCCGTCGCCAAGGCGTCTGCATATGCTGCCGTCGACGCCAATACCGTTGCGCTCAACAACCCATTCTCAGCAGGATAGCCTGTCCAGGGGTCAATTGTATGGCTGTAGCGCTGTCCCTTACTCTCGTAAAATTTCCGATAGCTACCACTGGTGCAGATGGCCCTGTCTTGCACGGAGACCACCGTTTCTAAAACGCGATCCAGAGAACCACTTCCAGAGACAGGCCGATCGACTGCGATGCGCCAGGGCTCTCCCGCAGCATTGGTTCCCCTGCACACCACTTCTCCACCCAACTCCACCATTGCATTCACTACCCCTCGAATCCTGAGCTCCTCTAAGAGCAAGTCCACTGTGTATCCCTGAGCCACAGCATTAAAGTCCAAAGCACCACGTGGGTCGCCTTTTCGAACCCAAGTGGCCACATAATGCCCATTGGCCTCTTCCTCATTCATGTCAAAACGATCTGGGCGAAGACCCGTGAACGCCAGAACACTGTCCACCATCTCAGGCGTGACCACCGTTCTTTTTGACAACCCAAACCCCCAAAGCTCAACCAAAGGACTCACGGTGGGATCAAAGGCCCCACGGGTTAACTCGTGAAGCTCTTCGGATAAAGCCCAAAGGGGACCCATGATTTGCAGCGAATCCACGAAACCGTATAGCGAATCTGAGTGAGGCCATTGGTTGATGGCTGTGAGCCGACTGTCCGATCGCCAGAGGCTAACCTCCCTGTCCATCATCTCAATTATCTCTTCAAAAACCGCCTCTTCCAAGCGGACTTCTGAAACATATTTGATGCTGTAGGTGGTTCCTTGAGCCTCTCCAGAGTGCGCCTGAATCACCACCTCTGAGCGATGGGTGCTGTCTTGAGGCTCCGCACATCCCCAACCCACAATCAGAATAAGACCAAACAAGACCGCCAGCACTTGGCTGGCGGGTCTCCTTGTTGTTTTTTTATTCCGAAGCATCATCCGCCGAAGTCGTCAAATGCGACATTTTCCGGTGGCACACCCCAGTCGTCACACATCTTGAGAACAGCTTGGTTCATCAGTGGTGGACCACAGAAGTAAAACTCAATGTCCTCTGGCGCTTCGTGTGGCTTGAGGTGATGCTCGATCACCGCATTGTGCACAAAACCCAAAAAGCCATCTCCTTCATCTTCAATGCTCTTTTTCTCATTCCAACTGTCCGCCTCTGTGGGGTCACTCAGGACCACATGGAAATTGAAGTTGGGGAATTCGGCCTCGATCTTCCGGAAGTCATCCAAATAGAACAACTCTCTCCGTGAACGTCCGCCATAGTAGAACGTCACCTTTCGGCCTGTCTTTACTGTATGGAAGAGGTGGAACAAGTGACTTCGCATCGGCGCCATTCCAGCACCTCCACCGATGTACACCATTTCCGCATCTGATTCCTTAATGAAGAACTCACCGTAAGGCCCACTGATGGTGCACTTGTCCCCTGGTTTGCACCCGAAAACAAAGCTGGAGCAGATGCCGGGGTTCACGTTCATCCAAGCATTTCGTGCGCGGTCCCAAGGCGGTGTGGCAATTCGGATGTTCAACATCACAATGTTGCCTTCGGCTGGGTGATTGGCCATGGAATATGCCCGAACAATGGGCTCTTCATTAACCATCTTCAAGTCCCACAAACCAAACTTGTCCCATTCGCTTTTGAACGTATTGGGATCCTTGTGGTGCTCCGGGTGAGCCGTCACATCCATGTCCTTGTATTCCACCACCGTGGTGGGAACATCTACCTGAATGTATCCCCCCGCTTCAAAGTCAAGGGTCTCTCCGTCTGGAAGGCGAACAACGAACTCCTTGATGAAGGACGCGACATTGTAGTTGGATACGACCTCGCAGTCCCATTTCTTAATGCCAAAGACTTCCTCCGGGACTTGGATCTCCATGTCCTCCTTGACTTTGACTTGACAACCCAACCGCCAGTTGTTCGCGATCTCTTTTCGCGAAAAATGAGGCTCCTCAGTGGGAAGAATGGAACCGCCTCCAGCGGGAACTTGGCAGCGACACTGAACGCAAGTTCCACCACCACCACAGGCAGAGGGCAGAAATACACCTGCGTTGCCCAAGGTGGTCAGCAAGGTGCTGCCCCCTTCCACTTCGAGTGTGCGCTCGCCATTGATCACCAGCTTCAGCTTCCCACTGGGAGACAGCTGTGCTTTTGCGAACAACAACAGGCTCACCAACAAAAGGATGACAGCCAGAAAGAAAACAATGGTGAGAAGAATGGTTGTGCTCATGACTTCTTCAGTTCAAATTTCAATGCCCATAAAGGCCATAAACGCCATGCCCATCAGGCCGGTCAAAATGAAGGTGATGCCCAGACCTTTCAGCGGTGCTGGGATATTGGAATAACGAATTTTTTCTCGGATGGCCGCAATGGCCACAATGGCCAAAAGCCAACCAACACCAGAACCCAGACCGAATACAGTGGCTTCTCCAATGCTCGGATACTGGCGCTCTTGCATGAACAAGGCTCCTCCAAGAATGGAACAGTTCACCGCAATGAGGGGAAGGAAAATGCCCAAGGCTCCATACAAAGCTGGGGCAAATTTCTCGACGATCATTTCCACGAGTTGGACCATGGACGCAATGACCGCGATGAACATGATGAAACTCAAGAAGCTCAGGTCCACGGCCGCGTATTCTGGGCTAAGCCAGGTGAGCGCGCCCTCTTTCAGGACAAAATTCTCGAGGAGATAGTTGATGGGGACGGTGATGCCCAAAACGAAAATCACCGCGAATCCGAGGCCGACGGCCGTCTTCACCGTCTTGGAAACGGCGAGGTACGAACACATGCCCAGGAAGTAGGCGAAGATCATGTTCTCGACGAAGATCCCCTTGACGAATAAGCTGAGGTATTCCATGGTCTAAGTATTGATCAGTTCTCCTCGATGAGGCTGCGGTTGCGTGAGCGTTGTATCCAAATGATGACGCCCACGGTGATGAGTGCCATGGGAGGCAAAATCATCAGGTTGTTGTTCTCATAAAAACCGCCGTTTGCCATGAACCAGCTTTCGGGCAGGAATTTGACTTGGCCAATGCCGGGGAAACTGATGGCACCACTGCCAAGCACCTCGCGAACGAAGGCCACAGCGAGCAAAATCCAAGCGTATCCCATGGCGTTTCCAACGGCGTCAAGCATGGCCGGCCCCGGCTTGTTGCCTAATGCAAACGCTTCGAGACGGCCCATGATGATGCAGTTGGTGATGATCAATCCCACAAACACCGAGAGCTTTTCGGAAATGTCCGGGCTGTAGGCTTTGAGCACCTCGTCCACGATGATCACCAAGGAGGCAATCACCACCAATTGAACAATGATGCGGATGCGGTCAGGGATGATGTTGCGCATCATCGACACAATGACGTTTCCTCCGATCATCACGAAGAGAACGGCCAAGCTCATGATGACGGCCTGCTGGACTTGAACCGTAATGGCCAAAGCGCTGCAAATGCCAAGCACCTGCACGGTGATCGGGTTGCTGTCATCGAGCGGGTCGGTCAGCAGCTTCCGGTTCTTTTTTGAAAAGAGCGACTCGCGCTTCGGCTCCAAGGCTATAGACGTTTCTGTGCTCATCACTTTTGTGCTTTTGGAGCAGATTGGAAGTACTTCAAATAGATGGCCATGGTCCGGTCTACCATTTCTCCCACCCCTTTCGAAGTGATGGTGCCACCGGTGATCCCGTCCACTGAGTATTCTGTGGTTGGGGCACCACCTTTGACCACCGCGAAATGCGGCGCCACTTTGCTGATCTTTTTGCCTTTGAAAGGCGCTTGGAAGAATCCCTCCTTGATTTCCGCACCCAGACCCGGTGTTTCCGTCTTGTGGTTGAAAACCGCACCGTAGATGGTCTCCATGTCCGATTCTAAGGCCACGTATCCCCAGATGGGACCCCAAAGTCCCTTTCCAACGACAGGAACCACAAAGAGGTCTTGGCCTTCCTTTTTACAAGAGAACAGAGGAAAGTTCAACTCACTCGCTGGGGCTTTGCTCCTGAAGTCCTTCTGAACATCGATGTTAAACGGATCAGCTGCATCTGCAGCGTTCACGGCTCCGCTCATGGAGCTGACCTTTCGGCCTTCACTGTCGATGGAGACCCGCTCTTTCACAAAATCGATGAACTTGGCCTCAACGGCACCTCTCTCACTCGGGACCCCAATGGCTCCAAGGATGTTCATCATCTTCTTTTCTGCGGCGTTGGCCTTTTGAAGCGGCTTGAGAGACAAGCTCGTAAAGGCAAGGATGGCACCGACCAACACCACCATCAAGATGGCGAAGAGAAAGGTGTATCCGTTGGAGTTCTTGTTGAATGCCATGGTGTTCAATCAATTCAAATTCAAGCGATCGCGGCCTGAGTCATGCGCTTTTCTCGGCGGCGGATGTTGCCTTCGATCACATAGTGGTCAATGGTAGGCGCCATCACGTTCATGAAGAGGATCGCCATCATCACCCCTTCTGGATAGGCGGGGTTAAAGACGCGAATCATGATGGAGAAAAGCCCTCCCAAAAACCCATAGACCCATTTGCCCGTGTTGGTTTGAGCTGCACTCACAGGATCAGTGGCCATAAAGACTGCACCAAACATGAATCCACCCATCACCACTTGGTGAACAGGGCCAATGGTCATGTAAGCATTCAGACCCAAAGCGTTGAAGATGACACCCATCACGAGTCCACCCACGATGAAGCTGGAAATGATGCGCCAGCTGCCAATGCCCGTCCAAATGAGCAAGGCGGCCCCAATCAAGGCAGCCAATGCACTCGTTTCGGCAACAGAACCAGGAATGGTGCCAATGAAACAATTCATAAAGGAGAACATGCCGCCGTCAGCAAACATGGACATGACGCCTGCGCTGACTTCGCCATTCACAGGCTGTCCGACGGTGTTCGCCAATTGGCCCAGTGCCGTGGCTCCCGTGTATCCGTCGGCCATCTGTAACGTGCCCGCTGCCTTCGACCCCATTACATTGTGGATCCAAATCTCACCTGACATTTGTTTGGGGTAAGCAAAGAACAAAAACGCCCGCGCGGTCAGCGCCACGTTCAGGATGTTCATGCCTGTTCCACCAAAGACCTCTTTGGCAATCATAACGGCAAAGGCGGTCGCCACAGCCACCATCCAGAGTGGCACATCCACCGGCATGATCAGTGGAATCAACATTCCACTCACAAGAAAACCCTCGTTGATGGAGTGTCCATTGATCCCTGCAATGATGAATTCAATGCCCAGTCCTGTGGCATAACTGACCACAATCAATGGAACCACTTTGATGGCCCCCACCAAAATCTTGTCCAAGAACATGGCGCTCCAAGCATCCGCTGTCGTGATGTCTCCCAAGCTTAAGTAGTACTGATGGCCAATGTTCCAAGTGCCGAAAAGCAATGCGGGAAGCATGGCCACAATGACCAAGAACATGGTCCGCTTCAGGTCGATGCCATCACGAACGTGGACGCCCTTGGACGTGGTGTGTCCCGGGGTAAAAAGAAAGGTTTCGAGGGAGTCAAAAACGACCCAAAATCGTTTGAGCTTGCCGTCTCCCGTAAAATTGGGCTTGACGCGTTCCTCGATGAGTTTATGAAGTGCCTTCATATTGAATGTGCTTCGGGTGCAATGTGGAGATCAGGCGAATTCTTCGATCATTTGATCGAGACCTTTGCGAACGATGTCTTGAACTGCAATTTTCGATGTGCAGACGTATTCGCACAGGGCGAAGTCCTCAGGAGCCACTTCGTAGATCCCAAGCTTCTCCATTCGGTCAATGTCCCCCACCATAATGGATTTGATGAGCTGGACAGGAAAAATGTCCAATGGGAAAACCGCGTCATATTGGCCGCTGACAACGAATGCCCGCTCCTCCCCGTTGTTGTTTGTGTTCAGGTCGTATTCTTTCCCTTTGGGCATGAGCCAAGTTGGGAAAGACCGAGAAGCACTGAACTTGTCGAAACCTAGTCCGAGCCAGCCTTTGGTCAAAAAGAAAAGCGGCTCGTCGCCCTCTGGCAAACACGTGACTTGCTGGTCAAAAAAACCGAGTGCGCCATCCTCACCTCGCAAAGAACCCGTCAAGGCATTTCCTGAGATGATGCGGGTGTCTTCCATGAGCACCCGGTCTGCCGTCAAGTGCGAAACTGGCGTGCCGATTGTGGTCTGAAGCAAAGCCGGTTGCGAGCGACTTCCTGTCAATGCAACTGTCCGCTTGGCCACAAACTCACCTGAGGTCAAGCCCTCTCCAATGTTGGCCACGTCCTGCATGCCAACGGTCCAAACCTCTTGGCCCTTGTTCATGGGACGCACATGGTGAATCTGGACGCCCACGTTGCCTGCAGGGTGAGGACCGTCAAATGCGGTGATTTCCGCTTCCGAAACTCCATCAAAAGTGCCATCGCCAGCGCGGACTCCGAGTTGGACTTTACCGCCGTTGAGCAGCGCATTCAGAAAGGACAACCCTGCGCGAAAGGCATCCATGCGGCCTGCCAAAACTTGGCCTGCCAAGGGAGCAAGGGGCGCAGAATCAAATCCACTGACAAAAATGTCGCGCGGCTGACTCTCTGGGGACGGCATCACATCGAATGGACGCTGGCGAAGCATGGGCCAAAAGCCGCGCTCCAACATGGCTGAACGAACCTCTTCTGCAGAAGCCGATTCCGCGGCGAGGGCGCTGTGCTTTACTGCGCCATCACCACCCGCCAAAACGTCCACCCGCAGAATCCGACGCTTTTCGCCTCGAACTGGCTCTTGCACCGTTCCCGAAACTGCACTCACAAACTTGATGGATGGGTGCTTCTTGTCGGTAAACAAGACGCCACCAGCTTGGATCTCAGTTCCAGCCTTGGCCGACATTCTGGGGATCAGCCCATGAAAGTCAGTGGGGTGTATGGAAGACCGCTCTGGGGCAGTGAGTCCATGCGGTTCGCCGTGGGCTCCGCCTTTGAGGCGGATGTCCAGGCCTTTCCGGGTTTTTACGGGTGCAGGCATGTTTCAGGTACGTGCGGATTTGCGCGGCAAATGTACATCCTGAAAGCCCATCGACGCTGATGTGAGGGCATGGCTGTACCCCCATTGTCCACAAGGCGGGGTGCAGAGCCCTTCGCAGGGTACTTTTGAAGGGTGCAGACATCTGTTTCAACTTCGCCCTACACCTCCTGCCTGTCCATTTGGGCATGGCTATTGAGCCTGACTTTTGCTTTGGCTGGACGCGCACAAGAGGTGCCCATTGCTTACACTTCGCCTCAAATTGGCGCTGTCCGACTCCACCCTGAAGGCGCTCCGCTGGGTGGGCCTTTTCTAGAACTGGGTGGAGAGGCCAATCTGGTGCTCAAATATGACGACCTCACTGGAGATTGGCCTAACCATGAATGGACCATGGTGCACTGCAATGCAGACTGGTCGGCCTTTTCGGATTTGACCCACTGGGATTACATGGAAGGTTGGCCGGACGAGTTAGACAATGTGGAGAACAGCTTTGGCGGCGTCGTCCCCTTCGCTCACGTTCAAACCCCCATTCCTTCCCGGGACTTGCGGCCAACGCGTACCGGCAACTATTTGCTCATCGTTCATCAATCTGGTGATCCAGATGACGTGGTGATCATGAGGCGATTCGTTGTTTACAGGAGGCAAGCTGACGTCACCGTGTCTTTCCGGCGTCCCATCGAAGCCGGCAAAATCCCCACCCATCAAAGACTCGACATCTCTGTTGAATTGCCGCCTGGACACCGTTGGAACAACCCCATGCGCGACATTCAAGTCTCTGTGCTGCAGAATGGCGCTTGGCCATGGGCAGCCCACCAAATTTCGGCTGGGCAAATGCGGGGAGACGTCCTGCTCTTTAATCAGGATCCTCAATTGACTTTTTCGGGGGGAGACAGATGGAGGTCTACAGATTTAAAATCCCTTGCTTACACGGCCAAAGGCATTGAGCGCATCATCGACCAGCGAGAGGAAGGAGAGACCGTGTCTGTTCAATTGACCAAGGATGCATCCCGAAGATTCAGCATGCTCGGGAGCAGGCCAGACCTCAAAGGCAGCTTTAGCGTGCACAACGACCGGTTCGATGACGTTGAGCTCACTTCTGACTATTTGGATGTTCGGTTTGCACTGGACCACAAGGATTTTGGGTCCGTACCAGAAGTTTATGTTTTCGGAGCATTGTCAGGATGGGCCCTCGATCCTGCCTTCAAAATGACCTTTGATCCTGAGGAGAACGCCTTCTTTATGAACGCACTTCTGAAGCAAGGGTGGTATGATTATCGTTACGTGGCCACGTTGCCCTCTGAGCCTGGATTCACCTTTGAAGGAGCGCATTCAGGAACCGCGAATCGATACCATATTTTCGTTCATGCCCCTGCGCCTGACGGCACCGACATGGTCATCGGATTTGACGCTTCAGATCTGCGTTAATCTATAATTATTTTAATTTCATACTTGTTTTCACTAACTTAAGCCCATGAATCGGCTGAGGACATACCGCGCCACAACAGAAGGCATTCGCGTCCATGTGCGGAGCAAATTTGAACAGGAATTCTCACGCCCAGCAGATCGGAAATTCATTTTCTCCTATCGGATCATCATCGAAAACAGAAGCCATCAGAGCATACAAGTGCTCAAGAGGAAGTGGCAAATTGTAGATGCCTTGGGCCACCGCAGAAGGGTGGTTGGGAACGGTGTTGTCGGCGTTCAACCCGAAATTTTACCCGGACGTGTATTTGAATACGACAGCGCCTGTGACTTGGCCTGTGGCATCGGAACCATGAGTGGCGTTTATGTGGTCAAACCCAATCGGGTTTTTGGAAAGGCCTTGCCGTTCGAAGTGACCATTCCTGTTTTCCAGTTGGAGGCTCCCTGGACGATGAGCTAAAGCCAACGCTTTGGACGAGGGGACTTTCCATTGGACGGCGATTCAACCGGATTTACCCCCCTCCCTTTCTTCCTTGTGAACCGGATGCGAGGGTACCTTCGCGGCCATGAGTACATCTCCCCTTTCTTCCAAAGTGATTTTCCTGACCGGCGCCAGCAGCGGCATCGGGGCCGCCTCCGCAAAATTGTTGGTCGCCAATGGCCATCGTGTTTACGCGACCGCGCGACGACTGGACAGATTGGAGGCCCTGGCCCTTCAAGCCAATTCGAATGGCCCCGGGGAAATGAAAGTCCAAGCTTTGGACGTCTTGGACGTGCCTGCGCAGCAAGATGCCGTGCGAAACTGCGTGGCCGCCTTTGGAGGCATCGATGTGGTGATACCCAATGCGGGCCTCGGCATTTTTTCCAACATGGGCGAAGCAGACTTGGACGACTGGTT
>CASICO010000034.1 GCA_949373165.1 uncultured Flavobacteriales bacterium | reverse complement strand
ACCCTTTGTATTCTTGACCTTGGCCTGGCTTAAAACCAAGCAAGACAAAGGCGCCAAAGACCCTCTCGTGGCCCAACGTAAATCCGCCACGCGCAAAATCAAGTCCGCATTGGCCAAAGCCAAATCTGGAGAATTGGACTTAGACGCATTGGGAGCAGCTGTGCATGCCTTTCTTCAGGCGCGATTGGCCATTGCACAAAGTGAAGCCCACAGGACCCGTTATGCTCAAACCTTGCGCGAGTGGGGAGGAACCGAATTGGAATCCGCTTGGATCGACATTGTCGACGTCCTCGACAGGGGGCGTTTCGCACCTGGAGCACCCGAGCCGAAAGACCTCGCGGGACAAATTGAAAGTGCCATCAAAGCCATGGACACAAAAGCCAAGTCACCCTCTCGTAGTGGGATGAGCGCGTTGAGTCTTGTTTTCCTACTGGGTCTCTCAAATGCCGCAGCCGCCTCTCCTGACCCCAAAGGAGCATTGGCTGCATTTCAGCGTGGGAATGCGGCTTACACTGCAGGAGATCATGTGATCGCGATTGAAGCCTACGAACAAGCTTCAGAAGAATGGACCTCCTTCGAGCTTGAATACAATTTGGGCGGCGCCCATTACAAGGCGGGCAACATAGGGCCCTGCATCCTGCATTATCAAAGAGCACGACGACTCCGTCCAAATGACGACGACCTAAATGCCAATCTTCTTCTGGCACAAGCCGCTGTTACTGACCGAATGGAGGACATGCCCGAAATCGACTTTACCCCGATTTGGAGAGAACTCATTTCGGAAGAGCGACTTAGAGGATGGACAGCCGCATCCTTGTTGTTTTGGCTGATTGGTTTTGGGCTTTTGTCTGCCCGCTTCTACACCCGTGAAATCGGCATTCGCAGAACTTTGGGCATCACAGGGCCCGTTGTTCTTCTCGCCGCAGTCATACTGGGGTTTTTGAGCAAACAAACACACCATCGCATTGTCGCGGAAGATGGTGCTGTTGTTATGGCTCCTCGGGTCGAAGTCAAAAGCGGACCCGCTGTAGGTTTGGAGCAGCCCAACTTGTTTGTGCTTCATGAAGGCACCGTGATCAAGCTCATGAGAAGCGAGGGAGACTGGGTCCAAATTCGACTAAGCAACGGCAACACTGGATGGGTTGAAGCCGAGGCCATCGAAGCGATTTGAACACACAGCACACAAAAAGGTTGTATGGTCAAGCAACGGGTTGACTCAACTTGTTGTTCTTTCGCAGAATAAATGAGAATACGCGTTTCATTTTTTGTCTTTTTTACCCTCGGATTGACTTCTTTGACTTGGGGGCAAAACGAGCACTTCAACTGGCTTGGCTTGGACGCCATGCCCCTGCCGGAGGACAGCATTGAGCTGGTTCCGTACAGCGGAGAAGCCAATGACTTCACTGGCGGGTACAACGTAGGCGATACAGTAGGTGACTTTCACTTGTGGACGCTCAACGGCAATGAATTCCTGTTGTCCAATGAAGTCGAGGCCGAAAAGCCGACCATCTTATTTAACGGATCAGCAAGTTGCATTCGATTCCAGAACGACTGGAACCTTGAACTGTCCGAAGAAGGCATTGACTGGGTTCTCGGACACCTGAACGACTTCAATTGGGTTCCTGTCTATGTGGCCGAGGCCCACGCCATTGACTCAGAAAACTGCCCCTCAAATTGTCCTGACTTGCCCATTCCAGGGCCACATGGTCAATACCTCTGGCAACACCAGACGGTCCAAGAAAGAACAGATGCAGCTCAAATCGTCATTGACGAAATGGGCCCAGGAACGCAAAACGGTTGGAATTTCCCCTTCGATGACATCCTGATTGATTCTCCAGACAACTTGATTTACTCGCATTTTTTCCTTCGCCCAGCGGGAATGGTGGTCATCAATTGCGATGGTATAGTGGTGACCCGTGCCAACTGGTTGGGCGCTTTCATCGGAAACCAAGACAACCGGGACATGCTGGAGGAAATGCTGACCACCAGCGCAGACCCCAATGCAGAGTGTCTCTTGGTGTCTGAGTCCCAATCAATCTGCGATGAAGGTGCATTGGATTCGGACAACGACGGCACATGTGACGAGGCTGAATTGCTCTGGGGAACAGACCCCTTTAATCCTTGTGACCTCACAGACGAAGGCGCTGAAGACACAGATGGCGATGGCCATTGTGATGCCTTAGAGAATTTAACGGGCACAAACGCCAATGACCCATGTGACCCCATTTCTACGGACAGTGATGGCGATGGTTTTTGCGATCTAGAAGAGGCGTTGATGGGGTCCAATCCATTCAATGCCTGTTCTCCGGCTTCATCCGATTTGGATGGCGACGGCTATTGTGATTCCGAGGAAGAGATCATGGGCACAGACGCCAATGACCCATGCAGTCCAGATGGACTAGACTCAGATTTAGATGGACTTTGTGACAGCCAAGAAACGGCGTCCGGAACGGACCCCAACAATACTTGCGATCCATTTGGCAACGACACAGACGGCGATGGCCTTTGTGACCAAGTGGAATTGGTGATTGGCACCTCCATCACGAATCCCTGCGAGCCTTACAATACAGACACAGACCAAGACGGATTCTGCGACATTGAAGAGGACCTAGAAGGTTGGGACCCGCTGGACGCCTGTACACCCAATGGTTTGGATTTGGATGGTGACGGATGGTGCACTGGTCTCGAAGATGCCAACGGATGGAATGACTTAGACCCCTGCCTGCCCATTGCGTTGGACTCAGACGCCGATGGATGGTGCGACATTGAGGAAAACCTGATGGGATGGAACGCAGAGGACCCCTGCTCCCCCGATGCCACAGATACAGATGGAGACGGAATCTGCGACCTATTGGAAATCCTGAATGGCACATCTCCGACCGAACCTGATGGCACTTTAGGTCTGGATATACCCTCCGCCTCTAGCCTATCCATACGTGTGACGACCCAAGGATTCTCGATGGATTGTGTGCCTTGCTCAGGCGAAGTTTTTGAGCTTCGGGACCTCACCGGACGCCGCGTTTTATCGGGGCGCATTGAATTGAACAATGTCCTTCAACTTCCACATGGCACTTACGTATTGAGCGTCCCGAAGATGGGATTCCATCAGAAGTTGCTGTGGATGCCCACATGATTTTGGACTGACCGAAAGGGTCGTTTCTTTGACGCGCAACGCGTCTCATATGACCCAACGCTCTTTTTCTCTTTTCCGGCCTTTTTCTAAAGTCGGAACAGACATCCTCAAGCTTTCCCTCGCTGCCGCCGGGGTGCAAGGCATTGCGTTGGTGGCTTTGCCATTTCTACAGCGGTTCTTCTACACCCCAGAAGCCTTCGCCGATTTTACTCTGTATTCTCAGCTTGCGGGCATTTTGGGCGCCATCGCCACCGCCAGAATGGACCTTGCCGTGGTCCAGCACAATGGCGAGCGCTTGGCCCGTGCCGCATTGCACAATGGTTTGCACGTGCTGTATTTCACAACTGGGATTGCGCTTCTTCTCGCGCTTGGCCTGAACTGGGGTGGATTTCAAATGGGCCAGGTGCCCGGCCTCTGGTTTGGTCTGCCCTTGGGTGTCGCCAGTTTGGGGATCGGGGCTCTCGCATCTTCTTGGTTAACGCGAGACCAAGCGTTCGGCACCTTGGCACGATATCGAACGGCCGGAGGAACCGCTGGAGAAGCCCTTCGCTTTGCATTTGTTGGATTGGGGCATGTAGGCCTCATTGCGGGGCGCGTCGCCGGGCAGTGGTTGACTGCTGCATTGGCCTGGAGGGCTTGTCAAAAAGGGCAGACTAGGGGAATTCGACCCACGCGGGACGAGCGACGCGCAGCTTGGTCTATGGATTGGGATTATTTGCGCTTCACCACCCCTTCCAACCTTCTTTCGATGGCAGCCAATGCTTGCCTTGTCTTTTTTCTTTTTGAATATGCCACCCGCGATTTCGTGGGGCAAGTGGGAACCGCCCTGGCTTATTTGACCGCCGCTTCAGGGCTGGTGATTCGCAGCGTAAACGATGTCTTCTTCCGACACCTCAAAGACATCGAGCCCCAAAAACTTCCTTCTCTTTACCTAAAATGGGCACTGGGCCTCACCTCCTTAACCGCTGTGGGCTGCGTCATTCTCCATGCCATTCCCGGCAGCTTGGTGTCCCAGCTTCTTGGCGAACAGTGGTCGGCCATGTTGCCTGCGATGAAATGGCTTTCTCTGTGGATGATGCCTTGGGTTGCCGCCTCTTCCCTCTCCGGAGTATTCCCGCACTTGCGCAGACAGGCCCTTGCATTTGGCCTCGATGTTGGGCACTTGCTTCTTCTTTCCTTTTGGCTGTGGCTAAACTGGAGCCATGCAGGCCAGGAGAGCATCAGCTCTATCGGCATGGACATCCTGAAAGAATACGCGATGATCCAAGGCGGATTCTACGCCATTGCATTGGTGGTCGGATGGCGGATTTGTAAAATCGGCGTTCGCCATTGACCGAATTCCCGATTCAGTGCACGTGGAGATATTCTCCCGACATCTTCAAGGCTTGCTCTGCCCCGTTTAAGACTTCCACCCTCAAGTACTCGTGGTGGTGGCCTTCGGCCTCCTCATTGGCATGCTCATGGTCATCGGTGTGGGTTTCAAAATGAACCTCGCATCGAATCTCTTCAAAATGAAGGTTTCCGTCGAGGTAGTACTCCAGGCGCAACACCCCCTTCTGTCGTTCGTCCGAGCGCAGAATGAAATAGGACCCAGCCGTCCAATCTTTCCCATCGAAAAAAGCAAATCGTCCATCCTCATAAAATCGGAGGCGCGGCCCCTCTTTGTCCTCATCCTCCATGCTCCACTGGCCTGCCAGCTGTTCTGGAAATGGCGCCCCATGTTCAGGGTGGGCCAACAGGGTCGTCTCTGGCTTCGTTGAACCCAACACAACCATGCTTAAAACCAAAAAACAGGCGGCAATTGAAGCCATTCCAAACGTGCGAATCATGAAGCAAAACTACCTCAAGAGGAGGTTGTAACTTGCCCTCCTCTGAAGCCTTCCTTCAGTTCACCTCATTTACTAGAGAACCCGATGCGCGCATCCGTTTATACTCTGCTCTTTCTGTTGGCCTCTTCCTCCGTCAGTCTGACTGTTTTCGGCCAAATTGAGAGCAACGTGAACGACAATCCATTTCGTCAGTTGTACGACGTGCTTCCCACGCCAAACAGTGTTCGGACGGCAAGTGGTGCCCCTGGCCATGCCTACTGGCAGCAGCAAGTAGATTACGTGATGGACATCCGACTGAACGATGCCACGCAACGCATCGATGGAAAAGAAACCATCACCTACATCAACAACTCGCCCGATGAACTCCGTTATCTCTGGCTCCAATTGGACCAGAATATGCGTGACCTAGACAGCGACAGCCACATGATTTCCGAGGGCTTTATGGAAGATCGGATGACCTTTGATCGGGTGTCCAAACTTGAGCCCGATTTTGATGGCGGCTTCAAAATCGATGCCGTGAAATCCGGGTCTGGTCAAGCCCTCGACCACACCATCAATCAAACCATGATGCGCGTTGACCTACCCAAGCCATTGGCACCCGGCGGGAAGTTCACCTTCCAAGTGGATTGGTGGTACAACATCAACGATCGCCTGGCCATTGGTGGCCGCAGCGGATACGAGTATTTTGAAGACGAAGACAACTACCTGTATACCATCGCCCAATTCTTCCCCCGCCTCTGCGCCTACTATGACCGCATGGGTTGGCAAAACAAACAGTTCCTCGGTTCCGGCGAATTCACCCTCGAATTTGGAGACTACGATGTGAGCATCACCGTCCCCAGTGATCACATTGTGGGGTCAACAGGCGTCTTGCAAAACCCCAAGGAAGTATTGACCTCTGACCAACGCGCCCGTTATGAGGAGGCAAAAAGCGCTGACCGTCCTGTCCTCATTGTAACCGAAGAGGAAGCCCGAGAAAACGAAAAGACCAAGGAGAAAGGGCTCAAGACTTGGCGCTACAAAGCCGAGAATGTTCGCGATTTCGCCTTCGCCTCAAGCCGGAAGTTCATCTGGGATGCCATGGCAGTCCCCCTTGAGAACAGCACCCCGCTCGCCATGAGCTACTACCCCAAAGAGGGCAACCCATTGTGGGAGCAATACAGCACTGAGGCCGTAGCCCAGACCCTCCTTACCTATTCTGAATTCGCTTGCGAATACCCTTACCCTGTGGCCATCAGTGTTCACACGAAGTGGATCGGCATGGAGTATCCGATGATCTGCTTCAATGGTGGGCGCCCAGAGCCCGACGGCACTTACAGTGCGCGCACCAAGCACGGCATGGTATCTGTGATCATCCACGAGGTGGGACACAACTTCTACCCCATGATCATCAACTCCGATGAACGGCAATGGACATGGATGGACGAGGGCTTGAACACCTTCGTGCAATATCTAGCAGAGAAAGAATTTGACCGCAACTACCCCACCCGTCGGGGAGCAGCACGCAAAATCACAGGTTATATGGGGGGCGATCCCAAGCGCATTTCACCCATCATGACGAACTCGGAAAGCATCTTCCAATTTGGACCCAATGCTTACGGAAAACCCGCCACTGCATTGAACATCTTGCGGGAAACCGTGATGGGCAGAGACCTTTTCGACTATGCCTTCAAAGAGTACGGACGCCGTTGGGCGTTCAAGCGCCCCACCCCTGCCGACCTTTTCCGCACGATGGAAGATGCCTCCAGCGTGGACTTGGATTGGTTCTGGCGCGGATGGTTCTACACCAACGACCATGTGGACCTTTCACTGAAAGACATCCAGTGGTATCAAATCTCCACAGGAGATCCCGACGTGGAAAAGGCGCTGGCCAAGGCCGAAAAAGACGCCCAACCCGAGGACATCTCCTTGACGCGCGATGAGACCTACATCGCGGAGAGCAGGCTTGAGGCGCGCCCTGAACTCAACGACCACTATACCACAGTAGACCCGTATGCTGTGATGGAAATTGAACGTGAGGAGTACAAGGACTATGTGGCCCAATTGGACGAGGACGAGCTTAAAATGCTGTCTTCAGGCCAACACTTCTACCAGTTGACTTTCGAAAATCTCGGCGGTCTGGTCATGCCTGTCATTGTCGGCTTTACTTATGGCGACGGCACAACCGACGTCCGTCGCGTTCCTGCGGAGATTTGGCGCAAGGGGGGCAAAGAGGTCACCAAGGTTTTTGTGACCCCAAAAGAGGCGGTTTCCATTACACTGGATCCTTATTTGGAAACGGCCGATACAGACCTCACCAACAACGCATGGCCGCGCAATGTGCGCCCACAGCGCATCGACTTGTACAATGACGCCACACGCGGGTTCGGACGCGAGTCTGGTAACCCCATGCAACGCGCTCAGGACAATCAGGATTACATCGAGTCACTCGACGACTGAGGCCAGCCCCATTTGGCCTGAGAATTCAGAGGGTCATTCAACAATCAACGGCTTGCGAACGGATTCACCCGCAACGTTGAGCTGAACAGTATAACGTCCCGAAGGCAGTCCTTCAAGAGGCATAGAAAATGCCCCCGCGGACTCACCCGTGCGAACGGGACGCCCCATGGCGTCCAAAATGCACCACAAACTTGACTGCTCGAATCCTGAAATTTTCACAGCATTCGTGGCCGGATTGGGCGTGAGCTGAATTTCTAATCTGGCATTGTCTTCAATGCCCACAACCAGCGACAAGGTGTCGATGTCGCTCAGGTCCAAATGGTAGTCGTCTCCGATTTGACGAACGGCTCCATACACACGATAGACGTCTCCTGGAGTCGGCCCATCGGCATCTTCATCCATGCCGACATCGTCGGTATCCACACCGAAAATGGTCAACGTCCCCGTCGCATCGGACACTGTCCAAACCCCATCTTCTGGCGCCGTCAGTACGGTGACAGGGTCCAACCGGACCCGGGTGCCCTCAAGGCTTTCATCCATCATGCCTTCCACGGTGACACCTGTGCCAGCTGGCGTTGCGTTCCAAAAATCAACGAACACAAAATCTGTGATGTCCATCATTTGTGTGTTGCCCTCCATTTCGACAATGGTTCCAGTCAACTCCAACACATCTCCCACTTCCGGCTGACGAGGCTCGTTCCACCAAGGTGGATTCGGCTCAATGATCACATCTGGCCCCACACACCGGAGGCCATTCCAAGGGCCATACTCATCCTGTATGTACCAAACATCACCAAAGAAAACAGTCACCTTTCCAGAGATGGTGACCTGTTCGCCCTCAAATGGACTGGATGTCGTCTCTCCTTGGACCTCAGCACACGTTAACGTTTGTGCAGATGTCAGCCCACAATACCCGAGAAAAGCGAGCCAGACTCCGGCATGCTGAATGTGTCTAAATGCGTTCATGACGTTCAATGTAGCGAAAGGCCCGCTACCAATGTGAAGGCTACCTTTCCCCATGCGCTTTTCCTTCATCGCGATGTTCATCTTGGCTTTGCCAACCATGGCATTGACTCAAATCAACATCAATTGGGAAACCTCGGTGGACGTGGCACCTGAATCGTTTGGATACACCAACCTGCGGATGGAACTCGACAGCGATGGTCTCCCCGTTATTCTGCACGGCAAAAGCGGAAACGACGGGGGCTTGTATTGCACACGTTGGAACGGCGCGTCCTTTAACGAACCTGTCGCGGTCACCACCGAGGTCGGATTGTTCATCAACGACGCCGAAGGTCCGCGCATGGCCATCTCTGGTGATCGCGTGGCTGTGTCCTATCAATTGTCCGGGCAATGGGCCAACGGGGGCAGAATCGCACTGTCGGAAGACGGAGGCGTGACTTGGGAAACGCCCATTGCCATCGCGCCAAACGCAACCGAAGACCATTTTATGCCCGTCCCATCCTTTGACTCCGATCAGGAACCGTGGCTGACCGTCAAATGGGGAAGCAACCCAGTTCTGGAGGGGGCCATGTTTTGGGACGAAGCCAACTCAAGCTTTCTGCCGCCAGTGGATGCCGGCGAAACCATGGCGGGAGATGCGGCCTGTGAATGCTGCGCCTCGATGCCGTTTAGCCACGATGGCCGCCACTATGATGTGGTCCGAAACAACAATGACAACATCCGTGATTTCTGGATGGTGCGCACGGATGCAGCCGGCAACTGGAGCGAGTCATTGGACATTGACCCCACAAATTGGAGCATCAATTCCTGCCCCGCCTCGGAAGCGGAAACGTGCATCCTAAGCGACGGCACCCTTCTGGCGGTGTTCATGTCTGCTGCCGAAGGCGGAAGTCGGGTGTACTGGTCCACTGCTGACTTGGAGGGATGGAGCCTAATGGGCTCGGATCGAATCGACCCCAGCAGCAACCACGTAGAAAACCACCCCTCTGTGCACGCCCATCAAGACCATAGCGTCGTGGCATGGGAAAGCAATCAAGGTGGTTACAAAGTCATGGTCGCAACGGGAAGTGGGACATTCGGCGCGCCCGAAGAATGGTCCACTTCGGCGACATCTGTGACAGAAAACCTGTCTGGCCATAGCCGACGTCCCGTGATCCGCATAGACGAAAACAAAGTGCACTTGGTCTACCAGCGCCCATCAGAGGGCACCATTCATTATGTTCAGGGCACCCTTGAGTCAAGCACGGGGGTTGCGCCTTCCCAATCCGCCAATATGGTCACGGCAACATTGACCCATGAAGGATGGTACATCGCCAAACTTCAAGACAATTTCAACTATGCCATCCACGACCTTGGTGGGCGTCTCGTGTCATCCGGGAGGAGCAAAAATGGCCATGTCCCCTTTTCTCAAAGCGGGGTCTACATCTTGGTGATTGACGCCGCATCCGGCGCGCATCAAATCAAGATTTTCCGATAAACCAGTCCAGACTGGTGCTGTTTTTTCGCACTGGTTTTAGGCGCGCAGATCAATCAATCCACTCGACTTCTCCTGTGGCCACATTGTACACGCCACCGACAATGGCAATCTTGCCTTCAGCCTCTAGGCCGGCCAAAATTGCACTTTGATCGCGCAATTCGTTCATCGTGCCCTTCACGTTCACAGCAGAGCAACGGTCCAAATTCGAGAGGTTGTCTTCTTCTCCCACTTCTAATTTGGTCGCTTCGACTGCTGGCTGAATGCGTCCAAGGAGCTCCGTAAGATGCCCATCTTGTAATCCTGCCCAAGCGCCTTTCACTGCGCCACAACGGGTGTGACCCAAGACCAAAATCGCCTTGCTTCCAGCATACTTTGTCGCGTACTCTAGGCTTGCGATCAAATCTGGAGAGGCCACATTGCCCGCCACACGGGCGACGAACAAATCGCCAGAAGCCGCATCAAAAATCTGCTCAACCGGAGCGCGGCTGTCGATGCAAGAAAGCACCGCAGCATATGGATGCTGACCTTCCGCCGCGTCTTCCATCAATCGCGCGCGATGGCGACCGTTGATTTCGTTTGATGTGGAGCGACGAACACCATCCTTTAAAAGCCCAATGGCCTCCGAAGGTGTCAGGGACTGCTGAAAATCTGCGCCAATGGCGCCATCTAGTGCACGGTACTTCTCTTGCATGGTCAAAGTTATTTCGCTCCGTTAGTTTTTTCTAATGCTTCACGCTTCGGAATTTAGAATTAATCTAAAATCAAGCCTTAAAACGTTGAACGCTTACGCGCCATTGGAACAAGTCCCGGCGCACTCTGTTCGTTCAAAAAGCCACTGTCTTTTCTTCTCACTCCGAATGAATTTTCAGACTTCTGCCACCACCCTCCGCCAACAGTCCAAGGCATTCCTGTCCGATATGGCAAATGACCCGCGATGGGCTTTAACCGACATGGACTTTCAAACGCGCTGGACCGAGATTCAAAAGGAAATCGAAGCGACGGGCACGTATACCCATTCTGAGAAAGAACTCACCTTCGGGGCCCAGTGGGCTTGGCGCAACAGCAACCGCTGCATCGGAAGGCACATGTGGCGGTCACTTAAAGTCCACGATGCCCGATCGGCTCAAGAAAACAAAGACATCGTTCATGCCCTCGGCCAACACATGGAAACGGCTTGGAACGACGGTCAAATCCAGAGCCTCATCACCATTTTTGCCCCTCGCCATCCCCGCCGTTTGATGGAACCTGACCCCGTGCGCATCGGAAATGGTCAATTGATTCGCTATGCCGGATTCAAACAGTCAGACGGCAGCGTGCAAGGGGATCCTGCCTCTGTCGCGCTAACCCAGCACATGCTTGATCAAGGATGGCGACCCGAAAATCGCCACGCATTTGTGCCCCTGCCATGGTCCATTTGGACCGAAGATGAGGAGCACCCGCCAGAAGATGTTTTTGCTAAATGTCCCCAATGGCTTCACGAGGTCGAACTCACCCATCCCGAGTGGCCGGGGTTTGCTGAATTGGCCCTCAAATGGTACGCCATTCCCGCCATCAGTGAAATGGCGCTGGTGATTGGAGGCATCACGTACCCTTGCGCCCCTTTCAATGGGTGGTACATGGGCACAGAAATTGGAGCCCGAAACCTTGCGGATGAGGACCGCTATAATGTCCTGCCTGCCGTCGCCAAGTGCATCGGCTTGGACACCTCATCCCCACGCAACCTATGGAAAGACCGCGCGCTGGTAGAGCTCAACCGCGCTGTGCTGCACAGTTTTGACGACGCAGGAATCACCATGGGTGACCACCATGAACTGGGTGCCCAATTCGAGAAGTTTTGCAAGGTCGAAGCGCGGGGAGGGCGGGCGGTGACAGGAGACTGGTCTTGGCTCAATCCGCCCATTTCTGGCCCTTCAACACCGCAATTCCACAGGGCCTTCGATGGGCGCGTCTCGCCGCACACCAACTACTTCTACCAATCCTCTGCCGCCGAAGATGCCAAAGCGAGAAAGAGGGGGGCGAAAAACGGGAGCACGCCGTCAGCCGACCCCTATGATTTGGAACACCACCATGCGACACCTCGCTGTCCATTTGGTCACGGATAAGCCCGGGCCAAGTTCCTGACACAGGGCAATCCCCCCCATGTCTCTCACTTTTGACCAAAGGGCTCACAGCTCGAACCGGTCTCCTTGGCGCGCCACGTGATGGCCCGCTTCTTTCACGATTTCCACAGCCCGAGAATCCGGGTTGAGCAAGGCGTTGGTGTGGTTGAGGTGAATGAAGTAAATCTTGTCCCTGTTCTCCGGGGACAAGACGGCAAACTTGGCCAAACTCTCCATAACAAACGGGTGCGGAATCTCGGACATGTCCCGATGTCCACCCAGCTCTTCTGCATCAAAAAAAGTCCCGTCTAAAAAAGCGAAATCCACCGAATCGATGGCAGCATTGATGTCCTGGTCCCAAACGGACCACTTGTCGATGTCGGGAATGAACAAGGCGGACTTATTGGGGCCTTGGATGTGGTATCCCACCGTCTCCGAGAACTCATCCCGATGGGGCACCAAAAATGGCGTCGTGCGCAGTTTTGGACCGAGCACCTCTGTTTGGTTGGCCCGCAGTCCATTCAGATCGATGTTGTTCAATGTCACGAGCTGCTGCCATGGGCCATTGGTTTCCAAAAAATCACGCAACCTCGGCATGGCAAAAACCGGCACATCCTTTGCCCCCATGGCCTCCCGCCCCAGAAAACCGAGTCCAGAATAATGGCCAAGGTGCGCGTGGGTGAGAAAAATACCATCGGGCATGCCGTCGTGTCCGCCGGCCTCTTGGGACAACAAAAAAGCCTGCCGCGTCAAGTCCGGTGTCGCCTCAAACAAAAATTGACGTCCCATGTCGCGGTCCACCACCCCCAAACTCACCACGTGATGTGGCGTTGCCGGGCGCAAAAACAAATTGCGACAATCCGGACGCTCGCAACCAATGTGCGGGTAGCCCCCATCTTGGACATTGCCCAAAACAACCAAGCCCACACCATCGGTTTGTGCCGTCAACCAACTGGGACCCATCAACAGTGATGCGCAACACATCCTGCGCAATGCCCTCAGAATTGATGTCCCAATGTCCATGACCTGAAAAATACCAAAGGCGTCGACAACCTCATCGGCGCCTACTTCACCACCTCAATTGTACTGGACATCCGAGCGCCGCGTTCATCCAATACATGAATCTCGTGTCGTCCAACCCCGAAGAACACCTCGAGGGCATGGTGACCATGGGTTTCCCCCAGGTAGCGCCCATTGTCGTGCCAATATAAAGTGGCCCCCTCGCGACTGTGTGCCAACTCCAAAACCAAGCTCTGTTGCTCCCCATCGAGGTCCCGCGGTCGCTTGACCACATCATGACCTTCTGGATACACCCATTCCATGCGGTGTCCATCGTTCATTGTCGAAGCGCCCGTGCAATCATCAGACCAATCTGGCATTGAAGCAAACCTGCCTCCCGCCTTCCTGTGATACCATTGCATGGCGGGGGGCAAGACGACCCAAGACGTGTCCGAAAATTCATCTGCGCACCCGGAATGAACCCGTTTTCCGGCCGCATCGAGTTGGATGGTGGTGCAATACGTACAAGGATTGGGAATGCGCTCCCCCACCTTGGCGATGACGGTGCTCCGGCAAAACGGACCTTTCCCATATCCCGTTGCGGCGCAAAGGTCTGCCGATCTGCCCTCCAAACCCTCGTCTGAATCCGGAAAAGAAGCGCCGCGAAAAGGAAGCTGGCTGAGCACGTTGAAGAACAAGGGGGCTGAACACTCGACACCGATGAGGCCGGGCCTCCCCTCTTGGCTTGCGTTGCCCGCCCAAACCACAACCAACCATTGCCCATCCGACCCCGCCGCCCAAGCATCGCGATGGCCGTAGCTCGTGCCAGTTTTCCAATACACAGGCCGCTCCTCTTCCCAGTGTTTCCATGCCAACGGCCGCTTCACCTCTTTCATCATCTCTTTGACCTGATGCACGGTCAAAGCGGTGAACTCCGGAGATTGCCCGGGCGAATACGGCCGACCCAATGGATCCTTTAGCCCCCCGGGTCCCCCCGGCAACAGGGCACTGAACATGGCCACATAGGCCTCCGCCACTTGAACGGGCCGAATCTCCGCGCCACCCAAGATCAGAGACAGCCCGTAGTGCACGGCATTTTCATTGAGGTCCCGCATGCCCAAGTCCTGGAGAACTCCGTGAAATTTCTGAAGTCCAAATTGTCTCAGCAACCGCACTGCGGGAACGTTGAGAGAAGCCACCAAGGCCTCCTTGACTGTGGGTGTCCCGCGGTAAACCCGATCAAAATTTCGGGGCGTAAAGTCTCCAATGCGCGTGGGCACATCTTCGAGAATGGCCATTGGCGTCACGGCACCTTCTTCAATGGCTGCGGCATACAAAAACGGCTTGAGAATGCTGCCCGTAGACCGCGGCTGGCGGAGCATGTCAAACCCCGACCCCTCTGCGCCCAAAACGGACGTATTGCCTACATACGATCGGATTTCTCCAGACATGAGGTCCACCACAATCGCCGACGCGTTGTTGACTTCATTGCCCTTCCATTGCGCAACATGGTTGTCGACCACCGCTTGCACCCGATTCTGAATCGCACCATCCACGGTTGAATTGCACACTTGACCCGGCCGAGATCGACATTGCCAATCCAACAAATGCGGTGCACGGCGTGGCAAAGCCAAGGGCGCACTCGGAAGGGGTTCCCCCTTGGACAGCCTCCAAGTCACAGAATCAATGGTGCCCTGCAAGAGAAGCCGATTCAAAAGCCGATTCCTTTTGTTTCGAAACAAGGACTCATTTTTGCCTGGCAATACTTTGGAAGGAGCATTGGGCAGTACAGCCAGTGCTGCGCTCTCTCCCCAAGAAAGCTGACGCGACGGCACCCCATAGTACCGCCAACTCGCCGCCTCCAACCCCACAATGTTGCCGCCAAAAGGAGCGTGGGCACAATACAGCTTGAGGATGTCTTCTTTGCTTTTTTTCCACTCCAATCGTGTGGCCTGCACCATCTCCTGCAATTTCCGAGAGAGCGAACGGTCCCTCGGGCCGCCCGCCATGCGCACCACCTGCATGGTGAGGGTGGATGCTCCCGACACAACCCTTCCCGACCTTAAGTTTTGCTGGGTAGCCCTGCCCACCGCGAGCAAATCGACCCCGCAATGGTCCCAAAACCGCTGGTCTTCAAAAGCAACGAGAGACGCGATGAATTTGTCGGGAACATGATCCGATGGGGGAAATCGCCACTGTTCATCCCCGGCAATGCGCGCGCCCAACAATTCGCCTTCACGGTCATTCAGAACCGTAGAATATGGCGCGTCAAACAAGGGAAAGGTCACGCAGGCAAACCAACCCCAAACCAAGGCCAAAAGAAGGCCCAGCACTCCCCCTTGAACCGCGCGGTTTCGACGGCCGTTCTTCAAGGCATCCTGACCGTTACCCATTGTCCTTTGGTGGACGCCTGAATGGCCCCGTTGTACATGGCTTCCGCATACACTGGCGGAGCGTAATACCGCCCGGGATATGTGGCCACCACCTCAAAGTTCAAGGTCATCGATTCTTTCGGACCCAACTTGAAATACGAGCTTACCCGATCGTCTCGGATGTCCTGGTAGCTGACTTTGTTGGTCGTCTCTCCCCCCAGCAACCGCGCATTGGACAATTCCCATCCCGCGGGAATGAAATAGGTCAACGCCATTCTTTCTCTGGTGGAAAAATCGTCGACCCGATCCGCAGTGACTTCCACGTACATGACCGCTCCAGCGGGAACATCCGCAATTTCGACAGGGTCACCTTGACTGTCCATGTACCGCACCGACACAGCCAAGCCATCCGACTGAGCGGACTCCTCACCGAACTTCTCGATTGCAGTTTGGGTGACGCTCACGTAGACGGGCCCTTCCATGTCGTGTTCCATTCGGAGAATTTCTGCCTGCTCCAACGGCCCTGCATCCACATTGAAAATCCGGTCCGATGTGGCCACTGCGGTCTCCGCTTTCCCCATGTTGACTTGGGCAACGAGAGGTCCTGAGTCAGTCGGGCCGAAGACTTCTGTCAAAACAGACAAGCCGTAGGCAATGTCCTGGGTGGATTTCCAGCCCTTGCCCATGCCTTCGGCGAGCTGCATGGCCTGAGCGGAAGCTGCCTGGTCTCGCCCCACCTTGTGTAAGGTTTCCACCCACATTGCACGGTTTCGAAAGCGAGAAGAAAAGGACCACCAACCATAGTTGTTCTCAAACTTGGGCATGGTCGAATCGAGCATTTGATTGGCCAACTGGGATTCCCCCAATTCAGCATAGGCTGCCGCGAGCAACATGGCGGACTGTCCGCTCAGCACACTCAAATTGCGCAACCGGGTCATGGCGCCCACCTCTTGCTGGCCGCTCATGGCCAAAACATAGAGGCGATAGCCTTGGCCAAACATTTTCCAACGGGCATTCTCATCGTAAGACCAATTTCTGGCCTGTTTCCGCTCGTACTGGATGTACCGCTCCAACATGCCTTGAGGCAATGCGTGGCCGGCCTCTTTTGCTTGAATCAAAAAGTGTCCAACATACGTGGTCACCCATGAATTGACCCTCGTGTTGCCCGGCCAATACACAAAGCCCCCACTGGCTTGTTGGCGCTTGCTCAAGGTTTGAATCGCCTGAAGGATGTTGGCCCGCGTTTGGACCTTTTCCTCGGCACTCAGCTTGACCCAGTTCCCTATGTTCAGTTGAGCAAACCCCTTGGATGTGACCTGTTCAGAGCAACCATGAGGGTAGCTGAGCAAGGTGCCCAACCTGTCGTTCAGTTGGATGTCTGGCAACTTCGATAAGCTCACCTTGCACGTTCTCGACTCCGGGATGCCAAAGGGGATGACCGCCATGCTCAAGGTGTCTTGGACCACTTTACTCTGCGTCCTCCTGACCCTGGGCATGGGGTTCCGCACCGCAATGGCCAATTCATCTTCTGCCCTCCGATCTCGCGCCGTGGCCACCACCTTGATGCGTACCCGTTCTGCGCCTTCCTGAATGGTTCCTGGAAAGAAGACCGTCTGCTGCCCCGCAGAGGAAAAAGAGACCCGCTGGCTTTCCTTTTTCCACTCGAAGCCTTCACTGTCTGCAATCGTCAGCTTCACATTGTCCATTCCCTCCTCCAGTGCAAACACTGTGACCGGAACGTCAATTCGCTCGCCGGGCGCTGCGAGCCGAGGCAAGGTCAACTGAACCATCAAATCTTGCTTGACCTTGACTCGGCCTTCCGCATGTCCAGTGGCCCCACTCCTCGCTGCAGATACGACCATGACCCGAACCTCTCCAAGGTAATTTTTGATGTCTACGTTGTGCTTTGCCGTGCTGCCCGGCTTCAACTTGAATGGGCCGATATGACGGACAACCGGGCGGAAACGATCGGCATCTTCTGCCGTATCGGACGCTGCGGTGCCGTCTCCACCCACAGAAAGCACTTTGGCAATCTTGCCCGCAAACGCTTCGAGCACCCAAGAGAACATGTCCCAAGTGCGCACACCCAAGGCTGACCTTCGGGTAAAATGGGACCACGGATCGGGCGTGACGAAGCGTGTGAGGCTCAACAAGCCTTCGTCGACGACGGCCAAGGTGTACTCCATGTTTTGCCCGTTGGCTTCGCTAACAGTCACCTCCAAGGTCGAGTTGGGCTCGACCTCATCGGGAAGGATCAATTCAGGTTCGAGGCGCATTTCAGGGTCGACCACCTCAACCGGCACAATGCCGTACATCCGAATCGGACGGTCGTTTCCACTGTTGCCATGGGGTTGAATCACCATTGCATGGAGGTAACAATGCGGTGCCATCTCAGACGTCAATTCAATCTCCAACCGCGTGGCACGTTCCGTGGTCTCCACCACCCAATCTTGCAGCTGAACGCTGCCGTTTTCCGCACTTAAAATGAGTTTTCCTCCCGGCGAAGAGGGCACCTCCACCACGGCCACATCCCCCACTTTGTATTCGGCCTTGTCCAACACCACCTCGACCACTTCAGAGGATTCAGCAGCTCCACTTCCCCTGCCCGCACGCCGGCCATAGGACCAGTCAAAGTTGACCACTCGAGAACTCACATGCCTTCCACTTTCGTCGGAAACCCGAATGTAAATCCGGCCCCACTCCTCGTCCTTCAAATTCAATGAAAACGAGCCTCGACCGTCTTTTAAATTCAATTGTTTCACCGTGATTTTCTCTTTGGTCGCGCTGTTGAGTCGCGACACTCGGTTCGCCCCTTGCCTCCACCACCACGTCCAATCCAGGCGGAAAACCTCCACCTTCACCTTGCCTGGTTTGAAGGTTCCGTCCTGTCCAATGCGGATCACCTCCACCTGCTGGTCTTCTTGGGTCTCCCAATAGCCGTAGGGATTCGTTTCCGGCATTTTAAATCCGACATATGCCGAAAATGGCGCCAAGGGAAACCGCTGTGCCGTGACGCTAAATCGGCCACCAGGCTCATAAATCCGCGCACGCGTGACCAACTCAAGTGGACCGGGATTGTTCGCCAATGATCCCGCCTGCCACACGACATCAGCGGCACCTTTATCGCCCAAGGTGCCCCCCACGCTGCGTTGTGCAAGGCTTCCTACCGATTTGGTGACATCGAAAAAATGAAAGTCCGGATGCTGCTCTTTTAGGCTTTTGGTGTCCTTCCTCAAGGTCCCCTTCAGCTCGTATTTCAATCCTGCTGCGCTGGCACCCGTGAGCCATTCACCGCTGACCTTCAAATCCAGCTTGCTCTGACTGCCATCGATGATGTCCTGCTTGGGCTCTACCGAGATGTCCAAACGATTGGGCTGTATGGTCTCAATGGGCAAGGATTTGACAAAGGAGGCCGAACCGATTTCCAATTTGGCCATCCACATTCCGGTAGGGGCGTCGGCATCGGTTTTGAATTGCAAGGGGTGAATGGTCTTCACTCCGCGCTCCAAAATGCGCCGCACCACTTCTCTTCCTTTGGCGTCCTGCACGGTAAACACCATGGGGTGCGAGGGTGGAAGTGGGTTGTAGCGGTCGTCCAAGATGGCGTCCAAGAAGAGCGTGTCCCCCGGTCGCCACACGCCGCGCTCGGCATACAACATGCACTGAATGCCTTCGGCGACATCCACCCCTTGGACATCAAATGAAGACAACGACAGGCTGGCTGCATTTTCCAACTTGATGTAGGCTTTCTGCCCGTTCCAAGTGGCCACCGCAAGAAAGGGCGTGCCGCCCTGCGCCGTCAGGCTCAGCGCCCCATTCCCATCCGTGGTGCCCTCGGCGACCACTTGGCCCTGGTAATTCATGAGTTCAACCGTGGCCCCGGGCAGGACATCCCCCTCTGAAACATGAGTGGTGTAAGCGCGCCAGCCCGTCTTTCCTCCCTTGACAATCAATCCTACATCGGACACCAAAACGTTTTTCTCGATGGACCTTCGGCTTCCATAGTAGGAGATGTGACAGGGGTTGTCTCTTTCTTGGTACCGATAACCATTGGGATATCGACTGCTTTGGTATCCACTAAAGACATCCGCATCGTAAGCCCAAGCCCTGTATTCGTCTGGCATCTCCCCCTCGCAAGGATAACTCGAGTAAGCCGGCCTGAACCCGATCTCCAAACGGTAAATGGCCCCTGGCGCACGCGCTACGAGCTCCTCTAAATCGATGGCGTAGTTTTCCCATCGGTGCGTGGCTGCACTGCCCAATTCTATGCGCCTTTCTGCGACCGGTCTGGCTACCCTGCGCAGCCGAGAGTCGCCGGAAAGGGCATTGTCTTGGAAAAACTGATGGGTGTTGCGCTCGAAAACCTGAAACACACGAACGTCAACGGCGGTCAACCCTTTGGCGCGAAAAGGCACCTGTGCAGAGCCCGATGTCGGCACCACATTGCCCTCTCCGAGGAACTCGATTGCCGGTTTGTTTACGGTAAACGTGAACGACTTGACAATGGACGCCATTAGCGGCTCTCCCAACACATTTTTGAGCCCCTCAGAAACGCGCAAGGTGGTGGTGCCCGTCATGGTTTCATTCGGATAGCATTCTACCCGGCTGCCATCAATGCGGACGTCGGTCATGTCCTCGTTGTCCAACTGAAACAACCCCAGCAGGCGCTGACTCTTGAGGATGGGGCTCGAAAAAGTCAAGGTGATTTTCTGATTGGGCAGTTGCCCCACTTGTGCACTGAGCAGAGAAAAGTCATTCAACGGTGGAACCGCGAGCTCAGAAAATGACACACCATCCAAGGCGAGAGAAAGGGCAGACCGCTGCGCGGTACGCTCAATGGAGTCCACCGAGAAGGTCCAAATGTGGCGGTCTCCCGGAGAAGACCATTGCACCCGTTCTGGCGCCACCCCTGTGAAGGTCACCCCGCTTTGCGACTTCGTCGATGCTCGACAAGTCGTTGGACAGCACCGTTCCCTCCAACCGGTTCCATCGGAGGTCCCTGTCGGAATGGCCTTTGAGCGCGTAGCCGTCGAGCTCAAACCGCTGTTCAATGGTCGTGAAATTGAATGTGAACGTGCGCAGGTCTTTGGGCACGTCAACCAACTCACCTAAGGCAAACCTCACTTTGTATTCCTTGCCAGAGGCCAATCTCTCGTCGGGGATGAAAGCCAATGCATTTTCAGCCGTCCAAACGACTTGACCTTTGACCGCTGGGTCGATGTCGAAAAGTGGGGTGGCAGCTGGGGTTCCAGGCACCATATTCAACCCAATGTCTCCAGAGAATTGCACTGTGATGTTCTCTTCGGCAGAAATGACCCCCGCAGTGTATTGGACGATGTGCTGGCCCAAGTTGGGTGTCCAATGTGTGGCGTCTTTTTGGGTCTCTCCACAGGAAAAGAGAGCGAGCATTGAGAGCGCTGCGAAAGCGCACAGGAACCATGTTTTCATGTACCGGAAAGTTGGCGGGGTTGTGTATCGAAACCGTTCGTGACAGGCACCTGCATCGAACGACAAAAGGATAACGAAAAAGCGCCGCAATCCGTGTGCCCTATGACACTAAAATTTTAGCCCTGTGCCCGAAGCGAATCTCCCCTCCCGTTTGCCGGATGTTTCGAGGGCCAATGGGCTCATTCTGCCCGTTCCCATTTGCAATTCCGAAACAAACCCTCACAGGGCTCACGAACGGCATTCGCCCGTATCGTGTACTCCGTGTAGAGCGCCTGCCCCACCAAATCGGAATACAAGACCGAACTGCTGTCCGGAAACAAGCTCAGGGTCAAATTCGTGTCAACCTGCATGAACTGATAGGTACCACCATGTCGTTGGCCATCGTCGAACCGAAAGTGATATCGCGGAATGACTCCGGCAGACTCAGCTGCATTAAACTCCATCCATAGCGGCCCTCGGGTCTCGCAAGACTGACAACCTGCCGTCGGATTCCGCTCAAAACGACCCACAATTTGCTCCTGATCTGGGGCACATGCCATCAGAAACACCAACGAAAAAATGCCCATGAGTCTCATGCTCGCAAAATAGCCATGCTCTGCTGCACCGGAAGAACATCCTCAATCTAAGAGGCCCAATTCCGCTTTATGCTTGGCTATGGGAGCCATCGCAATACGGCGGATTCTTGCTTTGCTTGCACAAGCACATTGCCGCAGGGCCGTCCTTTTCGGCCTGAAACACCTTGGGTACCATACTTGAACCCGCATGTGCACCATTGCACCATTGCACCATGGCTGGTTTTCCGATAGTCCACAGCTGCACCAAGCGTATGTCTTGCCTGTTTCAAGATGCTGCATGTCCGGACGGTCTCCTGCGCGGGTGGGGGTTGAATTGCTCATGATGAAGAATGACTGAATGAGGTGGCCAATAAACGCAATCCATTTCAGCCGGGCATTGAACCAAGTCAAGAACGCGAGCCTTGCACTCGGCTGCGCCTTGCCTTGCTAAGCGCCTCCGGGGTCACCCCGATGTAAGACGCGATCATCCATTGCGGAATCCGATTGATTAGATCGGGATAAGACACAAGAAAGGCTTCGTATCGCTCCAATGCCGAATGGCTCAGGAGCATCATGACGCGTTGTTCGAGGGTCACAATTCTGCGCAGCAAACGGTTGAAATGTTGGCTCATTTCTCGCCCCCCTTCTTTGGCTAGGTTGTTCTTTTTACTGTCTAAATTTTTTGGGTCAATCCGCTGGACTTCTGAATCCTCGATGGCCTGTATGAACACCCCAGAAGGATGCCCCTTGACTTGGGCTTCAATGTCCCCGACCATCCAGCCTTCAGGAGCAAACAAGAGGATGTGCTCCTTCCCTTTTTCGTCGACCTTGTATGATCTCAGAACGCCTTTCCGAACAAAGAAAACCCCTCGATTTACGTCTCCGGGGCGAAGCAAAAACTCCTGCTTTTTAACGCTGATTCTTTCGTTCATCCTGGCCTTTCTGTTTCGCACAAAACATACCGTTTTTTGAAAATGAAATCCATTGAACAAGTTCAAAAAAAAACCCCGGCGAGTCAGGCACTCATCGGGGTTTCTCGAAGTAGCTCCGGCGGGAATCGAACCTGCATCTAGGGTACCGGAAACCCTTATTCTATCCATTGAACTACGGAGCCAGAAAAAACGGTGCGCGTGGGGCGCACCGTCCGGTATTTGTGGAGATACGGGGATTCGAACCCCGGACCTCTTGCATGCCATGCAAGCGCTCTAGCCAGCTGAGCTATACCCCCTTCCACAAAGTGGGTGAACTTCCCTTCGGAAGCGGGGGCAAATATAGGCTGTCGATTGACTTTGCCAACCCGGTCTAGACCGAAGAGTTTAAGGACGGATCAAGACGCGCTTCCGCAGGGTCCCACAATTGGTTTTGAGGACCATCACGACGTACCCTGTGCGCGCAGGCACAGTCACACGGGAAGACTCCTGACCATTTAAGAAACGGCCTTGGAGGTCAAAAAATGCCCATTGACGGAGCGAGGGGGATTCCCAAGCGTATCCAGACTGAAGATCAGAGGGCATCGGCAACAAACAAGGCCACTCCTCATGAGACACATCCACGAATGCCTCATCCGGCTGAACCAACGAAGCGACGTCGTAATCAAAGTCACCGTTCAAATTCCCCAAGGGGAGCCGAAACAAGGCCGCATTCGTTGCGTCTGTCCAGCTGTTGCTCGAACCGGCCATGAGCAACCGGCCGCTCGCGTCCAAAGCCAAAGCGGCCACGTCTTCTCCCCCTTCACCACCAAACGTGTAAGCGCCGAACCACGCGCCAGTTTCACCTGAACGCTCCTGCACAAGAATGCCTGTCCCACCTTCACCTGAATTGGTGGCCTGTGCTGTGCAACGCACCACATCGTTTCGCCATGCGATTTGCCGAGCCGTCCGATCTGCTTCACTGAGCGTAATGGCCTCCCATGCCATCTCCCAGACGCTTGAATCAAGGCCAGACGGGCCGCCCAATTTCCCAAATGCTGCATCCAACGAACCGTCGGCCGACACCACTGTTCCCGCCCATGCTAAACCCAACGGACCGGCATCCAAAGAAGAGAAGGTTAAACTGGCGTCAGATGCAGGGGCTTTGGCCACCACAACAGGCGTCCCATTGATGAGGGTCACCACAAGAATGGAAGCCCCTTCCACCGGTTCGTCTACCGCCAGGTACAAAGTGTCCTGATGCCAAGCCGCATCTTTCGCCAACATGCCTTCGGTATTGGACAGGAAATGGACGTCAAGTGCATCCGTTCCTCCTTCCCAAAGGCCAACAAAGACGCCAGAAGGCGTTTCTGCGGGTGCGAAAGCCGGCACACTTGATCCCGACACCAAAAAAGTACCCTGACCAGCGGGGGTCAAACTCGATTGTTGGACTGTCCCCTCAATGTTGAGTGCAAACGGAGACCACGGCTCCTCTCCCAACACACGCACAAAAGCGCCCCAATGTCCATCCACCACCGCATTGTAAAGCACGGCAGCCTCTCCTGTTGGCATGCGGACCACGTCTTCCACGCGAATGGCCGAAGGCACACCCAAAGGGGACTCCGGATCACCTGCAAAGGCAAAGCCCCATTGAAATTCCAAGGACGCATCCAGAGCCGCAACAAATCCTTTTTTTCCCACCGGACCGCCTGGGGCCCAGAGCGCCTGGCCTTGGGCCATTGCGATGTCGCTGGTGGTTTCTCCCGCGAGCAGCACCCCTTGGCCATCTGACCAAATCGCAGTGGCCAAATCTTGGCCTTCTGCTCCATACAATCGCACGTCCACGGTGTCCTGAGACCACATGGCGAAAGACAGTGAGGCCAGCACTGCTGTGGCCCAACCACGAAAACCACGGTTTGGACTGGGCTTCATCCGGCCACCGATTCCAAATACGCCGAACGCATCACCTTCATTTGCTTCGCCAAATCTGCAAAGCGATCCAAAGCCAACATGTTCGCTCCGTCGCTTTTGGCTGCTGCTGGATTGGGGTGAGTTTCGATGAATACCCCATCGGCGCCTGCAGCAACAGCTGTGCGCGCCATATGGGCAATGAGTTCGGGACGTCCACCCGTGACCCCTGAAGCTTGATTGGGCTGCTGAAGGCTGTGGGTCAGGTCCATGATTGTGGGGCCAAACGTACGCATCACCGCCAACCCCCTGAAGTCCACCACCAAGTCCTGATACCCAAAGGTGGTTCCACGTTCGGTAAGCCAGGCCTTTGAATTGCCTGAATCTTGAATTTTACCCACCGCATGGGTCATGGACTCCGCGCTCAAAAACTGTCCTTTTTTGACGTTG
>CASICO010000033.1 GCA_949373165.1 uncultured Flavobacteriales bacterium | reverse complement strand
CCAGTATCGAAAGGAGTACGTAGAACGCTTGCTTTGGAATTATGCCTACCTCAATTGTGGGCTCACCTTGGTTTTCAATGGGGAGAAAATCCACAGTGAGGAGGGGCTCAAGGATTTGATCACTCAAAATCTTTCTGCAGAGCCCGGCTACCCCATCATCCACCTCCGAGGGGATGACATCGAAGTGGCATTGACCCACACCCAGGCATACGGTGAGGACCATTACAGCTTTGTGAATGGCCAATACACCACCCAAGGAGGAACCCACCAAAAGGCCATCAGGGAGGCGTATGTCAAGGTTGTTCGTGATTTCTTTCAAAAGGAATACGACCCGGGTGACATTCGCATGGGCCTCATGGCGGGCATTGCCGTTCGTGTCCAGGAACCCGTGTTCGAATCTCAGACGAAAACCAAATTGGGTTCTTCAGAAATTCGTCCAGGAGGGACCAGCATGCGGTCTTTTGTGTATGACTTCTTGAAAGTCGAACTCGCCAATCACTTGCACCGAAATCAGGAGGCGGCGGATGCACTGCATAAGCGGATCCTCCAAAGTGAAAAGGAAAGAAAGGACCTTGCGGGCATCAAAAAGCTGGCAAGGGAACGCGCCAAAAAGGCCAGCCTTCACAACAAAAAATTGCGGGACTGTCGGGTTCACCTCACCAAGAAACACGACCGGGCAGAGGAGTCCACGTTGTTCATCACGGAGGGCGACAGCGCATCAGGCAGCATCACCAAGGCCAGAGATGTGAATACCCAAGCGGTTTTCTCTCTCAAAGGGAAACCGTTGAATTGCTACGGCTTGACCAAAAAGGTGGTGTACGAGAACGAGGAGTTCAACTTGCTTCAAGCCGCATTGGACATTGAAGATGGGTTGGAAGGATTGCGATACAGCAACGTAGTGATTGCGACGGACGCCGATGTCGATGGCATGCACATCCGAATTCTGTTGATGACGTTCTTCCTTCAGTTTTTCCCTGACTTGGTGAGAAAGGGACATTTGTATGTCTTGCAGACGCCATTGTTCAGGGTCAGGAACAAAAAGGAGACTCGGTATTGTTACACGGATGAAGAGCGGCTTCAGGCGATTGCAGACTTGGGGCCAAAGCCGGAAATCACAAGGTTCAAGGGGCTGGGTGAAATCAGTCCAGATGAGTTCTCACACTTCATCGGAGAAGACATTCGCCTCGATCCTGTGGATTTGGGTGGAGAGCAGAAGTTGGACGACATGTTGGCATTTTTCATGGGCAAGAACACGCCCACAAGACAGCGATTCATCATCGACAACTTGCGGGTGGAGAAGGACCCTGAAGCGGAAGCGGCCAAGGAAGAAAGCACAGAAGTAGCATGAGCGAGGAGATTGAAGGCCAAGAAGGCAGCGAGACGCCCGAAAACGAAAAGCCCAATGTCGATCCGACGCAGGGAAGCGATGGGGCTGGAGAATCCGAATTGCCCCAAGGGGAAGGCGCAGCCCCGGAGGACATGGAGCAGGTCATCCGGATCAAGGGGATGTACAATGAGTACTTTCTCGATTATGCGTCTTACGTCATTTTGGAGCGGGCAGTTCCGCACCTCCACGATGGATTGAAGCCGGTTCAACGCCGGATCTTGCACTCCTTGCGTGAGATGGATGATGGCCGTTTCCACAAAGTGGCCAACGCCATCGGAAACACCATGAAGTTCCACCCTCATGGCGATGCCAGCATTGGCGATGCCATGGTCCAGATTGGCCAACGTGAGTTGGCGTTGGATTGTCAGGGGAACTGGGGAAACATCTTGACGGGAGATCGCGCTGCGGCTCCGCGTTACATCGAGACGCGACTGAGTGCATTTGCCAAGGAGGCCCTGTTCAATGCCAAAACCACCAATTGGCTGTCTACTTATGACAGTCGGAACTTGGAGCCGGAGACCCTTCCGGTCAAGTTTCCTCTGCTGCTTCAGCAGGGAGCGGAGGGCATTGCTGTGGGCTTGGCATGTAAAATGTTGCCGCACAACTTCAATGAATTGATTGATGGTGCCGTGGCCCACCTCAAAGGGCGCAGCTTCAAGCTGTTGCCAGATTTCCCCACCGGGGGTGAGGCAGATTGCGAGCTGTACAATGATGGTCTGAGGGGAGGCAGGATTCGGGTACGAGCCAAGCTGCGCAAGGAAGACAACAAGACCTTGATCGTGGAGGAGTTGCCCTATGGGGTGACGACCACCTCTCTGATTGAGAGCATTCTGAAGGCCAACGACAAAGGGAAAATCAAAGTCAAACGTGTTGAGGACAACACAGCCAGTGTCGTCGAGGTGATGATTCACCTGGCCAACGGAGTGAGCCCGGACCGCACGATCGACGCCTTGTTTGCCTTCACAGATTGTGAGGTGCGCATAGCGCCAAACGCCTGTGTGATTGAGGACGATAAGCCGGCTTTCTTAGGGGTTAAAGAAATCTTGCGCCGCAGCACCAGCCGCACCAGAATGTTGTTGGGGCGAGAGCTTGAAATTCGATTGGCCGAACTTCGGGAGTCATGGCATTTCGCGTCTTTGGAGAAGATTTTCATCGAGAAGCGGATTTACCGAGACATCGAAGAGTGCGAGACTTGGGAGGCCATTCTTTCGGCCATCCATGTCGGTCTTGAGCCACACATTCAGCATCTGATTCGGCCGGTCACCGATGAGGATGTGACCCGATTGACCGAAATCCGAATCAAGCGCATTTCCAAGTTTGACTCAGAGAAAGCCGATCGACGCATTGCCAATATGGAGGCCGAAATCGAGGAGGTGGAAAATCACCTGGCTCACTTGACGGACTATACCATCGAGTGGTTCCGTCAACTCAAGAAGAAGTTTGGCAAGGGAAGGGAGCGCAAAACCATCCTCAAAACTTTTGGCACCATTGACAGCGCCAAGGTGGCGGTGGCCAACCACAAGCTTTATGCAGATTATGCAGAAGGATTTGTGGGCATCGGCATGCCAAGAGGAGAGGGGGAGTACATCTGTGATTGCTCCGACATTGCCGACATCATTGTGTTTCGAAGAGATGGCACCATGCAGGTTTCGCGGGTGAGCCCAAAGGCATTCTTCGGAAAGGACATCTTGTATGTCGGCGTTTGGAAGCGCGGCGATGAACGCACCACCTACAACATGATTTACCGTGATGGTAAAAAGAGCGCAGGGGGCCGCACGTTTGTCAAACGATTCAATGTGACTTCCATGACCCGGGACAAGGTTTATCCGTTGACCAAAGGGACGCCTGGCAGCCAGTCGCTCTGGTTTTCGCACAACCCCAACGGGGAAGCCGAACAGGTCACGGTTCACCTGAGTCGGGTTCAGCGATTGAAGACCCTGAAAGTGGATGTGGATTTCGCCGAAGTGGCCATCAAGGGCAGAGGTGCTGCGGGGAATACGGTAACCAAGCATCCCGTGACGGGAAAGGTGGACCTTAAAAGTGCAGGCACAAGCACTCTGGGGGCAAGAAAAGTATGGTTTGACGCCGCGGTTCGCCGCTTGAACAGTGAGGGGAGGGGTCGCCTGCTCGGCGCCTTTGGTCCTGAAGATCGGATTTTGGTGGTCATGGACAGCGGCGCTTATGAGTTGATGAAGCCCGAGTTGTCTGTCCATTTTCCGGACGACATGATTCATTTGGACAAATGGCATTCTGAACGGGCACTGACTGCTGTCCACCGCGATGGGGAGAAACAGGCCGTTTATGTGAAACGCTTTCAGGCCGAGTCCTCGAGCAAAACGGTGAGTTTCATTGGAGAAGAGGAGGGCTCTGCATTGTTGTTGTTTACCGATCACGGGGCACCTGTGATCAAGTGCAAGGCCAAAGACCTTGGAGAACAGCGGTTCAGTTTGGCCGAGTTCATCTCAGTCAAGGGAGTGAAGGCCCGCGGTAAACGCCTTTCCTTGGACTCTAAGGCCAAAGTCGCACTGGAAGACACCCCAGATCCAAACCAGGACGTGAAAGAAGAAGAGCACGCAGAAGAAGCGCCCCTCGATCCTTTGGAGAAGGAGCCAAAGGAGGGCGACGTTCATTTCGGTGCCGACCCGACTTCTGCAGCGGTCGAGAAGCCGACAGCACCCAAACAAGAGAAATCGACAGGTGCACCATCAGAAGGTGATGGAAGTGACGTGCAGAGCAGCCTTTTCTGAGGGTAGCTTTGCCTTATGAATCGTTTTTTTCTGACACTCGCAGCCAGTGTTTGCCTCGCGGCTTGTAGCCAAGCCCCTGGAGATCAATCAACAGGAGAGGCTCGCCCGCTCAATTCTACCGACACCGTTGACCGCTTGGTCCATCCCGATTGGTCGAAGAATGCGGTGATGTATGAGTTGAATGTGCGCCAGCATTCGCCGAAAGGAGATTTGAACAGTGCCAAAGCAGATTTGGCGCGGATCAAACAGCTTGGCATCGATGTGATTTGGTTGATGCCCATTCATCCCATTGGCGAGGTGAACAGAAAGGGAGGTGAGAACGACAACAACCGGACGGTTGAGCCGGGCAGCGGCGCATTGGGTAGCCCCTATAGCGTTCAGGATTACACCGCATTGAATCCGGACTTCGGGTCCAAATCAGACCTCGATGAATTTGTGGCCACGGCCCATGACTACGAGATGAAGGTGATTTTGGATTGGGTAGCCAACCACACTGCATTTGACGCCACTTGGGCAATGGACTCCATCGGAAGCACCTATTACTTGAGGAACGAGATGGGTGAATTGCAACCTCCATTGGGGACCGATTGGACCGACGTTGCTCAATTGGATTGGGCAAATGGGGAAGCGAGTGGTTTGTATGGCGCCATGGAAGAGGCCATGGCCTATTGGGTCAGGGAGCACAATGTGGATGGATTCCGCTGCGATGTGGCGGGAAAAGTGCCCACCGCTTTCTGGGATCGGGCACGTCGTGCTTTGGAGCGCATCAAGCCCGACGTCTTTATGCTGGCCGAGGCGGAGGAGCCTGAGCACCACGAGCGGGCATTCGATGCCAGTTACGCCTGGGAGTTCCATCACCTGACCAACGAAGTGGCCAAGGGAGATAAAGGGGCAGACGATTTGCGCGAATATTTGAATCGTGAAGCCGACCGGTTTCCCAATTCTGCCTACCGCTTGACGTTCACCTCGAATCATGACGAGAACTCTTGGAATGGAACCACGACCGAGCGTTATGGAAAAGCGATGAGGGGAATGGCTGTTTTGTGTGGCACTGCTTTTGGGATGCCTCTGATTTATGGCGGACAGGAGAGTGAGATGAACAAGCGGTTGCGTTTTTTCGAGAAGGACACCGTGCCTTGGGGAGACTATCGCGCCTTGTCATTTTACCGCATTCTGAATGACCTCCACCACCGCAACTCGGCCCTGTTCAATGGAGAGCAGGGTGCTCCTGCTGTTCAATTGGTCGAAGAAGGAGACATCCTTTACTTCGAGCGCAAGGATGAAGAGAGTGCCGTGCGTGTGGTCATCAACATGAGCGATGAAGCTGTGGAGTTCACACCCGAAGGCTTGGAAGGGTTCAGGACCACATTTAGCCGCAAATCTTTGGACCGTACGACTTGGAATCCTTGGGCATTTGAAGTCTTCGTGAAGGCTGGCGCATGAAATACATTGCGCTGATTGCCCACGACGGAAAGAAGAAGGAACTGGTGGCGTTTGCAAAGCAATTCCAGAAGTTCTTTAATCAGGTGCCCATTTTGGCCACCCAAACAACAGGAAGCCGTTTGGCTGCCGAGGGGATACAGGTCGAGACGGTGGCTTCTGGCCCCAAGGGAGGGGATGCTCAGATTGCCGCGAAGGTCACCGAAGGCTTGGTGGCGGGTGTGATCTTTTTCCGCGACCCCATGGGCAAGCATCCCCATGAGCCGGACATCAATATGCTGCTGAGGCTGTGCGATGTCTACAACATTCCGTTGGCCACCAATCCCGCCACGGCCGAGTTGATTGCGCGGAACATCGTTTAACCGCATGGGGGCTTTCCTTTTGCCAAGGGACAACAGCGATGTGTCGGTGAGGCGATGGGTGCGCTCCGTATTGGAGGCACAGGGGGAGGGCATGCTGTCTAATCCGAGAGAACGCGCGTCCATCGCAGATTGGCTCATGGCCGATTTAGATCCGAGAAGCCGTTTGATTTTGGAAGCGTTGGAGCACCGATATGACGAAGGGGAATTGACCCTGCTCCAAGACCATTTGAGGCAGGTTTGCTCGGGGGTTCCAGTTCAGCGTGTGGTCGGATGGACTGAGTTTCGGGGGCTCAGGATTGGCTGTTCTGGTGATGTCTTGATTCCGCGCCCGGAAACCGAAGAGGTGGTGGGGTGGTTTTTTGGAAGGCATGGCCATGGTAAAGGGGGATGAAGCAAAGCGGGTATTGGACATTGGGACGGGAAGTGGTTGCATGGCCTTGGCACTCAAGGCGGAAAACCCAAGTTGGGATGTGGTGGGGGTGGATGTCTCAGAGGCGGCCTTAAATCAAGCGGAAACCAACGCGATTGAACTTGGGCTGGATGTGACTTGGGTTGCTCTGGACGCATTGGATTCAGCGGCCGTTGCCGCGCTGGGTCGGTTTGATGGGATTGTCTCCAATCCGCCGTACATCCCGTCTTCAGAAGTGCTGGAGCCGCATGTTCAGGACCATGAGCCGGCACTGGCTTTGTTTGTTCCCGACAACGAGCCGCTGAGGTTTTACAATGCCATGGTGCCGCTGGTGACCTCGTGTTTGGTTTCGGGCGGGTGCATGGTGGCGGAATGCCATACTGAATTCACCAAAGAGGTGGCCGATTGTTGGAAACTCGAAGGCGCACAGGTGCAGGTCCTCTGCGATCTTCAAGGTGCACAACGAGCGGTTCGTTTGATCCGGTCTTGATTCATCATACCATGCAGTCCATGCAAGCCGAAGCCCGCATATCGGAACTCCGTCGCGTCCTTCATGAGCACAATCGCCGGTACTACGTTTCTTTCAGAACCGGTCATCAGTGACCGTGAATTTGACCTTCTGCTCACCGAGTTGGAGACGCTCGAGGCCAAGCATCCGGAATTCGAGGATCCCAACAGCCCAACCAAGCGCGTAGGGAGTGGATTGACGGATCAATTTGAGAAGGTGCCCCACAGCCGTCCCATGTTGTCGTTGTCAAACAGCTACAATCAAGATGAGCTTCAGGAATGGGCCGATCGGGTTCAGAAGGAAACGGCAGGAGATTGCCGCTTCACGTGCGAGCTCAAATACGATGGTGTGGCGATTGCCCTTCACTATCAGAACGGGGGGTTGGTTCGGGCATTGACACGCGGAGACGGCACCATTGGGGAGGACATCACCACCAACGTCAGGACCATTCGCACCCTGCCCATTCAGTTGTCTGCTTCTGCGCCCGATGTTTTGGAAATTCGAGGGGAAATTGTGTTGCCGTTTTCTGCATTCGACGCGTTGAATGCCAGGATGAAGGAGGAGGGGAAAAAGACCTTTGTCAATCCCCGCAACACCGCCTCCGGTTCGCTCAAGCTTCAAGACAGTGGAGAAGTGGCGCGCCGTGGATTGGACTGTTTCTTATATGGTGTCGAGCTAGAAGGAACCGATTTAACGAGCCACTCGGAAGGGGTGCATGCTGCTCAAAATTGGGGGTTCAAGACTCCCTTGGTTCTTTCCAATGCATTCGAAGTGGCCATGGATGTTGCGGGCGTCATGCGCTATGTCAACCGCTGGGAAGAAGCGCGACATGCGCTTCCTTTTGCCATCGATGGTGTGGTGATTAAAGTTGACGAGACCGTCCACAGGAACAGCTTGGGGGCCACGGCGAAGTCGCCGAGGTGGGCATTGGCGTACAAATTTGAAACAGAACAAGGCCTTACCCGATTGAAGCGCATTGATTACCAAGTGGGCCGAACTGGTGCAATCACACCAGTGGCGAGGTTGGAGCCCGTTTTCATCGCAGGGACAACGGTAGAGAATGCGAGTTTGCACAATGCGGATCAAATCTCACATTTGGACATCCGTGAGGGTGACCTCGTCCAAGTGGAGAAGGGAGGTGAAATCATTCCAAAAGTGGTGGGCGTGGTTCTAGCGGAAAGGCCCGATTCTAGTTTGGTTCATGTCTATGCCACACATTGTCCAGATTGTGGAACAGCGCTTGAACGGGCCGATGATGAGGCGAAGCACCATTGCCCAAACGCACTGGGCTGCCCCGAACAAATCAAAGGACGAATTGAGCATTTTGCCAGCCGTAAAGCGATGAACATCGATGGTTTGGGAGACAAAAGTGTGGAGCAGCTTTGGTCTTCAGGCATGGTGAATGCACCGGCAGATTTGTATCAACTCAGCTTGGCACCCCTGCTGACTTTGGAGCGAATGGGAGAAACAAAGGCGGGAAACCTGCTCGCGGGGATTGAAGCCTCGAAGGCCGTTCCGTTTGAGCGGGTGTTGTTCGGCTTGGGCATTCGTCATGTTGGAGAAACCGTAGCCAAGCGCTTGGCCCGGCATTTTGGCAGCATAGAAGCCATGCGATTGGCCGATCGAGAAGCTTTGCTTGAGCTCGATGTAGTGGGCCCAGTGATTGCCGATGCCGTGTTGTCTTTTTTCGATGATGAGGCTCAGCAACGTCATTTAAGCGGACTCATTGATTCAGGTTTACAGTTTGTTGGGGATGTAGAGTCCAAGCCTCAAGGAACGGCTCTGCTTGGGAAAAAATGCGTGGTGAGTGGTGTCTTTTCCATCCCTCGAGACGAGGTCAAGCGCCTCGTTGAACAGCAAGGAGGGAAGCTGGCGGGCACGGTGTCTGGAAGCACGGATTATTTGATTGCTGGAGAAAAAATGGGGCCGTCCAAGAGGGAAAAAGCGGAACGTTTGGGGGTTCGGATTTTAAGCGAAGTCGAATTCATGGAGATGATGTAGGCTTTAAAAGAACCTGAAAGGGTTCTAGTCTATTGTTCTATAGGGGATAAGGCGCGTGATTTTTGTTGCGTTAGGGGCTATCTTGAAGAACCTTAATCCTTCACCATGCGTCATTTGATTCGTGTATTTGCGTGTTTGACTGTTCTGTTGCAGTCACATTTGGTCATTCAAGCCCAGTCTTGTTCTGATCCTGTTGCCTGTAATTACGATGCCAATTCAGGTGCTTCTGATGGTGTTTGTTTGGATGTGGAGCCCTTCATGGTTCACACAGATGGAGAACTGGCAGGCCAGACCACATATCGGATTTACTTCCAATCCACCGATCCCGCAGATTTTGTAACGGCAGTCTTTGGCAATGATTCGACCCCGTTGTCTTTGACCACCACGACGGACTTTTATCATCACCCATTGGGCGGTGCGTCTGCCGAAGCCGTAAACCCACTTTTGTTGGGGGGCTTTCCGGAATTGGAGTACGACAGCTATGTCACCATCGGGCTGGACAGAAAGGCGGTTGCAAGTGCAGGCGAAAATTCGGCGAGTTTGATTGCTTCACCAGGTCAAGACTGGGTGTCCATGTTTGACCCGGGTAATGGTGATCTGGGGAGCGACATCATCATCAATGATCAAATCGGAGGTCTTTGGTTTATCTACAATGGAGATGCGAATGGAGCCGCGGGTGCGGATGGACGCATTTTGTTGGCCCAACTCACGACGGATGGTGTGATTGGCGGAGTGCTGAACGTGCAGTATTTCCCTGCTGGAGGCGCGGCCTCTTCGGTCACCCTGTCTTTGGACACACCCTGTGCGCCATCCAACAATGACGGCTGTGAATATGCAGCAGAGGGGCTGGATTGCAACGGGAACTGTTTGAATGACGTGGACAACGACCAGATTTGCGACGAAGACGATGATTGTGTGGGTGCACTGGATGCTTGTGGCATTTGCAATGGCTCCGGCGCGGTTTATGAATGTGGTTGTGCAGACATCCCCGCTGGCGATTGCGATTGTGATGGCAACGTGGAAGACGCCTGTGGCGTTTGCAATGGACCGGGCGCGATTTATGAATGTGGATGCGCAGAAATTCCCACAGGGGACTGCGACTGCGAAGGGAACACAGCAGACGCGTTGGGCAACTGTGGAGGACCGTGTGCAGCCGATGTCGACGCAGATGGAATCTGTGACGATGTAGACCCTTGTGTGGGGGACTTCGATGAATGCGGCATTTGCAATGGAAACGGGCCTTCTGGTGATTGTGGCTGCGAAGATTACCCTCCTGGGGATTGTGATTGTGCGGGCAACGTGCTGGATGCCATTGGCGTTTGTGGAGGTGATTGCACTGCAGATGTGGACAGCGATGGTGTTTGTGACGATGTGGATCCTTGTGTGGGAGACCTCGACGCTTGCGGTGTATGCAACGGCCCCGGTGCGGTTTATGGGTGTGGTTGTGAGGAATTGGTTGCCGGGACTTGCGATTGCGATGGCAATGTGGAAGATGCGCTCGGTGTGTGCGGAGGCAATTGTCCTTCCGATGACGACGACAACGGAATTTGCGACAACCTGGAAGGATCGGGTTGTGGCGATGAGCAGGCCTGCAACTACGACCCCTTTGCGGAACCTGTGGACGACGAACCCCTCACGGAATATTGCCTTTTGACAGAAATCGTGGCGGTTCACACGACAGGGGATTTGGCCGGTCTGACCACCTATCGCGTGGCGATTCAAACCCTGAGCGCCAACGACTTTGTGACCTCAGTTTCGGGCAACATCGATGCGCCAACCTTTGTAGAAACCACGACCTCATTTTACCACCATTTCTTGGGCGGGCTCACACCAGAAAATGCAAATCCATTGCTCCTTCCAGTCTATCCTGACTTGGGGTACGACAGTTGGGTGACGATCGGATTGGATGGCCCGGCTGATGCCGGTGAAGGTGAAAGTGCAGCTTCTGTTGTCAATTCACCGAGCCTGAATTGGGGGCTGGGTTTCGATCCTGGCGCTGGCGCTTCGGGCGGAGATTTGGTGATCAACGATGAAGTGGGGGGAGTTTGGTACGTCTTGAATGGCGATGCCAATGGATGGCCAGACGAAAACGGACAGGTTTTGCTCGGGCAATTCACCACAGATGGTGTGCTCTCTGGCAACATGCAGGTTCAAGTGTTTCCAAACGGAGACAATGAGAATTTCCTCCTCCTTGATTTGCCCTTAGGGCTGGGGGTGGGTTGCCCCAGCGGAGGCAATGACAACTGCCTTTATGATGATGCCCTGGACAATTGTGGGGGCGATTGCACAGCGGATGCGGATGCCGATGGGGTTTGCGACGATGTGGACCCTTGCGTAGGAGTGGTGGATGCTTGTGGTGTTTGCAATGGCCTTGGAGCGGTCTATGAATGTGGTTGTGATGACATAGCCGATGGGACATGCGATTGCGAGGGCAATCAAGAAGACGCCATTGGCGTTTGCGGCGGCGAATGCACAGCCGATGTGGATTCGGATGGTCTGTGTGACAGCGAAGACGATTGCATTGGCATCGTTGATGAGTGTGGCATTTGCAATGGCCCGGGTGCCACTGCAGATTGCGGATGCGATGAGCTTACAGACGGGGCTTGTGATTGCGAGGGAAATGTGCTTGATGCGATCGACATATGTGGTGGGAGTTGCGCAGCAGATGTTGATGGAGACGGCGTGTGCGACGATGTAGATCCTTGTGTAGGCTCTTTAGATGCCTGTGGGGTATGCAATGGTCCGGGTGCCATTTATGACTGCGGATGCGCTGATTTCCCTGCAGAGGACTGCGACTGCAATGGGAACCAAGCCGATGCCATTGGGGTATGCGGCGGAGATTGCGATGCAGACGTCAACGACAATGGCATTTGCGATGACGTAGAAGAGGCCGGATGCGATGATCCTGAGGCCTGCAACTACGATGAGAACGCACTCCCATATGACCCGCCTGCTTTAGATGAGGGGTATTGCTTGGAGTTGCGAACTGTGACGGAGCACGAAGAAGGGGATTTGGCGGGTCAAACCACATATCAGGTCTTGCTTCATGCCGAAGACCCCACAGATTTTGTGACCTCTGTATATGGAAACAGCCTCGAGACTTTGGCCGTGAACACCACGACCAGTTTCTTCCAGCACGTTTTGGGCGGGGCGACCCCCGAGAATGTGAACCCGTTGCTCCTTGGGGCATATCCGAATTTGGCCTTCGACAGCTGGATTACCATTGGGTTGGACGGCCCGGCCGACGCCATCAACGGAGAGAGTGGCGCGGCAACGGTACAGTCCCCAAGTCAAGCTTGGGTCACGGCGTTTGATCCAGGTTTTGGGGCGTCAGGAGGCGACATTGTCATGGACGACGAAGTCGGCGGCGTTTGGTACATCTTGAATGGCGATGTCAATGGCTTCCCCGAAATGGACGGGACCGTACTGCTGGGACAATTCACCACCGATGGTGTGCTCACGGGCAACCTGAACATTCAGGTTTTCCCTGAAGGGGACAACACCAATTTTGTGAAGGTCAACCTGCCCATTGGAGGAAACTGCGTTCCTGTTTCCTTGAATCCCGCCTGCGAATACCCATTGGGTGAAGGTGAGGACTGTGATGGCGTTTGCATCAACGATGCGGATGAAGATGGTGTTTGCGACGAGCAAGAGGTGGCGGGCTGTCAAGATGAATTGGCGTGCAACTTCAACCCGCTGGCCACAGACGACGATGGCTCCTGCTTGGCATTGGATGTGTGTGGAGAGTGCGGCGGAAATGGCATTCCAGACGGGGAATGCGATTGCGATGGGAACGTGGAAGATGCGGTTGGCGATTGCGGTGGCGATTGCGCTGCCGATGTCGACGCCGATGGCATCTGTGACGATGTCGACCCTTGTGTGGGAGACTTGGATGCTTGCGGGGTGTGCAACGGTCCCGGCGCCATTTATGCTTGCGGTTGCGAAGACCTGGCCGACGGGACATGCGATTGCGATGGGAACGTGGAAGATGCGGTTGGCGATTGCGGTGGCGATTGCGCTGCCGATGTTGACGCCGATGGCATCTGTGACGATGTCGACCCTTGTGTGGGTGACTTGGATGCTTGCGGGGTGTGCAACGGTCCCGGCGCCATTTATGCTTGCGGTTGCGAAGACCTGGCCGACGGGACATGCGATTGCGACGGGAACGTGGAAGATGCGGTTGGCGATTGCGGTGGCGATTGCGCTGCTGATGTCGACGCCGATGGCATCTGTGACGATGTAGACCCTTGTGTGGGAGACTTGGATGCTTGCGGGGTGTGCAACGGTCCCGGCGCCATTTATGCTTGCGGTTGCGAAGACCTGGCCGACGGGACATGCGATTGCGACGGCAACGTGGAAGATGCGGTTGGCGATTGCGGTGGCGATTGCGCTGCCGATGTTGACGCCGATGGCATCTGTGACGATGTCGACCCTTGTGTGGGAGACTTGGATGCTTGCGGAGTGTGCAACGGTCCTGGCGCCATTTATGCTTGCGGTTGCGAAGACCTGGCCGACGGGACATGCGATTGCGACGGCAACGTGGAAGATGCGGTTGGCGATTGCGGTGGCGATTGCACAAGCGACGTTGACAATGACAGCGTGTGCGATTCTGACGAAGTTCCTGGATGCACGAATTCAGCGGCATGCAACTACAATCCATTGGCCACAGATGAAGATGGAAGCTGCGCTGTTTTGGATGCTTTGGGCGAATGTGGAGGTTCCTGTCCTTCGGATTTAAATGGAGATGGCATTTGTGACTCGGACAACGTTTTCGGTTGCACCGAGCCATCGGCATGCAACTACAACTCCGCCGCCGACGTCAACAATGGCTCCTGTGAATTCTTCAGCTGTCTCGGCTGCACAGATTCCGCAGCGATCAATTTCAATCCCAACGCCACGGTAAGCGACGGAAGCTGTTCGTTTGCAGGATGCACCAACTCCGATGCGGTGAATTATGATGCCGATGCTGACTTGGATGATGGCAGTTGCGAACTTTTGGGTTGCACGGATGCCTCGGCATGCAACTATGATGCGGTGGCGAACACCGATGATGGACTCTGCAATTTTGATTGTTACGGGTGCATCAATTTGACGGCGTGCAACTACGACAATTCGGCAACGGTCAATGACGGCTCTTGCGAATTCACCAGTTGCCGCGGTTGCACAGATCCGGATGCTGTGAACTTCGACATCGGCGCACTCATCGATGACAACACATGCTTGTATGAAGGGTGCACCAATTCGACAGCATCCAACTATGATGCGGATGCAGACTTGAATGATGGCTCTTGTCAATTCCCTGGTTGCACAGACCCAGCGGCATGCAATTTCGATGGATCTGCGAATGTCGACAACGGTTCGTGCGACTTGGTTTCTTGTTTGGGATGTTTGAACCCATTGGCTTGCAACTTCGACTCTACAGCGACCATTCCGAATGGAGAGTGTGACTTGTTGAGTTGCCGCGGGTGCACCGACGAGGAGGCCTTTAATTTCGACCCAGAGGCGACCATCGACAACAACAGTTGCTTGTTCACAGGGTGCATTGATCCCGAAGCCGACAATTTCGATGCGGATGCAGACTACAGTGACGGCTCCTGCTATTATTTGGGATGTACCAACCAGTTCGCTTGCAACTTCGACATTGATGCAACCTTGGACAGTGGAGATTGTGACCTTCTGTCTTGTTACGGTTGCACCAATCCATTGGCTTGTGACTTCGACAGCACTGCAACCATTTCGGATGGTTCGTGCGACCTTCTGTCCTGCAGGGGATGCACCAACCCCGATGCCGTGAACTACGATTCATCGGCAACCATCGACAACGGCAGTTGTGTTGTGGTGGGCTGTAAAGATCCAGCAGCCGATAATTATGACGCGAGCGCCACCTACAATGACCCGTCATTGTGCATTTACTCTCCGGTGGAGGGCTGCCTGATCCTTCAGGCGTGCAACTACAATGGCGAAGCGACCGTGTCCGATGGCAGTTGCAATTTTGATTGCTATGGTTGCACTGACCCCGGTGCCACCAACTATGATGATTCAGCCACATTGAACGACGGTTCCTGCACATACGGCATGCCCGGAGGTGTCATGGCCATGATGAACGGCTGCTCCTTGCCATTTGCGTGCAACTACCTCGATCCAGTGAATGATTGCGAGTTCGACAGTTGCTCAGGCTGCATAGAGGAAGGCGCGTGCAACTATGATCCTGATGCCACTTTGGCCACCACATGTTTCGACCCACAGGATTTGTGCAATGGCGTCAGCAATGTCGACTGCGATTGCAATTGCATCAATGATGAGAATGGCAACGGGGTATGCGACGAAAATGAGACGGGAGGCTGCACCAATCCTCTCAGCTGCAATTACAATTCAGCGGCGACGTTCAATGATGGCAGTTGTGAGACGGAGAGCTGCGGAGGGTGCACCGATGCCAGCGCGTGCAATTTCGATTCGAGCGCCACGTTGAATGACGGAAGCTGCGATTATCAGTCTTGCACAGGTTGCATGGATTCTAGCGCATGCAATTACGCTTCCAATGCGACCGTCTCTGACGGCAGTTGCACCTATGCGCCCGACAATGTGGACTGCGATGGCAATTGCATCAACGACATCAACAACAATGGCACCTGTGACGAGCTGGAGACAGAAGGCTGTACCAACCCATTTGCTTGCAATTTTGACCCACAGGCGTCCATCGAAAATGGCAGCTGTGAGAGCGTGAGTTGCGCAGGATGCTCAGACAATGTGGCGTGCAATTACGATGCGGACGCTCAAGTCAACGATGGCTCATGTGAATACGAGAGTTGCCTGGGCTGCACCGATTCTGGGGCCTGCAACTTTGACAATACAGCGTCTCAAAACGATGGCAGCTGCGTCTTCCCGGACAACGCCTACGTCGACTGCAATGGCGATTGCTTGCAGGACGTGAACAACAATGGTGTATGTGACCCATTGGAGACGCCCGGTTGCACAAGCACCGGAGCGTGCAACTTCGATGCCGATGCCACCGATGACGATGGCTCATGTGACTTTGCCACTTGCAGAGGGTGCATGGATACCGCGGCGTGCAACTACGATGCGTTCGCGACCCAGTCCGATGACAATTGCGATTACAGCAGCTGTGTGGGATGCACGGATGCCGCCGCCTGCAACTACGATGCCTCTGCGACACAGTCCAGCAGCAGTTGCATTTACCCCATTGGATTGCTCTATACCTGCGGAGGCGATTGTGTGAATGACCTGGATGGCAATGGAGTCTGTGATGAGCTTGAAATCATGGGCTGTAAAGAAGTCGGGGCTTGCAACTATCAGCAACTGGCGACCAACGATGATGGCAGCTGCGAATACTTGAGTTGTGCTGGGTGCACCATTCCGTCGGCGTGCAATTACAATGCACAGGCCCTTCAAGACGATGGCAGTTGTGACTTGTCCAGCTGTTTGGGATGCACTTATGCAGAGGCACTCAATTATGATGCTTCAGCCACCACAGATGATGGAGGCTGCGTTTACGACGCCGGTTCTGGCAATGATGCGTGTCCAGCTGATTTGACCGGAGACGATGTGATCGGCATTGCAGACTTGCTGGAATTCCTGATTTACTTCGACACAACCTGCGTGGCAGATTGAGATTCAAGGCAGAGTCAAAATAAAAAAGGCCGTCCCATTTGGGCGGCCTTTTTCACGGGGTAGAAATGGCTTCTTTGGCTCACTCCCGGATCAGTTTTAAGGAGCCAGTTGCGGTTCCGGACTGACTGTTTCCGCAGGTCGAAGTGTAGTCGACCACGTACCAGTAGGTTCCGGAAGTCAGAGGCGCACCGCCACCTCCGTTGCCATACCAACGAATGGGCGTGCCGGAGGAAAAGCCGTCACCTGAATTGCTAAAGACAAGCGCCCCCCAGCGGTTGTATACGCGCAGGGCATAGTTGGTCAACACGGACAAGGCTTCCACATCAGGGAAATCCTCGAGGAATGGCCGCCAACTGTCGTTTCGTCCGTCGTTGTTGGCGGTCAAGATATTGGGGAAGGCGATGGAACTGATGTCCAAACCAAAGTCTTCCCCCTGCGATGCTGAAATCAGGATGCTATCGGAACACCCTGTTTCTGCCCATTCTACCACAAGTTGATAGTCGCCTGCGGCATTGATGATGGGGCCAAAAGATCCATTGGAAGGAGAAACGCCTTGGGTGGTGCCGTTGTCTGCATTGGTCCACGACACGACAGGGGTGAGGCCAGGAAGGCCGAAAGGAGCGTAGTCGGTGACGCCAGCGCCGACCACAGGTTGACCGGGGTTCAAGCAGGTGATGGGCTCAATGGTGCCAAGAAGAATTTGGGGTGCTTGGTCGGCGGAGAGAACGGCAACATTCGTCAACGACGTGCACCCATTGGAGGGGTGAGAGACTGTTGCGACATACGCTCCGGCCTCAAGGGCAGAAACCACAGCGCCATTGCCTTGGATTTGACCATTCAGGGTGTTCCAAGTGACCGCGGCATTGAATGGGGTTAAGGCTGAGGCTTCTAGCGTGGCTGTGGGGTCATTGCAGGTCAGGAAAAGTTCTGCGGGAAATTCGCCGGTAGCCGATGTCGTGTCCACGCCGACATCAAAGGTGGTTTCGGCCTCACACAGGCCGTTTTGAAAGGAAATGAGCAGCGCATAACTCCCTGCAAGGTCCACAGAAGCCAGGCCATCGACGGCTTGTATTCCACCCGAAATGGCCGACCATTGGAAATCCAATGGTCCAGGAAAGTTGGATTCAGCGGTCAATTCCAATTCCGTGATTTCGCAGGTGAGATCGGTTACGCCCTCCACATTGGCTGTCATGACATCCACATTGAGTTGAATGGTGTCGGTCACAGCTACACCGCAGTTGTCCAGGTAGTCGACAACGTAAACGATTGGTTCGCCTAAGCCTTCTGGCGGAGAGGCCACGGGCGAGGCCGAGGCCGGGTCGTCTAGATAATCTGTAGGCGTCCAAGTGGCCAGTCCATTGGGGCTCGGGACATTCAATTGAAGCTCCGCACCAGGACACACAAAGCTCTCGGCAGCACTGCCCAAGATGTTTTCTTCTAAGCAAACGGTTTGCAGGTTGTTGGCGCCTCCCGTGCCCGCAGTGAATCCAAAGAAGACCTGGTTCTGGCCTTCGAAGATGTCGTCGATCAAATTGACCACGCCCTCCAGCCGCAGTTCACAGTCAAAATAGACCTGCACGAGTTGGGCCTCTGGGTCCCAAGTGACCCGGCCTTGGTGGTCCTCACCGTCTTCAATGTTCGGGTCAAAGGCATCGGCCTGAACGGGGCCAGCAATGGCAGAAGGCAGCAGGTGATTCACACTCCCGTTGGACACCATGGCAATGTGGTCTCCAATGGGGTCTCCAAAGTCGGCATTTTGCCACGTGTCAAATTCCACAGCAAAAGCCGGTTGAAAGTCCTCTCCAAGAAAGCCGATGCCGCCGCCACTTTCTCCAATCACCTCCACACCCACAGTTTGAAGGACAAAGCAAATGCCGTCGGCCCCGTTGCCATCGTTGTTGCCGAGGTTGAGGATAAACTGAAGATCCAAAGGCTGACTCAAATCCACTTGGTCGGCATACCACACGCTGCCCGTTTGTGTATTGAGGGCGGGGGTGATTTCGTAGCAATCATCCCCAGTGGCTTGGGCCGATCCGTTGAGGAAATAGACAGGATCGCCCTGCGCCATGACAGCGGAGTCAGCGAGTCCAAGAAAGGCGAGAAGAAGAAGGGTCAGGCGTGAGACCATGCGTAAATAAACAGCCTAGAGACCTCTTGGTTGCACCAATGTTCGGCCGGTCCCAACCGGTCAACGTGGAAATCTCAACTTCCCCGTGCCAAACCCGTTTCCGTTTCCCTGCAGGTGTCGCTCAAAAGCGGAGCGCGAACTTGAGGTTGATGCGGCGCGCGGTGAGGTAGTTCGGGATGGCGTAGCGCCGTCCAGAGACGTCTTGAATCCACGTGTGGTTGACGGTGTTTCGGATGGCCAGTAGGTTGAAGATCTCCAAGGCCACAAATCCTTCTAGGGGCTTGACGCGGTCGCTGCCGTCTTTCTTCAGGCGGCCACGATTGCCGAGGAACAGGTCGCGGGAGAAGCCAATGTCCACGCGTCGATAGGCGGGCAAGCGGAGGGTGTCTTTGTAACGTTCGAAGTCCGGCGGACCGAAGGGGAGACCCGTACCATAAAACAGGCTCAATAGGACCTTGAACTGAGGGGCGCCCGGCATCTCATCTTGGAAGAGCATGGACATGGAGAACCGCTGGTCGGTGGTTCGGGGAATGAAGCCAGGCTCGACCAATGTGCTGTCTGTGGCCACCGGGTCAAAGGAGTACCCCGGGACAATCAACTCGCCAGCTTCGTTATAGAAATCGTAGTACCCGTCGTCGGTGAGGTCTTCTTGGGCTTTGAGCAGGCTCATCCGCATCCAACTTTGCACGCCATCGATGAACTCGCCGTTGAGCATCACATCGATGCCTGTGGCCCGGCCCACGGCGTTGTTGTCGGCGTAGTAGCGCAACCGCACGTTCTCCACCTCGTAAGGAATGAGCGAGGCCATGTCTTTGTGGTAGAGCTCTGTATTGAGCAAAAAGGGCCTGCCGTGCCAGTCAAATCGGTAGTTGGCGCCGGCAATGATGTGCAAGGCACGTTGTGCGCGGATGTCGGGATTGACTTGTCCTGTGAGGTCCCGCATTTCTCGATAGAAGGCGGGCTGATAGTACCATCCGCCAGCCAGGTTGAAGGCCACATCGCGCATGACCTTGTTGTCCAAAGAGTCGGTCCCCATGGACCACTTGGGTTTCCAAGCGGCATGCACCCGAGGGCCACCCACGGTTTGGCCGTTAAAGGACCAGTGGTGGGCGCGCAACCCGGCGTGCAATTGCCATTCACTGCCGTCTGCCCAATTGCCCTTCCAAGTGTCTTGGACATAAGCCATCAAGCGACTGGAGGAAGTGCGGTTTTCTGTCCGAACCACATCCTGAAGCTCAATCTGCTGAAAAGGGCGTTCGGAAGGAGAGGTGTAGCCAATGTTGTCCTCGGGGTGCGGGATGATGTAGCCCGCGCTGTCCACCAGCTCCCACTCATTCAAGGTGTCGTCGATGATCTCGTGCCGGGCTTGAACGCCCCATTCGGTCAGATGGGCCTCTTTGTCCCAGGTGAAGGAGCCGCGGGCGCTGCCAGAGAGAACGGTCGCCTGCAGTTCGTTGCGGGCGTGGTTGAGGAAGTAACCGACGCCTTGCAGTCCAAGCGCATCGCCAAAAGCGTCGGATCCGGGGTCGCGCTCGAGTTGGCTCAAGTAGTAGCCACCGAGGATATCAAAGGTCTCTTCTTCGTCGGTTCGAAAGGCCGATGCGATGAACCGCACCCGTGAGGTAGGGGTCACCCTTTCCGCCGCCAATGCGCCAAAGCCAGTTCTGTATTGGGTGACCTCTTGACCACTGAAGTAAACAGTGAGCCTCAGGGCTTCGTTGATGGTGCCTACGTTGGTTTCGCGGGTTTGGGGAATGAAGCGGTATTGATTTTGAGCCACCGTTCCCAAAGCCTGAATTTCCCACGGGCCGTATCCATCGGGGTCGAACGTGACGTAGCTCTGGAAGTCGGTGTAGACGGGTCTGTACTCTCCCGTTTCATCCAAACTTCCGAGTACGTATCCATTGTTGCGGTAGCGCAGGCCCATGTTGTAGGTCCAGCGTTCATCCTTGGACACATCTTCGAATTGAAATTGTCCTCCGAGCAAGCTTCCTGTTGCGCGGCCGGCAAATCCTTGAGGACGACGGTAGGTGATGTCGAGCACAGAACTCATTTTGTCTCCGTATTTGGCCTCGAATCCGCCAGCCGAAAAGCGGATAGACTGGATCATGTCGGGGTTGGGAAAGGAGAGGCCTTCTTGTTGGCCCGCGCGCACCAAAAAGGGGCGGTATACTTCGATGCCATTCACATAGACCAGGTTTTCGTCGAAGCTGCCTCCGCGCACATTGTAGGCGCTGGACAATTCACTCGTGAAGTTCACAGGGGCTTGAATCAGCAAGTCTTCCACGGTTCCACGTATGCTGGGGACACGAGAGGCCACGCGGGGGTCAATCCGCTGAATCGGCCTGGTGCGGGTTCCATCGGCCTCGACTTCGGCTTGATTCAAAGCGACCCCTGCGCGCAACCGAACATCGAGTCTTGTGCCCGCTTCAGAAGGCCGGGCATTTTTGGTCACGGGATCAAATCCGATGAAGCTGACGCGAATCGCGACTTCATCGGCAGAGCGAAGAGGAAGGTCGTACCGTCCATCGACATCCGTAACCGCGGCTGATCGGCTGCCCAAAGGGAGGACCGTAGCCCCGGGAAGAGGGAGACCGGAACCGTCGGTCACACGACCGAATACACGGTACCCTTGAGCCGACAATGAAGCGGAGAGTCCAAGGGTCAGGACAAGAAGGGCAAGGTTTCGCACGTGCTGTTCAACGAAAAAGAAGCGAAAGTGTTGCACTGGCTTAGCGCTTCCGGTAATCGCCATTGCGAAGGGCATTGATGAACTGTCCCCAAGCGAGGGGATTGAGCAGGCTCACGGGCATCACCCCACCTTGGTATCCTGCCATTTCGGCCTGTCGCGCCTGAAGGACTCGGAAATTCTCTTGTGGGCTAGATCCCATGTCGGCCATTCGGTCATACAGGGCCATGGGGTCAAATTCCAAATTTCGTCTGGCCCGTTCACGGGCATCGGCTTCAAGCCTCAAGGCCAAAAACTCTTCTTTGAATCGCTCTCGACTGGGCCAAGGATAAATGCGGGCTTCGTCCACAATGACGGTGTCCCTGCCCAAGGGCAGAACCACGCTCATGCGGTCGGGCATCTCTTGCCCAGTCAGGTCGGGAACCACCAATTCCCCTGCGATCAAACCGATGGAAGTGAAGCGGATGGTGTCTCCCACTCTGGCTGGGATGGCAAAAAAGCCATATTCATCGGTGATGGTACCACGCTGGTCTCGAGCCCTGTAGACCGTAGCAAAGGGGATGGGTCCGAGTGAATCACCCTCGACAACGACACCGGTTAGTTGCACCACCAATGGGCTGGCGGTGGTGTCGGATTGAGCCTGAGAGCCCAAGGATGTGATGGCCAGAATCGCGACGGCCAAGATGCGGAACAGGTTCGGCATGGTTCAAAGGTAACCGGAGAGACGGCCTACTCGCTGGAATTCACAACGCTTGGGCAGTCTTGAATTCTGAAGTTGTGTGGAAAGTGATGTCTGGGAAGTTGCCGCGTTCCATGTCTAGCAGAAATTGGGAAGGGGAGAGGTAAACGTCATTTCCGTCTTTGTCGACGGCCATTTCAGTCACTTTTAGGCGTTTAAATTCCGCCACCTTTTCCTCGTCTCCCGTCAACCAACACGCCTTGAAAAAACGCTTCGGGACAAAGGACGCTTTGGCACCATATTCATGCTCCAAACGATATTGAATCACTTCGAATTGCAGCTCACCGACCGTTCCAATGATCTTGCGGTTTCCAGGATTCATCACAAACAACTGGGCAACCCCTTCGTCGGTTAACTGCTTGACTCCCTTCTCCAATTGCTTGGACTTCATCGGGTCGTCGTTGCGGATCTCCTTGAATATTTCAGGTGAGAAGCTTGGGATGCCTTGAAATTGAAGGTCTTCACCTTCAGTCAGTGTGTCGCCAATTTTGAAGTTTCCAGTGTCGTACAACCCGACCACGTCTCCAGGAAAGGCCTCGTCTACAACGGATTTGGTGGACGCCATAAAGGTGGCCGGATTGGAGAATTTGAGCTTCTTTTTGAGGCGGGTGTGCATGTAAAATGTGCCGCGTTTGAATGTTCCACTGCACACCCGAAGAAAGGCGATTCGGTCCCTGTGCCGCGGGTCGATGTTGGCGTGGATTTTGAAGATGAACCCACTGAACTTCTCCTCGAGAGGCTCCACTTCTCTTTGGGTGGTTGTGCGGGCCCGAGGGGTTGGTGCGATGTCTATGAAGGCGTCGAGCATCTCCTGAACACCGAAGTTGTTGATGGCCGAGCCAAAAAAGACCGGGGCGACTTCGCCACGTGCGTAAGCATCCATGTCCAAGCTGTCGTAGACCCCTTCGACCACGGCTACGTCATCGCGCAGTTCTGAGGCATGGTCTTCGCCGACCATCTCATCGATGCGCGGATCGTCCACACCCTCGATGTTCAGCAGGTCCTCTGTGACGCGCTGTTTGTCGGATTGAAAGAGCCGCAATGTTTTGTTGAAGAGGTTGTATACGCCTTGAAACGTGTGGCCTTGACTAATGGGCCAGGGAAAGCGGGCAGACTTTGATGGAGAGCTTCGCCTCCAATTCATCCAACAGGTCAAACCCATCGCGGCCCTCCAGGTCCATTTTGTTGATGAAAATGATCACTGGGGTGTCCCTCATGCGACACACTTCCATCAGGCGTTCGGTCTGGGCCTCGACACCTTTCACACAGTCGATCACCAAAATCACACTGTCTACAGCGGTAAGGGTTCGGTAGGTGTCTTCTGCGAAATCCCGGTGGCCCGGGGTGTCCAAAAGATTGATCAGGCAATCGCGGTATTCAAACGCCATGACAGAAGTCGCGACAGAAATACCACGCTGTCTTTCGATTTCCATAAAGTCCGACGCCGCGGTCTTGGTGATTTTGTTGGACTTTACTGCGCCAGCGGTCTGAATCGCACCACCGAACAAGAGAAATTTCTCGGTCAAGGTGGTTTTTTCCAGCGTCCGGGTGGCTGATGATGGCGAAGGTCTTGCGCCGTCCAATTTCCTGTGTCAATTCGGCCATGGGGTGGGCAAAATTAGCCCTCGCTTTCGGTCTGACCGCGCAGCAAGGCATTCCATCTTTTGACAACGGATGCACGGCGGTGTTGAGCGATGTAATTCTGGCCATTTTCAACGCGAGGCGGAATCATGTCCGCGTTGTTTCGAATCTCCATGAGCTGGGCGGCAAGTTTGGACGGGTCCGTTGCGGGGAAGGTCCAGCCTCGTTGCCCTTCTAGAATTTCGGCGGTGCCTCCAGTGTTGGTCCCCACAATGGCAGAATGGCTGGCCATGGCTTCAAACGTGACCGTTCCCACACTTTCTTGTTCGGAGCAAACGACCACCACGTCCGACGCGAGGTAGGCGTTTCTGGGAAAGGTCATGTACGGACGAAAGTGCACGCGCCATTGAAGGTCATTCTCTCGGACAATGGCCCTGACTTCGTCAAAGTAGTCGCTCATCTCGTCCAAAGTAGGGTCACCCACAATCAAAGCGTGCGCGTCGGGCGGCATCTCGGTCAATGCACGGATTAGAATGGCTTGGCCCTTCTTTCGGTCAATTCTTCCGATCAGGCCAATCACAAAGGATTCTTGAGACAGACCAAGTTCCAAGCGGCACTGGCGTCGGAATTGGATGGTGTCGCCTTCTGAATCAAACCACCGGTCATCCAACCCCAATGGGATGATGTGGGTTGAGTCGGCTTTGATGGGGGTCATTTGATTGACTTGGGTCTTGAGCCAACTCAATGGAGAGATCCATGCGTCTACAGCTCCGTAACGGAAGCGGTGATAGGGTGATTTCTTGGTCTTGGCAATTTGCATGCCCTGGTGAAAGGCCAGTTTTGTTCTGCCTTTCATGAGGCGCACGACCCACCGGGGCCATTGCAGAGGTATCCAAGTCCCGGGGATCTCTCACCCAGAGCCAATCGGCTTGATACCGAAGAAGCCGTTGAGCCCTGTGCAAAGCCGTAGCAAAGGCCAGATACCGAACACCTCTCCTGACTGTCCGGCAATCCAAGGCTTGGGATTGTCCCAAATCACTTTGGATGTGGGCCATCGCTGCTCGGTGCAGGGGAGAGTCGTCCAAGCAGAGAACGCGAACGGTGTGGCCTTCTTGGGCCATCCACCTTGCGTGACGCAACAGGTTCATCTCCAATCCGCCCCAGCCCATAGAGGTGGACAGGAAAACCAATCGAAGTGATTTCGCAGAGGTGGAGTTGGCCATCAAATAAAGTCGGGTCTGAGGGTAATGTCCGACACAATTCCCTTTCCCCGATTTTGAATGGCCAGCAAGACTTGCTCTGCGATGAATTCGGGGGTGCATTCCTTTTTTGAAATTCGGACGGTATTGATCCAGAAGCTCTGTGTCTTTGGTTTGCTCGATGAAGTCCGTATTGACGGCGCCAGGGCAAATGGTGGTGGAGGCGACCTGAGTCCGCAAGTCCTGACGGATCGCTTCGCCCAACGCCAGAACCGCATGTTTGGTGGCGCAGTAAACCCCACTAAAAGGAAACACATTGCGACTGGCAACAGACCCGATGTTGATCACCAGGCCTTTGGAAGCCACAAGGTGGGGGAGGCTAACATGCAACGTGGCGAGCACGCCTTTGATGTTCACATCGACCATGGTAAACCAGTCGTCCAAGTCTGCTTCGCCCATGTTGGAAAAAATGCCGAGGCCCGCATTGGGT
>CASICO010000032.1 GCA_949373165.1 uncultured Flavobacteriales bacterium | reverse complement strand
CACATCGTCGCATGGCAAGGAGAGCTTGCACCCAATCAAACGGCCTTGGTTCCACTCCCTGCACTTGCCGCCACCATTGGAACGCACTCACTCACAGTCTGGACGCAAATCCCAAACGATGAGTATGCAGCGAATGACGCCATCACGATGGATTTCGAAGTGGTCCCCGGAAATGTGGTTACGATGGCGATTCAATTTGACTTTCTCCCCTATGGGGTGACTTGGGCTGTTGAATCTCCTTCTGACGAAGACCCCATTTTGTCCGGAGGGAATTACGTGAATGCCGACTTTGCCAGCCAGTACATTTCAATCCAAGGTTGTGCCACGCCGGGATGCTACACCTTAACGGTAGAAGACCTCTTTGGCAATGGCATGCACTACAGCCCCCCAGGATGGTATGAACTGACCGATACAGACGGCAATGTTCTCGGCGCTGGTTCTGGTGACTTTGGTTCCGAACAAACCCATGAATTCTGCATTGAAGCCGCGGATGTGCTGCCTTGTGCGGATGAGAACTCGAATGGAGTTTGTGATGCCAATGAGGACCTTCTTGTGACCGATATTCCGGGGTGTACAGATCCAGAAAGCTGCACATTTAATGCCGTGGCGAATGTGGACAATGGCAGCTGCACGTATCCGGAGACGAACTACGATTGTGAGGGGAATGTGACCAACGTCATCGCAGGTTGTACCGACGAGGAAAGCTGCACATTTGATCCAGAAGCCAACACCGAAGATGACTCCTGCGCCTACCTGGATGCCCTGAACGACTGCGGAGGAGACTGCCTTGAAGACCTCGACCAAGATGGCATCTGCGACAACGCAGAAGTGGCGGGCTGCACACAACCATTGGCTTGCAATTACAACGAAGAAGCCACCGAAGAAGATGACAGCTGCGAGTATGCTTCTGAAGGTTTCGATTGTGAAGGAAACCCCTTGGTCAACTCCGTTGGAGAAGCGGCAGGCCTGAGTTTTTCGGTGACCGCTTTCCCCAACCCTGTATCCGGAGGAGAAGTGACCCTCACCGGTTTGCCAGGTCCAGGTCAATACGAGGTTCTCATTTTGGACTTCGGTGGACGCCTCCTCGCTCAGAAATACCTGACCGCAGAGGGAACCCCTTCCGATTGGAGGGTGCGGCCATCATTGAACCTCAAGCCCGGAATGTACATGTTGCACATTCAGGGCCAACAGGCCAAATCTGCGGCTGTTCGCTTGCTCGTCGATTGAATCTTGAATCAGGGGCGACTCGCTTGCTCGGACCAAACGATGAGCGCTTCATTCAGCTCGGACTGAGCCGCGGCACGGAACCCGAGGAGAATCGCCATGCCCCTGAGGTACACAGGCCACTGCTCACTTTCCATTTTAAGGTTCAACTGACAAGTTGAGTCTGGATTCAGCGCGGCATTGAATAAAACAGCGTGCGCCCCCCAAGACCCATTCAGCTTGACAATCAAGGTGTCTCCTGTCATTGCTGTCTCTGACGCCTTCATTTTTGACAGTGGACGGAAAGACCCAACATGAGAAGCTTCCCCCTTCGTTGATGGGAATTCAGGCGGCCAACTGCTGAATCCGTTCAAGACTTCAACAGGCTGAACACAGGAACCTGGCGCAGATAAGGACGCATCCAACGTCAATCGTTCGGCGCCTGCCAAACACAGCGCCCAATACCCCATGGCCATGACGGCCATGATCAGGCCTGCCATTTTAAGGTGATTCATGCTCCAGGTGTGCTTTGAATCGGCAATTCGGGTACCTCCCGGACTTCGCCAATGGTCGTCTCTCTTCGTTTCAAAACCACCACAGAAACATATTCAGAGAGCAGGCCCATGCCATATGATGAGAGTTGAATCCGTGCCGCCTTGGGAACCAACCGCGCCACCCTAAGCGATCCTGTGGCCATCCAAGCTTCCATGAGCAAGGCCGACTGCCAAACCACAAATGGCACCAATGGCAAGGCGGACAATGCTGCTCCACACCCCAAACCCCACCACAACATGAACGCTGCAGGAAACATCAACATTTCGTAGACCAAAAATGCCGTTGGCATCCAATGGACAAGCTTGAGTGAGCCGGGAAAAAATTGGCGGATGTTCACCCGGGCTGTTCCGAAGAAGTGCACTTGCTTCTTGAACTGGGCGAAATCGGTTCTGCGCTTGTGATACACGTGGGCTTCCGGAATCAGAACACTGTGCAAACCATGGGCAATGAGGCGCATTGAAAACTCAATGTCCTCCCCCTTCACACTGATTTTGTACCCTCCACTGACCTCCCAAGCTTTCCTTGAAATGCCCATGTTGAACGATCGGGGATGATACGTGCCCACGTTGCGCCTTCCCCCGCGAATTCCCCCTGTGGTCAAAGGCGAAGTCATCGTGTGGCTGATGGCCTTCTGTAGGGCAGTAAAACTGCCATGGGCTGCATCAGGCCCCCCGTACACCTCCACTTCTGGGTGCGCATCCAAATGAGCAGCAACACACTCGAAATAGGCCTCAGGAATCAAACAATCAGAGTCAAAAACGACAAACCAATCTCCCTTGGCCCGTTCAAATCCAAAGTTTCGGGTAAACCCTTGACGCGTATTCTCTTTCCAGAAGTAATGAATGTCAAGTTGGCTTTGAAAGCCCTCGACAATGCCCCGTGCATCTTGATCGCTGCCGTCTTCCACAACCAACACCTCGAAATCCGTGTAACTCTGCTTTGTCAAGCTTTCAAGCAACTCCGCAATTTCATCTGGGCGGTTAAAGAGGGGGACGATGACAGAAAAACGCACAGGTAAAAATACAATGCCCCTGCTCCAAGACAGACATCCAACGTTTCGCCGATTATCTTGCTCCTGTGATCACTCAAGACGCCCCCATTTTCGGCCTGCTGCTGGCTTGCCTCGCCCTTGTCTTCCATACCGCTCGAATGGACCGGTTTGCTGGCTTTTATAAATATGTGCCCGCCTTGTTGCTCGCCTATTTCCTCCCTGCGATTCTGAACTCTACAGGCGTCATTTCGGCAGGAGAAGACAGCAACCTCTACTATGTCGCCAGTCGGTATTTGCTTCCGGCGAGCTTGCTCATGTTTTGCTTATCCATTGACGTGAAGGGCATCATCAACCTCGGACCCAAGGCGTTGATTATGTTCTTTGCCGCTACGTTTGGCATCATCATCGGAGGTCCTGCTGCGCTTTGGCTCATCGGTCAAATTCGCCCAGATGTATTCGGCGGAGACTCCGCTGACGCCTTGTGGCGGGGACTGTCCACCATTGCAGGCAGCTGGATTGGAGGCGGCGCCAATCAAACGGCCCTCAAAGAAATCGCACAAGCACAAGACGACCAGTTTAGCGTGATGATCATCGTGGATGTATTCGTGGCCAACCTATGGATGCCTTTTCTGCTCATTGGAGCTGGATCTAGCGCAGCAATAGACAAGCGATTGAAGGCCGATTCCTCTGCAGTGGATGCCCTCAAGAAAAAGGTGGAGCAATACCAAGACAGCATTGCACGCATCCCCACTTTCAATGATCTAATGGTGCTGCTGGGCGTGATCTTCCTCATGGTCGGTGCCGCTCATTTTCTTGGCGACGCGATCAGCGGTGGCATTGCCACTGCATTCGATCATACTTTGGAAAACAACCCTTCCTCTCCTGTGCGCTTCCTGAGCTCTTTGAAAAGTCATTTTTTCTGGCTCGTCTTTTTGGCAACAGGAATTGGGGTCTCGCTCAGTTTCACCCCCATGAAAACCTATGAAGGTGCCGGCGCAAGCAAGCTGGCGAGTGTTTTCTTGTACATCCTTGTGGCCACCATTGGAGCCAAAATGGACATTGGAGAGTTGATCCATTCATGGGAACGTTATTGGCCCGTGATCCTCATCGGATTGCTTTGGATGCTGGTCCACGTTGTGGTCCTGCTGGTTGTCGCCAAACTGATCCGGGCCCCCTTCTTCTTCGTCGCGGTGGGCAGCCAAGCCAATGTCGGTGGCGCTGCGAGCGCTCCCATTGTGGCGAGTGCATTCAGCCCCGCGCTTGCCCCTGTCGGAGTTTTGCTGGCCGTTTTGGGCTACGCTGTGGGCACTGTCGGCGCCGTCATTTGCATGGAGCTCATGCGCTACCTCAGCGGAGGGGGGTAACGCACATCTTTCGAAGGAGATTTCGCCAGCTTTCTCCAATCAACCATAGGTCTGAACCATGTCCAACGCGCCATTGTTGTCTGTGCCATGACCATCGCCCATCACCCCCTTTATGCCCACAAGCTTCCAGAAGGACACCGCTTTCCTATGGAGAAGTATGACCTGCTTGAGGGGCAATTAAAAAGGGAGGGATATGACGACCACTGCCATTGGGTTTGCCCCACACCTGTCGCCGACGAAGACATCCTGCGCGTGCATGACGTTCAATACGTCCACCGCCTCTCTCAGGGGAACCTAACACGGAAAGAGGAGCGTGCCTCTGGTTTCAAATGGTCAGAGATGTTGATCCTCCGAGAAAAAACCATCATGGAGGGGACCCGGCTCTGTGCCATCGAAGCCGCGCAGCGTGGCGTCGCATTGAACATTGCAGGTGGGACGCATCACGCTTTTCGCAACCGACCGGAGGGATTCTGTCTCCTGAACGACCTCGTCATCAGCGCAGCCCATTTGCTGCACTCGAACCTCTCCAAACAAGTGCTCATTGTAGACCTCGATGTGCATCAAGGCAATGGAACGGCCGCCATGTCCTCTGATCTTCATGGAATCTATACGTTGAGCATGCACGGCGAAGAAAATTACCCGTTTCACAAAGAACAAAGCGACTTGGACATCGGATTGCCGACCGGAACCTCGGACCATGGCTACCTCACTGCGCTCGATCAAGCCTTGGCCCAAGCGTTTTCAGAAGCTCGACCTGATGTCGTTCTCTACCAGTGTGGTGTAGATGTCTTGGCCACGGACAAGCTGGGGAAGCTGGCTCTCAGTCCCGAAGGATGCGCAGAACGTGACCGACGGGTATTCACTGCATGCCGTCAACACAATGTGGGGGTCGCCTGCTCCATGGGCGGGGGCTATTCTCCAGCCATCAATGACATCGTCAGTGCCCATATGACCACCTTTAACCTGGCACGGGAACTGTGGACTTGAACACTCCAGTTGCGGTACTTTCTATTCAGTCCGTGGAGAACAGGTGCCCCGTGATTTCTGCCTTGGCCTTGAGATAATCGGCATTGTCTGTTGTGACGGGCGCGACACACTTCTGTCTCACCACCGACAATCCCGATTGCCTGAGCGCACTTATTTTGAGCGGATTGTTGGTGAGTAGAAGCACATTCTCGATGCCCAGCTCCTTCAAAATGCCCACTGCATCGTCATAATTTCTTGCATCGTCATCGTGTCCCCCTGCTCGGTTGGCCTCAAACGTATCCAACCCTTCGTCTTGACGATTGTAAGCCCTCAGCTTCTCTACAAGACCAATGCCCCTCCCCTCTTGGCGCAAATAAACCAGTGCCCCACCGTGCTCCTTGAAATGCTCCAAAGACTGAGACAGCTGCTCTCCGCAGTCGCAACGTGCACTTCCGAACACATCTCCAGTCATGCATTCACTATGGATGCGAACAGGAACGGGATTCTCAGCATCAAAGGCACTTAACCCCCTGTGTAAAACCACATGAGGGAACGCATCACCCTCATCTCCAAAAGCAGATATGGTGTACTCTCCCCAACGGGATGGCAGTCGGCTCGAAACCAGTTTTCCCATGACTCAAAAGTAATCACCCCCCTCCTTAATCCGAGGTGAATCAGCGCACGCAAAAACAAAAAAGGGCCGCCTCGAATCCGAGACGGCCCTTTTCAAGTCATGGATGACAATCAGTTTGCGCAAGCCTGGCCGAACTGCCCAAGAATTACAAGGAGGTCGCCCACAGCTGTGGCACCATCTCCATCAATGTCCGTTGGACAATCGCTTCCGCCTGAGAACTCACAAGACCCGTCTTCCACATTGGCAGAGGGACTGAAGTTGTCGGCATCATTGTACGTGCAACCGAAGGTCAATGGCGTTGCGCACGACCCATCGTCTTCACCTGCCCATGGGCTGAATTCAGCACTCAATGGATCTGTGCACCCCGTGCATGCAGAGCAGCTATTGAAGCACACCACATCCAACACCAATGCGTCTCCTGAAACCACAAACTCACGGTTGAACCCACCCAAGCCATTGTCTGCACCGCATTCGCTTGGCACGGTCTCTTGACCTGGCCAGTCATTGCCGTTGATGTAGAGGAACTGGTAAGTTCCATTGCCCAATTGCACAGCGTACTCATATAAACCAAGACCTGGGGTCGACAGCATGGTGCTGCCTGGAGTCCAAGACTGGAATGATCCTGCGACGTGCACGCCAGCAGCAGAAACTTCCTGCTGGTTCATGTCCACACGCAGGGTCACGTTGAAAAGGCAAGACCCGTCATCCGCAATGGCCTCTGAGTTGTAGTTCGCAGCACCTGCGGCTGTGCAACCAGACACAACGTCACAAGCAAAGCAACTGCTGTAGCAAACCACATCCAGAGTAGCCGTTCCCGTAACCGTGAGGCCACGGTTGGCGTACTCATCGGTTGGATTAAAGTCACATGGGGAACCGATGGTCAGGGACTCCTCACCGTCGTTCAACTTGAACTTGTATTCGTGGTCACCCGCAGCCAAGACGACCTCAACAGAATAGACACCGTCGCCGTTGTCATCCGACATGGGAATGCACTGACCGCACCACCCAATGAAGGAACCGTGCACATAGACACCGTCTTCACTCGTTGCGCCCTCGGTGGACATGTCCACTTGGAAGGTCACGTTGTATTCGCATGAGCCATCGTCGGATGTCGCTGCAGTACTGTAATTCAAAGCACCCTCGTCGGTACATCCAAGAATCTCACCTGTGCCTTCGCAATCAGAGCAGCTGTTCCAGCATACCTGATCTTGGCTTTGATTGCCGAACAACTGAAGCACACGGTTGGTGAACCCAAAGTTTTCCGTAACGCAGGGAGACAAGCCTGCCAGGTCCTCCTGGGCACTCCATCCATTCACTGTGAACTTGTATTCATAGTAGTCACTGGGCAAATCCAAGGTGAGCGTCCAAACGCCATCTCCATTTTCATCCGACATCGGATTGCAATCGCCACACCAAGCATCTCCATTGACAGAAAACTCGCCATTCAAAAACACGCCATCTGTCAAAGACAAAGCGTATTCATTCATGTTCACACTAAAGGTGACAGCGTAAACGCAAGAACCATCGTTGGCCGTTGCTGATGCATCATAGTTGGATGCCGCTGAGTCATTGCAGCCCGCAACATCTGTCTCGGAAATGCAAGCATAGCAGGTACCCCAGCAAACCGTATCCAAAATCATGGCGTCGGTTCCCACAATATCCAAGTCGCGGTTGGTGAAACCACCTGTCTTGACCACACAAGGCCCAACTGGATTGTCGTCAGGAGCGAGATTCTCTTGAGCCGCCCAAGCATCCACTTGATACTTGTAGCGGTAATTCTCCCCCTCAGGCAATTCAATGGTGGTGGTCCACACACCGTCTTGATCCTCGTCTGTCATCACATTGCAGGTTCCGCAGAAATCATTCCACGTACCGGAGACATTGAGTGTATCGAAAGCCTCTGTGTAGTTGTTCATGTCTACACTAAAGGTGACTGCAACACCATCGGTGCCACTGCCGCCGGCAGCGTAGAAATAGATGTTGTCCAAGTAGATGTCGTAAGGATCGGTGTTGGCACTGCCATCGCTATTGAACTGGCCGTCAAACTTCATTTGAACCAAGTTGTCCCAAGTCATGCCATCAAAGGCTGACTTTGGCAAATCCACGCTGTTCCATGATCCAGGCGTCATTGGCACTTCCACCAACACCTCACCAGCACCTGTGCCGGCATTGATTGGGGACACTTTGACCTGGCGGTCTGTACCGGCAGCCACCCAAATGTCAACGTGCAGGTATTCCATGCTAGAAGCGTCCGTTCCCGTCAAGTCGGTTCCTTGGTAGTTGAAATTGGTGTAGGCCATCACCAGATTGCCCGTTCCGGGATCGTAATTCGTGTTGACTGAGCCTGACTGTCCCCAACCTGGATTGTAGTTGGTGGCGATG
>CASICO010000031.1 GCA_949373165.1 uncultured Flavobacteriales bacterium | reverse complement strand
TTGGAGAAGAAAACCTGTAGGTCGATGCCATCATCCTCATGCAGCATCCGGAACAACGGAGCGTTGTACTGAATCGGATGGGTTGTGACGATGGCGAGCCGTTTCATGAGGTTAGGCAATGATGCATGGCCGCAGATAAAGTTGCCGCCGCATTGTTCGCGGAATGAGGCTCTAATGCATCCGTGATCGGATTCCATTCAGTACAGTTCCAGAATCCCTTCAAGGCATCTTCTAATTGACTTTGGATATCGAGGTTCTGAGCGAAACCAACGCTGAATGACCCACATTGGCAGTCTCTTAAAATGTTCAGTGCCTCGCTGTCCCTGTGGAGTAAGGAGAAAATGGGCCGACCGCTGAGGATGGATTGAAACACCTTTGAAGCCGAGTAGTGGGGTTCTGGTGATCCAATGACCATGCACCCTTGAACGCTGCGCAAGAGTTGTTGGATTTCTAGGTAGGGAATTCGTTCCGGAAGCTCGATCACCCGGTCTGCAATACCCAGTTCACTTGCCATCTCATGAACAGGCCGGTCGGAACGTCCAGTTCCAATGTAGACCATGAGCGCACCCTCGGGCAATTCACCTCGAGATGCAACGGATTTAAATGCCGTCAGAATGGCCCTGTGGAATGGAGCGCTCAGAGGGAGGAATGCACCCGGGTACAAAGCCACAACCTTGTCTTTTGGCCAGGGCGTCTCTGTTGGATGGTCAACCTTATGATCGGCAGCATCAAAGCCCAATTGGAACTCAGCAGTATGGGGCTTCAATTCAGGGTTGCGTTCGAGTGCTCCTTGAAAATATTGGCGGTTGATTCCTGTAATGAGTGCGGCATGCCGTAAAGCTCGAGGTTCGAGAAGACGGGCGAGTTTTTGTGCCAATGCGGCCCTGCTCCATGACTGTTTGTCTTCTGGTAAGGGGTGAATCCAAGGGTCTTGATAGTCGATGCCGAATGGGATTCCTGTTTGCTTGAGGATGAATTCTCCAAGAAGCGACGGATACCAGGAAGGCATCGAGATCCAAACGAATTCGAAGGGGCGTTTATGACAGAGTTGAAGGGCTTCTTGCTTGAGCGTTCTGAAGGCGCGCAGACCGATGTCGCCGACCATTCTTTGGCCGAGCAAGGCCCATGATTTACGAGCTCTGACTTTGACAACTTCTACAGTGTCGTTCACCAATTTCACGGATTCGGGTGATCCCGGTTCCTCATAGAAGTCTTCGTGGACGGTCAGAACGGTCGGTCTCCAACCATGGTTGGCGAGATTGTTTGCAATCAGCCTTACCCGATGCACACCTACAAGGTTGGAGGGAGGCCAATGAGGGTAGATAATGAGGATGGACTTACTCATGAGTCCAAAATGGATTCCACAGCTTCAATCAAAGACTTGGACTCAACTTCCCAATTCAAGGAGGCGTGTCCAATTTCCCATGCCTTTTTCCGCTTCTCTTCAAGTTTATCCCTGTCTTCATTGAGTGCTGTGATCGTTTGAACCCACTGCGAAGGGGAGTCTAAGTCAAGCACTGTCCCCAAATCGGTATTGGATTGAAAAAAATCCCTCTGGGCGGGGGTGTCGGATGCCAATGTGTAACAGCCCGCCAGGGGGTAAAGGAAAAGTTTGTTGGTGAGGCAAAGTTTTCGGTTGATTGTTCCCCCGGTCTCCAAAGCAAGGCCAATCATTTGCTTGGACAAGATGTCGACTAGAATTGGCTCCAATACAGGCTCTTTGAATTCAATGGTATGGAGGGAAGAGCGGATCATAGACTGCAGCCCGTCTTTGACTTCTATGGCGCACAATCCAATCAAAGTGATGCGTATGGGCACAGCAGCCAAAGCATGCAATGCGGTTAAGAACTCTTTCAATCCGCGGTCCAAACCAATGACTTGTGAGAACCATACTAGGGTTAGTGGGCCCTCTGGAATCGGCTTAAAATCGGATTGAAGTCGCCTGTCAAATGCATTGTTTAAGGTTGTGGCCTCAAGATGCGGGTGTGTCTCGACATAGGCTTTTCCAATCATTGGGCTTGCCGCCGTGATGTGAGGAATCTGTTGGAGGTGTTTGGCTTCTAATTCAGCAACCTTTGCGTTGGATCGTGCCCCTTCTTGGCCTTCACCAGAGTGAAAGTCTTCCGCGTCAAAGAGAACTTTTCCGTTTTGCTTTTGGCTCCAGCGACTTAAAATCGGAAGGGCCGATGGGTTGTGCCCAATGACAAGGTTGGGTTTGATTTGTCTCAGTTGACGGATGTATGCGTTTTTGGCTGGGCAATATTCAAGTTCTGTCCAACCCATCACAGCCGCAAATCTGCTTAGGAGGCGGTACAGGAAATAGGAAATGGGTGAGTGTGAAGGGTGTCCACCCAGTCTTTGGTGCCGCCAGGTTGTGTTTTTAAAAAGCGTGTGGTCGGTTTCATCTGCCCATCGTGCACTGAACCCGTAGAGCACATGTACGGTGTATCCCGCCGCACTGAGTGCATCTGCATTTTTTCGCATCCGAGGGTTGGTACCCGGCTGCTTTGTGCTCACGATGGCAATGCGCTGATTATTCATAGTGTGAGTCGAGAGCGTAGCATTCGGGCTTGAGTGAGCGCTTTCCAACCGAATGTTTTGCTGATCATTTTGCTGAATCCACTGACTGCATTCGGATTGCTGATGTTGGGTGTTGGCAGAGATTTGAGTTTCTCTTTGGCCGCAGAAATTAGTTCAGGTGAATGGGGGTAGGCTGTGTAGATGAAGTGCTGCCATCGATTGGCCATCATTTGCCGCATTCGCAGAGAGGATTCAAGCTCGAATGCTACTGCTTGAATGGATTGAATGCTTTGAAAGAGAGATTGGACTTTGCTGGGGGAAAATTGGGAAGTGGAGTTGCTCAAGCCTCTGCGGTAATGGACCGCAACGTCGGTTGTGAAATGAACCCCCTCACTTTGGGCGATGACCCTTGTGAAATATTCACCGTCTTGGTTAATGGTCAAGGTTTCATCCCAAGGTCCAGTTTTAATAAAGAGATTTCGGCTTCCAGTGTAACAATGTAGAGCCATGTGGACGTCCCGCGCAATCCAATCTTCAGGGGATGAGTTGGCTGAGATTTGTTTCCAATCGACATCACTCACAAGCTGCTGAGGACTCACTTCGTTTCGAAAGGAAAACCAGGGGCATGCCAAAAGTTGATTTGGGTTTGCGCGATGAAAGGCTTGAGCAGTGTTCAATTTCTCTGCACCCAAAACATCATCTGCATCTAGCCATTGAATCAAGGGGTGACGGGCGTACTCGAGGCCTGTATTTCTTGCAGCCTGTCCTCCCTTTCGTGGGTTGTGAATGACTTGAATTTTTTTGTTTTGTTGTTCCCAGCGCTTTGCTAGTGCGTGGCTGCCATCTGTTGACCCATCATCTACAACAATCACTTCTCCCAAAACCTCACCTTGGTCAATGCAAGACTGAAGGGTCTGGTCTAAAAAGGCCTCGGCATTGAAACAGGGAATGATCACACTAAACTTCATGAAAATGCGTCTCGCATCAATGTAACCCAGCTTCGGTTTGTTTGCCTTTTCAGCCTCAGCATGGTTTTGGCTCCTCTTGTCTTGAGGGAGTAAAGCACGGTGCGTGCGATTTTTTTCTTTTGGCTCTTGAGCAAACTCAAGCGCTGCTGTTGTTGCAAGGGGCTTGAAGCTTCGCAAAGAAAATCTTCTGTGAGAAGCAGGTATTTCATGGGGATGGTTGCATCCGTTCTGTTGACTTCACTTTGTTGATGGGCATGTTCTCTCCAAAACAATGGCCATGGGGACATCATGACCATGGCGTGTTGTGCACCGAGGCGATGCCAAAGCTCGAAGTCGCTTGTGTATGGCTCAGGCTTGAATCCACCAGCCTCACTAAATGCCTTTCGGTTGATGATGGCGCTGAGAGGTGACCGATGAAGAAAATCATGCTGCCCAGAATAATGAGCAGTAAAAATCTCATCTGGTTGCAACAGAATGGGCTTCAAAGGTCGGTTCGGGCCAAAGTCGAACAAGGCAAATCCGGCGCTAGGGAAGCGTTCAATGGCATCGACCATAATGTCAATTGCGAATTTCCCAAGCATGTCGTCTGCGTCGAGGTACTTGATGTATTTGCCACACGCAATTGAGGCTGCTTTGTTCCGGTTTGGGTAGTCACCTAGGTTCACGGGGTTCAAGTGGACTTTTATGCGCGAATCTTTCTCGGCATATTGAGTTGCAATTTCGAAGGAGCCATCGGTGGACTGGTCATCTATGATAATCAATTCGAAATCTTGAAAGTGCCCGCCCAAGACACTGTCAATACAATCAGCTAAAAAGTGAGCCCGGTTGTATACCGTTGTCAAAACACTTACCGTTGGTGCTTTCATTGTTTCGTTTCAGGGTGCCGAAGCAAAAGGCATTGGTCTGCCCAGTCCGCGGCGTGGAATTCGTCAACTTTTTGGCTCCCAGCGCACATTGCTTGAAGAAAATCACCATGCATTTATGGCGCGCAGTAGCTTGCGTTGCCATTTGTGGTATCGAAGTTTGGTGGGAGACTTGGAGGAGGGTTCAATAGAATTTACGAAGGCCATGAGTGAGGAAGCTTGTATTTCAGGGTTATGGCTTTGCAGGACAAACCTCAAAGCCGCTTTTTGCCAAGCTTCAATTTTCGACTTGGGCTGGGCAGAGTATTGAACGACTTTCAAAGCCAATTCTTCATGACGCATTGAGGGTGTGACAATTCCACTTGGGTCTTCGGGTAAATGTGAGGCGCAATCGTCGCAGTAGTTTAATGGAAAGGGAGCAACGCCGCGGGCAAGTGCCTCGATGACCACCATCGGGTGGCCTTCGGTTTGGCTGGGTAAAATCAGGGCGCTGTGTTCTTCAAGAAAGTGCTGTAGAGAGTCATTTGGAATGTTCTCATAAAGGGTCACTCTTGAACACGTTGCTATCCACCTTCTGAAATTAATGTGGGTTTCAGGTCTTGAACTAATTACGATTGACCAATGAGGTGTCAATCCCTTATTCTTGAGAATCTTGTCTATCTCGGGCAGCAGGTGGACACCCTTGTTTGCTTCCTCTCTTCCGATAAAAATGAGTTTTGGATGTAAGCTTATCGGCATTCGTGCCAAGGTATTGTTCAGTTGGCTGATGCATGGCCCTAAGACAAGAGTTTTGCTACGAAATCTGTGGTTGAGATTGGATTTAATTGTTGAAGAAACTGAGAGGATTCCGTCTGAGATAAACCCAAATTCCTCAGATGCTTGATAGTAGTACTGGTTGTCTCCGTGCAGGGCAAGGAGAGCCTGTGATTCGTGCTGGCCAATGTGCGCTCGAAACAATGCAGGGTCATGAAAAACAAGGGTGGCGTTTCGCTCTGATGTATGAAATAGGTCGGCGGATTTCTGGCCACGAATCGGGCGGTCAATCAGATGTAGAGATTGTGCACCAGGGCTGCCTGCTATCAGGTTTTGTACGTAGGTGTTGATGCCCCCAGAATTGCGATAACAAATGTGATGGATCATCCGGTTTTGTTGCCTCTTAGGATGCTAGAGAGAGTGTTCCTCCAGACAATGGGGTATGCAATGAGTTCTGGGAAAAGGATGGCAGTGGATAAGAGTGAGCGCAGGGAAGACCACCCGGTCTGGGTGTGATGAAGATCGATTTGATGTTGTCGGATTCTTATGTTGCGGGCTTCACTTCTGGAGATATTGTTTTTGAATCCAGCGGCTTTGCGTCTGTGATATGCAGTCACCATCACCTTGTATGCCGAAGCTTTTGCGAGTGTTCCGTTCCCACCTTGTGAAATGCCATTTGGGTTCGCTCGATACCGGTATAGCCTTTCGGAAAGGGTGAGGACTTCACCGACTTCTTCTAGTTTTAAGTAAATATCGAGATCCACAGCACGTCGTAGACTAGAGTCGAAGCCCTGGGTCTTCTTGAGGTGAGACGTCTTGAATGTAGCAAAGGCTCCAACGGTAGGGTGGGCCAGAATGAAAGAGTCTTTTGGAACCGGTTTATTTACGTGCCAGGGCACTTTTGATTCCTGAAGATCAGGAGTGCAAGCGATTATTTGACTGGTGATAAGGGAAGTAGAAGGATGTTGCCTGTGGGCATTAACCATACACTGGAGCGCTTGTGGTTCTAGAGCGTCGTCTGCATCAAGTCTGCCAGCAATGACGCCTTTGGTCATAGAGGCAGCTTTGATTGCGGCACCGCCTGCACCGAGATTTATAGATGTAGCTTCTATGCGTATGCGTGGGTCGGTGAACTCTCGGATGACTGATAGAGAGTTGTCTGTAGATGCGTCGTCAACAAACAGAAGCTCCCAATTGCTGTAGGTTTGCTTCATTAAGCTCTGGACCATTGCTGGGATATGAGCGGCATTGTTATAGTTCGTGCAGAGTACCGAAAACAATGGCCCTTTCGTCATGATGTAAATTTACTCTTTTCAGATGTCCCTTCCCGATCCTGAAATAGAGAAACGCGACTTGGCCCGGGAGTACCGGCGGCTGTTGCGTGCGGCGGATCAGAGCAAGGGAAAGGAGGACCGGAAGCGGATTCGAAAGGCGTGGGAGTTGGCGGTTGAGGCGCACAAGGACATGCGCCGCCGGTCTGGAGAAGCCTACATCTTTCATCCCATTGCGGTTGCGCGCATCTGTGCAGAGGAGATAGGACTGGACACCACGAGCATTGTGTGCGCACTGTTGCACGACACAGTTGAAGACACTTGGGTTACGCTCGACGACATCGAGCGCATGTTCGGCAAGCGGGAACGGGCCATCATCGATGGCCTTACCAAGATTTCGGGAATTTTCGACCCTTCCCAAAGCGCCCAAGCGGAGAACTTCAGGAAGATGCTGCTGACGTTGAGTGACGACATCCGCGTGATCCTCATCAAGATCGCAGACCGGTTGCACAACATGCGCACGCTGGGGAGCATGAAGCGGGAGAAACAGCTCAAAATCGCGGGCGAAACCGACTTTATGTACGCGCCACTGGCGCACCGCTTGGGGCTGTACACCATCAAAAGCGAGCTCGAGGACCTGAGTCTGCGCTACCGTCAGCCGGAGGAATATGCTGTGATCGAGCAAAAGCTGCGCAAAACCAAGGCTGTGCGCACGCGCTTCATCAACTCTTTTGCTGCGCCCATCAAAGAGGCACTCACCAAGGAAGGGCTCAAATTTGCCATCAAAGGCCGGCCCAAATCCATTGCCAGCATCTGGAATAAGATGCAGAAGCAAAAGGTGTCGTTCGAAGACATCTACGACATTTTTGCCATCCGCATTGTGCTCGATACCAAGCCAGAGCAGGAGAAGAGCGATGCTTGGCGGACCTACAGTGTCGTTACGGATTTCTACCCACCCAACCCCGACCGTCTGCGCGATTGGATTTCCATTCCAAAAGCCAACGGCTACGAGAGCTTGCACACCACAGTGATGTCCCCGACTGGAAAGTGGGTGGAGGTTCAGATTCGGTCCGAACGGATGGACGAGATCGCCGAGAAGGGATACGCCGCCCATTGGCGCTACAAGGGACAGCGAGGAGACAATCGACTGGACGAATGGATTGGCCAAATCCGCGAGGTCATCGAAGGTGGGGAAGACAGCGCGTTGGAGTTTGTGGATGAGCTCAAGCTCGACCTGTTCAATGAGGAGGTTTACATTTTCACGCCCAACGGCGACCTCATCGTGATCGGAAAGGGAGCAACGGCGTTGGATTTCGCTTTCCGGGTGCACACGCAGGTGGGACAGAAGTGCATCGGAGCCAAAGTCAACAAGAAACTGGTGCCCATCGGGTATGTGCTGCAGAGCGGTGATCAGGTGGAGATCTTGACTTCGCGCAAGCAAAAGCCCAAGGAAGACTGGGTCAACATGGTGGCCACAGCCTCTGCGCGCTCGAAAATTCGGGCCTCACTGAGGGCCGACCGACAGAAACTGGCGGCCGAAGGCAAGGAAAAACTCAGGAAGCAGTTTAAAAAACTCAGCATCGATTTTATCCAAGGGAACTTGGAGGAATTGGCCCATCGCATGCGGGTCAACAGCACTGCGGAGCTGTTTGTGCGCTTGGCCGATGGCCGGGTAATGCTGGATGAATTCCCCGCACACGAGGTTCGGGGTGGACGCCTGCATTTCGTTCGCCGACCAGCAGCCGCTCCAGAGACCGAATCAGAACCGACACCGGTGAAAGCCAAAAAGCCCGAGGGCGCCTTGGTTCTCGGCATGGACAACCAGTCTCTCGACTACAGCATGGCAGCATGCTGTCGACCCATTCCAGGCGACGAGGTTTTTGGCTTCGTGACCGTTTCGGGCGGAATCAAAATTCACCGTTCTGCCTGCCCCAATTCGACACAGCTTTTGTCCAAGTATGGGTATCGCGTTCTCAAAGCCCGCTGGGCCGGGGACGAGGATCGGGAGGGTGCAGAGGCCGTCAAAGCGACGGCCACCATTGCCTTTGCGGGGGTCGACGACATTGGCCTTGTGAACCACATTACAGGCATCATTTCTGCCGACATGTCCGTGGACATGAAAAAGGTGAGCTTCGAGACCAACGAGGGCTCGTTTGAGGGCCGAATCGAAGTGCTGGTCAACGATACAGGCCATCTGGGTGAATTGATTGAGCGGTTGCGTCAAGTTCCGGGCATGGCCTCGGTAGACCGCTTGGAGGATGAACTGCCATGAATTGTGGAGTAGAACCTTTGTTCTAATCGGGATTGGACTTGTGTTGCGGTGTATTTTCACCCCTTGATTCAGGACCAATGAAAGTTGACGTTTTGCTCGGGCTCCAATGGGGCGATGAAGGAAAGGGGAAGATTGTGGATGTGCTGACCCCTCAGTACGACATCATTGCCCGCTTCCAAGGCGGCCCAAATGCGGGTCACACCTTGGAATTTGATGGGCGTAAACACGTCTTGCACACCATTCCCAGTGGCATTTTCCGTGAGGGCAAGCTCAACTTGATTGGCAACGGCGTGGTCATCGATCCGGTTACGTTGCAACGTGAGATTGGAGAAGTGGAGGAGCACGGTGTTCAGGTGGACGCCCGAATGCTCATCTCGCGCAAGGCACACCTCATCCTGCCAACGCATCGCCTCCTCGACGCGGCCAATGAGCAGGACAAGGGCAAGGACAAGATTGGTTCAACTCTCCGCGGAATTGGCCCCACCTACATGGACAAGACTGGCCGAAACGGATTGCGCGTGGGCGACATCTTTTTGCCCGACTTCAAGGAACGTTACGACCGCTTGGTAAAAAAGCACGCCCGCCTGCTCAGCAATTTCAGCGAATTCAGCTACGACCTCTCGGAACACGAACCCGCTTGGTTCGCTTCCATTGAACGGTTGCGTCAAATTCCAGTGGTCGATTCTGAGCAATGGATCAACGACCAGCTCGATGCTGGAAAACGCGTACTGGCTGAAGGTGCACAAGGCACCTTGCTCGACATTGACTTTGGCACCTATCCATTTGTAACCAGCTCCACCACGACCGCAGCTGGAGCGTGCACAGGTCTCGGGGTTGCGCCCACCCGGATCGGAGAAGTGATCGGCATTTTTAAGGCGTATTGCACCCGCGTGGGCTCCGGCCCATTCCCAACGGAACTGCATGGCGATACTGGTGAGGCCCTGCGCAAGGCCGGCCACGAATTTGGCGCCACCACAGGACGCCCACGTCGCTGCGGTTGGTTGGACCTTCCCGCCTTAAAACACGCGTGCATGCTCAACGGTGCCACCCAGCTGTGCATGATGAAGGCCGATGTGCTGGACAGCTTTGAAGAGGTGCAAGTCTGCACACACTACGAAGTAGACGGAGAGCGGTCAGACCACCTTCCCTATCTGCTCGAAGAGTCTTTGGTGAACCCCATTTTTGAGCCGCGAGAAGGCTGGCCGGGTGCAGGACAATCGGGCTCAGGAACAGAATTGCCTGCCTCTTTGATGAACTATGTCCAAGAAATCGAGTCGCTAACCAAAACCCGAATCAGCATCGTCAGCATGGGCCCAGACCGCGCCCAAACGCATGAGATGGCTTCATGAATGCCACTGAAAATCCAGAGCAGGATGGCTTGCTTCGGGTGATCTCAAGGGTCTTTCATTTGCTCACGTCAAAAGAGCGACAGACTTCTTTGTTGATGTTGGGTACGGTGGTGCTCAACAGTGTTGTGGAGGTTTTGGGGCTGGCAGCAGTTGTGCCGGTCATTGGCTTGGCGATTCAGCCGGAGGCGATTCATCGCTATGAATTCCTAGATTCATTTTATGGGTGGACCCTGCAGATGGGGGTGGAAACGGAGTCTGACTTTCTCATCCTCCTTTCCATTTTGCTTGTTGTCGTATTTGCATTCAAGGCTGCAATAGGACTGGCCTTAACACTGTTCCAAACCCGATTTTCATTTTCTGTCGCGCACCGGTTGTCTGGGATCATGTGGTCTTACCATTTTTCTCAGAACCTCGAAAATCTCCGGGGGAGCAATTCCGGTCGAATTCTCGCGGAAATCAATGTCTGGCCTGCGGGCTTTGCAAACGCTTTTATGGTGGGGTCTCTCCGTTTGATCACGGAGGTTTTCGTGATTGCGGTCATTTGCATTGGATTGCTTGTTTACGAGCCCATTGTGCTGGTTTCCGTGGCCATTTTGATGGCCTCTGGCACTTTGTTCATCCGAAAGTTGACCAACCAAAGGCTAAAGGCCTACGGTCGCATCCAGCAGGACCATGGCCCGCAAACAAATGCAATGGTCACCAATGCCATTCGGGGTTTTTTGGAGGTCATCACTTTTCGAGCCGAGGAGCCGGTGCGCAAGGCGTATTTGGGAACGGCAAAGCTGCTCTACCGGGTTTCGAGTAACGCCTCTGTTCTCAATTCCCTTCCGGCCAAAACCTATGAGGTGCTCGCGGTGATGGGGGTGAGTGGGGCGATTGTGATCAGCCTGCTTTTGGGGACTGCAGAAGACACGTTTTTTGAAATGCTGACCCTGATGGCCATAGGTGCGTACCGCATTATGCCCACGATGAGCCGAATCAACGGGGTGCGCATGGAGATGAAACGGAGCATGTTTCTGCTTGGTGCGATTGAAAAGGGCGTGGAGGTGAATGACAAAGCGCTCAAAGCCGAGGGTAAATCTGCACTTCAATTGCAGGGAGTCCCTTCCATTGTCTTGCGCGATCTCACGGTGGGTTATGCGGCATTGGAAACGCCGGTCTTGACCAATTTGACGCACGAGTTCCGCCCAGGACGAATCCATGGGGTTGTGGGGGCTTCGGGCACCGGAAAGAGCACCTTGGTGAATGCCATGCTGGGCATCCACCCCTTGCAAGGCGGAGAGGTGTTGGTTGCAGATGGGACCCAGGAATGGAGCGTTGGCAAAACGTGTTCTCGGGAGTCTTGGTTGGCTGAATTGGGGTACTTGAGTCAACAACCTTTTTTCTTCTCGGGTTCCGTAACCGACAATTTGACGTTCAGGGCTCCAGGGCGGACTGTTGACGCAACGCTTGTTCTCGATCTGATAGAGCGTCTTGGGTTAAGTACTTGCTTGGGCAAGGATCCATTGCAGTTCCAGTTGAATGAAGCAGGGAGCAATTTGAGCGGGGGACAACAGCAGCGTTTGGCCTTGTTGAGGTCTTTGCAAATGGAAACGAAGGTGCTGCTCTTGGACGAGGCGACCAGTGCATTGGATGTGGACAGCCGTGATCGTGTCTTTGCCATTCTTCGTGAAAGAGCGGACCAAGGCGCATTGATCATCATCATCACGCACGATCGCGAGTTGGCGGCCAGGTGCGATGAAACGCTAGACTTGGATACATGATTGTTTTGGGCCTGAATGCATACCACGCCGACAGCTCAGCAGCCATTTTCGTGAATGGAGAGCTTCTGGTGGCCACCGAAGAAGAGCGATTTCGCCGCGTAAAGCATTGGGCGGGCTTTCCCACCAAGGCCATTCAGTTTTGCTTGAAGGAGGCTGGGTGCACGCTGGACCAAGTCGAAGCCATTGCCATTGGCCGTGACCCATCGGCCAAGCGTGACCGCAAAGCGCGGTTCGTAATCAAACAGCCTCGGGCTGCGTGGTCCATGTGGTCTCAGCGCAGTGCCAACAAAGACGACATCGAAAAGCTGCATGAGCGTTTCGAAGAGGTGGAGCCGGGGGTCGACACCGAGATGGTGCGCTCCAAGATTCAATTCATTGAGCACCATCGGGCACATCTGGCATCTGCGTTTTTTAGTTCGCCTTTTGAAGAGGCGGCCGTACTCAGCATCGATGGGTCGGGGGACTTTACCACGACCATGTTGGCCCGAGGGAAGGGCCCCGATCTCGACGTGTTGGAAAGCGAGGACTTCCCAAACAGTGTTGGGCTTTTCTACACGGCTTTTACCCAGTACTTGGGTTTTCCGCATTTCGGGGATGAGTACAAGGTCATGGGCCTGGCGCCTTATGGTGACCCGAAGTATGTGGAACAAGTGGCCACTTTTCTTCCCATCAACGAAAAAGGCACGTACCATTTTCCAATCCAGGACTATCGCTTGGATGGGGGCGTGGTGAGTTATCCCAACCATCTCCCTACTGTTGCCCCGCTTTTTGGGAAGAGGTTTGAGCAGGTCTTTGGTCCACAACGACAGAAAGGAGAAGAGCTCAAGCAATACCACATGGACTTGGCTGCTTCAGTGCAGTGCCATTGTGAGCAGGTCATCTTTCACATACTCCGTCGCCTCCACACATTGACGGGTTTGGATCGGGTATGCATTGCAGGCGGCGTGGCCCAGAACAGTGTGGCCAATGGCAAGATCACGCGCAATACCCCGTTCAAAGAGGTCTACATTCCATCCGCTGGTCACGATGCGGGCATCTCGATGGGATCGGCCCAATATCACCTCCACGCCAATTTGGGTCAGACCCGGGTCGAGACGTTGCGCCGCGCCCATACAGGGTGTCGCTTTACCAACGAGGAAGTCGAGTCCTTCTTGCAATCAGAGAACGTGGCGTACACCCGGTATGCTTCTGACGACGAGTTGTACGATGTGGTGTCAGATGCGCTGGTAGATGGCAAGGTGATTGGTTGGTTCAATGGCCGGGCCGAATTCGGTCCGCGCGCTTTGGGCGGGCGCAGCATCATTGCAGATCCCAGCCGCCCAGATGCCAAGGATTTGCTGAACTCTAAAATCAAGCGCCGTGAGAGCTTTCGCCCATTTGCCCCCTCGATTTTGAGTGAGCATGTTTCCGATTGGTTTGAGCTCGACGAGCCTGTGCCCTTCATGGAAAAGGTCTTCCCCATCAAAAAGGAACGCCAGGCTCAAATCCCTGCGGTCACGCACGTCGACGGATCAGGACGACTCCAGTCGGTTTACAAAGACGTCACCCCCCGCTATCATGCTTTGATTAGTGCCTTCCACGCCAAGTCGGGAGTGCCTGTATTACTCAATACAAGCTTCAACGAAAATGAACCTATTGTCAACGCGCCAGAACATGCTTACGCTTGTTACGCTCGCACCTCGATGGATTTGCTGGTCATGGAGAACTGTGTGGTTCGACGGGATTAGGGGGGAGTGAATCAACCTTTGGAATCATGAAAATTGCAGTGGCATTTGGTACCCGCCCAGAGTGGATAAAGGTGAAACCAGTTGTGGAAGCCCTTGGGGACAAGGCGCTGGTTATTTGTACTGGGCAGCACGTTTCGCTGTTGAATGGCTCTAGGTGGGATGTCCATCTCAAGCCTAGCGAATCTCAAGGAGGAAATCGTTTAGATGAGATTCTGGCGAACTGCATGTTGAGGTTTCCTAATGTGCATGTGGATGCGTTGATGGTGCAGGGAGATACGGCAAGTGTATTGGGCTGCGCACTTGCCGCATTTCATCGTGGAATTGAAATCATACATCTTGAGGCAGGATTGCGCTCCTTTGATTTACTCAACCCATATCCGGAAGAGGCTTACCGCCAGATGGTAAGTCGAATTGCTGCTGTCAACTTAGCTCCAACCGAACTGTCTGGTCAACGCCTAAAGAAGGAGATGGTACCAGGAGAGATTCACATCGTGGGGAACACGGTGTTGGATTCTCTGTTGCCAAGGAAATGGGATGACCGTGCTAATGATAAGGTGTTAATCACCTTGCATCGACGGGAAAACCAGGGTCAGATGGTGGATTGGTGTCGGGAACTTGAAAGGTGCGCTGAATCTAGGCCCGACCTGCAGTTTGTTTTTCCTGCTCACCCGTCTCCGAAAGTTCAAGAGGCAGTATCTGACCTGTCAAGGGTCGAGGTCATCCCCCCTGTGGATCGGGACCAATTGATTGACTTGATTTTGAGTTCTGCAATCGTGATTACGGACAGCGGTGGTATTCAAGAAGAAGTTGCTTTCTTTAACAAGAAGGCCATCGTTTGTCGTAAGACTACCGAGCGTCCAGAAGGCATTGATACCGGTCATACAGTCTTGTGTGGAGAGCCTGATAAACTCGTGACCTACTTCTTGGCGGAATTGAAGAACCCCATCGTGAATGCGCCTTGTCCATACGGGGACGGTGCTAGTGCGCGGAAAATTCTTAGTATTCTCGAAACCCGGTACGGATGAAAGTTGTCTTCTACTCTTTTCTCGGAGAAAAAAAGCAGCCGGTTGCAAGGGCTTGGGCCGAGTGGTTGCGAGATGACGGCCATGAAGCCATGTTTGTTGTCCCTCAAGGGGGGTACGGTAGAAGGCCGTCTTTTAGGGATTGGAAGAAGGTGAGAAAGAGCTTGAAAGGTGCAGATGCTCTCATTGCTTGTGACATATGGTCCTTGATGTATTTGTTCTTAAACCCCGGCATTAAGGCCATAAAGATTTACAGTTGCTTCGAACTGTACAGCGAAATCACTCCTTGGAACTGGCGAGTAAGACTCGAGAGGAAATGGATTGAATGGTTGGAGGGAAGACTAATCAACTCGGAATGGAAGTGGATTTATGGCAATGAAGAACGTAAATCCTTTTACAATGCTAAATACTCAGCGAAGGGTGGAGAGGTCATAATGAATTACCCGGCCCCAGTCGGGTTAAAACATTTTGAACGAAGGGAGGACTTAACTTCTATTTTGTTGGTGGGGACAATTAATCATCGAATCCCAATCGCTGACGTGAAATTCACAGCCTGGTATTGTGCCTGTCATGGAATCAAGTTGGTCATCGCGGGGTCCATCCAGCCTCAATTCCGGGAGCTTGAGGAATATAGCAGTGTTGTCCTCCTACCCTATAAGTCAGGTCGCGAGTACATGGAGGTTCTTTCAAAGAGTAGTCTGGGCTTAGCGGTATACATAAAGGAGGGCAAGAACTATGAGTTGTGTGCTCCAGTGAAAGTGTATGACTACCAATTCGCTGGAATGCCTTTGTTGACTTCTAACCAGGTGACCTTGGAGTCGATAGGGAGAGAGACACCTAGCATGTTGACTTATGCATTGGGAGATTTTGAGTCCCTTCATTGCCAATTGGATGAATTCAGATTGAATTGGGCCAATTATTCAAATCGAGCTGCAGAAAATGTTGTCGCGTTTCAGGATAGCGAGCGCTTATATGGACGAGCCCTTCGTCGCGTCCTTGAATTGGAATAAATGATCATTGCGCCAAGACTTTCCATTGTAGCTTTTTTGGTCTCAAAATCGAGCTTCAACGAGAACGAGCCCATTATGAATTCTCCTCAAGAGGCTTACGCGTGTTATGCCCGCACTGCGATGGACATCCTTGTCATGGAAAACTGCTTAGTGAAAAGGGATCTTCCATGAGGAGTTTGTTGCGGTTTGTTTTGGGCCATCCAATAGCAGGTCGTCGGAAATTGGCTTCCTTACTCCGAATTCTTTGGTGGCAGACGATGAGCAGAATCCGGAAGGATTCAATCATCCAATTCGGTCAGAGCTCGAAGCTTCTGGTTTCTCGGGGCATGACGGGTGCTACAGGAAATGTATATGCAGGGCTCCATGAGTTCCGTGAAATGGCATTTTTTCTTCATGCCTGCCGCTCGACTGACTTATTTCTTGATGTCGGGGCGAACATTGGCTCTTACAGTATTCTAATGGGACGAGAAGTGGGGTGCAAGTTGATGTCCTTTGAGCCTGTCCCGAGCACTTTCAAAAGGCTTGAAGTCAATTTGCAATTGAATGGATTGTCCGCAAAGTCTGCCGTGAATATGGGGGTAGGAGGGCAGTTGGGGGAGTTGCGATTCTCGAGTGACCTTGATACTGTCAATCACGTCTTGCCGGCTCAATCGACAAAAGGTGTGGTTGTCCCAGTTACTACCCTCGATGAGGTGGTCAAAAGTGCTCCCCAAATCTTGATCAAAATAGATGTAGAGGGCTACGAGATGGAAGTGATTCGAGGTGCTAGACAAACGCTAAAGGATTGCCTCGGCATCATGGTAGAATTAAATGGCGCTGGTGAAGCTTATGGGCATTCTGATGAATCCATTCGATGTGAGCTCAACGGACTTGGATTCGTGGAGGTGGATTACAATCCCTTCAACCGCGAACTGGAGTCGCGTCGAGGACAAGGCGACAATGCACTTTTTGTGAGGGAAGTCGATTTGGAGGTGATGAAGGCTCGACTCAGTTCTGCATCTCAGTTCCGGGTGCGTGGTGTCGAGTTTTGATCAGACCAATCCGGCAACCAGCTTCTCGACGGTAATGCCCTCGGCTTCCGCTTTGTAGTTGCGGACGATGCGGTGACGCAGAATGGGGAGGGCCACAGCGCGCACGTTTTCGATGTCGGGGCTGTATTTGCCGGCAAAGGCGGCGTGGCATTTGGCGGCCAACACCAAGTATTGCGAGGCACGTGGTCCAGCTCCCCAGCTCAGGTATTGGTTGACTTGCTCTGGAGCGTGCTCACGACCTGGACGCGTTTTGGTAGCCAGTTTGACGGCGTATTCGACCACGTTGTCGGCCACAGGCATCTTGCGGATGTGCTGTTGGAAGGCGGCAATTTCTTCTGCCGAAAGAACAGGATTCACCGTGGCCTGGGCACCCCCTGTTGTGCGCTTGACCACTTCCAATTCGTCGGCGTATGTGGGGTAGTCGACCCAAATGTTGAACATAAAACGATCAAGCTGGGCTTCGGGCAGGGGGTAGGTTCCCTCTTGTTCGATGGGGTTTTGCGTGGCAAGCACGAAGAAGGGGTGTGGCAGTTCATGGCGCTGGCCAGCAGCAGTCACGGAGCGCTCTTGCATGGCCTCGAGAAGGGCGGCTTGCGTCTTCGGGGGCGTACGGTTGATTTCATCGGCCAGAACAATGTTGGCAAACAATGGGCCCTTGTTGAATTGGAACCGACGTTGATCGTCCAAAATCTCGGAGCCAATGATGTCGCTGGGCATCAAGTCTGGCGTGAATTGAATCCGGTTAAAGCTCAATCCCAATGCCTCTGCGATGGTGTTCACCAAGAGTGTTTTGGCCAGGCCAGGAACGCCCACCAGTAGGCAGTGGCCGCCACTGAAGACGGAGGTGAGCACTTGCTCCACGACCTCTTCCTGTCCCACGATGACCTTGCGGATCTCCGCGGTCAATTCAGCGTGCTTTCCCCGCAGCGCGTCCAACGCCTCTTTGTCTGATGCAAATGCCATGGGATAAAGTTACGGCCGAAGTCGCTTTATGCCTTGGGTGCAGGCACAACGGGATTCCGAATTTCTCCCAATGAGACGCGGTGGTGGCCCTCGCCGGCCCACCCCTTGAGGAGGATGCTGTCGCCGTCTTCGATGAACGTGCGTCGCGTCCCATCCACCAGCGTCATGGGTTCAGTGCCATTCCAGGAGAGTTCGAGCAAGCAGCCCCAGCTCGAGCGGTCTGGGCCGCTGATGGTGCCGCTGGCAAGGATGTCGCCTGCACGCACAGGACAGCCATTGGAGGTGTGGTGAACGAGCTGCTGGCGGATGTCCCAATACAGGTGATTGTGATTGGAACGGGTGAGCAAGTTGAGCGCACCATCGGCTGTCTCGAGCCAAGCTTCGAGGGTGATGTCGAAGTGAGATGGCCCCATGCGTTGGAGATAGGGCAACGGCTGTGGGTCTTGCACTGGCCCTTCGATTCGGCACGGTCTCCAATGCAGACAAGGGGACCACAGTGTCGCCAACGGTTGTGGCGAAGTTCTTGCCTAGGAAGGGCCCGAGTGGCACGTACTCCCAAGCTTGGATGTCCCGGGCAGACCAGTCGTTGACCAGAACCAAACCTTCGATGAAGCTGTCGGCTTCGGCCATGGCAATGGGCTTGCCGCGTTCAGAGTCGCGTCCAATCACAACCCCGACTTCCAGTTCGAAGTCGAGCTTGCGGGTGGGGCCAAACGTGATGTTGCCGTCCGCTTCTTTGCGTTGACCAGAAGGGCGGAACACCGGTTCCCCGCTTGCGATGATGCTGGAGGATCGGCCGTGATAACCCACGGGCAGGTGCTTCCAATTGGGGAGCAGTGCATTGTCTGGATCGCGGAACATTTTGCCCACGTTTCGGGCATGGTGTTCCGAAGAATAGAAGTCTGTAAACTCACCCCATTTGCGCATGCCCACTAAGTTCGGGCATGATGGCGGCTTTTATTCGGCGCCTGCAGCGCTTTCTCCAAACCAGTCTTGGTCAAAAACACAGCTTCCGAAATCATCGGTTAGGCGGACGTATGTCTCGGCGAGCCGACGGCGCACCCACTTCGACAATTTGGACTGCCTCAAGTCGGCTTCGACTTGCATTTGGAACAGCTCGTAATCTTGCTGGGGACTGGCGGCATGGGCAGGTTTGCGCTCGTCCAAGCGATAGATTGCGTAGGCCTGTTGCTCCTCGCCTTCCACGATGGTCGGGGATGAGTTCTCGCTGGGACGCAGTTCGTTCACAAGAAAGAACTGAGTGCGGTCCAGTTCATCGACACCATGATAGAGCCCCCCAGTTCTGGGATTGATCACGCGGCCGCCTTGGTTTTGCGTCTCTTCATCTGTGGAGTAAGTCTTGACGGCGGCTTCAAAAGTCAAGGAGTCGGCGGCCAAGAGCACAGCGATGCTGTCTGCGAGTTCGGCGGCTGCGACGAGGGCCTCTTCTGGGACGGTGGGCTTCATCAGGACATGACACATGGAGTAAACCTCTCCGCGGATGTTGGTGGTCTTGACAAAATGAAAACCGAAGTCGCTTTCGAAGACCGGACTAAATGCCCCTTCTGGCGTGGCAAAAACTTGGGCTTCCACTTCAGGGACAAAAGCCCCGCGCCGAATGTCTTCATAGCACCCGCCTTTGTATTTGGAGCCAGGGTCTTCGCTGTGCCGCATGGCCGCGAGCGTAAGGCTTACGTTGCCGGACACAACTTCGCTCCGGATGCTGTCGAGTACGCCGCGCGTCACCAGTTTTTCCGCTTCGCTCAGTACGGGCTCAATCATCAGGCGGCTGTAGCGCACCTCTTCTGGAATCAAGGGCAAGCTGTCTGTGGGGATGGCCGAGAAATGGTCGGCGATGTCTCGGGGAGTGGCGCGCACTTGCCCTTCGATTTCGCCTTGCATGCGGTCGGCCATGATTTGCTCACGCATGGGCTCTCTGAATTCCGCTTTCCAAGCCGCGACGGTTTTGCCGTACTCTGCTTCAAAAGCTTCCACGGACCCAAACATTCGGATGTAGTATTCTAGGCGGCGGTCGATTTGGGCAGTCACCTCTCCATCGTCCACTACAACGGAGTCGATTCTGGCTTGGTGCAAAAGCAGTTTTTGGAGCATCAGCTGCTCGACCACAGGACAAACGTCGGTCACCGGCATGCCCGATGCTTCCATTTGAAACAGCTGAGCGTCGACATCGCTTTGCAGAACGATTTCGTTGCCCACCACAGCGATGATGCGCTCGAGCTGTTGGAGCTCGGGCTGTTGGGGCTCAGGCTGACCTTGGGTTTGACCAAGAGAGGCGAAGGCCAAGAAGAGGAAGGCGATGGTGCGTGCGTTCATGGGGTGTCGCTGTCTGGGCGGTCCGCCTGTGTGGTGCTGAGGGCAGCCTCGGCCCAAGCGGCTTCAACGGCTTTCTGGCGCATGGTGACCAAGGTACGGTCACGGCGTCGGTGAAGGAGCAGTTCTCCAATGCGGTTGGCTGCGCGTTCCACGGGGCTGATGTCCCCTGTGTTGAGGCGCTGGGTGATGAGCAACAGGGCACGCTGGTCCACAGGTCGTCCGGAGGCTGTGTCGGCCTGCCATTCGATTTTGGTGACCCGGTTGCTCGATTGCTGTCGCGCGTCGCGCCGAGGTTCGAGGGGGACCACCTGACCCAATTCAGCCCAGGTCCACCAACGTTCAGCATCCAAGTCGTGCGGCATGCCCGCGTCGGTGCATCGGCTGGACAAGTTGGACAGTTTTTCGGCGTCGTTGGAGGCCAATTGACGCTGAAGGTCGCGGATGTCACGGGGAAAGGCCGCGCCGTTTGGAAAGACGAGCCACCTCGCCCGAAACAGCGGGGCACCGAGACGGAACAAGTCGGGTTGCTCATCCAGAAAACCTTGGAGCTCGGCTCGGCCCATTGCGGTATCGAGATGATCGCGCAGAAAGCGATCTTCATAAGCGTGGATGTAGAGCGCTTCTCGGTATCGTGTGACTTCGCTTTCAAAGTCACGTTCATTGTCGGGCAGCTCGGTTTGTGCCAGGTGCACAAGGGTCCTGCGCTGTTGCCAATCTGCTATGAAATGCTTGGACCAAACCGCGCTGTCTTCTCCGGTGATGTGCGCAGGGCATTCCTTTTGAAGGTCTCCCAGTGTCAGTTTTTCGCGATAAGCCGTGGCCACAACTTGGAGGCTGGGGTCCAAGACCTCAGCGGGTTTGCAGCCAACGACAAAGAGCACTGTACACCAGAAAACTGAGCGGATCGCCATCAATCGATGGCGTGGAGGGCAGCGCGGTTCACTTCGTGAGGGTAGCGGGCACGCAATTCAGCGACCCACGTTTTCTCTAGGAAATCTTGGAAGTCTGCGATGACCTTGCCTCGGGCTTCATCGAGGGTCTTCCCGCTGGGGTTCTCGAGGCTGTTGATTTGAACGAATCGGATTTGACCGTCCACTTCTTCAAAGTCTGTGAATCCCGGTTTTCCGAGCGTGCTGAATGCTGCGTCCAAAACAGGGTTTGCCCCTTCTTCTACCCGGCTTTCTTCGATGGTGATGCTCAAAGGATTCTCCGACACCATTTCTCGGCGCTCCGTCTCAACATCGCCCTCTTTTTCTGTGGCTTCAGCAAGAATGCGGTCTGCGGCTTCGCGGTCTGCGCAGCGGAAAATGCGTCCGGCGATGCGTGTTTTCCAAGCGTAATTGGATTGATTCTCCTCCCAAAAGGCTTGCAGCCCAGCGCTGTCTCGAACGGCTTTGCTCCAGACTTTTTGGTCGGTGAGTTCAAACAGCAAAATGCCGTCGTGGTACTCCTCCATCAACAATCGGAAGTCGTTGTGCTTCATCTCCAAACGGGCATCTTCATATGCGATCACCGATTCGTCGCTGAACCTCGACATGGCTTGGCGCAGCAAAGATTCAGCTGTTTGATTGGTCACATCGACCCGCCCGCTGTTGGTGCCGACAAAGTCAATGAACGCGCGAACGGTTGTTTTTTCATTGCCGACGGTCAAAATGGGCTTCTTGGCCAGGCCTTTTTTGACCACGATGGGCTGAAGCGTGCTGTCGATCACGGTGGCATCCACGACTTGTCCAAAGCGCTTCTCGTCTAAGGTGTAGCCATATTCGGTTTTGCGTTTTTGGATGAAGCTGTTGCGGACTTGCTCCGAACGGCTATCCCGCTGAAGCTTTTTCTCCAGGTCGCGTTTGGATTCGTCAAAGGTGGGCGGTGCCTTGTACTCGAGCCGCTGGATGATGTGCCATCCGTATTGGGTTTCGACGGGATCGGAGATGTCGCCATCGGTTGCGAGGCCGAAGGCGGCTTCTTCAAAAGATTCGACCATTCTTCCTGTTCCAAACATGGGCAACTCGCCTCCTTTGGTCCGGGAGCTTTGGTCGTCACTGTGCTGACGAGCGAGCTCAGCGAAAGACGCACCAGAGGCCAACTCCGCAGCGAGGGCGTCGATTTTGGCTTTGGCTTCGTTCGCTTCGCCTTTGTTTTTGTCGGGGCGAATCATAATGTGGGCCACGCGCATTTCACCGCGCGCTGGACGGCGTCCGGTCAGTTTGATGATGTGATAGCCATAACGGGTCCGGATGGGGCCAACCAATTCGCCGACTTCTCCGGTATAGCAAGCTTCCTCAAAGGAGTAGAGCATCATGAACGCACTGAACCAACCAAGGTCGCCGCCATTGTCCTTGACACTTGGGTCGTCACTGCCTCCGCGAGAGCGGGCGATGCCGGCGAAATCTTCGCCACTGGAAATGCGCTCCTTAAGTGCAAGGGACTTGTTCCAAGCAGAAAGGGTGTCGCTGGGATTTCCTTCCCCGCCGATTTTCACCAAGAGGTGGGAGGCGCGGACTTCCTCTAGCGTGCGGTCATAGGCTTGCTTAACCATGGCGTCGAGCAGGTCGTTGTCTACGAGATAGGGACGAGCGAGCTGTTTCCGGTAACCTGCGAGTTCGTTGATGAAGGCGCTGGCCGTGTCCATTCCGAGGTCCTCAGCGGCCATCACCTTCAGTTTGAAGTCAATGAACAGCTCCATGTACTCATCCAAGGCCGATGGCGTCACCAAGCTGTCTCGGTTGTTTTTCTTGAAAATGTGGGCGAAGTCGTCTGCAGAGACGGACTCTCCTCCAACGGTGACCACGGTTTGCGCGTGGTGTTGCGTGGGAAGAAGGCTCATGCAGAGCAGAAGTCCCAAAGCAACTGAAGGGAACGCGGTTGAAATGCGGAGGGTGCTCATCGGTTCGAATTGACCGCCGAATTTAGCGCGTCCCGATGGCCCAGCGAAGCAAGAGCGCCTCGGAGAGGCTTCCTTTATCTTTTATTTACCACCTTTTGTCCTCTGAAGCGCTTTTTGTGGAACACATTCGATGTGGACGCCGTCAAAGACTTGGCCAAAGTCAGGCCCAGGGTCCAATACGCATCACGCGTGGCTGAATTTCCACGAATGGCTTGGCGTTCTGCAGAGAGACCTTGCTGATATTGATAGGTGGAAATGTTCGTGGCGTTCGCACATGGGGGAATGTCCGAAGGATTGGATTGGCTGCTTAAGCCCAATCCCAGAGGGGACATTTCCCACGGGTTGGCATATTGACTTTCAATGTCGTCAAGCCGGTCTGTTCGGGTGAATCGATATAGACCGGTTAGGGTCATGTGCCAAGGTCTGCCGTTGCCTCGATTTGCACTGAAGGTGTAAGAAAATCCAATGGGGAGGGTCATGACCCATTGGGCATAGGCGGCACCTTCGGTTTCAAGGCCGCGCAAGTCATGCCATTGTCCAGGGGTGTTGACGCCGAGCTCATTCAAAATGGCATAGCAGAGGTTGTCGCGGTCGACTTGAGCCTTGGGGGCATGATGGAGCAGGGCGAGGCCGCCCTCTGCGCGCAGATGGTGGGAGAGTGACCAAGGTCCGAGTTGACCCGAAAACCGCAACAGGGGAAAGTCTGCCGTAGCTGCGATTTCGATCATGTCGTTCCGGAAGTGCAGGTTGCGCATAAACGCGACCGCATTGTTGGATGCGCTGTCGGCACCTTGGATTCGAATGTGTCGGCAATCGATGTTCCACCCGATTCGTTTGCCGGGTTGTTGCGCCCTCACGGACACGCCCACTCCGAGGCGAATCAAATGCCATTGTGTGTCACTCAGAATGCCATATTGTCCTTGGTGTCCAATGTCACCGCTGTACCCTGAGACGTGGGAAGACACTCCAGCTTCGATGTGCCACCCATTGGAAGGGGACAATTGAGCCTCCACAGTGGGATGCAATCCAAATGCGATACAGCAAAAGAACAATCGGAAGGGAGTTGGCTTCACCATCAATCCCCTGTAATATACGCCTAATACGGGTATTTATGTTACGAGCGGTCAGAAGCGCATTCTGGTGCGTCGCTTAAACAGACCGCCACGTCGCCGGTTCCCATACCTGCGCTTGTTGCGGCTAAAGCTCTTGCTTCTTCCGTTCATCACTTTTCCGAACGAGACCACCAAGCTGCCGTAAGCATCGTTGTTGGTCTTGTTTCCTCGGATCACAAGGATGTCCTCGCCAATGTAACTGTGGGCAGTCAGGCTGCCGGCCTCGGGGCCTGCGGCATCCAAGACCGATTGATTGCTTTGGCTCGACAATGCGGCGCCAAGGGGTTCCATCTCACTTGGGTCTGCGTAAAACCCTGAGATGTCGTCGAGATAGTCTGTTTTTGTGAGGCGGAACCCGAGTTCGATGCCCAAGTAGAAATCCGTTGCGCCGCCTTTTTTCTGTCCAGTAATCAAGGCGCTCAAGCCAAAGGGAATGGTGGCCAGATTGAGTTCGTCTGAGTAGTCAACGCCCTCAGTCTGCAATTCGGGAAGGCTGTGCCATTGTCCTGGGCTGGTGACATTGGGCTGTTCAATCAGGTCCTGATAAGCCCGGTTTTTTGCGTCCAGACGCGCTTCGGGATTGTGCGACAGTCTGGCGATGCCCACGAAGCCGCGCACAGTCAGCATGGCACGACGTTGCCTGGCCCAAACCAAAGGTTGCTGGAAGAGGTCCCGTTCAATGCGAATGGAGGCCTCTCGCATGATGTTTCGAAAATGCAGGTTTCTTCCTCGACGCGCGGCATTGGCGGTGTGCTTGTCGTGGCCAGAAATTTGGAGCGTACTGTAATCACCCCGTATGTGCCAAATGCCGTCCAAGTCCAATTTTCGACGTGCAAAAACTCCGGCTGCTGGGCGCGTCCTCACTTCTTGTAAGTCCCAGATGAAGTCTCTCCGAGCCCCTTGTCCATCGCCGATGTCCCCCATGTAATTGGCCACACCAGCGGTGAAACCTATGTCCCAATTTCCTTGACCATGCAGGATGGAAAAGGGCGTGAGGAGGGCCAGGAAAGCTGCAGCTCGGATGATCAGCTTGCGCATGGCGCGAAAATGGCACGAGAAGGGGGAATAATATGTTGATTTAGTGCGCATCGGCCACGTCCTACATGTGGATAAGTCAAAATCGACTACCCCTTTGTGTACGGCTCTTACACGCCTTGGGTTTCGCAACGGTGCCCCATTTTGCAGCATGGCAAATCAGAATGGAAATCCCGAGGCGTTGTGTGACTTGTTGGGGGTCGCCCATCCCGTTATTCAAGCGGGAATGGTGTGGTGCACAGGGGCCGACCTTGTGGTGGCTGTGGGCCGCGCAGGTGGCTTGGGTACGTTGGGCGCAGGGTCAATGTATCCGGAAGAGCTGGATGCGGAAATTCAAAAGGTGAGGGCCAATTGGGACGGGCCTTTTGCGGTCAATGTCCCCTTGCTTTATCCGGCAGTGGAGGAGCACATGGAGACCATCCGTCGCCACAAGGTCCCGGTGGTGTTCACCAGTGCTGGATCTCCCCGAAAATGGACGGACTTTCTCAAATCTGCGGGGGCTGTGGTGGTCCATGTGGTGTCCAGTGCTGCGTTTGCAAAAAAGTCAGAGGACGCCGGTGTGGACGCCGTAGTGGCAGAGGGGTTTGAAGCGGGCGGTCACAACGGAAGAGAAGAGACCACCACGCTTTGTTTGGTCCCCGAAGTGGTCGATGCAGTGCGCATTCCCGTGATTGCAGCGGGTGGATTTTATGATGCCCGGACCATGTTGGCTGCGTTTGCCCTGGGGGCGTCTGGTGTTCAAATGGGCAGTCGATTTGTGATGACGCAGGAAAATCCGGCGCATGTGGCATTCAAGCAGCGGATTGCAGATGCAGGGGCTGGCGAAACGCGACTGATGCTCAAAGACATCACCCCTGTTCGTTTGTTGCGGGGACCAGAGGGCAGTTTTTATGACCGGGTGGCTTCTGCTGAATCCGCAGGAGATGATGTGCAGGCCCTGCGGGTGCTTTTGGGCCGAGGTCGGGCAAAACTGGGGATGAGAGAAGGGGATTTGCTGGAAGGAGAATTGGAGATTGGGCAGGTGAGTGCCCTGCTCAATGATTGGCCAAAGGCTGGGGATTTGATGGGGGAAATTTTGGGCGATTATCGTGCTTTTGGGACAGCCAAAATGGCGCCTGGGTTCTGTTGGAAGGCCCTAATGTGAATTCCCCGGTGACTTTCGGAAAACAATCTTGAAAGGCAACCGTTTGAGCCTTGGTTGCGTACAACTTGCAACGACAATGACGCGCAATTGGCTTTTACTCCGAACGACAACGATGTGCATGATGTGCATGGGTTGGATGTCGGGTTTTGCCCAAGAATGGGCGTGCATTCAAGTGAACGACGACGGAACGGCTAGCCTCAATTGGGAGGTTGACCTCACGGGCGCCGAGGCATACAGCATCACGCCCATGTTGCCTGCGCCAGATTTTACGCCATTGCCGGCTTTTGATGTGTCGATGGAATTGGGCTCTCCCCTGTCGAATGTCACGGGCTCTCCCGCAACCCTGTTGACCACCACACAAGGGTTTTGTTACACCTTAACGGCCTTGGATGGGGCGGGCAGCAACTTGGCTGGGCCATCGGATACGTTGTGCACGATTTTCCTTGAATTGGAATTGGGATTGCTGCCGGGTTCAGTGGATTTTTCTTGGAACAGTCCTTTTCATTTCAACCCGCCATCTGGATTCAGTGGGACCTATATCATCCAGCAGCTGTTGCCGGATGCCACATGGTTGGACGTGGTGTCCGCCCCCTGGCTCATGGGAAATTCGAACACCACCTTGCCCATCACGCAATGCGATGGATTGGCCACCTATCGTGTGCTGTTGACAGAAACCGGGGGGTGCACGCACCAGTCCAACACCACCTCCATAGCGGTCGCAGATGTGGTGGATCCGAGTCCCCCTCAGATTGTAGCGATTGATGTGGATTCCCTGACAGGGCTGGCCGAAATTTCTTGGGATGCGAGTTTAGAGCCGGATGTGGCAGGATACATCGTGTACATCTGCACGGGATCCATCGAGAACATCCTGACCACCATTGAAGACCCCACGCAGTTGAGTTGGGTCAATCCGTTCAGCGCAGCAGGGGGCACCATTGAGTATTACAATGTTGCGGCCTTCGACAGTTGTTATGTTGGGGGTGTGCCTGACCCTGGTCCGGCAAGCTCGGCCTGCGCGCCCTCCACCTTTTTGGAGGTGTCTTGGACGCAGTGCACAGACCGAGCTGACTTGCAGTGGTCCCCGGTGTATCACTGGCCCGCAGGTGTCGATTACTACGAGGTGTGGGCTTCAGAAATGGACATGGATGGGAATCAAATCGCGCCGGTTTTACTGGCCGAAGTCCCGGGTACCTTGACTTATTTCGAGCACGCAGGAGCCAACATTGGCAGCCTCTATCGATACCGTGTGGTGGCACACGCCTCGGGCGAGAACTGGACCCAGGGTTCCAATGTGGCAGAGAACCTGTTCACCTATCCTGGGGGCCCCGAATGGATGAGGTGGACAGAGGTCAGCATTGTCACCGATTCGGTGGCCGTGTTGAGGGCGGAGGTCGATGCATCAAGCAATGAGCCTCATGCCTACGAGCTTTGGCGAAATGAGCCTTTTGACGACGATTACGAATTTGTAACCAGTGCATGGTCTTTGGGGGGGCCATTGCAGATGTTGGACAGCACGATTGAAGGTGGATTGGGCCAGTACCGATATTTTCTGAAGGTGGTCAATGCTTGTGGGGATTCAGTGCTGGGCACACCCGTTGCCGAAACGGTTTTTTTGACAGGGACCGCCTTAGAGTCTCAGGTTTCAAATGCCTTGGCATGGACGGGGTTTGAAGGTTGGGAGGTTCCACGGACCCGACATGTATTGCTTCGTGGCATTCAATACGGAGGGGTGCTAGAGGAGTTGGATGACGTTTCGCCTTCTCGCCTCTCCTATACCGATGACTTGGCCGATTTGGAGGAGACGCCCGGAGAATTTTGTTACCGGGTGCGTGCCGAACAGGAGGACAGCAGTTGGGTTTCGATGTCCAATCAAGTTTGCTTGACGCTTCCCCCCGTGGTTTGGATTCCCAATGCGCTTGTGCACAACGGGATCAACAACACATGGAAGCCATTCTTGGCTTTTGCGGATGTTGCGGACTACCGTGTGGATGTGTTTTCCCGCTGGGGAGATTTGATCTGGACCACCACCAATCCGGAGGAAGCGTGGGATGGGACAAAGGACGGCGTCCGGCTTCCGGAGGCTTTTTACCCGTATACCCTTCGCATTCAAGATGGAGCGGGAAGATTGGTCACAAGAATGGGCCATGTGATGGTTGTGCTCAGACCTTAAAAAAACGAGATCATGGATGGCCCTTGAACTCAGCGAGTTGTGGGCTATTTTCGCCGGAATATTCTGTTAGAAGTTGATCCGTCCGCCATGTCTCACGAAGCACCCCATTTCAATCCCAAATTCATCGGAGAAGGCCTCACCTATGATGATGTCCTTTTGGTGCCTGCGTACAGTGAAGTGTTGCCTAGGGAAACGAACCTCCGCAGTCGATTTTCGCGAAACATTGTGTTGAATGTCCCCGTGGTTGCGGCGGCCATGGACACAGTGAGCGAAGCCGAAATGGCGATTGCGATGGCCCGTCAGGGGGGCATTGCAGTGATCCACAAGAGCATGAGCATTGCGGCTCAAGCGGCTCAGGTGCGCAAGGTGAAGCGCAGCGAGAGCGGCATGATTCAAGATCCCATTACGCTTCCCGTTGATGCGTTGGTGGGGGATGCCCATAAGATCATGGCAGAGCATCGAATTGGTGGCATTCCAGTGGTGAATGAGGCCGGTTTCTTGAAGGGGATTGTGACCAACCGTGACCTTCGATTTGAAGGTAAACCAGAGCGTCCCATTTCGGAAGTCATGACGACGGAGAATCTCGTGACGACACCCAATGGAACAGACCTCAAGCATGCGGCTGAAATCCTTCGCGACAACAAAATCGAGAAGCTCCCGGTCGTGGATGCAAAGGGCAAGTTGGTGGGTTTGATCACCTATCGTGACATCATCAAGCTTCAGGAGTTTCCCAATGCAAGCAAAGACCATTATGGCCGTTTGCGCTGTGCCGCTGCTGTTGGCGTGACGGCCGACACCATGGAGAGGGTGGAGGCGCTGGTGAAAGCAGGTGCAGACGCGTTGATCATCGATACAGCCCACGGTCACAGCCGTGGTGTATTGGAGATGTTGGCGAAAGTCAAAAAGACGTACCCCAAAACCGACATTGTGTGCGGCAACATCGCAACCGCTGCGGCGGCGAAGGCCTTGGTTGAGGCTGGTGCAGACGGAGTGAAAGTGGGCATTGGGCCGGGCTCCATTTGCACAACCCGCGTGATTGCTGGTGTTGGTGTCCCGCAATTGAGTGCGGTGATGGCCGTGGCCGAAGCATTGGCAGGCACGGATGTGCCCATGATTGCCGATGGTGGAATCCGGTATACCGGGGACATCTCAAAAGCCTTGGCCGGAGGGGGACATTCTGTGATGGTGGGCAGCATGCTCGCCGGGACGGAGGAGAGCCCAGGGGAGACCATCATTTATGAGGGCCGAAGGTTCAAGAGTTACCGTGGCATGGGCAGCATTGAGGCCATGCAGAAAGGCTCCAAAGACCGTTATTTTCAAGACACGGAGGACGATTTGCGGAAGTTGGTTCCCGAGGGGATTTCTGGCCGTGTGCCATACAAGGGCTCGGTTCAAGAGGTCATGTACCAAGTGGTGGGAGGACTCAGGGCCGGCATGGGTTATTGCGGAGCCATGGACATTCCCGCGCTTCAGCAAGCGCAGTTTGTTCGGATCACTTCTGCAGGGGTCAAGGAAAGCCACCCGCACGACGTCATGATTTCCCGCGAGGCGCCCAACTACAGCCTCCGTTGATTTTTGAGGCCCGTCTGGCGAAGGTGAACTTGATGTGTGCCATTCTGCGATGAATGGATGTGGGGGTTGAAATCAGCCCTTTAAAATTCAAGATCTGCCGAACTGTCGGAGCTTCCTGAGTGGTTTTTGCAACCGGAGAAGGGGCGGGGCTTTTGCGCCGTTGATCCGCCATGCCCGGGCATCTTCGGCGTTGGCTTTGATTCGGTTGCCCAATGAAGCATTGGATTGTCCACCTGCCCGCATTTTGACCGTGGTCCGTGGCAAGTAAGCCAGCTCTGCGCCGCGAAAGTGGAAGAAGCGAAGCATTAATTCATAGTCGGCTGCGCTGCGGAGTTGAAGGTTGAACAGGCCGTGCTGTTCGTAGACCTTACGCTTTACAAAGAGCGTGGGGTGCGGCGGCATCCAGCCTCGCGAAAAAGGCCGGGGGTGCCCCGACTTCCAGCGCCGAATGATGGTCTCTCCGTCGTTGGCGTCTACATAATCCAAGTCCGCATAAACCCCATCTGCATCGGTGCTTTCAAAGGTGTCAAGTACATCTGAAATCACCCGATTGTCTGCGTAGCGGTCGTCTGCATTGAGGATGCCGATGATGTCCCCTGTGGATCGGGCTACACCCCTGTTCATGGCGTCGTAAAGGCCGTTGTCTGGCGCGCTGGTGACCTGTGTGATGCGGTTGGCAAAAGGGCCAATCCGCTGGGTGGTTCCATCGCTTGATCCGCCATCCACAATGTGGTAATCGAGTTGGAATGGCCCCTTCTGTTCAACCACGCTGCGCACCGCATCCTCGATGGTGGATTCGGCATTGTATGAGACGGTAACCACAGAAACGGTCATGATTCAAAGAGGGAGAGTTGGTTGGCAAGATGATGCGCATCGAGCAAGCAACGGGTGTGCGTGGATTGGGAATGTGCGAGACAGTCCGCTGGGGCCATGGCCAAAAGGCGCTTGGCCGAAGCCAACCAAGCTGAAGTCTGAAGAGGGAGACAATCGACCGTGATTCCTGGGTCTATATCTGTCCATGCGGTTTGGTCCGAAACAATCACTGGCCTGGCGGTTGAGACCCCTTCTGCGACCGCATGGCCAAAGTTCTCATTGAAGCTGGGGACCAAGACCAATTGTGACCAGGCATAGTGTTCCCTCACGTTGGAGGGCGGCATGGCTCCGGTCAATTCCAAGGTCACCTCTCCGGCCTCTGCCCGAAGACGATGGGCCTCGTCAAGGTCTTCGAGTGGCCCCACAATGCGGTAGGTTACTGGCGTTCCTTGCTCAGCCAAGGCCTTGGCCACCGCCAAGCCAAACCGGTAGTTCTTGATGGGATGGATGCGTCCTACGCTCAACAAATGAATGCGCCCATCGTCATTCGCCTTGGAGGCGGGGTCAAAAGGAAGGGGCAGGTTCAACGCCACTTGAATTTGTGCGGCAGGAAACCAACGGCGGATGTCCTTGGCTTCCTGTGTTGTGCTCGCATGCCAGAAGATGTTGGCGTATTGGCCCGTGATGTGCTGCATCCAGAGCCAGGCCTTTTTGCGCAGTGGCTTGATGGCCAGTGCGCCAGCGCCGAGCATCCCTCGGGGAGCCAAGGTGGTGGGCAGGGCCATGCTTTTGGCCACGCGCCAAGGCAAGCGGCCAAAGGGCCCGCTGTAGAGGCTGTTCAAATAGAGTCGGTCGGGTTCAATTTCTTGGATCAGGGCTCGCCAGCGTGTGGTGGTCCATTCCTCGGGAGGCAAACGAAGAACCTGGGCGTTGCCCAAGGCAGTCCATTCGCCAATGGGCGCGTCCACCGGGAGATTTTCGCCAAGGTCACGGTCCCCGCAGACGATGCGGAAGTCCACCGCGTCACCGAGTGCAGAAACAAGGTTGGAGATGCTGCGAATCGGACCTCCTGCGCGGTATGCAGGCAAATACCAGTCTAGGGAGACCAAGACCACGGGTCGGGGGTCAAAAGGGGCTTTAATGGAGGTCATGGCGCTGTATCCATTGCCCAAGAGAAACCAAGGCCCAAACCCTTGACCAAGTGATGTTGCCCAATTCAAATCCGCGCCACAGTTCGTCCACAGCAGCGCCATTCAAGATGTTCCGTTCTACCAAGGCTTGAAGTCCTTCTTGACATGTGTTTTGAAGGGGGCCGCGCATCCAGATGTCCCAAGGCAAGGTGAAGCCCATTTTGGGCCGGTGGATGATGGATTCTGGCAGTCTGTGGCCCAATGCTTCGGTGAGAAGTGCCTTTGGAGAATGAGGAAACTTAATGGGGTCTTGGATGGCCAAGGCAGTCTCGACCAAGCGGTGGTCGAGAAAGGGGACCCTCACTTCTAGGGCATGGGCCATGGACATTTGGTCGGTGTCCCTCAGCAGCACATGTTGCATGTAGGTGTGCATCTCTGCCAGGCTCACGCGGCTGAGTATGGGCAAATCCAAACCAGGGGCCGTGTCCAAGTGTTGTCGACACCATTGGGCAACGCTGTCCTGTCCAGCGGACAATGGGGTTAAGGCGCGGACTTGGGGCTCGAGCAACATCCTACGGCTGATGGGGTAGGTAGATGCTGGATCGAGTGATCCACCAGCGAGCAAGGTGGACAGTTTGTCTGCAGCCATGCCCGGTTGCGCCTTCCGATATACAGCCCCGGCCACTCGCCTCAAACTGCGTGGCCAAGACATGGCCCATTGTTTTCCGAGCAGGTCGAAGGTGCGCTTGAAGACGGGGTAGCCCGCAAAGAGCTCATCTCCCCCCAAGCCGCTCAAGGCGACTGTCAGTCCAGCTTTCTTGGTGGCTTGTGAGACCACGAAGGTGTTGGGGCCGTCTCCACTGGGGTGGTCCGTTCCAGCCAAGGCTTCTGGAACGGCCGCCAAGAAGTCGTCGGCAGAGAGTCGAATCTCGTGGTGGTCTGTATCGTATTGTTTGGCCACCAGTCGGGCGTGTTGACTTTCGTCGAACGCGTCTTCATGAAAGGCCACATGAAAGGTGGACACCCGTTGTTGTCCCACTTCGGACATGAGGGCCACAATTGCACTTGAATCGATCCCCCCAGAGAGGAAGGCGCCAAAGGGGACATCAGACCGCATCCTCAGGTCCACGCTGTCCATCAATTGTGTTCGAATGCGGGATGCAGCAGGCCCTTTTCGATACGTCCAGGGTTCACCTTCTTGGTTTAGGCGACGTCCTGCTGTCGCCGCGTCCCACCATTGTTCTATGGTGACTTCATTGTCATCGGCCCAAAGCAGGTGCCCCGCAGGAAGCAGGTCTACACCGCGGATCAGTGTGCGGGGGCCGTGAACCGTCTGGTATCGGAGAAAGTCCACGATGCCCTCTCGATCCAGTTGTCTGTCCACCCGCCCAGAAGCCAGCAATGCCCGAATTTCGCTGGCCCATAAAAGTCCACCTTCATCGTGATGGAGGTAGAGGGGTTTGATGCCCATGCGGTCGCGGGCGAGCAAGAGCTTTTCTTTTTTTGTGTCCCAAAGGGCGAGGGCAAACATGCCATTCAAGCGCTCGAGTGCAGCCACACCCCAGGTTTTCAATGCGGCGAGAACGACTTCGCTGTCCCCCGTGGTTTGCCAAGGGTAGTCGAGCTGTTCTTTGAGTTCTCGGTAGTTGTAGACTTCGCCGTTGAAGGCCAGTACATATCGCCCGCACCAACTGACCAACGGTTGGTTGGCCCCTTGTGAAGTGTCGAGGATGCTGAGCCTGCGGTGCCCCAGTACAATGTTCTCGTTGTCTGACCAATGGCCCTCAGCGTCTGGCCCCCTGTGGGCAAGCGCTGCGGTCATTTTTTGGGTTTGGACAAGGGCCAATCCATCTGCCCTTCCATGGGCGCCGGTGATGCCGCACATGACCTGGGATCAAGCGTCTTCTTCTTCGCCGTAAGGCTTGTCTCCATAGCCGTATCCACCATAGCCGGTGTAGCTGCCATAGCCGCCGTAACCGTATCCATAAGTGTAGAGGTAGCGATAGGCGTATTTGGAGGCGTAGTAGCGCCAGCGGGTGGGCAATATTCCGTTGAGCACCATGCTCACATGCGTGATGCTGTTTTGTTCGAGGAGGTCTTCAAGTTGACGCATGCCCCTCGCGTTCGCTCGCTTCACGTTGGTGACCAGCAGCGCGCGGTCTACATGTTTCATCAGGACCAAGGCGTCGGTGATGAGCATGATGGGGGGCGTGTCAATGACCACGTAATCGTAGGCTTTTCTCGCTTCTCTCATCATGTCGTCTGTGCGGTCGCTGAGGACGAGTTCGGAGGCATTGGGGGGGACGGGTCCCGAGGTCAACAAGTCAAGCCCAGAGATGTCGGTTTCTTGAATGGCATCCTTCCATCCTGTTTTCCCGATGAGGTAGCCACTTAGGCCGATGCCTCGCTCCAAGTTGAATGCCTTGTGAACCCTAGGTTTGTGAAGGTCGAAGTCAATCAGTAGGGTCCGTTTTCCAGTTTGAGCGATCAGGGCCGCCATGTTGGTCGCGGTGAACGTTTTCCCCCTCTCCTGGATGCATGCTGCTGACCAAGATGGTGTTCTGCCCCTCTTTGTTGAGCAAATATTGAAGGTTGGTTCGCAGTCCTCGAAAGGCCTCTGTGGTGGGGTGGCGCGGATTCTTGCTCGCGACAATCACGTATTCTTTTTCGCTGATTTCCTCGTAGCGTGGGACACCGCCGCTCACAGGCAAAGCTGTGGCTGCGCGCAGTTCATTGACGCTTTCGAGGCGCTCAAAGAGAAGCAGGCGCAAAACGGCGAGAACAATGGCAAGTGCCAGTCCAAGAAGGGTGCAATTCCGAATGGTCTTGGGTTTGTCGGGCCCGGTGACGCCGATGCTGCGGGCGGCTTCGATGATGCTTGCGTTGGAAGTAATGGCGGCTCGGGCAATCAGGTTTGTGGCCCGTTGTTCCAAGAGGTAGCCATAGAACTTGTCGCTGATGGCAAGCCTGCGTTCGATGGCCAAAACTTCACGCTCACTCTTGGGCAGCCGGAAGAGTTTGGCTTCAATGTCCTTGATTCGGCGGTTCAACTTGTTTTCTTCTTCGGTCAATGCGAATTGGGCGGAACCGATGTAGTCAAACAGACTCAAGCGCGTGGTGGAGATGAGAGAGTCCAGCCGCTTGATTTGGAAACTGCTTGGGGTCACATCCAAAAGCATTTGGGTGCGCTGCAGCTGCAAATCATACAATTGGCCCACTTGCGCTGCGGCCGCTGCATCAGAGGTCAAGAACGTGCTGGGCGGGATGCTCGTGTTTTCTATCCCTCGGCCCAAATAGGATTCCAACGCCCCCAGGCTCCGGGTATTCAGCCGCAGTTCTTCTTGTTGGGTCTCGAGTTGGATAAGCTCTGTGAAGTAGGCTTGCTCTCCTCGGGTCAGGTCAAAGACTTCTGCGTTCTGGCGTTGCTCATCGATGATGCCCTGCAGGCTGTCGATGTTGGCCTCGATTTGCAGCAGTTGAGCCTCAATGAACTTGTCGGTTTTTTGGTTGATCCGTTCTCTGGCCGACGTGGAATATTCCAAGTAGCGCACCGAGAGGGCATCGAGAAACTCAATGGCGCGGTCGGGCAGGATGTCGTCGACCTGCATTTTAAGAATGCTGGTTTGGCCCACGCCGCTCACGACGAGTCGATTGCGGTAGCTGTTGATGACCTGAGCATTGTTGCGGACTTGGAAGCGCTGGCCTTGAGCGATGGCCTGTTCGATGGACCCTCGGCCATCTTTTGACCGTTGAATGGTCAGGCTGAAGTCCCCATTCTGAATGGGTTCGCCAAAGGCGTGTTCTCCGCTGTACAATTCTCCATTGAGAAGCGTGGCGGAAAGCGCGTAGCGCTTGGTGTCCAAAACATTCAGGTCGAAATCCACACCCAAGGCGTTCTGGCTAAACTGTTCTGGGAATGTAATGACCTCTACACCGCTTAAGCCGCCAACGGGCAAGGAGCGAACGCGGCCGACGATGAAATGGGTGATGCTGTGGTCGAAATCTTCCACCGCTTTGGCCACCAAGTCTCGGCTTTTGAGGATGCGAATTTGGTTGGCGATGTCGGGCCCTTGCCTCTGAAAGCGACGGCTCACGACACCTTCCATCAGCTCCCGAGCCTTGTCGTATTCGTCTTTTTGCTCGAGCAGCACCTCCGCTCGGGCCCCATATTGGTCGAGTTGTTGGTGTGTCACGTAACGCGCATACCCATAGGCCATGGCCGGCAAGAGCAACAACAGAAGCCAGTTTTTCGCGGCCACCTTCAACCCCAACCTCAGTTGATTCAGGCCGTTGTTGGTTTCATTGCTCGTGGTTTGCGACATAGAGGTTGCGTTGATTGCAAAGATATCGTTCTGTGTAATTACGCAGTGAAATTCATGTTTACCTTTAAATGGTCATGAATAAATTCGGTCAGGTCCTTGTTCTCTTGGGCTTAGTTTTCAGCAGCAGTCTCGCAAGTGCTCAAAATGAGCCAGAAAATTGCTGTTTTACTTGTGAATGCTACTATTGTGGCTCAGTGGCAGAGTGCGACGCCAATCCATTCTTTCCGTTTACTGATTGTGAATCAGGAGGGTCTGAAAATTGCGAACAGTTTGGCACCCCTTGCACAGGGTGGACAGACAACAATGAGATCCTGAATCCGACTGGTACCACAGGAAATGCATGTGTCCCCATTGATGGAGGGTTGGTTGTTTTGATTTCAGGGGGCCTCGGCATGGCATTCGCCTCTTTGAGAAGGCGCGAGCGTCTTAGGTTGGTTCCGCACTAAGTATAGCCTCGATAGATTCGGGATGGACAAATCGTTGCTGCGCTTTCTTGCAGGAGGACTCTTGGGTTATTTGGCGTGGTATGTTCTTTACCAGTATTGGTTGAAAGACCAAACATTGATCGACGAATACTTGATTCACAGCATGGTTTTGGTT
>CASICO010000030.1 GCA_949373165.1 uncultured Flavobacteriales bacterium | reverse complement strand
CCACACCACATGAAGCAAGCCCACTTGCACCACATTCTCCTCGACGCATCCTGCAGCATGCAGGACTGTCACCAGCTCACCGTATCTACCCTCAATGAGCAAGTCGCAGCGATGCGCGAGGTTCAAAAATCCCACCCCGACCAGGAAGTCAAATTCTCGATCTCGGATTTTAGCAATGATTACCGCATGTGGTTTGGCCCCAAACCCATTGACGAGATCCGTGAAATTTCAGAAGAACAGTATCAACTGCGGGGCTCGACTGCGCTGTACGATGGCTTGGGGACGCTCATTGCCCGCACCATAGATCATGTGGGGGAAGACGCCCCTTCCAAGGGGACTTCCATCTCCATCATGGTGCTCACAGATGGCTACGAAAATGCCAGTCGATTTTATTCCGCGGGCGCAGTGAAGCTCATGATGGAGAAATTAACAGAAAAAGGGTGGGAATTTCGTTTTATTGGTGCGGATATCGATCCCATGGAGGTGGGCCGGTCTTTGGGCATGGATGTCCGAAGAACGAAGCGTTTTCGTAAAGATCAGGTTGACGGTTTCAGTGGGTATATGCGGGACGAGGTGTGTTTCGCCATCGCCGAGAAAAAAAGACGATTTTAATGTCGTTTTGAGGCAACCTTTTCGGGATTTATTCGTTATATTATAGGAACACAAAAACAGCCTTTGGAAGCCTACATTTACAGGACGCTAGACGTCGAGGAAGAGTCATTTGCAGCATTGCTGGAGGGAGCCAATGGGCCCCTCCAGCACCTGCGTTTTTCGGAAGGTCCTGGCGTGAGTCTGGAGCAAGTCACGGCGTGGACGCGTTTGGCGAGCACTTCCTCAGGAGAACTGGAAACAGCGCGCATTTTTGAGGTCATCGATCAGATTCGGAAACAGGCTGACATGATGCCCGATGCCATGGTGGTATTGCTGACGCGAACGCCTCATGCTGGACACTGGTTCAGTTTGGGCGAAGGCAACAGCCACTACATGCATGCGGACGATTGGAACTTGTTCACGGCCACGTCTTTCCGATTGCCGGTGACCTTCATGCTCGCCAGCAACATCATCATGAGGGGCATGTACGACTCGATGGAGGAGTTGACTTATCGTGCCCACCAGCAGCCTCGAGGTTGTTTGCTTGACCTCTGCGAGGAGAAAAAGGACATCAGTTTGAAAATGAGGACGGCTGATGCTTGTCCTGAATGCATGGCGCGCATCCGAAGTCGGGTGCGTTCGGGTCACATGGATCCCAAGGTGGCCATTGACTGTTTCCGTCTCATGGATCTGGTTCGTCGTGACTTGATGTGCCGTCGCCGGTGGCGGCTGGATGTGCAACCGGGCATCTTGACCATTTCGGGGTATGCGCAACAGGTGGATTTGCCCGGCAAACGTGTGAATTTGTCGCCCATTCAGCGGGCCTTGTATCGGTTTTTTTTACGCCATCCAGAAGGTGTTCGCTTGGTGGACCTTCGGGATGTGCACCACATGGAAGAGGTGATTGCACTTTACCTCCCCATTGCAACTGTGGGCAATGTGACCTCTCAGCAAGCCACAATCCAGGGTGTGCTCTTGGATGTAGAAGGAAAATTGCAACAACATCTTTCTCGCATACGAAGGGCGTTCCGTCAGGCGTTGGGCATGGCAGAATCCGAAATGTATGTGGTGAGTGGAACGGCAGGAGAGCGATATCAAATCGCATTGGATCGTCAGTATGTGCGTTGGTTCGACCAGGAGGGAGAGCAGGTGCATTGTGGCGAAAATGGCAATCCGATCTAACGAGAGAGGGGAGCGATCTCCGCCTTTTGATCAGTGTCTGCCGGGCCTCTCGAAGGTCTGGGAGGTGCCCGTTTACCCCCCCCTTTTCTTTTTTCATCAAATCCCCCCTTTACATTGAAGCAACTCATCATCACCCCAACCACAACCGACCGCACAGACGCATCGCTCAACCGTTATCTCTCCGACATCAGCCGAATTTCCATGGTGAGCCCGCAAGAGGAGGTGGAATTGGCCCGTCGCATTCAACAAGGTGACACGCAAGCCTTGGATCGCCTGGTCGAAGCCAACCTTCGCTTTGTGGTGTCGACCGCAAAAAAGTACCAGCACATTGGCCTGCCTTTGGTCGACCTGATTAACGAAGGCAATCTCGGTTTGATCAAGGCCGCGGGGCGTTTTGACCACACCAAGGGTTTTAAGTTCATCTCCTATGCGGTGTGGTGGATCCGACAGAGCATTTTGGATGCTGTTGCCAAAACGGGCCGCCTGGTGCGGCTCCCATCCAATCAGGTGGACACCTTGCTCAAGGTCAGGGCGGCAATGGCCAGCCTCGAGCAGCTTTTGGAGCGAAACCCCGAAGAGCACGAGTTGTCCGAACACCTTGACGTGGCCCTTTCGGTGGTGTGTCAAAGCCGAAAAAACCAGATGCAGCCCAAGTCCCTCGATTCGCCTGTGGGCGAGGGAGACACGGGTTCAGCGAGCGTGGGAGACCTCATGGTGAACACGGAAGTTGAATCCCCCGATGCGCCGTTGAACCGAGAGGATTTGGCCGTTGAGATTGCGGGTGCATTGTCCTGCTTGACCGCAAGGGAAGCGGACGTGTTGCGTTTCCATTACGGGCTAAATGGCCCGGCCATGAGCTTGGAGGAAATCAGCCGAAAGTTGGAAGTGAGCCGGGAGCGCGTCCGCCAAATTCGGGACAAAGGCGTGCGCCAAATGGCCAGCAACATGAGGCTGGAGGACATGAAGGTGTACCTGAATTAAGGACGTATGGATTTTTATCGGATTGGGTTTCAATCGAAGGCTTGTCGATTGCAGCACCTTGATATAGGGATTCGCTCAACGTCATCCTTGTCTCAGTGCATGTAGGATTGGCCTTCGGCCCTGATGCGGCGAAGGACGCGGACGGCGCGCAGGGCGATGCGGTTTTCCAAGACGGGGCAATGCGCTGTGCACAGGGCGCGCAAGGTGGCGGGCTTGACGGGTTCAGGGCCAAACAAGGCGTCGGGAATGGCCACGCCAACCAGTTCTTGCTCTACGTCCACATTGATCAGTCCCAATGTGGACACCACAACTTCTTCTGTGCCATCGCCAAGATCGCGGACTTCAAGCACGCGGGAGAGGGCGCCCAAACGGTCTTCGGGCATGACGGTGCCGGCGTGGAAGGAGTGGATGAGTCGCTCTTCGATGACCTGACGGAACTCAGGCGATGCGAGGCCTTGAACCAAGGCTTGGACGAAGCCACCACAAACCACAATGCCTTTCCGGCCATAGCGCTGGGCGTCGAAATGGATGGGGTGAGTGTTGCGCACCAACGTGGTGAGCTCTAGGTTCTCGGACCATCCAATGGGCCGCACGGCAGGGTGGAGAATGACTTCTCCAGCGCTCACAGGAATGCTGGACGGGAGGTACGCGCCATTGTCGACCCGCGCACCGGCGCCGGAGTGGGCTTGGGCGGTCAATGCGGTGTCAAATGCGACGTGTTCCGCGCCTGTGCGGTCCAATTCGGCGCGGCCCTCCAAACCAGGAATGGCGGCGTAGTAGCTGTCCTTGGTGAGGGCGAAAACGACTTCACCGTGTTGGTTCTCCAAGATGTGCGTGGTTACAATCACAGCGGCGTCGCCGGCGGAAGTGTTGCGCAGGGCTTCTACCCGAATCCGGGCTCGAACGGTGTCGCCCATGCGGACGGGTGCGATTTGGCGCGCGTCGCGCAGGCCCAGATGGAAACGGCAGGTTTGCGAAAACGGCTCAACCGAAAGACAGAGGCAGAGATTCAAGAGCAGCGAGAACGGGAGGGGACGTTCGTCGAAACCAAAGGCCTGCGCGGCGGGCTCCGAGGTCAGGACGGCGTCGCTGGTGGGAAAGTGGGCGAACCACTTGGCTCTCCATCCCTCGTCCAAGGTGTAGGCATGCGGACTTTCGAGGATGGACCCGACTTGGGTTGTGCTGGTGTCGACGCCATAGGTTGGGAGGCGGCCTTTGCGACTGGGTACAGTGGCTTGTGCTGTCCGAATGCCTTCGGATGCGGGGTGATCGATGGTGGTGGCGCCGCCGGGGGTGCTCTCTTGGCCGGCGCTGCTTGAGTGGCGGTCGGACTCGTGGAGCAGGGCTTCGGCCCGGCGACGCATGGGTGGACCTACCAGGCAACCATTCATCCGGACCAGTTGTGATTCTGAGGTCCCTTGGATGAGGGTTTGTGCCGATTGGATGTCCAGAGCGGAGGGAGCAAAAGCATCGTCGGCGGCAGGCCGTTGTGAAGGGTGCACGGTGAAAGTGCCGGAGTACCCGAGGTCTCGGGTGCGTTGGCAGTACCGTACAAACCCCTTCGGGTCGGCCACGGCACAGTAGGGAGAGGCTATGGCTGGCACTCCGATGGCAGCTGCAATGAGTGGGATTTGGGCTTCGGCCAAATGGGCCGCTTGATTCCCTCCTTTCGGGAAGCGCGACATGAAGTCCTCGCGTCCAAACATGATGGAGGCCACCCGAGAGGAGGCCCTGGCCAGATCGGCGAGATCCAAATAGGCTTCCGGAATTTCAATCAACAGGTGAATGGCAAAGTGGCCTCGCTGAAGTCCCAATTCGCGTTCTTTTTCCGTCAGAAGCTGATCAAAGGACTCGACCTCGTCCACCCGACTTACCATGGGAAGAATGAATCCGCGCAAAGCAGGATGACTCACCGCGTCCAAGTCCAGGAGCATGCCGCCGGCATCGTCTAGGCCATGGCAACGCACCAACACGCTGACGCCATGGGGAAGAGGTTTGTCGAGGACTTCTCGTATGGCCCTGCGCCTTGGGGCCTTGTCGCAGGTGCACACGCCGTCCTCAAGATCGAGGATCACCGTCCCTGGGCGCGGAGGGATTGCAGGACGGTCATGGTTGAGCTTGTAGAAGTAGACGTTCCGAAGGTCCAATTCTGATTCAACAGAAGCAGGGACGTTGGCGTGGGCCGAGGAAGGAAGAGGTTGGGTCATAACAAGGCGATGTTGGTGTGGGCAAGACGGTGACCGCAATCAACGGGGACCACCCTTCACGCGCATTGACGAAAGTCATTTTGCGCGATGATTTGTGTTTTCACGTCGTTTTTCCGCAGAAAAATGACATTTGAGAACCTCTAGACGACAAAATTGTCTTTCGGTCATGGCGCCCGAATTGAACCCGGAAGACATTGACCGCATCATTGGCATGGCCTGGGAGGACCGCACGCCGTTCGAGGCGATTGAGGTGCAGTTTGGCCTGAAGGAGAACGATGTGCGTCAAATCATGCGCCGCGAGCTCAAGCGTGGATCGTTTGAGCGTTGGCGGGAACGGGTCAAAGGACGCGCCACCAAGCACCGTGCCCGCCGGGGATTTGATACTGGTCGCTTCCGGTGCTCCGAACAACGCAACAACTAAAGGGGCTGTGGCGTGTCTGAAGGGCGGCAGACAAGCCTGTCCATGGCGCCCAACGGCATTTGAGGATAAGTTGCGCGAATGGGCCTTGCGCCCAACAGGATGTCCGTCCTACTTTGACCTCCCCTTTTACATTTTATTTCAAGCGGGGCCGACCTGCCATTGACTTAATCTCGTGCGGCGTTTCGCCGCGCTCGTGTGGATGAGAATCCGCCCGCGATTCGAGAATCGCGAGACATGTTTTTTGAATTGACCCCGGTCGAATTCGAAAACCCTGTGTGAGCCGCTGTCGCCTTGGCACAGCGGTTCTGAAAGTGCAGATCGGCCCCTTTTTTCGCATGTACAATCCCTTCATCCAATCTCTTCGGGCAGGATCCAATCCGGCAGCTTTGGCCAAATTCGTCAACCACATGTCGGCGAAACGAGCGGCGCCTTTGGGCATGCGTCCATGGGCGTTTTCTCCGCAAGAATTGACGTCCATGATGGAGGCTTCTCACCTTCATTACCGTCCCTTTTCGCTGCCCAAAAAGACAGGGGGTGAGCGCAAAATCCATGCGCCAGAGCCCGCGCTCAAAATGGTTCAATGGTCTTTGGCCCCGTTTTTCAGGACCATGTTTACGCCGGCAATATGTTCGTTTGGGTTTGAACGGGGGCGGGGCATCGTTGAGAATGCCCGTGTGCATGTGGGACAGGATTGGGTCCTCAATGCCGACATCCAAGATTTCTTCCCCTCCATCTCCAGGCCCCGCTTGAAGGGGTTGTTTCAATCGGATTGGGGCCCGCATGTGTCGCCATACATGGCCGACAGCTTGGCCAGGTTGGTGACCCATCAAGGTCGCTTGCCCCAAGGGGCGCCCTCTAGCCCTGTCCTTACGAATTTGGTGGCCGCGAATTTGGACATTCGGCTAGAAGGGTTGGCTCGGCATTTCGGTTGCCGCTACAGCCGGTATGTGGACGACCTTACGTTTTCGGCAGCAGGCCCAGGCGCGCTTCGAGAGGTGCTGCCGCGTTTGTTGCGGATTGTGGCGTCGGAAGGCTTTGACTTGAACCCCAAAAAGACCCGTGTTCAGCCCGTGTCCATGCGGCAAGGGGTGACGGGGTTGGTGTTGACTTCCCAAAAGAGTGGTGCAGAGCCCGGGGTGTCCGTTCCCCGAGAATTTCGGAGGCAGACCCGAGCCATGTTGCATGCTTGGCGCGCACATGGATTGGACAGAGCAGCAGAGCAAGTCGGCCAATCCTCCGAGGAGTTTGCTTTGAGCACACAGGGCCGAATAGCCCACATCTGCCATGTCCGCTGTTCGCCCGAGGCGGACCGCATGAAGGCTGAATTGCGCCAGCTTTGGCCATCAGTTTGAGCCCGCGCGCGTTCTCTCTAGGAAAGTGGTTTAGTCTGGATCGGGCTTGCCTTGCAAGGCCCTTTCCTTGCGAAGGCTGCGTACGAGTGTGCCACCTATAATCAGGAGCAAGATGGCGAACGGGAAGCCGGTTGAAATGGAAGCCGATTGAAGGGCTGCCAATCCGCCGCCCATCACCAATGCAATGGCAACCGCACCTTCCGTGCAGGCCCAAAACACTTTGAGGCCCACAGGACTGTCGAGCCTTCCGCCCGAAGTCATGAAATCGACCACCATAGATCCACTGTCGCTTGAGGTCACAAAAAAGACCCCAACCAGCAGCACCGCCACGGCAGAAGTGATGCCCGCAGCCGGCAATTGTTCAAGAACGGCAAAGAGCCCAAGGGCGCTATCGGAGGTCACCGTCGCGGCGATGTCGGCTTGTCCACTGAATTGCAGGGCAAAGGCGGTTCCACCGAAGACCGACATCCACAAGAAGGACAAGAACGAGGGCAGCAGCATGCCATAGAGGGCGATTTCCCGAACGGTTCGGCCCTTGCTGATCCGGGCAATGAAGGTGCCCACAAATGGGGACCAAGAGATCCACCATGTCCAGTAAAACAAAGACCAACCGCTAAACCAAGCCGCATCGGGATTGTCCGTTCCTCGATAGGTACTCATCCAAGCAAAACCACTGAAATATTGACCCAAATCAGATGCAAAGTCGAGCAGGCGATCACCGGTCGCACCGAGGAAGAGGACGGTCAGAAAGAGCAGGGCTGCGATGCCCATGTTGAACTGACTCAGCATCCGAACCCCGCGGCTGAGGCCGGACAGGACGGAAACCGTCGCGATGCCAGTGATGCCCACGATGCAAGCGACTTGCAGGGCAGTGCTGTTTTCAAAACCACCAATGCGGGCGAGTCCTGCGCTGAATTGACCCGACCCAAAACCGAGTGAAGTGGCCAGTCCAAACAAGGTGGCGAGCACGGCGAGTACATCGACTGCGTGACCCGGCCAGCGGTCGACATAGCGGCCGAGTATGGGCTGCAACGTGCTGCGCAGCGAAAGGGGTTGCTTGCGGTTGAAGCAGGCATGGGCCAAGGCGATGCCCACCAAAGCATAGATCGCCCACACGTGAAATCCGTAGTGGAAATACGTGAACTGCATGGCCCGGGCCGCCTTGTCGGCATCGGGGGCACGGGCATCAATGGGATTCAAGAAATGCAGCATGGGTTCGGCCACACTGAAGTACACAAGTCCAATGCCCATTCCCGCAGCAAAGAGCATGGCGACCCAAGACAGGGTGGAGAAATCGGGCGAAGCTTGTGTCCCGCCTATGCGCACCTTGCCCAAAGGGGAAAAGGCCAAAAAGAGAACCAGGAGGAGAATCAGGTTGATCGTCCCGTTGACCATCCAGCCCAAGTGGCTGTTCATGAACCCTTGGAAGGTTCCAAACAGCGCTCCGACTTCTTCGCTAAAGGTGAGCGATGCCACCACAAACGCGCCAATGAGGATGGCGCTGGGCAAAAAGACGGGGCGGTAGATGCCCCAACGTGGGCTTTCCATTTTAGTCTCGGCTGCTTCCATTGACCACCTTCGAACCGAAGTTCTGTGGCCGAGGTGCGGACCAGGTGCAGGACCCCAAAGTTGAAGTGAGTGCCCGCGAGGGTAGGCCCGTCGGCGGCGATCAACAGGTCGGAGTACAAGCGATTGGCAATGCCATGGCGAAGGTTGCGCTCATACAGCTCGCCGACGCTCTCTTGGTTAAAGAAGCCTGCAGCCAGCACAGTGGTGTGGCAGTGGAAATCACCAAAGGACTCGGGGGCGTTGTCAAATTCAAAACCAAACCAGTTTTTGAGCACTTCGCAAGGGTGAACGAATTGTGGCGCATCGCCATTTTCGCCCAAAGGGATCGGTTTCCACGAGGTGACGGAGCAGGTTGGGCCAAACACAAAGGACATGCCCTCCGACGGGGACGTTGTTCCGGGCGATGGTATCATAGAACTGATACACCAAATCTTGGGTCGGGTCCTTGACGTTGTCGTTGGAAAAGTACACGCCTGATGTGGCCGGCTTGTCAAATTCCACGTCGTGAAACGGATACAGGATGGGCGGATTGAAGCTGACAATGCTGTATTCAGCCCCTTTGACTTTGGCGATGTCGCCCAAGGAATGGGGATAGAGGTTGATGGATTGCGCACTGTTGCCTGCCGCTTCGAGGAAGTCTGCGGGCTGGGTGTGACGCGAGGTGGGTACATCGGGTAAAAACCGATTCAGGCGGTCTTCTGCGTAATCGATGGCTTGGGGATGGATGTCCACCGAGCAAACACGGGGATGCCCCAAAGACAGAAGCATGGCCGAGTGGTAGCCTGTGCCCGTTCCAATGTCGAGCGCGGGTGCATTGGGAAGGGGTTGGGAGGTGGCTTCACTGATGCAGTTTGCCACGCTTTTGGTCATGCGTGAGACCACGAATTCACCGCGCGGGACACCCCGTTCTGCGATGTCGGCTTCGAGTTTGGGGCGCAAGGCCTGCCAAGCCGAAGTGTCAGTAGGAAGTGTCAGGGTCATGGGGGTGGCAATCAGGTCAGCCCCAAAGGTCAACCTCGCTCAGCCCAGCGAAACATGGCGCAGATAAAGTTCTGCTGAACAACTTTCTGACCATTTTATCCCAGCCGAACTCCCCATCATTGACATGGCACGCCAAACTGGGCAAGGACATCGAGGATGTCGTTGACGCCCACCATGCCATCGCCGTCGACATCAGCTACGCAGGCGGTTGTGCAACCGAAATCGCTGAGGGCCACGAGCACATCACTCACTTCGATCACGCCCGTTGAAATTGAAGTCACCATCGCAAGCGGGGGTGCAGCTTCCATTGTCGCTCGTGGCGTTTGGATTGTAGTTGGCTGCATTGGGGTCGGTGCACCCAGGAATGTTCAAGGGGTCGGGGTCCAAACAAAAATCGCCGGTTGCAGAGAGGGAAAACTGCCCTCCTGAAACCACGGAGTTGCCTCCCGTTGTGACGTCAAAGCTTCCATTTCCATAGCCGCAGCATATGCCGTCTCCGTAGCTGTCGTTGATGGTGAACGTGTAGCAGCCCGAACAGAGAATGCCCTGCGCGACATATTGGGTTGCAGCATCGGCGTATGGTCCGCCGTCTGAGCATGAGGTTGCCCTCGGCGTCGGTCAGGGTCCAGGTGGTCTCGGCGGGGTAGTTGTCGGTGAGGATGGTCACGGTCACCGATTGGGGGCTTTCCAAAACGCAAGAGCCATCGTCAATGGTGGCCGCATCATCGTAGTTGCAAGCTTGGTCGAAAGTGCAGCCAGAGCAACTGCTGTCGTCGCCTCCACAGACGCCGCAAGCGTCAATGTCAGCGCAGCTCCCATTGTCCACAATGGCGGTGGGGTTGAAGTTGCAGGCCTCTGCATCTGTGCATCCCTCTTCGTCACCAATGTCGGCTTTCCACAACCCGCGGCCATAGGTGCCGGCATACAGGGTGTTCTGGGTTTCCTGAATCTCAAGGTCAAACACTTCCACATTGGGGAGCCCGATGTTGAAGTCCGTCCACGCAATTCCGTTCCATTCGTAGACCCCGACGTCGGTGCCGGCGTAGATCTCGTCGGTGGTGCCATTGTTGTAGGCCAAGCAGTGCACAGGTACGTTGGGTAAGCCGTTGCTCATGGCAGTCCAGCTGGCGCCGGCATTGCCCGAAACAAAGACCTTGTCGCCCAAATAGGAGGACACCGAAATGAACACCCTTTCGGCTGTGGCAGGGTCGATTTGAATGTCGGTGATGTACGCATTGGGAAGGCCCGAGACGCTGCTCCAGTTGCTGCCTCCATCGGCGGGTGGTCCATAGGCTGCCATCCTTGGAGATGTACATCCGGTCGTTGTTGTTCCATGCCACTGCGATGTTGTTCAGGTTGCCGGCCCCTGGACCGCCAAGCGAAGACCAGGAGTTGCCAAAGTCGGTGGATTTGAACACCCCGTCTTTGCCCAAATACAGCACTGCATCGTTGTTGGGGTCCTTGATGAAGGGCGTTTCCCAGTTGCCCTGGGCATTGGCTCCTTCGCCACCTCCACCCGCGATGTCGGAGAAGTTGTTGTTGGAGTCAATTCGGTAAAAGGAGCCGAGCTGATACGATCCGTAAAAGAGCCTTCCCCCATCGTAATCGGAGTTTTCGCTCACATAGACTTCGAACCCATCGGCACCGCGCATGTCCTCCCATTCGCCTCCGTCCAAAAGGATGGTGCCGTTGTCTTGCAAGCCGGCACCCACTTGGCCTGCTTGGTCTTGGCCCACACCAATCTGGTACATCTGGCTGATGCTCATTCCATTGGTGATGTCGCTGTACGTAGTCCCCACATCGGATGAGGTGTAAACCCCGCCGTCACAGGCCACGATGAAGGTGTTGCCTTCGAAGGTCAGTCCGTGCACATCGGCGTGCACTTCGGCCAGGCCATCGGCGCCCGTCCAGTGGGAACTGCACACCCAACTGTTCCCGCCATCGGTGGATTTCCAGATGTTCACGCCCGCGATCATCACCACATCGGGCTGGGTGGGGTGGGCCTCTATGCAGAGGTCATACCACCCTTGGCCACTGTCGTCGCTGCCCGTGGTGGAGTAACCCAGCATGTTCGAGGTGTTTTCATTGGATACGGTGGTCCAAGTGGCGCCGGCGTTCTCGCTCACATAGAACCCCAAAAAGGTGTTGCCCGTGGCGTTGCTGGCCATCATGTAAACGCGGTCAGGCGCCCCTGGGGTGACTGCGATGCAGTTTCGGTTCATCCCGGTGGCCTCAGAGGGGAGGCTCACTTCGGTCCACGATTGCCCCCCATTGGTGGATTTGTAGAACCCCGTGGTGGAGGAGCCGTAGACGATATTGGCGTTGGTGGGGTGGTACTCCACATCCCGGAAACGGGTTCCGTTGGTGCCTAGGCCATAGCTCCAATTGGCGCCGGCGTCGGTGGACACGAGCATGCCATATCGGGTAGCGGCCACAATGTGGTTGCTGTTTTCGTCCGAGATCAGCAAACGGCCCACGGTGTAATTGTTTTGGCCTGCAGGGTCGTACGAAATGGACCAGTTGTCACCTCCGTCTGTGGATTTCAGGATGCCGAGACCATAGGTGTTGCCCCCATCGTCATCGCCGGCGGCGGCATACATCACGTCCGGGTTGTTGGGGTCAATGGCAATGTCGGTGAAGCCGATGATGGGCACTTCGTCTGTTTCGTCGGGAAACAACAAATCCCAGTTTCCTCCGGCATTGGTGGACTTCCAAATGCCGCCTCCCGGGGCGCACGCGAAGTAGGTGCTCGCGTTGGAGGGGTCTACACGGACTTTATTAATTCGGCCTACGCCTCCAGCATAAGCATGGGGCCCAGCGGTTGGACGGGATACAGGTCCCAGCGACTCCCACACGTCTTCCACTTGGTTGGCCGCGGGTTGGGTGTACAAGCGGGATACGTTCCATGGTTCTGTGGAGGTTGGCATCTTGCCTGTGGGGTAAACCCGTGGCTCCATTTGATGCATCCATCGCCGGAACGGCTTGTATCCTGCGCCTTTTTGAATTTCTCGGCCTTCCCAATACGTTTCAAAGGCGGCCTTGATCTCATAGAAGTTCTCGCCTTTCTCTTTCAAGGTCAGGTAAGACGCCTGGGTATTGAGGCTTTGTGCCATCACAAAAGCTGGCGTTGCCATCATCAAAAACAGGCTGAGTACTAGACCCAAAAGGCTGCAAAAACCTGGGTTTCGGTCTGCATTCGATTGTGCTGTTAACGTAGGCAAAGAGGGGAAATGTGGAGCCATCAAAAGAGAAGTCGAGTCAAGAAGGTAATCCGAATTGGTGGCACTGCAGACGGGCATCGTGGATTATGATGTTGGTTTTTTAAACGGCCGGTGCGCTTAAGTTTGGTGAACATGAGAAAAATGAAATTGGGATCGGCCATGATTTGTCTCCTAAGCCTGTCCATGTTGGGAAGTGGACAAGCGACTTTTTTGGAGAAGCACCTCTATTCCCATTGGGAGAGCGGGGAGGAGGAGCTGAGCTTTTTGCAGGCAGTGGCCAACAACAACATCTACGGTGGAGCAGAACATCCAACGGCCTTTCAGTTTCAAGGCGTCACCTACGCGCCGCCCCTGGACGATGCACAATGGAAAGCGACCCGGCGGTTGGAATGCTGCATGTGCGGCTATACGGCCTTGGTCAAGAACACCCCAGACACGATGCGGCTCGAGCGCGGCGCACGGGGCGATTTTGGTCCGGTGAGCGTCATCACCCACACCTTTTTTTTGGAGGGCAGTGACTTGGTTCAAATCACATCGAAGTGGGTGGAAGACGAAGGAGAAACTGAGACGCGTCGCCTCTGGCAGCAGAGCCCGTCGTGGAGGGTGCCCCGTGCAATGTCAAAAACTGGCCAGGCCCATTCCAATTGTTGGGTCCCCTTGAATGTTCGTTCCGCGCCGCACGTGGGAAGCGAAGTGGTGGGCCAACTCCAATGGGGAGATGCGGTTACGGTGATTCAAGAGGAAACCGAAGCGCTCACCGTGGACTTGAACTTTGCGTCGACCTTCAGTGCCAAGAGCAGGACATTGGAATTGCCCACATACGCGCTTCGTGCGCCCTTTGTCCAGGTCGCCTTTGATGGCGGCGAGGGCTATGTGTTTGCGGGGCTTTTGAGCGAGCGCCCGCCTTTTGATTTCGCGTCTTTTTATGTGGCGCCAGCCCCGCCGACTGAAGCTGCGCCCGAAGGTCGTTTTTCGCGGCCGGATGCAGATCTGCTGTGGGAGGAAGTGCTGGAGATCGAGCAGCGCGAAGAGGGCATGGCCACCAAGACGTTTCGTGGCTATGCGGACGGGGTGGTGGTCAAGCATTGGTACGATGGCAAGTACCAATTCGGGGTTACCGTAGACCTCCCCCTTGACACCCCCGATGAATTCTATGTGGTGTCCAACAACCTCTTGCGTTTCCTGAGCTCCCTCGGATTCGACAGCTTAAGGATCTCCCCGGAAGGGTTTTACGTGGATTTCTCTCCAATGAGCGAAAGCTTCATCACCGAACGCTCCCCCGACGGCACCCGGATGTACATCCACTACAACGGCGGCGGCTGCTGATTTGATTTCCTTGGCTTGAGGAAGGCGCGCGTGTTTTTGATTCCATTTTCAACACATGCGGCACTGAGGTTTGTCAAGCTTGACGGGAGTCGCCCTTGGATTGGGGGGTGGGGGGACCTTTTGCTCTATGAAGAATTCCCCCCTGCTTTTTTCGAGCAAACGCACGTCAAATCGTGCCAAACGCAACGCCATCTTCACGCTCACGTTTTATCGCCACCAAGGCCAATGGGTGTTCGACGATGAGCGCCGAGATATTTTTGTAGAGCCCTTGGTTTGTGGCGCCGACGACGTTTTTCGACGTCTATCAGCGGGCGCTGCGATGATGACAGCATCAACCGTTGTACGGTCAACTTCTCTTCGTCACCCATTCCGGGCTTCGCGCTGCACGCCACCTACATCGGCCCGGAATTCGACGGCAGCCGATACAACACCGCCGACATGACGCCCGACGCCCCCTTCGAGTTCTGGCTGTGCCCAGCCCTCTTTGCCTACTTCGACCGCGCCCCAAAAGACCTCTACGTCCAATACGTCAGCAGCGAAGCGACGTGAACGTAAGAGCTCAGTTGGTTTTGCCGATTTCGGCGCGGATCCATTGGGTGAGCACAATGTCGTCTTCTAGGCGGTAGCGCATGCGCTCGGCGTACATCTGGTGCAAATTTTCGAGGGGCGCCAATGCGCTCCAGGTACGCGGTCCCCAGCTTGGTTCCATTCCACCTTTTGAGTGGGATGTAGCCTTGGAAGTATGGCATGTCTGGCGTGGTCTCCATGCTTCCGAAATACACATCGATGTTTTCGTTGGCATTGTTGTTGACGCCCGTTTCGAATTTCCGCAAGAACTCGTGCTGGACGTATTTTGGCTTGCAAAGCCCGCGCGAGGGTGTCGTTTTCGATCAGTTCCATGAGCCCAGAGTTTTGGAGCGTCCGGTACTCCTCCTGATTGTCCACAAAGATGGTTTTGCCCCATGATGCACATGGAGCAGTGCTTGCCCACCGAGTCGGGGTGCTCTGCCGCCAAATTGTTCCTGTGGTCCATCATCCATGCGCAAGACTGTGCGGCGGGACGGTGCACGCCCATGTTGAACTCAAAGTCGAGGCTGTCGGTGCGGATGTTGGTGAGGATGCGCGCCAAGCTCTGGTTTTTCACTTGCTCCTTGTATTCCTTGGCATTGTTCTTTTCGATGAACACCGAAACGGAGATGCCCAACAGGATCACCGCAAATTCCACCACGTAATGCGCCACACTCCGCATCCCCCCTTTTTGTTGCTTCGACATGGGCTCAAAATAGCACGGCTCTTGTTTGAAGGGCACCGTTTGGGCCTTATCTTATATAGAACCTAATTCTTGTCTATGTCATTTTTCCAAAGCAGCTTCTTTGGGTCAGTCTCAAACTGTCGCCTTGCCCGCCTCCGTGTGCTGTGCCTTTTTTCCTTCTTCTGGCTGCCATTGACCTCGACCTTGGCCCAAGAGTCGATCATTTACTCTCAGTCGTTTTCGGATTGCAGCGCGCTGACATTCGGCAATGCCGCTGAACAAGGCTACAGCCAATATTCTGCCGATGTCAACTTTGAATGCACCACAGAAGGACCGAGTGGACTCTACAACTGGTGGGTAGGTGGTGATGGTGATGGCAGTGCAGCGCCTGCGCCTTTGTTTGAGACCGCCGATGACGGTTTTGTGATGGTGGATTCGGATTTGTTGGGTTCGGAAGGACCGATTGAGAATTGCTGGTTTGAATTGAACGAACCCGTGGATTGTTCTGGCTTTTCAGAGGTGAGCATTGCCTTCGATACCTTCTACCGCAGGTGGCAAAACAATTTCAGTGGAGAGGGCGAGCAGTGCCTGCTGGAGATGTCGTTGGTTCAGGGGGTCTGGCCAGACCCAACCACTGTGGGAGAGAATGAAGGGGTTGGCACCTACATGGGGATTCCGGTGACCAAGCGCATCAACATCTTCCCGGACATGGTCACAAACGACCAAACCACCAATCCTCAGACGATGCGGTTCAACATCGGAGAATTTGTCACGCAGTTCTCCGATGTTCTTACGTCCGAGGTTTATTTCCGATGGCGCTGGGTGGGGTCTTGGGGATACGCGTGGATGGTGGACGACTTTGTGGCATTTGAGACGCCGCAGTATGAAGTGGCGGTCGGGGAGGCGACCCTCATGAATTATGCGTCTACAGGGCTATTCGAATCTCGGGTTTGGCCCCTTTCTCAATTGCCGCCTGGGGGCTTTCCTTTAGGGGTTGAAGTGACGAATGTGGGGTGGGACAACCTAGAGGACCTGGCGCTAGAAGGGACGATCAATGGCGTCGAGCCAAACCCCATGTTCACCACGTTTGGTGGTGGCAGTTCGTCGGTGTTGGTATCGCTTTTGCCCGGGTCCGAAACGACACTGACCACGAATGGTTTGGATGTTTTGGAGAGCTATGGCTTGGGAGAGCGGGAGTTGAATATTTCTGTGTCATCATCAGACCCTTTGATTTCAAACACCACAAATGAGCCCTTGTCCGTGGAGATCACCGACTACATCTATGGTCGGGATGACGGGATGGTTTTGTCCAATGTGGGCAGCGCGTTTTATGCCGACATGGAGACACAACCCTACATGGCAGGTGTGCCCTTTGACGTGTTTTCGGACATGACCATTTACGGCATCGACGTTGCGGTCACGGAAGGCACGCAAACTGGAGCGGTAATCGCAGGAAGCGTGCTGGCCTTCGACGGCAATCCGTTCGATGAAGGGCCGTCAGATGCGCTGTTGGCCTCGACCCCTCCTTTTGAAGTGGAGTCAGACGATGTGAGTGTCATAGGCCAGCCTGCGGTTTGGAAGACCTTGGTTTTGGAAGAGCCTTTGTTTGTGCCGGCAGGCGAACGTGTGATGGCGGCCATGGAGCACTTTGGTGGAGACTCTGTCCAACTCGGGTTGGGCGCAGACCAAGCGCCCCAAACGGTGTTCGTGAGTTACCAGGGGGGCAGTTGGCAATGGACCTATGACTGCCCCATGGTGCGCCTGAATTTGGACCCGAGCATCGCCTGTCTGGGGTGCTTGGATACAGCAGCCTGCAATTATGATCCTTCGGCCTGCGGCGACAACGGCTCATGCGTGTTCCCGGCTGGATGCCAAGTCTGCGATGGCCAGGGTGGCCTGCTCGATGGCGATGCGGACCAGGACGGCATCTGTGACGACGATGAGGTGCCCGGATGCACCGATGAATTGGCATGGAACTACAACGATCAAGCCACCGATTCCGATGACTCTTGTTTGTACGGTCCCAACGGCTGTGCGAGCATTGGCGATGCCAATTGGTCTGGGTTCGACCTTGGGGCGTACCCTGTAGAATTCAGCCTCATGTATGGCGTGTCTGCCGAGGAGGAGACCGTGGTCCACGTGCCGGCCACCATGGTGGAAGCCACTTCGGGCTCCACGTTTTCGGTGCAGGACTTGACCTTGATGAACGTGGTGGGCATGCCGCAAGGGATGTCGGTTGACTTTCCCGAGGCGGCCATTGGTGCAGACCAGCAGGCCTGTGCCGTTTGGTCCGGGACGCCTGCCGAAACGGGAACCTTTGTGGTCACTTGGACAGGAGATTTGATTTTGAGCTTGTTTGGCGCGCCTTTCCCTGTGGGGGAGTTTGAATTCGAGCAGGTGATCACCGTAGTGGAGAACCCCAACCCGATTGTGGGGTGCATGTACAATGGCGCCCAGAATTATGTGGCCTTTGCGACGGTAGATGACGGCACTTGCATCATCCCAGGGTGCACGGATTCAGTGGCCTTGAATTACCACCCGATTTTCAATGAGGAAGACGAAAGTTGCCTCTACCCAGAGGACTTTGGCGGCGTCTCCAATTGCCCAAGCGACATCAATGGGGATGGCTTGATTTCCGTGGGTGATCTATTGGTGCTTCTCGGTCAATTTGGCCTGAGTTGCGCGGAGTGATTTCTCAGGTGGAGAGGGCGACCGAGATGTCGTCCTTTTTGCCAGCTGAATACTGAAAACACGGGAGGTGGCGTTGGAATGGGTGAAACCATGAAGCACCGCACTCTCCTCCTCTCCCTCGCCGTTTTCCTCCCGATGTCTTGGGTGTGCGCCCAAGCCAACAACGTGGAGAAGCGCTTTCATGGAGCGGGCGAACGCGGTTCGGGACAGTTTGGGCTTGGCGCCTTTGGTCAATTTGAGCGCGCACCGCGAAGTGTCGGTGTCGCACGCCCGGTATGTCTATCGCACGGGAGACTTTTCGCACACCCAGCAGAAGAAGCTGGCACGTGTGCACCATTACCGAACCCACGTAGATCGGGTCAGAGAATTCGGCCCTAAAAACCACTGGGCCTGTGCGGAGATCCTCACGGGAGGGAGCTCTTCAGCCCCGGTCTATCACAACCTGAGCGATGCGGAGCTCGCCTACCAATGCGTGGAGAACTTCATGAACTCTCCGCCCCACCGGCAGGCCCTGTTGAGCCCCAATTACCGCGACTGCACCGTCGGCATCATCTGGTCCGGCAAAAAGTACGTCTGCGTCGTCAACTTCGTCCGCTAACCATCCCCACACACGACTGAATCAAGGAGCCCGAGTTTCTAGTTGCATGTGTATCTGCTGCTGTGGTTGCCGAACTACGTTGGGAAGTCCGCCCCATAATGTGTAACTTATTGGGGCTTGCCAACGTTTATTTCTCATGCCATTTATCACGATGTACAATGCGAGTCGGATTGTCCAGCAGGTTGATCCTGACAGTCTCGACCTTACCGAAAGGCTGTACAAGCAGCAGATTTTCTTCTTCAGCAAGTTTGAGCGGGCGAAACTGCTTGCGTTTAAGCTTTTCATCAGTGACCCTGAGCATTATGTCAATGAGATGTATGAGAAGCTGGATGTGAAGGACAGCGGACAGTACATTTTTGAGTACGAGGGCCAAAAACCAGCCTATCATGAGCTTCCTGCATGTGAGTTGTTGAACAGTGATTTTGTGAACATGCGGATTCCGCAGTCGATTCGAAATGCGGGCATTGACCTGAAGGCCTTTCGCAAATGGGCATATGAGACTGTATATGACCTTTTCAAGGCGGGAAAGCTGGACATTGTGCAAGCGAGAATCGAGATGAAGTGGGGGGTGGTCGTGAGCCAGAATGAGCTTGCCCATGCCAACAATTCAGGCGTCATGAGCATCGAGAATTCGGATCTCAGCATCCTTGAGGCAACCTTGGATCGGCACCTGAGGCAAGCCGCGGCCTACTACCACGAACACAATCATATCCTTAGACGGTTTAGCAAGTGGACGTTCTTGTCGCGAAGCCCCAAGGTGATTTACGAAAATGACACGGGGCTCTCGGATGAGAAGCTCAAGGCATTTTTGAAGGATTATGAAATGCGGTTCAAGCGACCCACCATGCGGTTGCTCAAGCAGTGGTATATGGTCAAGCTGAACCCTCAGCTGAAATTTGAGGGGCTATTGTTGGAGCAATTGAACTTCAAGGCATGCAGCCAATGTCATGACGAAGAGCATAGCGATGAAGGGCGATCGAAAAAAACAGGACAATCAGATAGCCCCTCAATTGCGGCCCCGTTTGATGATACTCTGCCTTCAATAGCGGAAGATGACCTGCCATTTTAAATTGTCGAAATACCCTAGGCTGATTACAATCTGATGAGGGGTACTTTTTTTGTCAAAAGGTTCTGTCCTGAGGCGAGTAAGATTGTCCAACACCTTACATTTTCAACAGAAACAACGTCCAGAATGTCGAGTGAACAAATCGCTGTCATTCCCCTGTCATACAAGGATCGTTATTTGGATAGGAACCCAAGTTCTCCAAAACGAAGAATTAAGGTGGTTTTGGCTGCGAAAGCGGAAGAGGCCGTGCAAAGCCGTCAGCATACTCAGGATGTGTTCGGGAAACGTTACAAAAGGGTGCTGCAATCAGGGGAGGATGGCCCCCAATTTTTCGACGGGTATCATGAGGCTTATCGGCATGCGTTGAATCGAATTGAGCATGTAAGGGCTTGGGGTGGGGACATTGCTTTTGATGATCCCGATGGACATCAGGTCTACATCATTGAGTTATCCGCTTCTGTTCGAGAATTCAAGAAAATGGTCAAGTCAAATGGACCTGAGTTGATCAATACTGCGGATACATTTTGCTATATGGGGCAAACTTCAAAAGCTGCAGAAGATCGCTACATCCAGCCTAGAGACCCAGATGACCGGAAGAGTTCGGAATGGGGTTTGGAATATTTCAAAGCTCCATTTGAAGCGGCATATCGCTCAGACTTGATTGATGAATTCAAAGTGACGAGCGGTCAATCCGTGCATGATTTAAGGAAAAGCGAAGCGCACATTGTGGAGGCTGATGTTGCCTTATGGCTGCGCTCAATCGGAATTGCAGCCTATTTCAAATGAGCTTGGATCCAAGCGTGGGCATGAATTCAATCAGCAATTGACCGAGAGGAGTCTAGATTCCCTCCTCTACTCAAGAATGCTCCTGTACCAAAGCGATGATGTGGTCACCGAACTCTTCAAGTTTATGCGGCCCGATGCCTTTGCACATCAGTAGACTCTTGCCAGTCATCGGTTGATTCCAGACCAATTCGTGCAGGGTATTGTTGCTGAAAATTTGGAAGGCCTTGACTCCTTTCTCGCGAGAAAGTGTGAGTCGAAATTTCTTCAAAGCATCAAAAAGCTGCTCTTGCTGAGGGCTGAATTTGATTTTGTCCGATACAATTTCTTGTCGCTTAGGAACGGGCGCCACCACGGTTTTGGCAGGGACTGATTGGAGAGGGGGTGCTGGAGGTTCTGCCGCAACTTTGGCAAAGGCCGGGGTCAGTTTGATGCCATGCTCGGCAGCGACGTGAAGTATGGTCCCAATCCGAATGCTGTGGTTGTTGGTCCTGCT
>CASICO010000029.1 GCA_949373165.1 uncultured Flavobacteriales bacterium | reverse complement strand
GCACCAACGCAGACCAAGATGACATTTGGCCGCAAGCGAAGCCGACACCGAAATCGAATTTTGCTTGGCCACACGAGACCCCAATGGCGCCCCCTCGGATGGCATCCTTAGGGTCCCCACCACTTCTGGAAGTTTTGGAACATCAGACAATGTGAAGTTCACGAGTGCCGGCGGATCTGACGCCTGGCCGACAGCCGACTACATGAACTTCTGGGTGTGGCAACTTGGGTGGAGGCCTGCTCGGATACGCCCAATTCCCTGGGGGGAATCCAGCAACAGACGGCATTGTTTGTGGTTATCAATTTGTCGGCATCGACGGACCGGGTTCGGGGAGCGTACAATTTGGGACGCACAGCGACCCACGAGGTTGGACACTGGCTCAATCTTCGTCACATATGGGGAGATGGCGCTTGTGGCGCGGATGACTTTGTGGCGGACACCCCAGAATCAGATGGCGCCAATTTCGGATGTGCACTTGGCCACATCAGCTGCAGCACAGAAGACATGGTTCAGAACTACATGGACTATTCCGATGATGGATGCATGAACGTATTCAGTCTAGGGCAAGCCGACCGGATGCAAGCCTTGCTGGCGCCCGGCGGAACTCGCGCGAGCTTGCTCTCCTCCAATGGCTGCCTTCCCGCAGTTCCTGACTTCGACCTCGACGCCGCCATCATTGGCATCGACTCCCCCTCGGGCTTTTCCTGCGCAACGGAGGTCACTCCGAGCCTGACCCTTTTTAATTATGGAGGAGATACGCTGACCAACGCCACCCTGACTTATGTGCTGGACGATGGCCTCGACATGACCTACAGCTGGACAGGCAGCCTTGCTTTTGGTGAGTCCGTAAGCGTTGTCCTGCCCAACCTCACGCCAGGTGACGGCGCCCACACCTTTTCTGTTTCGGTCTCTGCCCCCAATGGCGGTGTGGATGGAAACTCAACCAATGATTCCGCCACCAGTGCGTTCAGTTTGGACGCCCAGGGGGTGGACGTGGTGATGACCCTCAACCTGGACAACTACCCCGGTGAAACCACTTGGGACTTGGTCAATGCCGATGGCGACATCGTTTGGAGCGGCGGGCCATATGGAGGGGCAGGCAGCACGCAAGTCGAAACCTCATGTGTCGGCGACGGATGCTACACCCTCACAGTCTACGACAGCTTTGGAGATGGCATGTGCTGCGCCTATGGCACCGGTAGCTACGAATTTTCTCAAGACGGCGCAGTCTTGGCTTCCGGCGGCGATTTCACGAACAGCGCATCCAGCGAAGTCTGTGTGGGTGACATTGTACTCGGATGCACCGATTCCGGCGCTTGCAATTACAACCCCGATGCGGTCGCCGATGATGGAAGCTGCGACTTCAGTTGTTTTGGCTGCTTGGACGACACCTTCTGCAACTACAATCCCGACGCCACTGTGGATGACGGGTCCTGTGCAAACGAAGACATATGCGGCATATGCGCGGGCAATGGCTCCAGCTGCACAGGGTGCACAGACAGTACAGCTTGCAACTACAATCCCGACGCCACGTTCGATGACGGGTCTTGCTTTTTCGCCCCTGTTGGCGGCATTTGCGATTGCTCATCCGAAATCAGCATCACGGAAACCCTCGGAGGAGGCGCTGCGGGAACCCCCGCCACCTTCACCGGAACCGGAGAGGTCAGCGCCTTGGACATTGTGCTCGATTACACCACGAGCGCTGGCAGTTGGGCTGCGGACATGTTGGTGGTGGTCACCTCACCCAATGGAGATTGCATCGAATTCGGCGGCTTTTCGGCAACCGTGAGCGCCGGCTGTACAGACTTGGGCAACTACACCTTGTGGCCAGAGGTCTGGACCGAAGGGACGGACGGAACGTATACCGCCTCCCTCGACTTGTCTGCTGCGGGACTCACTGGAGCTGGCGAATGGAGCGTTCAGTTGGTCAATGGATATGCCAGCAGTGGCGCCGTGACTTACGTCGCGGACATCACCATTCAAGACGTCTGCATCGGAGGAGTGATCGATGGTTGTACTGACCCTGCAGCATGCAACTACAATCCGGATGCCTCTACAGATGACGGCTCATGCGCGGACAATGACCTTTGCGGAGTCTGCGCTGGAGACAACAGCACTTGCGGCGGATGCACCGACAGCACGGCATGCAACTATGACCCCAGTGTGATCATTGACGATGGGTCTTGCTTGACCCTAGACCAGTGCGGCGAATGTGGAGGCGACGACAGCTCTTGCGGAGGTTGCACAGACAGCACAGCATGCAACTTTGACCCTTCAGCAATTTTGGACGATGGCACTTGCCTCGCCGATGGCCTGCCCTTTCTTTTGACCATCGTCCTCGACAACTATCCACAAGAGGTCACTTGGGCCTTGACCGACAGCCTGGGCGCAACGGTGAATTCCGGAGGGCCCTACACCTCAGGTGAATCTGTGATTACAGAAAGTTTTTGTGCGGGGGATGGGTGCTACACCTTCTCCATTTTTGACAGCTTTGGAGATGGCATATGCTGCAACTTTGGATTGGGAGATTACGCCCTGACTGTGGATGGCATCATCGTGGCCTCTGGCGGCGAATACGGCGACGTGGAATCCACCTCATTCTGCGTGGGCACCGGGTTTGGTTGCACCGATGCAACGGCCTGCAACTATGATGAAGATGCGGTCAACGAAAGTGGTGGGTGTGACTTCAGCTGTTATGGCTGCACCGACCCCCTGAGCTGCAACTACGATGACAGTGCCACCATTGACGACGGCTCCTGCATCGTCGATGGTGTGCCCGTCACCATTTCCATCGTCACAGACATTTACCCCGGAGAAATCACGTGGACCTTTTCTGACTCGAGTGGAACTGTCATCGCTGCAGGTGGTCCATACAACAGCTCTGGATCTACAGAAGAAGCGTTCTTCTGCGTGGCAGAGGGCTGCTACTCCTTCACAATTTCGGACAGCTTTGGAGACGGCATCTATGCCCCTGGTGGGTATACCGTTTTGGTGGACGGTGTGGTGATTGCCTCGGGAGGGGATTATGGCGACGTCGAGTCGGTGACCTTCTGCACAGACAACTTGGACTTCGGCTGCACTGATCCCGATGCCTGCAACTACGATGACCAAGCTGGAATTGACAACGGCAGTTGCGAATACGGTTGTCTCGGCTGCACATTGGCAGCCGCCTGCAATTACGACCCCGAAGCCACCGTGGACGACGGCACATGCTTGTTCGATGACGAATGCGGCGTTTGTGGGGGGCGACGGAACCTCGTGTGACGGCTGTACCGATCCTGAAGCCTGCAATTACAACCCCTCCGCTGCGGAGGATGATGGCTCATGCACCTACGCCGCAACTGGACTCGACTGCAATGGCGACTGCCTCAACGATGCCGACAACGATGGCATCTGTGACGAAGACGAAGTTGCAGTGAGCAGCTTTGTCCAGCTGAGCTACGATGTGGTGGGTCAAAACACAGTAAACGGCATGACCACGTACAGGGTCTGGGCCGAATTCTCTGACCTCACAGAGCAACTCGTGGCCATTTACGGTTTTGACAGCATTCCCATGTCTGTAGAAAGCTCAACGGGCTTCTACCAGAATCCCCTTGGAGGAGCATTGGCGTCCAATTACAACCCCGCCTTGCTGCCTGTTGACCCCTTGATTGAATTCGACAGTTGGCTAACCGTGGGTGGACAAGACAATTCCGCCGACGTCAACACCATTGGATTGGACTTCGGTGCCTTCGAAGGATCTGGTGGCGCAGTTTTGGCAAACGACGTGAATGGGGGATCGGTGTTCATTTACCCCGATCTCGAGCCCACAGCCTTTCCAAATGCCAACGGTCAAGTTCTGATTGCCCAGCTCACCACCGATGGCGAAGTGAGCCTCACAGTCAACCTTCAAACCCGCACCTCTGATGGCGAGAATCCTCAAATCCTGCAGGAGAGCATCACCTTCCAAGAGGTGTCCGTTTGCTTTGGAGACCTCAATTTTGACGGCATCATCGGCATTGGCGACTTGCTCATGATGCTCGGTGAGTTCGGATGTGCCGAAAAATTGCAGCCATGACCTCAACGACGACGGTGGTGTCACCACGTCCGACATGCTCATTATGCTGTCTCTCTTCGGCACGGACTGCCCAGAATGAAGCGACTGCTCACCTTTGTGGCCGCCACGTGGGCCATCACATCGCTCACCGCTCAGGTTCCCCAAGGAGGGGCGCCTTGGCAATGGGGCGTGGCCAACGTAGAATTCAATGTTCCTGTGGTCAGCACCTCCGATTTGGACCTTTTGGCGTTGGCAGCAGAGGACGCCGTGACCGACCAATACAAAGAAGCGCCATGGCGCTTTGGCGTAGAGCGTCTGGCGGATTTCGGACTGGCGAATTCCGGACTCTGGGAGCACAGCAAAGACCGCTGGATCTGGCGCTTGGGTGTTCATTGTCCTGGGGCCACTGGCATTGGTTTGACCCTGGACACATTTGACCTTCCGGAAGGCGCAGCACTTTACGTTTGGGATGCAGAAAGGACACGGTTTCTTGGAAGTTTCACCCAAGCCAATGAGAAACCTTGGGGGACGTTACCCTTGGGCCTTCTGGATGCCGACCACATTGTCATCGAGTACCAAGAACCCGACGCCGTCCATGGTCAAGGCGAAGTGCACATTAGCCAAATTGTGCACGGATATCGGAGCCTTCTTCTTCATCCCGAAAACCCCAACAGCCCTTCGAGCATGGGGCCGTTTGGAAATTCGGGAGCCTGCAACATCAACGTCAATTGCCCTGCAGGAGACGACTGGCAAGTGGCCAAGAAATCCGTTGCCTTGATCACCAACGGCGGCTATGCGGCCTGCACCGGGGCCTTGGTCAACAACACGGCTCAGGATGGGACGCCTTTCTTCCTGACCGCCAACCACTGTTTGGGCAACCCCAACAGCTGGGTGTACTACTTCAAACCACGAAAGCAGCAGCTGTTTCTGGCTCCTCGGGCCCCCACAAACCAGAGCATCTCTGGAGGCACGCTCCTGGTCCAACAGCGGGGAGCAGTGATGTGGCCCTGATTGAACTCAGCGCCACACCACCCTCGAGTTACGATGTTGAGTATGCTGGATGGGACGCCTCGGGCAGCGCCCCCTCCTCCGCTGGTTGGCATCCACCACCCCAGCGGAGATGTCAAAAAAAATCTGCTTCGAAAACAATGCGCCTTACACCTCGACAGCAGGTGGGGGCTCAGGTGTGGTGGATCAGTCAATGGGAATTTGGGCGTCACGGAGCCGGGGCTCCTCGGGCTCCGCCACTCTTTGATCAAAACCAGCGGATCATCGGCCAACTGTATGGCGGGGCCGCCGCCTGCAATGGCAAACGTCAACAACGGAACCTATGACTTTTATGGGCGCCATGGATGTGTCGTGGGGTGTGTGGGGGTGTCGACGCATCTTGACCCGCTGAATACGGGCCCAAACGGTCTTGGGACAGTTATCCCACCAACGCGGTCGCCATCACCGGATGCACCCTGCCTTCGGCCTGCAACTTCGACCCCGAAGCGCAAGAAGACCGACGGCTCTTGCCTGATCGATGACGACTGCGGCGTCTGCGGCTCGCGGGAACAGCACCAGCTGTGCCGGATGCACCGACAACACCGCTTTGCAACTACGATGCGTCGGCCACCATCGACGACAGCACTTGCATTTACCCACCTACAGGCCAGGACATGCGACTGCGATGCCGAAGGCAACCTCGAGGCCACCTTGTCCGCCAATGCAGCCTCTGTGTTCTTCAATTTTGAAGCGGCGGGCATTCCAGAAACGCTGGACATCACCCTCAATTGGACCAACGCTGGCGGAGACAGCAACTGGGCCAGTGATCTGACCCTCGCGCTCGTCTCACCCTCCGGAGATTGTGCAGCATTGGGGGGGTTTAACTCTAGTCCAGCCGGTTGCACCAGCACAGGCGACTACAACCTGTGGCCAGCCTCTTGGCAATCCTCGTCATCTGGCACGTACTCCGCCTCTGTCGACTTGTTGGGCAATGGCCTCTCCGGTGAAGGCACGTGGTCGGTGTTTTTGTTCAACGGTTTTGCCTCCTCATCAGGTGCACAATTCGATGCCACCTGGTCCATTTCTGGACTGTGCAATGGCGGTGGACCCGAGGAGCCCAACGACTGCCCACCAGACCTGGACGGAGACGGCAACATTACCGTTTCGGACGCCCTTCTGCTTCTGGGGGACTTCGGCTGCTTGTCCAATTGCACGGCCGACCTCAACGACGACGGCCAAGTCACCACCTCCGACATGCTCGTCTTCCTCGCCGCCTTCGGCTCGCTCTGCGACTAAACCGCTACGTAGCGGTTCCTTTAACACGTCGGGTTGGATAATCGCAAAAAAAAACCACCGGTCAAGAGGGGGATTGGGGGATTTTCGCTGGATGCGATCTTCTTCATTTGCCCTCTCATTTTTTCTTGTGTTTTTCAACGCGGTCGTTTTTGGTCAGACTTGTCCTGAACTGCTCGGCACGCAATTGGAAGGCGATGGCGGATTCGGTCGATCCATCGCGGTGAGCGGGGATGGAATGAAAATCATTACCGGAAGGCCTCAGTCCTCTAACCCAGGAACGTGGTCAGGTGGAGCGACTGTTTTTGAATTTGACAATGGCGATTGGGAACCCCTCTACGGTTCTTTTGGAAACCATGACAATGGCTCGAGATATGGATTCGATGTCGACATCAATGGAGATGGGTCTCGGGTCATTCTGGGTGGGCCGCGAGATCCGATGCCCCCACCCAATGGGACTGGAATAGGGGGCGCAAGAGTCTACCAACTCAATGGTTCTTCCTACTACCCTTTGGGCGATTATTTAACGGGAAACACGGAGTCGGGTTGGTTTGGCCATTCTGTTTCAATGAACAATACGGGCGACATCATCGCTGTCGGCCAACCTGGTTCTGGCGCGCAAATTGGAGAGACCTCTGCCTACCAATGGGATGGAGTCAATTGGAACCAAATCGGTCAATCCATCACAGGGGAGATTGAAGACGACTTGAGCGGGTATCATGTTTGCCTCGACGGTTCAGGAACAACCCTTGCCATCGCTGAGCCCAAATTCACTTCTACCAATGGCAACGATGGCCGCGTCAGAATTTTCATTCTTGAGGACGATTTTTGGGTGCTCCAAGGAGAGATTACTTCTGCGACTGAATTTATCTATCCCTCTCTGCAGGAAGAGGAGACGGTTCAAATGCAGCTCAGTGCAGACGGACAACATCTGGTCTTGGGGAGTCCCTACTACACTGAAGTCCCTGATTTGGAATACGAGGGAAAGGTTCAACTGTTCTCCCTTGAAAATGGCAGTTGGGCAGAGGATGCGGCCATCCTCGGATTTGGCAATCTACTGGGCGCGGCAGTCACAATCAATGCCACCGGAAGCATCATCACAGCTGCTGATGAATCTTACATCTACACCTTCCAGAAGGTGGCGGGCACTTGGACGAAAATGGGCAATTCAATCGTCTCCAATGGGGAGAATATGGGGCTTTTCGATGCGGCTATGGACGCCTCCGGTTCCATTTTCGCCAAATCAAATGAGCTCAATAACTCCAGCCCAATCTCAGTTTATCAATGGCCCTGCGACTACTTCCCGAGCTGTTCTGTTATCGGGTCTTGCAACTACAACAACCTTGCCACCGAACTGGATGGGTCGTGCGACCTCAGCTGCCTCGGATGTGATGACCCAATGGCTTGCAATTATGACCCAACTGTCGAGGAGACATCATTTGGGCCTACCGTCGTTCTCGATTTTGACAACTGTAGTGCCCCCTTTGATTGGCCCAATGCTTCGGCCTCGGACGTTTTGTGCCCAGACAATTGGCTCGGAAATTATCCTGTAGATATTGGTGGTGGATTTTTAATTGTGGGTTATGGTCCGTGTGTCATGACGAGCTCTCCCAATGTCCTGAAAACAGCGAATAGGACTTTTTCCTTTCCATACCCAGTAACCGACCTGTCTTTTACTTATTGGACTCAAAACTCTTCTGGTTTCGGAGCCACCACCAACGGCATTGAGGTCACAATCAATACAGAACAGGATCAAATCACGTATTCGAGTCTGGAGACTCCATGGCTGTTTAACGTGCCAAATCAGTGTCCAGGAAACACATTTTCTGTTCCCGATATCGGTGTCGTATCCATGCAAATCTCCGGTTTGGGCGAAGGCAACAACTACTCAGCCTTGTATCTCGACGACATCACATTCACTTATGGAACAGGTTGCCAATACAATGAGTGCGCTGACCCCTTGGCTTGCAACTTCGGCAACGAGTGCAATGGCTTGCCATGTGACTACCTCAGTTGCGTGGGTTGCACAGACAGTTTCGCGTGCAACTACAACGAATCGGCCACAACTGAAAATGGCTCCTGTGAATACACGACTTGCGCCGGTTGCACGGAGCCAACGGCATGCAACTATGACGAGACGGCCGCCCTTGACAATGGGTCCTGTGAATACTTGACTTGCGCGGGCTGCACAGCACCACTGGCCTGCAACTTTGACCCATCGGCCACCATTGACAATGGGTCCTGTGAATACTTGACTTGCGCGGGCTGCACAGCACCACTGGCCTGCAACTTTGACCCATCGGCCACCATTGACAATGGAAGTTGCCTTTTTCCAGATGGCTGTACCGATGAGAGTGCCTGCAATTACAGCATCTCGGCATTGTGCAATGACGGTTCCTGCGAGTTTGTCAGTTGCTCTGGCTGTACGAACCCCAGTGCCTGTAATTTTGATCCAGACGCCACCATTGAAGATGCGTCATGTGAATTCGAAAGCTGCACTGGATGCACTGATTCCGATGCATGCAATTTTGAGCAAAACGCAACGACTGACGACGAATCCTGTGTCTACACATCGGACCTTCCTACCGACATCTCAATCCTTGAAAGCACCTTAAGTGCTGTCTATGACCCGAACTTCACTTACCAATGGGGCGAGTGCCTGCCCGGCGGATGGGCCATCATTCCAGGAGAACTGCTCTCAGACTATTCTCCATCAGCTGACGGCAGTTACGCAGTTAAAATTGCATTCGCTGAATTTGGAGGTTGTCTGGTTTTGACAGCGTGCACGTCTGTTTCGATTAGCCATGTCGCTCCACCCAAGGAATCAACCAGCTGGAAAGTTTGGCCCACCCCGACTGCGGGAGTTTTATGGATCGAGTCACCAAAAAAAGCAGATGGATATAGGTTGACAATCCGCAATCAACTCGGACAAATTGTCCTTGCTCAACAAAACCTAGTTGGTGCCCTGAATGCAGTAAGGTTGGACCTACCCAACGGCCTCTACCATCTGCACATTCATTCTGAAGGCACTCCTGTCCATTCTCAAACCGTTGTCCTCGAGCGATGACAACTGCCCATTCAGGTTCAGTTTCTATTTACAAGGGTGAAACCTCCACCCTTGAGCGCTTTTCATTTGTACCCGGAGCGGGACTTGAACCCGCACGGCCCGTTCGGGCCAACGGATTTTAAGTCCGTCGTGTCTACCAATTCCACCATCCGGGCAGGGGCGCGAAGTTCGAAAAGGAAGACGAAACAGAGAAGAGAAAACTTGAATTGATCAAAAAGGTCAGTCCAAGTGGTCTGAGACCCATCGAACTCCAGTCCAAATCATCTCCGCATAAAAACCATTGGTTTCGTATTGCCGCGCAATGGTCAACCAATTTCCGTCGGTGTCTTGCAAGTAAACCTGCTGGTCATCCATGTCGGGCTGCTTTTCAACAGCCAACTTGACCGTTTGTCCGGGGTATTCGCCTTCCGGAACCGTCACGTAGAGGTACGGAAAAGAGAAGTCCTCTGCGATGTACAAATCGTATCCCAACGGCAAAATTTCGAGTGTATCGGGATCGAAGTGAAGGACGCTGGGCGTGTCGGCCTCCACTTCAAAAGGGAGTCCATAAACCGCCAGCACAGCAATCACATCGGCAGCACCAACTTGTCCGTCACCATTGGCGTCGGGGTTAAAGGCTTGGGCTTGAGTCGGTGCGGAAAAAAGCCAAATGCCCAAGGCAAAGAGGGCACGTAAAGACAGACGGGAAAAGCAGCGCATGATGGTTCTGGCAATAATTTACGAAATTCCAACATCATATTATACTGTTTGAGCGAAAAACTCAACACAACGCCTCATCCCACGAAAATGGAAGCCCTTTCGCACAGAGTATCTTTACGGCCAACCGCATGAGCAACGACAAGCCCCCCCTACACATGGTGGATGTTCTTGGGCAATACGCCCACATCCAAGACGACATTGACAAAGCGGTCCTCGATGTCGTGAAGTCCGGACAATACATCAATGGTCCCGCGGTACGAGACTTCGCACAAGAACTGGCCCAATGGCTGGGGCACAGCGAATCTCAACCGGTTCACGTCATCCCATGTGCCAATGGGACGGATGCCCTGCAAGCTGCCTTGATGGCGCTGGACTTGAAGCCCGGAGATGAAATCATTACCCCGTCGTTCACCTTTATCTCGACCGTCGAAGTCATCCACCTGCTCAGGTTAAAGCCGGTCATGGTTGATGTGGACCCCTGCAGTTTTACACTCGATCCAGGGGCAGTCGCCAAAGCCATTACGGACCGAACAAAAGCCATTATGCCGGTCCACCTGTATGGACAATGTGCCGACATGACAGCTTTGATGACCCTGGCCAAAACACATGATTTGGCCATTGTAGAAGACACAGCTCAGGCCATTGGTTCAGGTTGGTCCTTGGGCGAGAACCATTGGGGCGCGGCCGGCACCATGGGCGACATTGGCACCACCAGCTTCTTCCCCTCCAAGAACCTAGGGGCATATGGAGATGGCGGCGCTTGCTTTACGCGAGATGCCGCACTGGCGCAAAAGCTCAAGATGATCTGCAACCACGGTTCTCAGAAACGGTATTCCCACGAGATCATTGGGATGAACAGTCGACTCGACAGCATTCAAGCCGCCATTCTTCGGGTCAAACTGCCGCACCTCTCCAACTACAACGCGGCTCGAACTGCAGCGGCAGACAAATACGACGCCCTCCTGGGCGAGCACCCGATGATCACGGTGCCTTATCGTCATCCTCGATCCAAGCACGTTTTTCATCAATACACGCTCAAACTCAACAACAGAGGAGAGGGTCCGGGGCTCCGCGATCATCTGGCCCAACACTTGACTGCCCGCGGGATCCCGCACGGGGTATACTACCCTAAGCCCATCCACAAACAGGCCGCCTTTGCAGATGTGGTCTCGGAATCCGTCGTTCTTCCACACACCGAGGACCTAACGCAACGCGTCATCAGTCTCCCCATGCACACCGAGCTCACCGAAGCGCAACAGGAGCGCGTGGCGCAGCACATCCAAGAAGGGCTGAATTCGTACCTTTAGACCATCAAGTTTATCTCCCTATTTTCATGAAAATCGCTGTTGTGGGCACCGGTTACGTTGGCCTGGTTACCGGGACCTGTTTTGCAGAAACTGGAAACCAAGTTGTCTGCGTCGACATTGACGCCAAAAAAGTGGAGAAGATGCGGAACGGAGAAGTTCCCATTTACGAGCCACACCTCGATGTTTTGTTTGAGCGCAACATCGCGGCTGGCCGTCTCCATTTCACAACCGATTTGGCAGAAGCCATTGAGCCTGCAGAGATCATTTTTCTTGCTTTGCCAACACCACCGGGCGAAGACGGAAGTGCCGACCTGAGTTATGTCTTGGGCGTAGCAGATCAACTCGGGAAAATGATGACCGAATACAAGGTCATCGTGGACAAGAGCACAGTTCCAGTGGGCACAGCAGAAAAAGTCACTGCGGCCATTGCAGCCCATGCCTCCGTTGACTTTGACGTGGTGTCCAACCCTGAATTTTTGAGGGAAGGCTATGCGGTAGACGATTTCCTCAAACCCGATCGCGTCGTGATTGGGGTTGGCAGTGACCGTGCAGAAGAAGTCATGAGGCGCCTGTACACGCCCTTTGTACGCCAAGGTAATCCCCTGATTGTAATGGATGAGCGGAGCGCTGAACTCACCAAGTATGCCGCCAATGCTTTCCTGGCGACCAAAATCACGTTCATGAACGAGATCGCGAACTTCTGCGAGAAAGTTGGGGCAGACGTGGACAAAGTGCGCCGGGGCATGGGCACCGACACCCGAATTGGACCTCGGTTCTTGTTTCCAGGCATTGGCTACGGCGGAAGTTGCTTCCCCAAAGACGTCCAAGCCCTTCACCGCAGTGGACGGGAGGCTGGACACGAGTTCGAGATACTCACCAGTGTCATGGAGGTGAACGAAGCGCAGAAAACGGTGCTGTTCGACCCCATTCACAAACGCTTCAACGGCGACCTCAAAGGGGTTCGCATCGGCCTCTGGGGCTTGGCTTTCAAGCCAGAAACCGACGACATTCGGGAAGCGCCAGCGCTTTACATGATTGAAAAATTGCTCGAAGCAGGGGCCTCGGTGTGTGCATTTGACCCGGAAGGGATGAAAAATGTCCAACAGCGCCTTGGCGATCGCATTGACTTCGCCGACAACCAATACCGCGCCATTGAAGGTGCGGATGCGCTGTTGATTTGCACGGAGTGGCAAGTGTTCAGAACACCAGATTTTGAGCAGATGAAACAGGCCCTGAACAACCCCATCATTTTCGATGGCCGCAACCTGTACGACGTGGAAGACATGCGGACAAGTGGTTGGGAATACACCTCCATCGGGCGAAAGTCCACCTCCAACTCATGAAGCGTGTTCTGATCACCGGTGCAGCGGGTTTTCTCGGGTCCCACCTTTGTGACCGCTTTATTGCGGAAGGCCACCATGTGATTGGCATGGACAACCTGATCACAGGAGACCTTCGAAACATCGAGCACCTGACCGGATTAGACCGTTTTGAGTTCCACCACCACGATGTAAGCCAATTCATCCACGTCAAGGGAGACATCGATTACATCCTGCACTTTGCCTCTCCTGCCAGTCCCATTGACTACCTCAAAATCCCCATCCAAACGCTCAAAGTGGGATCGTTGGGGGTGCACAATTGTTTGGGCTTGGCCCGGGTGAAAGGGGCGCGAATTCTGATTGCCAGCACCAGCGAAGTCTATGGTGACCCCGAAGTGCATCCGCAGCATGAAGAATACTGGGGACATGTGAATCCAGTAGGTCCCCGCGGCGTCTACGACGAAGCGAAGCGATTCCAAGAGGCCATGACCATGGCCTACCACACTTACCACGGCCTAGAAACGCGCATCGTCCGCATCTTCAACACATACGGGCCACGCATGAGGCTCAATGACGGCAGGGTCTTGCCGGCCTTCATTGGTCAAGCGCTGCGGGGTGAGGACCTGACCGTCTTCGGAGACGGCAGTCAGACCCGCAGTTTCTGCTATGTCGACGATTTAGTCGAGGGAATTTACCGTCTCTTGCTGTCTGATGAGAGCCGACCTGTCAATGTGGGCAACCCCGATGAGATCAGCATCGCCGACTTCGCGGAGGAAATCATCGCGCTCACAGGCACGGACCAAAAGGTGATTTACAAGGACCTGCCTCAAGACGACCCCAAACAACGTCGTCCCGACATTTCTCGGGCACAATCGCTGTTGGGATGGAGCCCCAAAGTGAGCCGCTCCGAGGGCTTGGCCATCACCTATGATTACTTCCGCGGACTCTCGGATGCCGACTTGAGAAAGACGGAACACAAAGACTTTACCTCCTTTCGTACTTGATGAGCAACGACCTCCATTATTTCGCGCACGAGACCTCCGTTGTTGACGAAGGCGCCATCATCGGAAAAGGAGTCAAAATCTGGCACTTTAGCCACATCATGCCCTTGGCTGAATTGGGGGATGGCTGTAACATTGGCCAGAATGTGGTCATCAGCCCGAAAGTCAAACTGGGCCGCAATTGCAAGGTTCAGAACAACGTGAGTCTGTACACTGGCGTCACGTGCGACGACGATGTCTTTTTGGGTCCATCCTGCGTTTTCACAAACGTAACCAACCCGAGAAGCGCAGTCATTCGCCGAGACCAATACGCACAGACCCATGTGGGCCACGGCGCGTCCATTGGAGCCAATGCCACCATCGTATGCGGCCATGACATTGGAGCATTCGCCTTCATCGGAGCAGGTGCCGTGGTGACCAAAGACATTCCGAACTACGCTCTGGTCATGGGCAATCCCGCCAAACAGCATGGCTGGATGAGCGCCTTTGGCCACCGCCTCCACTTCGACGATAATGGCCTTGCAGTTTGTCCAGAATCTGGCGAACAATATGAACTTCAGGACCATTGTGTCCGCCCCATTGAATCCGCAACATGAGCACCACAGATCTACACCAGCGTCTCTTGGATAAAGACGCCACACTTGCTGTGATTGGCCTCGGTTACGTCGGGCTTCCGATTGCACTGGCTTTTGCAAAGCACATCAAGGTCATCGGTTTTGACATCCATTCCGGTCGTGTGGAGCAAATGAAGCAAGGCATTGACCCCAGTGAAGAGCTCGACAAAGAGGCCTTCGATGGGTGCGACATCTCGTTTACTGCACGAACCCAGAGGACCTCAAGGCGGCGCAGTTCTTTGTGGTGGCCGTGCCCACGCCCATCAACGCGACCAACCAACCGGACTCTGACTCCGCTTGATTATCGGCCTCCAAAACGGTGGGCAGACGCGCTGTCCGCAGGGGACTATGTCGTTTACGAATCCACGGTGTACCCCGGGTGCACAGAAGAAGACTGCATCCCCGTGCTGGAAGCCCGAGAGCGGACTCACTTTCGGCCCTGACTTTCAAGGTGGGATACAGCCCCGAGCGGATCAATCCAGGCGACAAGGTGAACACGATCGAGACCATCGTCAAAGGTGGTGAGCGGAAGCGATGAAGAGAGCCTAGATGTGATTGCCAGAACGTATGATTTGGTGGTCAAAGCCGGCACGCATCGGGCGTCCAGCATCAAGGTAGCGGAGGCATCCAAAATCATTGAGAACACACAGCGGGATGTCAACATCGCCCTCATCAATGAGCTCAGCATCATCTTCAACCGTGTCGGAATCAACACCTTTGAGGTGCTCGAAGCTGCTGGCACAAAGTGGAATTTCTTAAAATTCACACCTGGACTCGTCGGTGGCCATTGCATCGGGGTTGACCCCTACTATTTGACTTGGCGAGCGGAAAAAACTCGGCTACCATGCCAAGGTGATCAACTCCGGTCGGTATGTGAACGACAGTATGGGGGTACTACGCCGGCAAGCAAGTGGTCAAACGGCTCCTCGAAAAAGGAGTCAATCCGCTTGAGGCCAAGGTCTTGGTGATGGGTGTCACCTTTAAAGAAAACGTGGCTGACATTCGGAATTCCAAGGTGTTCAATGTGATTCAAGAACTGCGCTCCTTCAATGTTCAAACCGACGTCGTGGATCCATTCGCCTCTCCAAGTCAAGTGGACAACGAGTACGGGGTAAAATTGACAGACTCGGCCAAAAACGGGACCTATGACGCCGTGATTGTGGCGGTCAACCACGCACAATACGTGGACCTGACTTTCCAAGATTTCCGCGCGCTGTTCAAGCACAAAGACAACGGATTGCTGGTGGACATCAAAGGCATGTACCGTCATCTTTCTGATCAACTGAACTACTGGAGTTTTTGACCATGTCCCGACGCACACATACCCCCAAAGTCCTTCTGGTGACGGGAGGTGCTGGCTTTATCGGCTCACATGTGGTGCGTTTGTGGGTCACAAGTCACCCAGAGGTCCGCGTGATCAATCTAGATGCCTTGACTTATGCGGGAAACCTCGCCAACCTCAAGGACCTGGTGGGGCACACCAACCACCGGTTTGTGAAGATGGACATCCGCGATACGGAAGGCGTCACGGCATTGATGCGTGAAGAAAACGTCGACACCGTGCTGCACCTCGCTGCAGAAAGCCACGTCGACCGCAGCATCACTGGCCCCATGGCCTTTTTGGAAACCAACATCATGGGCACGGCATCTCTGCTGTCTGCTGCGCGGGCCGTCTGGAGCGAATCCGAAACGGGATACGAAGGCAAGCGCTTTCATCATGTCTCCACAGACGAGGTCTATGGATCGCTCGGAGACACCGGCTTCTTCACCGAGGAAACGGCCTACGACCCCAGAAGCCCTTACAGTTCATCAAAAGCGGCGAGCGACCACATTGTGCGCGCTTGGCACCACACCTACGGCCTGCCCGTGGTGCTGTCCAACTGCTCCAACAACTACGGCTCCTTCCAGTTTCCAGAAAAGCTCATCCCTTTGTTCATCCAAAACGCCGTTCAAAACAAGCCTTTGCCTGTATACGGACAAGGCATCAACGTGCGCGATTGGTTATGGGTAGAGGACCATGCTGCGGCACTCCAAGTGATTGTGACCAAAGGCGCCAACGGGGAAACCTACAACATTGGTGGAGAGAATGAATGGCGGAACATCGACCTCATCTTGCTGATGTGTCGTCAAATCGACGCCAAATTGGGGCGTGCTGAAGGCGAAACAGAAAAGCTCATCACTTACGTTCAAGACCGTGCTGGACATGACATGCGCTACGCCATTGACCCCAGCAAGCTTCGAGAAGACCTCGGATGGCGCCCCTCCATCACCTTCGAAGAAGGCTTGGCCAAAACCATTGACTGGTACCTGAACAACAAAGGGTGGCTGGCCGACGTCACCAGCGGGGCCTACCGAGACTATTACGACCAGCAATACGGCAAGCGCTGATGGGATTTTGGTCGCGGTTGTTGGGGAAACATGATGGTCAGGGCCGCGCGCTCGACCGCGAACCGCTTGACCTTTCTGTCTTCCAATATGACTTCCACAGCCACCTCGTACCCGGAGTGGACGATGGAGCTCCCGACCTAGCCGCTTCAATGGAAATGATTGACGCGCTGGTCTCCCTCGGCTATCAGGGGGCGGTCACGACACCACACGTGATGGCGGACACCTACCCGAATACGCCCGACACCCTAAGTGCACCCTTCGCAGAACTTCAGCAAGCCGTTGCAGAGCGCCACCCTCAATTCGAATTGGCCCTCGGGGCCGAGTACTTTCTTGACGCCGGTCTCCTCGACACCATCCAACAAGGTGGACCGCTATTGACGCCCGGCGGACGTCTGCTGTTTGAATTGGCTTTTTCGGCACCACCTGACCCGGGTTTACTTCAAGGGTTCATCTTCGAAGCGCAGGTGAGAGGATTCCAACCTGTGCTGGCCCACATCGAACGTTACCCATACTGGCACCAGGAATTGCACCGGTTCCAAGCACTTCACGAACAAGGGGTCTGGCTTCAAGTCAACGCCGCCTCCCTCGCCGGAACATATGGCCCTGAAATCCAAGGTGCTGCTGAGACCTGCATCGACAACGGCTGGGTGCAATTGCTCGGAACCGATGCCCACGGAATGCGGCACATCGACGCACTCGCAGCCGCTCGAATGCGGCCTGCGCTGCATCAATTGGCCGGTGTACATTCGAACCACTTGCTATTCAGCGCATGAACCACGACACACCTCAACCGCCATCCCTGAAAGCACGTGTTGCTTTTTTATTGGACGAGCGAAACGCCAAGAACGCCAAGCCTGCTATGCTGGTTACCGGGACCATTGTCGGTCTCATCATCCTGTCGGCCATACAAGTCGTTCTGGAGTCCTATCCGGGCACTTCTTTCATGGCCCTTTGGCTCGAAACCATCAACTGGACCTGTACCGCCCTTTTCACAATCGAACTGGGCTTGAGAATTTGGACTGCAGACCTTCTTGACCCCAAATATTCAGGGTTTTGGGGGCGGCTCCGCTTTCTCGTGACACCGTATTCGGTGATCGATGTGGTGGCCATCCTGCCCGCGGCCATTTCACTGGTCGTTCCCGGAGGGTCTTGGGCCACGCTCAAAGTCTTGCGCATTCTGCGTCTGCTGAAGTTGGCCCGGTTCCTGAAATCGTTCAACTTCATCATTTCCGCCACCCGAAAGAAGAAATCGGAGCTTTCCATCTCCATGCAGATTCTCCTGCTGCTCACCTTCATTCTGTCTGTGCTTCTCCACAGCGTTGAGAATGCAGCCCAGCCCGATGACTTCTCTTCGATCTGGCATGCCATGCTGTGGTCCATGTCCCAGTACATTGGCGACATCGGCGGGTATGCCGATTTCGCGCCGGTTACAACAGCCGGAAAGCTATTGGCCACCTGTGTCGGCATACTCTCAATCGCCATTTTCGCAGTGCCTTCGGGCATCATCGCCTCCGGATTTGTGGAGGAAATGGAAGAAGAAAAACAAGGCGAAGAAGTGGACCGTCACGTCCAGTTAATCGAGTCCAGCTTCGCCCCCACCAAGGTCAATGCCTTGGGCAAACTGGCGCTACCCGTTCGCCGAAGGACGCTGCCTTTTCTGCAGTCCAAACTAGAGCTCACGCCCGAAGAAATCATGTTCGCGATTCGAGCATCTGAGCAACTGAGACTGAAGTTTGAGAAGTCGTCCCCAGAGATGAAGGTCTACGACATGACGGTCGTCGAACACTTCAAAAAAAACCGCACGTATGGTTTTGAGACCCAACCTGAAGGGGCGAAAATTCACGTCATCAACCCTCAAGGAAGGGCAGAGCGTGGGATTTCTCACTTCGCCCTTGCCATGGGAGAGGCGGGCCAACACCACGTGGTCAGCAACGAAGTCTATGCTGGTTCCGAAGTGCTTCAGGACCAAAAGTGCAACGTCACAATCAACCCGGTCTTTGCCGGTGACGGGGCCCTCGGGTTCGAGGGAGCAGACGCATTCGTCGCAGACGCTGCAGGCGAGGTGAATTCCAAACAGGATTGGCTGATTGTCCTGCGGTCTTCTGCTGCACATCACGCCGCCCAATTCCACGTTGTTTTCGGCGGTCAAAAAGGAAACTCCACCATTGACGAGGTGGAGTCCCCCACCGTTCAACCCGAGTCAAAAGAGCAATTGCAGCGGTTTTTAGACCGTTTGGATTCTGAAATGACGGCACTGGGCCACAACACTCAGACCCACGAGACGTTCACAAACACCAGCCCAAATCTGCTTCACCAACACCTTTATCGAAAGACGGGTGCAAACGTGATTTCGCTGTTCGTCTCCATTGAGCTGCTCTCTGCGCCGAAGAAGGGGTATTACGATGTCCTCGCAGGTTTGGTCCCTGCGCTGAAAGAGTTGACACGCTAGAGGGGTCAAGTCACCCTACAGGGGCGAGTCGAATGACCAAGCCTTCCATGTCATCCTTGAGCTGCAATTGGCATCCAAGCCGGCTGTTGTCCTCGACGTGAAAGGCCTCGTCCAACATGTCCTCTTCGTCATCCGACTTCTCCGGCAGGGTGCCCGGAGCCTCCTCCTCTACATAGCAATGGCAACTGGCACACATGGCCATTCCGCCACACGTGCCCTCAACGGGCAACTCCGCGCTTTTGCACAGCTCCATGACGTTCATGTTCATGTCGGTAGGGGCCTCCAACACGTGTGAGATGCCTTCGCGGTCGATGATGGTGACGTGGATGGTGGACATGCTTAGAATCCGTTGACCCCGTTGACCGTCGTGTATTTGAGCACGAGGTTTTTGTCGGGATAAATGCGTTTGAATGCGCTTTGCACCATCAATGTGGCTTCGTGGAAGCCGCACAAGATGAGCTTGAGCTTGCCGGGGTATGTGTTGATGTCACCAATGGCGTAGATGCCCTCCACATTGGTACTGTAGTCGAGGGTGTCAACCTCAATGGCATTCTTGGTGATGTTCAAATTCCAATCGGCGATGGGGCCCAGCTTCGGACTCAATCCAAACAGGGGTATCCAATGGTCTGTGGCCAACTGAATCTCTCCTTCGGTTTTGTGCTTCACTGTGAGTGCATCGAGGTGGCCTTCGCCTTGGACGCCCACAACCTCACCGTTGGTCAGCAAACGAATGCGCCCGGCTGCCGCCAGATCCAATACTTTTTGGACACTGTCTGGATGACCCCGGAAACCCTCTCTCCTGTGAACAAGGGTAACCTCGGAGGCCACTCCGTCTGCCAAGAAATTGGTCCAATCCAAGGCACTGTCTCCACCGCCACTGATGACCACCTTCTTTCCACGATAAAACTCGGGGTCTTTGATGATGTACTCCACCCCGTGGTCTTCGTATTCCGAAAGGCGCTCCACTGGCGGTTTTCTCGGCTCGAAACAACCCAAACCGCCGGCAATGGCGATGATGGGTGCGCGGTGCTTCGTGCCGCGATTGGTGGTCAAGATGAACTGTCCTTCGTCGTCTTTGACAATGCTTTCTGCTCGCTCTCCGAGCGTAAAACCAGGCTTGAATGGCGCCGCTTGCTCCATCAACCGATCCACCAGATCACCCGCCAAGATCTCGGGATATGCCGGAATGTCGAAAATGGGCTTCTTCGGATAAATTTCAGCACACTGCCCGCCCGCTTGGGGCAGGGCATCAATCAGGTGGCACTTGAGCTTCAAGAGACCAGCTTCGAAAACGGTGAAAAGACCGCAGGGTCCGGCACCAATAATGAGGATGTCCGTTTGGATCATGATGTAGGCGCTGCAAAGGTAGGATTCCTTGGCGGCTCTTGGTGCAACAAGAACAAGCTGAAGGTGTTCAACCCTGCGCCGAAGCCGGCATGTTGACCGCGATCACTTTGGTGACCTCTGGCACCGCCCGACGCACAGCCTCTTCCACTCCAGCCTTCATGGTCATGGCGGCTTGGGCGCAATGCGCGCAGGCCCCTTGAAGTTCCACCTCGACGGTCAGGTCGTCTTTGACGTCCACCACACGGATGTCTCCACCATCTGACCTCAAAAATGGACGCAACTCTTCCAACGCATGATCAATGCGCTGGCTCAGTTCTTCGCGATTCTCACCCTTTGGGCCCATGGAGTCAAATTTACGATGGTTGACCCTCGTTTGACTCCTTTGACAAATTCGCCAAAGCTTCCAGCATTCGGTCGGTCACAGCAGCGATGGCCATTGCGGCCTCCGTCCCTTCTTGCAAAGCTGCAGGTCGACCTGCATCCGCTGCTTCCCGTATGTCTTGAATCAGGGGCAACTCACCGAGAAAAGGCGTGCCAGAGGACTCCGCGTAACGTTTCACTCCATCCCGACCGAACAAGTGGTATTTGCGCTCAGGCATATCTGGCGGCGAGAAATACGCCATGTTTTCAACCAACCCAAGAACCGGAACGTTGATGCTGTCCAGTTTGAACATCGATACCCCTTTCCGGGCATCCGCCAAAGCAATGTCTTGTGGGGTGCTCACCACCACCACGCCACTCAATGGAACCTGCTGCACCAAAGAAAGATGAACATCCCCGGTACCTGGGGGCAAATCGACCAGCATGAAATCCAGCTTACCCCAGTCCCCATCGGTGAACAACTGCCCCAAGGCTTTTGACGCCATCGGGCCGCGCCAGACAATGGCTTGCTCTGGGTCTGCAAAAAAACCAATGCTCAACAACTTGACCCCATGTGCCTCAACGGGAGACATCATGGGCTTACCGGCATGTTCCACAGGTTGCGGCTTTTCTCGAACCACGTCAAACATCGTGGGCATGCTGGGGCCGTGGATGTCGGCATCGACCAAGCCTACTTTGAACCCGCGCTGCGCCAGTTCCACCGCCAAATTGGCCGTGACCGTGCTTTTTCCAACCCCACCTTTGCCACTCGCTACTGCGATGACATGGGCCACATCGGGCAGCACTTTCCGGGTCTGAACCGTGCGCTCATTTTCACCCAAGGGAACCACCTCCACCTCGGCCGAAATTTGCCCCCCCAAACGGACACCCAGCTTTTCGAGGGCAAATTCCACCGCCTCTTTCATCCGCTGACGCGCATGCATTGCCGGACTTGAGGACTTGATCCGCAACCTAACCGAGGCGCCACCGTCGCCGTTCTCCATCTCCAAGACTTCGACCAACCCTAAGCTGACGAGGTCTTTACCGAGTTCGGGCTCTATGACCCCTGACAAGGCGTCAATCAAGATGTCCTGATTCAATGCATCCATGGCTCAAAGTTCGGTCGACGGATCCCAGAATCGCGCATCAAAGTCCACGACTTGATCGAATTTCACCTGAACGCCTTCTGCAATGAGCCGCTCAGACATGGCCGTTGGGGTTGGAAAGTGCAATCTCCCACTCAATATGCCCAACCGGTTGACGACACGATGGGCAGGCACAGACGCCGTCTCTGGGCCACAAATTGTGGCCCGATTCATGGCCCACCCCACCATTCGACTCGACTTACTCGCCCCCAAATAGCGGGCGATGGCACCGTAACTGGTCACCCGGCCCAGAGGAATTAGCCGGGCCACAGCATGGACATCCTGTTCAAATTGCCCACTTCCCGGTCGCGAAGTAGCCGTGCGGGCATCTTGGCTCATGCTTGGGTGCGCAAGTAGTGGATTTTCCGGCCCTCTTCCAACCAACGCTGCTCATAGTAGGTCCGGATGTTCAGGACATCCGCAAAATCCGAATCGACCCGGTGTACCAAATCCGCATATACGTCTTGAGAGTCTTCCAGTATCGGGAAACCAGCTTTCTCCCACCCTGCTTTGGACAGCGAATACAGGAGTGGGCTGTCACTCTTAACGTGGATGAAGCCACCGGAAACCATGAAGGACCGGTACCGTTCTAAATACAATTCCGACGTGATTCTTTTGGTTCCTTTCTCGTCTTTCGGTTGCGGATCGGAGAATGTGAGCCAGACTTCGCTGACTTCATTCGGGGCAAAGAAATTCTGCACGAATTCGATGCGGGTGCGCAAAAAAGCCACATTGTTCAACCCTTCCTGCTCACTCGTCTTGGCACCGCGCCAAAATCGATGCCCCTTGATGTCCACGCCGATGAAGTTGACTTCGGGATGCCGCCGGGCCAAGCCCACGGTATACTCCCCTTTTCCACAGCCCAACTCCAGGACGACGGGATGATCATTGCCGAACACCTTTTCCGCCCAAACGCCCTTGTTTAATGTCGCTCCATCCACAATGGATTGAAGGTCCGGTTCAAACACGTGCGAAAACTCTGCGTTCTCATTCCACTTCCAAAGCTTGCCTTTGCCCATGAAGCGCGAAATTACACCCCATGGCCGGTGCGACACAGTCCAGAACAGAGAACTGCCCCCATGTGCTCTTTGCCGTCCTCGACTGGGGCTTGGGGCACGCCACGCGCACCTGGCCCATGATCCTGTCGGCAAGGCAGTCTGGGGCAAGGGTCACCGTGGCCTCTTCTGGCGCCTCCGCGGCATGGTTGCAAAGCCGCATGACCAAGATGGTCGAGGAAGAAAACAAAGCCGGTGCAGACCAAGGCCCATGGTCGTGTATCGAAAAGCCAGGCGCGGTCATCACATATGCCAATGGGCCGGGAACCCATGTCAAGATTGCCCTCCACATCCCTGCTTTTCTGGTCAGCATTTCCTCCGAGCGGAAGTGGCTCGCTGCGCTCATTCGAACCGAGTCCATTACGCATGTGATCAGCGACAATTGCTATGGGGTGCACCCCACGCACCACGAAATTCCCTCTGCACTGATTTCGCACCAAGTGTCGCCCCCTGTCCCTTGGCTTCTGCGCGCAGCGACAAGGAAGCAAATTCGCCGTTGGTCAAGCCGGTTTGGCGAGGTCTGGATTCCAGATGTCGACCGTGGCGTGCTCGCGGGACGCTTGTCCAACCCACCATTTTCTCATCCGCGGTTCATTGGGCCGTTGAGCCGTTTTTTGCCCCATCCAAATCCGAACGGCTTGAAAAATCAGGAGACCGAATCGGGAGACCAAAACCCGCCATTGGTGGGCATGGTTAGCGGGCCTGAGCCGCAGCGTAGCCTCATGGAGAACGCCCTGATCCAGTGTTTTGAACGCGATGGGCGACCCGGGTTGATATTTTCGGGAAGGCCCGAGGGAGTCAGTCGCAGGGTGGGCCGGGTTCGCGTCGTTTGCCATGCCAGTGACTCCGTGATCAAAACCGCACTCCTCCATGCGGACTGCATCGTTTGCCGAAGCGGATACTCCAGCCTCATGGACCTCGCGGTTCTCGGCCTAAAGGCTGTTTTGGTGCCCACACCGGGTCAGCCCGAGCAAGAGCTTCTTGCCCACCATTGGAAGAAGCGTTGGGGCTGGAAAACCATTCAACAGAAGAACCTCTCCCACTATGACCCCGGTCGTCCAACAGGACAAACCCCTTGGACAAACCCAAGCGACTCAGGCCACATTTCCCTTTGGCTGCACGACTGGCTCAGCCTTGACATTCCGGTTCGGCCTAAATTGCAATCATGACCGACGACGAGCGCTACATGCGGCAGGCCTTGGACCAGGCCCATAGAGCGAGTGAAATGGGCGAAGTCCCTGTAGGTGCTGTTGTCGTCGCCGGAGGCCGAATCATTGCTCGAGCGCACAACCTGTGCGAACGGCTGCACGACTTTACGGCCCACGCAGAAATGCAGGCTTTCACTTCGGCCAGCGAATACCTGGGAGGGAAATTCCTCGATAAATGCACCTTGTATGTCACCTTGGAACCTTGTCCAATGTGCGCCGGAGCAGCATTCTGGACCCGAATTGGCCGTGTCGTCTATGGGGCAAAAGACCAAAAGAGAGGCGGCCTAGATTTTACTGGACATCGCGATGAAGGGCTCCTTCACCCGAAAACAGAGTTGGTGGGCGGGGTGTTGAAAGACGAATGTGCGGAACTCCTCTCTTCGTTCTTCGCCAACAAGCGAAAAAACTGAGCCTCACCCGATTACTTTTGATCCGTGGAGGACATCACCCGTGAATATTTGCAGGTTCTCGAAGAGGAGATCACCGGACGGAAGGACGACCTTCTCCGTGCGCGGTTTGAGGTACTCCATCCCGCGGACATTGCCGAGGTGCTGGATCACCTCAGCGACGAGCAAGTAAAATACTTGTGGAAGCTCATTCTCAAAGAGGAGCGCGGCGATGTCCTGATTGAACTTGAAGAGGATGTCCGTGAGACCCTACTGGCCTCCCTGACCAATCAAGAAATTGCAGAAGAAGTTCTCGAAAACATAGATTCAGACGACGCCGCGGACGTGGTCGGTGAATTGCCCGATGAACGGGCAGAAGAGGTGATTGCCCAACTGGACACCGAAGACCGCGAGGATCTCCTCACCCTGCTTCGCTACCCTGAAGGCACGGCAGGGGCCTTGATGGGCACTGAGTTGATCCGCGTAGAGTTGGATTGGACAGTGGCCCAAGCGATTCGCGAAATGCGGAAGCAAGCAGAAAATGTAGAAACCTTTCACAGCGTCTATGTTGTGAATGCGGCAGGCCAGATTCTGGGCCGGCTTTCTCTAAAACGGCTTCTGCTCACCGCTTCCAGCACACGAAGCACCATCGGCGATCTCTTCCAAGAAGACGACACGAAAACGGTGAAGGTGGACGACCCCGATGAAAAGGTGGTTCAGCTGATGAAGAAATACGACTTGGTGGCCCTCCCAGTGGTCGACGACCACAACCGTTTACTTGGCCGCATCACAATTGATGATGTGGTGGACCTGATGGAAGAAGAGGCCGAGAAGGACTACCAACTCGCCAGTGGCATTAGCGACGATGTCGAAAGCGATGACGCCTTGTGGGACATCACCCGAGCCCGGCTGCCCTGGCTCCTCATCGGCCTTTTCGGAGGTTTGGCCGGCGCATACGTGATCGGCATTTTCGACATCGAACGTTTCCCTTCTATGGCCCTCTTTATTCCGCTCATTGCAGCCATGGGCGGAAACGTAGGCGTTCAATCCGCCGCCATTGTTGTGCAAGGTCTGGCTACCGGCAAAAGCCCCACCGATTCGCGCTTGCTCCCTCGCTTGCTCAAAGAACTTTCAGTCGCCCTTCTGAACGGCGCCATTTGCTCCTTGGTCATTTTGGGCGCCAGCCTGAGTTTGGGCTACGGACTGAACCTTTGTCTCACCGTCAGCATGTCTCTTATCGCCGTGATTGTCTTTGCGGCACTGTTTGGCACATTCGTGCCCTTGACGCTAGATAAGCTCAAAATTGACCCGGCGCTCGCGACAGGTCCCTTCATCACAACCGCCAATGACATCATTGGCCTGATCATCTATTTCGGCATTGGAGTTCTGATGGCGGTATAACCGATGAAAGTTCTCTTTCTCGATACCGTGCACCCCTTGCTTGAACAGCGCCTGAGCAGGGCGGGAATGGCCTGCATCGACGCCACCAAGGCCGACCCTCAACTTGGCGTAGCGCAGCACCCCGACACCCAAGGATTGGTTCTTCGAAGCCGAGTACGCATCGACAAGAACGTGCTCGATCGCCTTCCATACTTGCGCTTCATTTGTCGCTCTGGAGCCGGATTGGAGAACATCGACCTCGATGCCACTTCGGCACGCGGAATCCATGTCTACAATAGCCCTGAAGGAAACCGAGACGCTGTGGGTGAGCATACTTTGGGCATGCTCCTGTCCCTTTTGCACAAGCTGCGAATGGGCGACCTCTCTCTGCGATCAGGACATTGGGACAGAGAGGGGCACAGGGGCCGTGAGCTCAACGCCCTCACCGTGGGCATCATTGGCTTTGGCCACATGGGCAGTGCCCTCGCAGAGAAGCTTCAAGGCTTAGGGTGTCGGATTTTGGCCTGCGACCCCCATCACAAGGACCTCAAATTGGCCCTGAATGGCCGGGGCAGCGCCGTCGACTTAGACACCATACACCGTGAAGCGGATGTGGTGAGTCTGCACTGCAACCTCACAGAAGAGACCGCATCCATGGTGGACCGAGACTTCATTTCCCGATTTTTCCGTCCGGTCATCATCCTCAATACTTCACGTGGCAAAGTCGTGAACACAGAAGATTTACTCGACGCTTTGGACTCCGGACAAGTTCTGGCCGCTGGGCTTGATGTATTTGACCGGGAGGCCAGCAGTTTTGAGCACGCCGGCCATGAAGACGACCCTGTTTGGACGAGGCTCATGGCACACCCCCTGGTACAAGTCAGCCCGCACGTGGCGGGCTGGACTCAAGAGAGTTATCGAAAGCTCTCGGATGTTCTGGCGGACAAAGTCCTCGCTGACTTCAGCTGACTTCGCCTCAATTCGTGCGCTCGCGAGAATTCGCAGAGTAAAGCACCTTCAAAGCCGATGCCTTGCGAAGCTCCTGCTTCACATCGGTCACCACGCCCATCTTGGTGTCTTGGTCCACTTTCATGGACACCCACATTTTCGTCTGTTCGGCTTCAGCCAAAGTCAGCCGCTCATTCTCCACCCATTCGCGGATTTGAACGACGTCGGCAAACTGATCGTTGAGTTGAATGACCGGCTCTGTTCCGTAACGCTTGTCCTGAGGAGGACCAATGTTCACGTAACGAATCAAGTGCTTCTTTTCAATCTTGTAAATCTCTGACGCCTCAGGTCGAATGACCCGAACCATTTCTTCTTCCGTCCTCAACACTGTGGCCACCATGAAGAAGAACAACAACATGAAGACGATGTCTGGAAGGGACGCCGTGGAAATGGCTCCGCTTTCGCGCTTCTTGTTTTTCTTGAACTTGCTCATCAGTAATAACCTTGGCTGGCATCCCGTGGCTCAGCCTCAGAAATGCGTTGAGGATAAACGAGACGGACCGCCTTGATTTTGTCGAGCAAAGACGATTCTTTCGACCGACCGTAACGCTCTTCCAATGACGCGTAAGACTCATTGAACTTGGCCAAAGACAGCTCATCCCTGAGTTCATTCACCGCCGCCTCCAATTCGTTTTGGACCTGGAGATAAAGGTTGTAAGACGTGTTGCGGTCCGTCTGCAGACTGATCAAAGCCGAACCAGGCAACTCCCGGTAATCCCCTCCAAACAATGCAATGGCCGTTAGTTTCTCACGGACCCGTTCCGCACCTTTCATTTGGCCTGCAGCGATGTAGCTCTGCTCCAAAACAATCAACTCGGTCTTGCGAACCCATTGACGTTCAGGATACTTCAAATTGTCGTCCCGCAGGGTCACGTTGGGACGCTCCGGATGAAGCAATCCAGTGCCGGTGGCAATCAAAAAGTCCTTTGCACCGTCTTTCAACTGTTGCACAGACAACACCTCACTCTCCACCAAAAGCTCGTCTCGGAAATTGGTCCGCACATTAAAGACATCTCCTTCTCTAACCTCTTGCTGCTCCATGTCCGGAGGAACAGGAGGGGGCAACTGACGCTTCACACCCTCATCGCTATCGATGGTGGTTCGTGACGAGCCAGAAGATCAACAACAAGAAGGCGATATCCGCCATCGAGCCAGCATTGATTTCCGGGACTTCTCTGCGTGCCATGGGAGGTTAGAGCCAGTTCTTCAGGATGCTCTTGCCTTCCACCACCAAGATGGAACCAAGGGCAAGAATCCCGAGGATGTAAATGAATAGGATGCTGGCATCCGCGATTCTGACGTCCTGCTCGGTCACCACGGCTCCACTGGCCACCATGGCCTGAGTCACTGTGGTTTCGGCCAGGCTCCAAGCGATTAAACCGGTCAAGAAGAACACGACAAACCCAATGAGCGCGCCCATGGCCCGCTTGGGATTGGTTGCCAACTTCTGAGCAAAGTGGTAAATGCCAAACCCAACGATGGCCATTACACAGACGGCGCCTGTGTACAGGTTCAAATTGACAAGGCGTTCGACGGGACCGTTCGGGTCGTCGCTGTTGATGGCGGAGACCACCCAGATGCATCCGAACAAAATGATCAGGATGCGGAGGGCGATAAGGGCCGTGCGTATGACGTTGGCTTGCATGGTGCTGCTGTTTTGCGACCGCAGACCGATCAGCCCTTTAAGTTCTTCTTGTAAACCAAGTCCACGAGGTCCATGGACGCTTCTTCCATATCGAAGACAATGCCGTCAATTTTGGAAAGGATATAGTTGTAGAAAATCTGGAGGATGATGGCCACAACAAGTCCAGATACAGTCGTGATCAACGCGACTTTAATTCCTCCCGCTACAATGGACGCGTTGATGGTGTTGGCTTGGGCAATCTTATCGAATGCCTCAATCATTCCAATCACCGTCCCCATAAATCCAAGCATGGGAGCCAAAGCGATAAACAGGCTGATCCAGCTCAATCCGCGCTCCAATTTGGTGCTTTCCAAGCTTCCATAATCCTCTACAGCTTTGGCCAACTCTTCATAGCTGCCTCCGCTGCGGTCTAGTCCTTGGTGGAAAATGGCTGCAATGGGTCCTCGTGTATTGGCGCAGACTTCTTTGGCTGCATCCATACCCCCGCTGTTCATGGCCTCCTCAACACTCGACAACAAAGCCTTGGTGTTGGTGGTGGCCATGTTCAAGTAAATGATGCGCTCAATGGCCAAAGCCAATCCGAAAATGAGACAGAGGACAACGAAGCTCATGAAGAGCACGCCACCTTCGATGATGCGCAGCTTGATTTGCTGACGGGCACCGGTCACTTCGACCGTCTCTTCTGCCACGACGATGGGGGCAGTCTCTTCTGCAGAAGCAGGAGCTTCGGCGACTGCAACTACAGTATCTGTAAGGGTACTGTCGGCCACCACCATTGTGGTGTCGGCGGACATTTCCAACGTGGAATCGGCATCCTGAGCGGAGACAGGAGCGGCGAACATGAGGGCCACTGCGAGGAGGGCGAACAACTGCTTCATGGTGAAGGTGTGAATCGTGGTTGTGTCGTGTAAGTCCGAGTTGAAACAACTCAGGTGCGGCGAATTTAGTGCAAGCCGCGTTGCCATCCACCATGAACCAGACACGGTCCAAAAACAGCAGCTCAAGCTGTGGTGTCAAACACCCTACAACTCGCCCATTTTACCTGCCTTGTAGTTGGCAAAACAACGTTTAATTTGAGCGGAATCGTTCATCACAAAGGGGCCGTAGGACACCACTGGCTCATTTAATGGACGGCCCCCCAAGACCAAAAATTCTGCGCCCACAGAAGAAAACAGCCGAATGTCTCGACCTCCGCGCTCGAAAAGCGCAAGTTGCTGGCTCACCAACTCGCGCTGCCCCTCTAACTCCAGCCTTCCATCAACCATGTGCAAAAACGCATTGTGCGTCGGATTCACTGGCAAATCCAACCGCTGCCCTGGCCTCAACTCAACGTGATAATAGAATGCGGGGCTGTGCAATTCAGTGGGCGCAGCCTGCCCGAAAACCTCTCCCATGATGACCTTGATTCTGTGCGCTTCTGTTTCGATGACTGGAAACGCCCCTTTGTCTTGGAGCGTTGTGATGGGGGTGCTGAATTTTTCTGCCGCGGGCAGGTTGAGCCAAATCTGAAAACCATGAACGATGCCTCCGTCCCGTCGGATTTCCAGGCTGCTCACCTCTTCGTGAATGGCCCCTCGTCCAGAACTGAATACCATAAACTGACCTTCTCGATACACGAGGTCATTCTTCAAACTGTCCGTGTGGCGGCCACTCCCCGACAGCAAATATGTGGTTGGCGCTACCCCGGCGTGGGGATGGGCTTTGATGTCCACACCGAGTGCACCAGGATCAATCTGCAATGGCCCGAACTCGTCGAGCATCACAAAAGGCGAGACCAAGTCTGTGTGGTCTCCAGCAAACCCCCGCAATACAGGTACGTTTTGGACCATGGTCCGCTTGCAGTCCAGCACCTGTGCCACTTTCCGCTCACCGGAATCAGCCCACATGCCCGAACCTGCCCTGAGCCAAGTTGGCACCGATGATGTGACCCCGATGATGGCTGACCCTTTGATGAATTGTCTTCGTCTCAAATGAAAGTCGTTCTAAGAAGCCTAAAATTTACAGCATGACCGCTGCACTGATGCTTGATCTTGGACAAGGAATGGTCAGCAGGGCATCCCGTCCTCCGGGCACAAAAAAAGGCCCGCTTCAAGCAGACCTTTTCTTTGTGTTAGCGGAGAGACCGGGATTCGAACCCGGGTTACCCTTTCAGGTAAACACGCTTTCCAAGCGTGCGCCTTAAGCCACTCGGCCACCTCTCCTTCCTGTCCTGCCCGAAAGGCTGAATTGGGGCGGCAAGTTACCCAATAATCCAACGCGACAAGCAGAAGATGAATCTGAAGCTCAGCGAATCAAATCTGCCGGAGTCTGTTCCCCGGCAAAGTCCAATTTGAAGGCTGCGCGCAACGATTCGAGATCCCCATGCTCTGCAGCCAAAACCATCAACTTCGTTAATGCGGCTTCTAAGGTGATGTCCAAACTCGGCTCTACACCGATGCGGGTAAGCCCCGCTCCTGTCACATAGCGGTTCGCATCCACTGAACCCACGGTGCATTGGGTCACGTTGACCAAAAACACACCACGTTTCTGTGCTTCTGCCAACACCGCAAGGAAATCAGGGTTGTTGGGCGCATTGCCCGACCCGTAGGTTCTGAGAATGGCCGCCCTCAGGCCAGGAATCAACAACAGATGCTCAAGGGTATCCGGGGTCAAGCATGGCGTCAAATGCACCACAGTCACACCCCGACTAAACGCCTCGTTCAGTCTGGCTTCGCCACGCGGACGCAGCAACAAATCCCGCCTAAACCTCACATGAACACCAACCTCTGCCAACGCAGGGAAGTTTGGACTCACCAAGGCTTGAAAGCCCTCGGCGTCATGCTTGTGGGCGCGATTTCCCCGCATCAATTTGTCGCCGAAGTACACAACAATCTCCCGAATCAGGGGTCCGCGATGTGCATCCATTGAATCCCATTTCGCCGCAATTTCAATGGCGGTTAACAGGTTTTCTTTTCCGTCGGTGCGCAGCACACCGATGGGCAGCTGGCTTCCCGTGAGCACCACCGGCTTTCCAAAATCAGGGAGCATGAAACTCAATGCACTCGCCGTATAGGCCATGGTATCGGTCCCGTGAAGCAAGACAAAACCATCGTATCGATCTCTGCGTAAAAAAAGCAACCGTGCCAATTCGCTCCATCGCTCTGGCGTCATGTCGCTGCTGTCAATGGGGGCCAGCGCCTCAAAATCAAGCTCCACCTCTAAAGCATCCACTTCGGGCACCCGTTTTCTCAGGTGCTCAAAGTCCAAAGGACGAAGAGCGCCGGTGTCGCTGTCTTCAAAAGAACCGATGGTGCCACCGGTATAAACAAGAAGGATGCGGGCAGAAGTCATGCTGGACTGTTCCATGGGTTCAAACCAAACAACGCCTCCGCATTGGATGACGTCAGTTGAGATAAATCTTCCAAAGACATCTCCAAAACATCTGCGACCCGTTGCGCTACGATGGCTGTGTATGCCGGTTCATTTCGCTTCCCTCGGTACGGAGCAGGTGCCAAGTATGGACTGTCGGTTTCCAGGACAATTCGATCCAACGGCAAATGAGGAATGACCTTGTCCAACCCCCCGTTCTTAAAGGTGGACACACCCCCAAGGCCAAAATGGAACGACCCATATTCCATCACGCGTTCCGCTTCTTCCATCCCTCCAGTAAAACAGTGAAACACCCCGCGAAGAGACGCCCCTGAATACTGGTCCAAAACTTGAAAGGTGTCCTCGAAAGCCTCGCGAACATGAAGCACCACGGGCAAGTCTCGCTCTAAGGCCCATCCGATTTGCGCGTGAAAGGCCGAGACCTGGTGCTCCCTTGTCTCCTTGCCTCGGAACAAATCCATTCCAATTTCTCCAACTGCAATGCAAGGGTGAGCATCCAATGCCTCGAGAATCGTGGCACACTCCTTTTCCCAGTTGGCCTCCACATGACAGGGGTGCAGTCCCATCATTGGAAAGCACCGACCGGGGTAAGCCTTGACCAAATCCAAAAGCGGCCCAATGCTGTCGACATCGATGTTGGGCAACAGCAACCGTTCAACGCCATGCTGCGTCGCGCGCAACATGGCCTCTTCCCGGTCCTGATCAAACGCGGAAGCATACAGGTGGCAATGCGTATCAATCCAAGAAACCCCTGTTTTCATGGTTCAAAATTACGACCGCCCTTCCTCGACGTCATCTCTTTGGCCTGTTGTCTTGTTGACGTTGCCTTTTCTCGCTTTTTGATACCGTTTGATGACCAGGGTGAGCAACAACGCCAGACCCAAAATCCCGCAAACTCCCCAAATCCATCCCACAGCGTCCCTCAAAACAATCAGAAAAACCACGGCGATGAGCACCACAGTGGGAAACTCATTGAGAAAGCGCAGCCGAATGGAAGAATCGATGGGGCCTTCGCCTTGACACTGCCTCAGGACCTTGAGCCCATAGCCCATGTAAATCCACAACGTCGCAACAAACCCCAACTTGACCCACATGAAGGGCATTTGCAGCCACACTGGATTCATCACGATTAAGGCGACACCAGCAGCGGTAGCCAAAATGCCACTTGGCAAGGTGATGGCCGCCCAAAGGCGACGCTCCATAATGCGGAACTGAGGGACGAGGACGTCTCGTTGAGCAGCAGGCTTGTCGACGGCCTCCCGATGATAAATGAAGAGCCGGAACAGGTAGAACAAACCGGCGAACCAGGTCACAACAAAAATGATGTGCAGGGCTTTGATGACATCGTATGACATGTTGCAAAGGTGAAGGAGTGTTGTCGCATTCGCACGACAGGGTACCAAAGACGACCTTTGCTCTGCAAAACAGGACTGCCATGGCACCGAAAACCCGCAAAGCGCAAGACACTTTCGCCACCACAACCCACATTGTGCTCCCCAATGACACCAATGTGCTCGGAAATCTCATGGGCGGTCAGCTGCTCAATTGGATGGACATTGCATCTGCCATCAGTTCAAACCGTCACTGCAGAAGGGTGGTTGTCACGGCTGCCGTCAACAATGTTTCTTTTGACCGCCCGATTCGCTTGGGAGATACCGTGACGATTGAAGCCAAGGTCAGTCGCGCCTTTAGCAGCTCCATGGAAGTGTTCATGGAAGTGTTTGTCGAAGACAACGCGACAGGAGCCCGCTCCAAATCCAACGAGGCCATGTACACATTCGTTGCTGTCGATCAACTCGGCGCCCCCATTGGAGTGCCTGAGCTGATCCCCGAAACAGAAGAAGAAAAGTCCCGATATGAAGGCGCGTTGCGCAGGCGTCAATTGCGCCTGATTCTCGCAGGGAAAATGGCCCCAAAAGACGCCACCGAACTCAAGGCGCTTTTCGATTAAGAATCCCCTCGATCCCTGCCAGAATTTTCTGGACAGGTACCCTTTGAATGCAAGGTGTTTTGTGGCGACACCGGTCTCCCAATCGACTGCACGGGCGACTCCGATTCGGCGACTCCGGCTCCAATTGAACTGTCTTTGAATGTGGATTCCAAGGGCCCATTCCCAAGGCGGGCGATGTACATCCCCAAACCACGACCATGGGCACCTTGAGTGCCGCTCCCGCATGCATTGCACCTGTATCCCCACCCACCAAGACCTCCGCGGTCGACATCATTGAAAAGGTGTCTGCCCAGGACGCTTGACCGCACAAAGACCGCACCCCGTCCTCCGCAGCACACAACCGCTCGGCCAACTCACGCTCGTCCGGCCCTCCGATTAAGGTCACCTGCTCGCCCTTGCTCCTCAATCCCTTGACAATTCCCCTCCAGTGAGATTCAGGGATGGACTTTCCAACATGGGCAGCGCCCAGCGCCAAAACCACCCCCTCTTTCTTTCCTTCAGACGGGCGCAGTGGCAATTGCAGCGACGCATCATCGCCCACCCTAGCGAGTGCGGCTCGCGCATCTCCAAAAGGCCGCAAAGTCGCCAAATAACGCTCGACAACGTGCTGACCTGCCAGCCGATCCCAGCCCGTTCGAACCAATAGGATCTTGTCCAAACTGCGTTTGTTGACGGTCAAATCAAAAGTTCGCCCACCGTCAGCACGAAGCGCCCGCTTCACAAAGCCAGATCGCGCATTGGCATGCAAATCCACCACATAATGAAACCCCACAGCCTTTAAGTCATCCTCGACTTCTGCCGTGGTTCGTTCCATGGTCCAAACCCGACTCACACCCTCAAGATTGCGCACCGCAGCAGCAAAAGGCGCTTTGGTCAGAAAGTGAACCTCGACGTCACCTTCAAGCATGGCATGCAAGGCCCGGACCACGGGAGTGGTCAAGATGACGTCTCCCATGCTCGAAAACCGAACAACGAGAATGCGCGTCACCAAAGGATGAGAATCAGACCCATTCACAAGCCGAAAGGTACTTCCCGAAAAGCAGGAAGCCGCTCCCATGTGGGAGCGGCTTCCGCCTCAAGCGATTTGGTGAAACGCTATCCTCTCGTCCGGAATCACTCGGACACAAGAAGCTTCTTGACCACAACGTAGTCGGAGCTTGACAGGCGAACCTGATACATGCCACCCGAGAGTGTATTGGCGTCAATGTCGAGCACGTACTGAACGTCTGTGCTGGCGTTGCCATCAAACAACTCCTGAACAAACTGACCGCTCATGGTGTACAGGTCGATGCGCAGGCGCATGTTGTTGTTCACGATGAAGCCAAGTGTGCTGTAGTCGTTGGTTGGGTTTGGCTGCAGACCTGTGATGCGGATGGGATCCTTCAGGCTGGTCACACCACCGGTGATGTCAGAAGGAGTGTGTGTTCCGCTTCCGCTCACCGTCACATTGTCGAGGTTGTCGAACTCACCCGTACCGAGGTCGGTGTAAGCGAAGTCCGTGCTGTTTCCACAATCATCGGTGATGGTGTAGCTGTAGTCAATCTGCCATCCGAGGCAGCAATCGAGGTCAAAGAAGATGTCACCACTAGAAGACACCATGCCTTGGCTCGCACCGTCTACCACAAGCTCACCGCTGTAGAAGAACCAAGCGCTACCACCGTAGTTCTCGTTCTTGTTGTTGGCGCCTTCACCGATCTGGAGACCGTAGTAAGCGTTCAACGGCTGGTGCTGCAAGTCGAACTCGGATCCTGCGAAGGTTCCTGTTCCACTCATGGTACCGTTGCCCATCACGTAGTAAACCCACTCTGTCCAGATTTCGATGCCTGGGAAGATGTCGGCGCAGTCCTTCTTGTAGTTCTGCATTCCAGGGAGATCCAACCACTCATTCCAATCGTGGCCTCCGTCGTAGATGGCGTCGAAGATGAATCCACCTCCGTTGCCGTCTTCCACCTCGAGCACAATGCGCATGGTGCTGTCTGGCGCCATTTCAACAATGCTGCTTCCTCCAGCTACAATGGTGAAGGACTCACCGCCTGGGAAGTTGAACAAACGGACAGCCTCTGGATCACGGTCGTCGCAAGTCTCACCGTTGTCGGTGGCCTCCACGTCAGACGGCATGCAGAAGTTGGCAATGTCGTCAGTGGGCAAGTAGCCCGTCTCCACAGAAGAGAAGTCAAGCGTCACTTCACTGTCGCAGTTGTCAGCGTAAGCCACATCACAGGCGGCTGGGATCTGGATGAAGTCAAAGATGTCGTTGATGCCGTTCTGATTGTCATCCCCACAAGCATACTCCACTGTCTCACTGTTGCCAATTCCACAAGTCGCTGTGAACTGAGGGGCCATTTCGTCGAGGACAGTGATGTCCTGGCTCATGGTCACGGTGTTCTCGTTGCCACAGTCATCGGTGGCCACGCTTGTCCATGTGCGGGTGAAGGTGTAGCTGCCTTCGGCTGCTGCATCTCCATCGTTGCATGAGTAGGCGTTCGGGCTGTCCATATGGGTCAACACGTTGGCCACATCGCTGTCACAGTTGTCGTCCGTTGTGATCGCAGGCACGCCTGTGGCTGAATCACTGCGGTCGGTGGCGCATTCGCCATCGAGATACAGGGTAACAGCATCCAACGTTTCGATGGTCTGTGAAGGATTGATGTTGTCTTGCAACGTGATCAATTGGTCCACAGAGGTTGATGTGCTGTTTCCACAGTCGTCTGTCACCGTATAGGAGAACGTCCGTGTGAACACATAGCTTCCGTCGAGCTGGTCGTCGTCGCCACTGCATGTGTACTGAGGCGCACTGTCGCTGAATGAAGTCTCCACCGTGACATCGCTGTCACAAGCATCGCTCGATGTTTGCGTAGCGTATCCGAGGGCGTCGGTGCTCAAGTCAGCCGAGCAGTCAGCGTCGAGCTGAACCACCTGGTCAGCGGGTGCTGTTGCACTCAAGAGTGGGTTGGTCTCATCCGTGACTGTGATGGTCTGAACATGATCCTCACTGCTCTCGTTGCCGCAGTCATCCGTAGACGTTGCCGTCCAAGTCCGCATGAAGGTGTAGCTGCCTTCGGCGTTGCCGTCAGCGTTGCTGCAGGTGTACTCCAGCGGAGTATCCAAATAGGTGATGGCAATGGCCACATCGCTGTCGCAGTTGTCGTCTGCAGTCGCTGTCGCCTGACCAGCTGCTGCTGGTGAAACGTCCACGGTGCAATCGTCAGACAAGACAGTCATGTACGTATCGGGGCAGCTGATGTCCACTGTTGGGTTGATCTCATCATTCACAGTGAAGGACTGATCGTGGGTCTGAGTGGTTTCGTTGCCACTGTCATCGCAAGCCACGGCCGTCCAAGAACGGGTGAAGGTGTAGCTGCCTTCTGCAGACCCGTCAGAACCGTCGCAACCGTAGATCGGAGCGCTGTCGCTGTGGGAAATGCTGATGGTCACATCTCCATCACAGTTGTCTGTGGCACTGGCCGGCACCATGTCCAAGCTGAGGTCCGCATCACAGGCTTCGTTCAACAATTCGATGCGGTCGTTTGGCCATTCCACACTCAAGCTGGGCGCGTTGGCGTCCACCACAGTGATGATGTGCTCGCAGTAGCTGTCGGCCTTCCAGTTCTCGTTCTCACAAGCGTCCTCAGCGTAGAAGACACGTGTGAACTGGTAGCTTCCGTTGTGGGCTGCGTCCTGGTCGCCGTAGACATAGTCTGCGCCGTCCGTGCTGCACGTCCCCGGCAGGTCCATGAAGCTCACGTCCTCGTGCCACACCTCTGGGTTGCTGTCACAGTTGTCGGTCACCGTGGCCATTCCTGTCACGTCCGTGCTCAAATCTGTTGAGCAGTTCTCGTCGAGGTAAACCGTGATGTCCGTTGGGCAGAAGTCAAACTCTGGAGCGAGCGTGTCGACTGTCGCCACATACTGGATGGCAGACTCAGATTCGTTTCCGTCGTCATCGATCACCGTCCAGATCCGCACATATGTACCTGGGCAAGAACCGGAAGTCAGGAACGCCATCGTGATGGTGTAGTCCAACTCACTGTCGCAATTGTCACTGGCGTGCAATGGCAATACAGAGATGTCATATGGATCTGGAATGTCACCACAAGTGATGGGGGCTGGGTAAAGCTCCATGGGGTTGCCATCGAACATTGGCGCCTCCTCATCTGTGAACGTGATGATTTGATCACACTCCAGTGTTGTGCTGTTTCCGCAGTTGTCTTCAGATGTGACCGTGAATGAACGGGTCACAGTGTAACTCCCCTCTGGATTGTCGTCGCAGTTGGTGCAGTTGGATACGGCAGCATCCGTGTAGGTGAAGGTCACCGTTACGTCAGCGTCACAATTGTCACTTGACGTCCATGTGGGCTCACCGTTTGCGGCCAAGCTAAAGTCTCCATCCGCATAGCAAACGTTGCTCCAAAGCTTGTCGGCAGGACACGCGATTGCAAGCTCAGGGCTCGTCGTGTCTTGCACTTCGATGGTCTGAGACTGGCTGTGAATGTTTCCAGCGCAATCCACAGTCTCCCATGTGCGTGTTAAGGTGTACGTGTCTTCACAAGCACCATCGGTGCGAACCTCACCCATATAGGTGATTTCGTTGGTGTCATGGCAGTTGTCCGCGGAAGACAAGGTGTTGATCGGCGCCACGGATGGCACTGCATCGCACTCGACTGTAACATCACTTGGGAACGCCGTGAACTCAGGGGCGGTTGTGTCCTCAATGGTGATGTACTGAATGTGCTCAGTGTAGTTCTCTGAACAATCCGACGTGCTGTAGGTACGCTTGATGGTATACTCCTCCAAGCATGTCGTGGTCAGAATCAAATCCGTGTAACTGACCACGGCTTCTGCATCGCAGTTGTCCATGGCTTCAGCGTGCAGACCGTCGCCAGGTGTGTACTCTGGAACGGCGTAGAACTCACCCAACTCGTGCTGAACGAGTCCGGTCAAGTCAGCATCGCTGCACTGCATGGTCAAATCAGCGGGAGCAAAAACCCAATCCGCAGCTGTGCGGTCTACAACCACGACAATCTGTTGGAAGCTGGATACATTCCCACACTTGTCATAGGCCGTGTAGTCAATGATGTAGTCGTCCCAACAACCTGCGGAAAGCGGAGTGCAATCCACATCGACGTAATCCAACTCACAGTTGTCGGTGACCGTCATGAGGCCAACGCTGTTGAGATAGTCGTAGTCACATGAACCCCAGAGGTTGCATTCCAGTGTATCCACTCCTTCAGCGAGGAAGGACGGTGAAATCACATCTTGGATGTCAATGCGCTGGTTATCTGTAGCCGCGTTGGCATTGCCACAGCTGTCTGTTGCAGCGGCTGTCCAGGTCCGGATGATGCTGTAGCAACCGGTGCTGATGCTGTCCACAATCTGATCGCTGTAATTCATGTCCGTATCGGCCAAGTCACAGTTGTCGGAGTAGACTGGCGAACCCAAACCTGTATTGGTCGGGTCAAGGTCCACAAAGCAAAGTCCGTTTACGTTCAAGGTGACGTCCGCAGGAGCTTCGACGCTCACCTCAGGCAACGTGTTGTCCTCAATGGTGATCGCTTGGACATGGTAAGTCTGGTTGCCAAAGCAATCGGTTGCCACCCATGTGCGGTTCAGAACGCGACAGCTGCTCGCGGTGTAGCTCGCTGTGGTTTCACCGACGAGCTCTACACAAACATAGACTGTGTTGCCATCCGCAAATCCACTGGTGTTGGGATCAAACCCTGCAGCACAACCATACTCACTGTCATCACAGTTGTCGGTGAACAACACGATTTCATTCTCAGCAGGGTTGTCCAAGAGCCACTGCTCGCTTTCGTCACAAGTCAAAGTGAGGTCAGCACCGCCAGACTGGTAAACAGGAGCAGTATTGTCGTCGCGGGTCACGGTCTGGACCAACTCCGTCGCGATGAAGCATTGGTCGTCAAAGGCGATGTAGTGGAAATCCACGTATTCACCTTCTTGGCAATCAGTGGCCATATCACAGTTGGGAACCAACGAAGCGATCACGTCACCGGCGAAGCCCATGGCAGACTCTCCCGCAATGGCACCACTCCAGCTGAACCAACCCGAGAAACCGTTGTCATCACAGTTGTGGTTGTTGGCTCCGTCACCCAATTGGAAACCGAAGTACTCACTTGCAGGCTGGTGGTTGAAGTGAATCAACGTGCCAAACTGCCAGTCACCAAGGCCACCCACAGCATATGAAGCGGCGTTGTTGAGGGTGTACATGGTCCAGAGGTCAGTGTTCACTGCACAACCGTAGTCGTTCTTGAAACCACCTGCCCAATCCGCACCCATGGCACGGCCTTCAAAGAAGAGGTGCACCTCTAGGCGCAAGTTGTTGTCATTCTTGTCCATGACGACACCCTCCATGATGGCTGTCCCGTTCTCGAACTGCATGAAAGACACACCGCCATTGGCCACGTCTTCGATGAAGTAGTGTCCAGCGCTCATGTCTCCATTCATGTCATAGAACTGCAGCAAAGCATCTGGACCATTGTTGAAGTTGGCGTCATCGCCAGCGGTTACCGCGTTCCAACCTTGGCTCGTTCCGCCACCTGTACAAATCTGGTTGCGGCCATCCACGCGGGCTTTCACCGTGACGATTTCATCCAACTCGAGGTCATTGCAAGCAAATCCAGTGGCCGAAGCCGCAATGGCTGCCACCAAATCGCTTTCACACTCTACCGTGTAATCGGAAAGGTCACCGTTGATGTCCAATGAAGCACAACCCAAGCAAGGGTCTGCACTGTCGAGTGGAATCACCGAACCGAGGGCGTACAAGAAGCTGTTTCCATTGAACTGGAAGGCCCCTGCATCAATCAAGAACACATCGCCACCTGCACTTTCGAGGCGGGCTTCTCCTCCCGCTTCCGTGTAAGTAAACTCCTCTCCGAAATAGTTCGAGTAAACCCCTCCTTCTGTCATCTCCGAGCAAAGTCCTGGGAAAACATGACCCGCAATCAGGTCACCCAAGACCTCTTGTGACAAGGTGTTCAAGTTGTAACCCGCTTCGTCCCACGCGTCATTCGAAGGCAAGAAGATGGAACCGCAGTCCGTATCCTGAACCGATGGCCCAAAGAGGTCACTGAGCCCGAGCATGATCAACGAACCAATCAAATCGTCTGATGGATTATCCAACGCAGAGTCCAGCAATGATGAAGAGCTGTCAATGGCCGCGCCTTCACTCAGGGCGACCGCTATGGCACCACCACCTGGCGTCAAAGATTCATCCTCATTGCAAACTTCATCAAGGTCAAGGTCATTCAAACAAGAACCCGCGCAATCCACGTAGTCAGCTCCGTAGAGGTCAACAGGGTACTGACAAAGGCCAGCGTCCGTTGCAAAAGCATTGTAGTTGCATGCTTCTTCTTCTTGGCACCCCACAATTTCGAATGGGTCACAAGTGCCATCACCATCTGTGTCGCTCAAGCATCCCCCATCGCAGTCATAACCTTCATCTGCGAAATCACAAGAACCTGCATCCGTAGCGGATGCGTCATAGTTGCATGCGGTGCCGTCCTGACACCCCACGATTTCGTCCTCATCACAAACGAGGTCTCCGTCGGCGTCATTGTAGCAATTGCCGTCACAATCCAAGTAGGTGATGCCATCGTTGACATCCACCGGGTATTCGCACAAGCTGTTGTCAGCGTCAGAGAAGTCTCCTGCGTTGCAAGCCGAGGGATCGGTGCACCCTGCGGACTCATCTTCGTCACACACCTGGTCGCCATCCGCATCATTCAAACAAACGCCATCACAATCGACGTAATCAACACCGTAAGTGTCCACTGGATAGGAGCAACTGCCATCGCTGTCCGTCGCGGAAGCGCTATAGTTACAAGCCGCAGAATCGGTACAACCCGGAACTTCATCTTCGTCGCACACCAAGTCTCCATCCGCGTCATTCAGACAGTTGTTGGCACAATCCACCGTGTTGTTTGGATACCCTACAGGGTAGGTGCAAAGGCTGTTGTCGATGTCCGTGAAGTCACCGGCATTGCAGGCCTCTGGGTCTGTACAACCCGCAGTCTCATCGGCATCACAAATGCCATCATTGTCCGCATCGTTGTCGACGATCACTCCGCCCTCGCAGGACTCACAAATGCCATCCGTATAAGTACAGCTGCCATCGTCGATGGTAGAACTGCTGTTGTAATTGCAGGCTGTCTCATTTGTGCAACCCGCGCATGAAGTGAACTCGCATGATCCATCATCATCCGTCGCTCCCGCATTGTAGTTGCAGGCGCCACTGTCTTGGCACCCTCCCACCTCGTTTTCGTCACAAACCAAGTCACCATCGCTGTCGTTCAAGCAATTGCCATCACAATCCAAACCAGCAGAAGCGAACTCACAAGTCCCTGCGTCTGTGGCAAGCGGGTTGTAGTTACAGGCCGTATCATCTTGACAACCCACAACCTCATTCTCATCACAAATAAGGTCTCCATCGGTGTCGCTCAAGCAATTCCCGTCGCAATCCAATCCAGATGCAGCAAACTCACAAGTTCCTGCGTCCGTGGCGAGCGGATTGTAGTTACAGGCCATCTCATCTTCACATCCCACAACCTCGTCTTCATCACAAACAAGGTCACCGTCGCTGTCAGCGAGACAAGCGCAATCGCAATCCACATTCGTAGCACCGTCACAGGTGTCAGAAGGATAGAGGCAAGAACCGTTATCCACCGTGGCGTCCCCATCAAAATTGCATGCATCAGATGCGGTGCAACCTTCGACTGGACCGCCCGCGCCGAAATAAAAGGTGTCACGGAACTCGTTCGCTCCATCTCCATTGATGAAGACCTGAATGTAGAGTTGACCACTCAGGTCACCGGTTGTGGTGAACTGCCCCACCAATACACGGAGGTCAGAGCCAGCCAAACCATTGGCATCTCCATTCAATGCATACCACGCGCCTCCAATGCCGTCGTCAATGGCAATGTTGCCACCGGCCAAACCGCCGCCTGGATCAAAGTTGGTTTGCCAAGGGTTGTCCGCGGATTGCACCGTGCTGATGCCTGCCTCACCTGCAAGGGCATTTGGCACGCCTTCAAGACCGATGGTTACCCAACTGTCGTAAGCCAAGTCCGGATAAACCGGAAACAGAAGGCTATTGATGCCGTTCGGTGTTGCTGCGCCCAACGCTGCATGGTAAAAGTCAGTGGTCGTGTTGACCGTCGTTGGATTCGTGGCATCTCCAGAAACGGAAGAAAGAAAGTCATCCTCGTTCACAGTGGTGATGTACACGCGCAAAGTGCTGTACCCGGTCAGGTCGACGACGCCCAAGGCGCCGGCTAAGATTCCAACGTTCTCGGAGACGACTTCAACTTCAAGGCCGTAACCTTCTGGAGCTGGCGCCGAATTGATCGATACCTGTTGTTGGGAAAAAAGTGGGGTCAGACAGCAAAAAAGAGCTGCCACCAGAGAAATGGACTTCGACATCATGTCAAGCAATTTGGTTAACGCGGTTTGGTGTCCTCGGTGAAGGACATCCTAAATCTAGCACGCAGAAAGCGCATTATCCATAACGACCACAAACTCTCCGCTCACCTTTCTGAATCAATTTCTTCATTCGTCTTGATTTTATGTCAATTCATCGAAACTTATGCGCGCCGGCGGGTTCGTATAATTTTTATATCGCCCCCTGCCTCTCCCGCTTCAGCGCCCCAACCATCACTTCACATTTCTGCCTAAACGAATCGAAAAAGACATCTAGTTTTACGTATCTTTGCCGCCCTCTACCGGTACCATAGCTCAGGTGGTAGAGCAATGGATTGAAAATCCATGTGTCCCTGGTTCGAATCCAGGTGGTACCACTTCAAAAACAAGCGGACTACGGTCCGCTTGTTTCGTTTCAAGCCATCTCCCAAACGCATGTATCCGGAAGATCTCGACTTTCAACTCCACGGCATCCTGAACTGGATTGACGAAACAAGGCCCACCCGTTTGGCCATTGTAATGGACAGAAATACAGAAAAGCACTGTCTGCCCCTGCTCTCTCACCTCCTCCCCCCGCACACAGAGTTCCTGTGTCTGTCCCCTCCTGGGGAGCACGTGAAATCCATCGAGCATGCCCTTGCGCTTTGGAGCCAGCTTGACGAAGCCGGATTTGACCGGAGCAGTGCTTTAATCGGACTCGGTGGAGGTACCATCACAGATCTCGCTGGATTTGTGGCCAGTACATACCTGCGGGGAATTGACTGCTGGCTCGCTCCAACGACAATACTGGGCATGGTCGACGCCGCCATCGGAGGAAAAACCGGAATCAACCTGACCCATGGAAAAAATAGGATTGGGACATTCCAGCACCCGGTGGGCGTCAGCATCAACCCCCATTTCCTGAGCACCCTCCCCGATCGCCACAAAATCAACGGCTGGGCTGAACATGCCAAACACCTTTTGATCACCGATCCGGACTGCGATTTGCATCGAGAACTTGCCCCTCTTGTTGGGATGAGTGCCTCCCCGGAAGCCATCGGTGACGCCATCCTGCGATCGATCGCCATGAAAGCTGGCATCGTGAATCAAGACGAGAGAGAACAAACTGAGATTCGCAAGCAGCTCAATTTTGGACACACCGTCGGACACGCTTTGGAGTCTTGGGCCTTGGCGGAAGACCAAGACATTTTGCATGGAGAAGCTGTGGCTTGGGGCATGCAGGTGGAGTTGAGACTCAGTGCCCGACTCTGCTCCGAAGCGGACGACGACAGAGAACAGCTTCAGATTGCAGCCCGTGTTTTGAAAGACCTGTTCCCACAACCCACCAATGCACCGGGCGCTGACGCATTGTGGTCTTGGATGCTAAAGGACAAAAAGAACAAAGCAGACAAGGTCCGAATGGCGCTCCTAAAGAGACCAGGACACCCCGTTTTAAACGTTGAGGTTTCCTTCGATTCATTGAGAGACTCCTTTTTATGAGGAATCTTGAGGATCCAACGGGGACAGTTGAACCCTCTGCAGGGGGTGATGCCTTAATTTCGCTCCATGGAGGCGACAATCCAAGATGTGGCAAGGCTGATTGACGGGCGAATTGAAGGCGTTCCCAACCAAGTTCTCAATGGATTTGCTGGCATCGAAGACGCAGGAGCAGGAGAGTTGACTTTTCTAGCCAATCCCGCCTACGAGCCACATCTTTACACAACCAAGGCCAGCGCTGTTCTGATTTCTGCAGATCACAAGCTCTCCTCCCCTCTTTCTCAAAAGACGTGCCTGATTCGGGTAGAAGACCCATACGCAGCCATGGCCAAGCTCATGCAAGCTTTCGACCCAAGCTTGAATGCAGGCCAAAAGACGGAAAACGAAATTCATCCCAGCGCAGTGGTGCACCCAAAGGCCACATTGGGTCAAGGCGTCACCGTGAGCGCATTGAGCTTTATCGGTGAAGGCGCCGTGATTGGAGATCGCGTTCACTTGGCGCCAGGCGCCATGGTGGATGAAAACAGCATCATCGGTTCGGACTGCATTCTGGGCATGCGCAGTATTGTTGGGCGGCGTTGCACCCTTGGAGACCATTGCATTCTCCAGACCGGGGCCACCATTGGCGCAGATGGGTTTGGATTTGCCCCCACTGGCGAAGGGTATGAAAAGGTGCCACAATTGGGCAACGTCACCTTGGGAGCCCATTGCGAAATTGGAGCCGGGACAACCATCGATCGGGCCACATTGGGCTCCACCGTATTGGGAACGGGCGTCAAATTGGACAATTTGATTCAAGTGGCCCACAACGTCCAAATCGGAAACCACACTGTGATTGCAGCCCAAACAGGCATTGCAGGATCGACGTCCATTGGTCAGAACTGCATGATTGGTGGTCAAGTGGGCATCAATGGCCACATCCACATCGCCGCTGGCACAAAAGTGGCTGCCAAAAGCGGCATCACGGCCAGTGTCAAGAAAGAGAACCAAGTGCTGCAAGGCAATCCCGCTCTCCCCATCAAACAGCACCAACGCATCCAAATCGCACTCCGCAACATTGTCCGTGAGTTTGAATCAAAGAAAGACCATTCAAACGGAGCAACTAACGCCAAGCAAAGCGTCTGAATCATGTCAAACTCCTCTACACAGGGCTCTTTTCAAACCGCCGCCATCCGAAGTGACAAACAGCACACCCTCGGCGGCAGCTTTACCCTTGAAGGCATCGGCCTGCACACCGGGGAGCCAACCAAATTGACGCTTCACCCTGCAGATGCAGGGCACGGATACGTGTTCCAACGAACAGACTTGCCGGGTGCTCCAACAATTCCAGCTGACTGCGACCTCGTGGTGGAAACCCGTCGTGGCACAACCTTAGAAAAAGCGGGAGCACGTGTGCATACCACAGAGCATTTGCTCGCTGCCCTTTATGGCTGTGGAATTGACAATGCCCTCATCGAAATGGATGGACCAGAAGTGCCCATTCTCGACGGAAGTAGCTGGCCTTTTGTCGCCCATATCGAACAAGTCGGATCGACAAAGCAAGATGCGGACCGGCGTTTTTTTGTACTCAATGACACCGTTACACAGCACGATGGAGAAGGGGTCGAGATGCTCGCCGTCCCGCCTGTAGACGATGAGTTTCGTATCACAGTGATGGTGGACTACCATAGCCCCATTCTCGGCACGCAGCACGCCAGCATGTATCACTTGGGTCAATTTGTGCCCGAGATCAGCCGATGCAGAACGTTTGTTTTCTTGAAAGAAGTCAAGTCCCTTCTGGAGCAAGGCCTCATCAAAGGAGGGGACCTCGACAACGCCATCGTCTTGGCCGAGCGTGAATACGAGAAGTCCGAACTGAGCACCATTGCAAAGCTGGCAGGAAAAGAAGACTTGCGTGTTGAACCCGGTAAAATCGGAGTGCTCAACAACACTGCACTTCAATACGAGAACGAACCCGCCCGCCATAAGCTGCTGGACATCGTCGGCGATTTGGCGCTGACTGGCTGCTTCATCAAGGGGCACATTCTCGCAGCCCGTCCAGGTCACGCCGGAAATGTGGCCTTTGCCCAGAAGCTCAAGCGCATGATGCAGGCCGAAAACGGCATTCCGCATTATGACCCAACCGAGCCTCCGGTATTGGACATTCAAGACATCGAACGCCTCCTTCCACACAGGTACCCCTTCTTATTGGTGGACAAGGTGATCTCGCGAACCAATGAAGGCATTGTCGGACTCAAGAACGTGACCATGAATGAGCCGTTTTTCCAAGGACACTTTCCTGGGAACCCGGTCATGCCTGGGGTATTGCAAATTGAGGCCATGGCACAAGTCGGGGGGCTTTTTGCCCTCAGTGGCGTGGAGAATCCCGAAGAATGGTCAACGTACTTCATGAAAATTGACAATGTCCGATTCAAGCAAAAGGTCGTTCCCGGCGATACAGTGCTGTTCCAACTCAAACTGGCCAGCCCCATCCGACGGGGATTGGTTCACATGACTGGAAAGGCCTTTGTCGGAGGCAAACTCGTTTCCCAAGCTGAAATGTTGGCTCAAATTGTCCGTGACCGCGTCCCCACCACCACATCTGTATGAGCATGACCACCCCAAGCGAGGGCATTTCTGACATGGCGGTCATTCACCCCGACGCCAGCATTGGACAGGACGTGACCATTAGCCCCTTTTCAACGATTGCCGGCGATGTAGTGATTGGCGCAGGGACATGGATTGGCCCCAATGTCACCATTATGGATGGCACACGAATCGGAGCGCATTGCCGCATATTTCCAGGCGCAGTCATTGGCGGTATGCCCCAGGACCTCAAATATGCCGGTGAAAACACCACCGCAGAGATCGGAGACCACACAACCATTCGGGAATGTTGTACGATCAATCGCGGCACCACGGACCGGATGCACACCAAAGTGGGCTCTCATTGCCTGCTCATGGCGTATACACACGTGGCGCATGACGCAGTGATTGGAGACCATTGCGTTTTGGCCAACTGCGCGAGCATTGCCGGACATGTGACCATCGAAGACTGGGTCATCATAGAAGGAGTCGTTGCCGTTCAACAGTTCGTTCGAATCGGCCAGCACGCTTTTGTAGCAGGCGGGTCTTTGGTGCGGAAGAACATCCCCCCTTATGTGAAGGTGGCCAGAGAGCCCCTGAGCTACATTGGCGTCAATGCCATTGGATTGCGGCGGCGCGGCTTCCCTGATGAATTTGTAAGGGCCGTTGAAGATGTCTACCGGACCCTCTATATCACAGGTGGAAACATGTCCAAGGCCATCAAAGTGGCCGAATTGGAATTGCCCATGAGCGAGGCGAAAGACATCATCCTCGCTTTTATTCGGGCATCAGATAAGGGCATCGTACGCGGCCCATTCTAAATGGACAGCATCATGCCATTGGCCCTCGACATCAAAGATCTGGGAAAGCGCCATGGCAAGAACTGGATTCTGAGAGGGCTCAACTTTAGCGTGACAGCCGGAAGCGCCATGGCCTTGCTCGGTGCGAATGGCAGCGGAAAGTCCAGTCTACTGAGAATGTTGTGCGGCCTAGACCCTCAGAGCGAAGGAGAGGTGTGCTGGCAACAAGGTCAAACCACAGTGGATCGAGAAGCCTTGGCTGGCGCCATTTCCTATTGCGCACCGGACCAATCACTCATCCTGGACCTCACAGTGGAAGAGCACATTGCATTTCACTTTAAGTTCCGACACCCTCTCCCCGGAACAGACGAGAGCCAAACGCTATCCATGGCCATCCTGGAGGAGAAAAAGGACATCCGGGTCAGAAACTTAAGTTCTGGCATGAGACAGCGCCTGGCCCTTTCACTGGCGTTCTCTACACAATCGTTGGCCTTGTTCTTAGACGAGCCCACTTCTCATCTCGATGCACAAGGCCGTGCGTGGTATGTTGACCTGATGTCCAACTGGACGGCTGGCCGAACGCTGGTTGTGTCGTCCAACCACAACGAAAATGAGTTCCCCAAAGGAACAGAACGCTTCACCCTGAGATAACAGAGGTTGATTTTTTTACTTTTTAAGTTACTGTATATCAGCACCTTGGTTAAAAACATTTGAGGAAAACGCCGGGAATCGTAACCGTATTCGAGAAGGGCCCGTATCGAGATGTGAATCCACAAACATCTCAATTATGATTCGAACATCTTTCCTTTCCCTGGCCCTGATCGGCCTCCTCTTCTCAAACGTCTCATTCGCTGCCTCCCCACAGGATGACATCCAGTGTAAAGTCGAGCAAGACGCAGTCAATACCGCCCTGTTCTTTCAGGGCATGCTTACCCAAACCTACCGGTCCTGCTCAAAAGGCACCATTTCTGATTTGGACATCATTGCCACAACCGAATTCAACGGCGGTTCTGTAAGTGTCTCCATCTTGGATGCCAATTTGACGCTTCGCGCCATCAAAACGTTCACGGCTGACAACTACAATGGAAGCAGCTTTTACTTGAACAACTTGGCCATTCCAACACTTCGGAACAGCACCATTTACGTTGTTTTGAAGACCTACGGCGATGCCAGTTGCGTTCTCCCCTGTACCGACAATGCTGACCTGTTCGTTGGTGAAATGAAAATCGGAAGTGCATACGAGGGCAAAAACTTGAAATTCAGCTCGTCTTTCCGCGGAGCTGCCTCCAATCTCCAGTCGGCAGATGGCACCCGAGGCGAAACAAGCAACCAAGGGCCCTCCAATGTCCAATCCCGAGTGGCTGCAAACCTAGAATTGCAAGTCGAAGGCGACTGTGCATCTGCTCAACGCAAGAGCAGCGGTGTCCTCAACTTCAATGGTGAGACCTTCATTCAAATGTTCAAGGCTTGCGATCGGGGCCGCATCACCAACATCAAGTTGGCTACCCCATATGTTGAGCCCGGACACACCTTTGATTACGCCCTGACCAGCGACGATGGCACCGTACTCTCTGGCGGAACGTTCACCCATGAAAATGTGATGGATGAAGAGGTTCTCCTCACTTTCGATGCTGGAGCTGTGCGTGCAAATCAACCCGTATACCTGAAGGTTGTCTGCCCTGCCGGTGCACGAATCGCTGCCCTTGTGACGGGTGCTGGAGACTCCCAATTCGGACGCCTCTACATCGACGGTCAAGCCGCCCAGTTCAACCTGGCCATGGCCGCAGGTCTCGAAGCTGCAACGGCAAGTGACGTGGAAGCCACCACTGATGAACGCGATGACATTCTCTTGGGAACCTATCCCGTTCCTTTTGGAGATGCATTGAACGTGTCCATCCGAGGAACCGTAACACAAGGTGCGGTGCTCCAACTCTTGGACGCCCAAGGCATGCCCGTTGAAAAGCGCTTTCTCCGTCCTGGAACACTGAATACGCCCATCCGCTTGGACGACCTCGGCCACTTGCGCCCTGGTCTCTACACTGTTCGCCTCGTTAGCGGGGAGCATGTGATCACCAAGCGCATTCTGAAAGGCTAAGAAATTGATGTTCGACAAAAAGGCTGCTTCCTCCGGGAAGTGGCCTTTTTGCGTTTGTCTTTATTTGGTTGACCGATGAGAGGGCCGAAGCAAATCAAACAAGGTTTTAACTGGTGCAAATGTGGCAGAGTCAACCTCTACAAAAACCGTGTTCCAACGGCCCATTGCGCCATTCCACAAACCCGGATGTTCCAGCGCGCGAAGCGGCCTGTTTTGGTGCGACTTTGACACCACAAAATCTCTGCGCACATCTACAAATTCACCCAGTGAATAAGGTTGACCATCAGAACTGTGCAAGGCGCAAACCAAATCCACAGGGTTAAAATGCGTGGTCGCGGCAATGCAATCTCGAACAGCGGGCTGAGTCAGGTCCATTTCTGCCGACTCTACAATCTGGGACCGCAGCACCCCCTCATCGTCTCGCAGCCAAAATGGCCCTCCGCCGGGCTCTCCCTCGTTGGGAACCATGCCCGCCACCAAGAGTGGTCGATCCAATGCCCTCCTCAACTCTCCCAATTCAGATGACGGCTTCTCCATTGGATGAAGCGGCCCCTGAATCAGCCAATTTTGAGCTGGAGCAACGTGCCCTTCGTTGAGCGCCTTGAGCGCATGCAACCGCGACTGATCCAGTGCATTTGCTAAACCGAGCAATGCCCTTCGCCAAGGCAGAACCTCATCCATGGCAGATTCGGGGCGCACATTGTCGATGTTTTTGATGCTCACCAATGCACCCGGGTTGGACTTCCCAATGGCAGTCAGATTGTGAAGCAAGGCCCCATGACCACCCGGACGAAACAACGGGGACCCATCTTCTTTCAAAAATGGTCGGTTGTCCATTCCAATCGCAATGGTATCCGTTGACGGATCCTGGACGGATGCGTCGACCGACAAGCCCAAGGCCTTTGCGGACCTCTGGATCTTTCTCAACTGCGCATCAAAGGCGTCCAAAGGCAGGGTAAAGTGAATTCGCGCACCTTCTGCCGAAAGGGTTTGCGACCATTCGACAAGCTGGGCATCGAACGCCGTCCTCACCTGGCCATTTTCCACATGAAAATCCAACGCACCTTTGAGCAAATTGGGCAGACCCAAGACTTCGACCACCGCTTTCCAGCGCTCCTCTGCTGTCTTACATGGAGCACTGGACTCTGCCAATTGCCGAAAAGGAAAGGAGGCCCAATGGTGATCGAGCTGACTCATGGCTGAGGGGTCTCGGCTCAAAATGGACTTGAACATCCGACTTGCAGCACCACTGGCAGGGACAAAACGAACCACCCTTTGAGTGGGAAGCTGAACACCAAGGTCAGCCATGGTGGCCAACTCAGAAGCACCCAAACGACGGATGCCTGCACCCAAGGTGCAAGGCAAGTCAGGGACGGCAGTGACAGGAGTCGAAAGAAGCCGATCGAGTTGTCGTTTCACCTCGTCATGAGCAAGCCCATGGCGTTCAGCACATTCAAGAAACCCTTCGGACAATGCGTTCTTCACGCAGCAAATTTACCGCAGCATCGGCATCAAAAACCCACACTGCTCAGAAAACGCTGTGGTCTTAAGCCCTTTTTAGGCCCCTCCGATTTCCAGGAGACAATCCGGCCTTCGCCTTCGCATCTGAACGGGCGGCCTTGACCAAATTGAGGGTTTCCCTGTCAGCAGAAAGGGCACCAATGGCCAAGTCCAACTCCGCTTTGGCTGCCTTCAATCGCGTCTCAATGTCTTGTGGAGCCAGCCCACCTCTAGACACCGACTCAATGTACAGAATGTGTTGAAGCACGTCTGTCATGCCCAGCATTCCCAAACTGCTCTTCGCTTTGTGCGCGAGAGGATGCAGATCTTTCCATTGGCCTTGAGCCAAACGAACGGCCATTTCCTCGAAATATCCAGGCACCTCAAGCTCAAACAAATCCAAGATGCGGCAGACCATGGCATCATTGCCTTGGAACACCTCCTGGAGGTAATTGAGATTATAGAGCTGACCGTCCATGTTTGCGCGCCTTCACGCGTTTTGACCTTCTCAGTACGCAGAGACTCGATCAAAGGTTACCGATATTTGAACATGGAACAGGAAATGAACCGGCCTCGCATTATCGTGACCGGGGGTGCAGGCTTCATTGGTTCACATACGGCGGTGGCCCTCAGTGAAGCCGGTTACCGCCCTGTGATCATTGACGACCTTCGAAACAGCCACGAATCGGTCATCTCCAGCATGGAGGACATTCTGCAATCCCCTCTGGAATGGCACCGTGTGGATTGCGGAGACAAAGCGGGCATGTCGGCTGTATTCTCAGAACCTGTGGCTGGCGCCATTCATTTTGCAGCCGACAAAGCCGTTGGGGAAAGTGTCGCCAATCCAGAGAAGTATTTCGACAACAACATTGGTGGAACCGCTCGGTTTGTCTCCCTTTTGCGAGAGCACAATGTGCCTCACTTGGTCTTCAGCTCTTCTTGCACCGTGTATGGCGAAGCCCAGCAATTGCCCGTGACAGAATCTGCCCCCCTCCTTCCGGCAGCTTCTCCTTATGGATTCACAAAGCAGGCCTGTGAGTTCCTGCTTCAAAGCACCCACGCTGCGGCCGAAGGCAAGCTAGGAATGGCCATTCTGCGCTATTTCAATCCCGTTGGAGCGCATCCCAGCGCCAAGATTGGCGAACTTCCGCTTGGACCACCATCCAATCTTGTCCCGTTTCTCACTCAAGCTGTTTCAGGTCTTCGCGGCCCCTTGACTGTTTTCGGTGACGACTACCCCACTCCAGACGGCACCTGCATCCGAGACTACCTCCATGTCTGTGACCTCGCCGAGGCCCACGTGGCCGCCCTCAAATGGCTCGAGAAGAACCCGTCGAGCATAGACACCTTCAACCTCGGCACAGGCAAAGGAACGAGTGTGAAAGAAGTCGTGGCCAGCTTTCAGCGCTCAACAGGCCTCCAAGTCCCCCATCAAATGGGCGCGCGCAGACCAGGAGACGTCGCCGCCATCTATGCTGACCCCAGCAAAGCCACTCAACAACTCGGGTGGACAAGCAAGAGAACCTTGGACACCTGTCTTGCAGACGCTTGGCGCTGGCAGAAGCAAATGGGAGCAGAATAACTCCCCATCAGAGGGCCCATCCAGACTCCACCACAGCGCGCACGATGGTGAAGCCCACAAGGAACCCCAATGCAAGCTCCTTTGGCGTGTGTACGCCGAGCTTCATGCGAGACCAGCCAATGGCCCCCGCAAGTAAAAAACCCAAAGGCAAAACAGGTTCCAGCCCCAGAGTGTGGAGCTGATTGAACGCCCATATCCCGCCGATTGCGCCGCCATTTGCAAGCAAGTGCATGCTCATTTTGATTCGGCGGTTCACGAAAATGGCCAGAACCAAGGAGGCCATCATGGCCAAGACCAAACCCAACACTTCTGGCGGCAAATAGACCCCGGGTCGGGTGAGTGCGATGTACCCCAACACTTGATAAAACAACACCATTAAAAAGGGCCACTTCCTTTCCTTTCGATTGGACACCTCCAAGTCCCCTAAGGCACCCCGCTTGTACAAGAACCAAATGGAAACTGCCGGAGCCAAGGCGTTGATCAAAAGCACAGTGGCCACATACATCATCACTGAAGGGTGCATCCGAATCCAAGGGTCTACCCCCCATAAAACACCCAAAAGAAGCAGTGGTGTCCACAGAGGATGGAACACATAGGACAATAAAAAGGCCACCTTGCGCATCACAATTCTTTGCGCAACCGGGCAACAGGAACGCCCAATTGCTCCCGGTATTTGGCCACCGTTCGCCTGGCAATTTTGTACCCCTTGTCTTGGAGAACCTTCATCAATTTTTCATCGCTCAACGGCTTCCGCTTGTCCTCTTCGCCAACCGCATCTCCCAAGATTTTCTTCACTTCTCGCGTGGACACCTCCTCCCCGCTTTCCGTAGCCAATGACTCGCTGAACAAGGTTTTGAGCAAAAAGGTGCCGTAGGGTGTCTGCACGTATTTTGAATTTGCCACCCTTGAAACTGTGCTGATGTCCATCTCGATTCGCTCCGCGATGTCTTTCAAAATCATGGGCTTCAAATCGGTCTCATCTCCAGACAAAAAATAAGCCTCCTGCAAGTACATGATCGCCTCCATGGTGATCCTCAAGGTGTTGCGGCGCTGGTTGATGGCGTCAATGAACCACTTGGCTGCATCCACTTTTCGCTTCACAAATGTGATGGCCTCTTTTTGACTTCGGTCTGGCTTTTTTGCAGCCACGTAACCCGCCATCATGTCTCGATATTCACTGGAAACCTTGAGTTCTGGTGCATTTCGACCATTGATGCTCAAGCGCAAGGCGTCACCTTCTACCGAAACATGAAAATCTGGAACCACAGCTTGGATGGGACGGCTTGATTCCGCTCCTGAATTCCCTGGTTTGGGATTCAATCGGGTGATCTCTGCAATGGCATTTCGCAAAGCCTGTTCATCGATGTCAAGGCGTGCAATCAACTTGTCGTAGTGCTTTTTGGTAAAGGCATCGAATTGCTCCAGCAAGACGCGCTTCGCCAACCCCAAGGATTCATCCTCAGCGGCCAAATCCAGCTTCCGTTCGATTTGCAATACCAAGCACTCTTGCAAATCTCTTGCGCCCACACCCGCAGGATCGAGTTGATGCACCACATCCAACACCTGTTCCAACTCCTCTTCCTCGACTTCAATGCCTTGACCAAAGGCCAAGTCTGAAGTGATGGAGTATAAGTCCCTGCGCAAGTAACCGGCTTCATCCAAGTTGCCAATCAAAAATGTGGCAAGCAACCTTTGTCGATCCGTGATGGGCCGCAGTCCCATCTGAGCCGTGAGACGCTCGGCAAAGGATTCCCCCGCACCAAAAGGCAAGTCACGGTCTTCTTCTTCGCGGTGATTGTTGACGGCATACCGATAGTTCGGGGTCGGGTCATCCAAATACGCATCAAAGTCAAAGTCTTCGCGTGTTTCTCCACGATCATCATCCAAGCCGTCTGCCTTGTCGAATTCTTCCTCTTCAACCCGCCCTTCCTCCAAGGCCGGATTCGCCTGCAGTTCCTCTTTGATTCTCGCCTCAAGCTCCAGGGTAGGCACCTGCAACAATTTCATCAGCTGAATCTGCTGAGGACTCAGCTTTTGCTGAAGTTTTTGCTGTAGACTTTGCTTGAGCATGCTTTAAGATAACGCAGCAATTTGCCGCATCGTCTTCAAAATTCTGCGTTCTGTGGCGTCCTGGGAAATGGAATCACGTCACGGATGTTGGTCATGCCTGTCGCAAACATGACAAGCCGCTCGAATCCCATGCCAAAGCCAGCATGTGGTGCGGTCCCAAAACGACGGGTGTCCAAGTACCACCAAACATGCTCTTCCGGAATGTCAAACTCAGCGCACTTCTTCTGCAGCATGTCCAGCCTTTCTTCCCGCTGACTGCCGCCAACAAGCTCACCGATGCCCGGCACGAGAACGTCCATGGCCGCTACGGTTTTGCCATCGTCATTGGAGCGCATGTAGAAGGCCTTGATTTTAGCAGGGTAATCGGTGAGGATCACTGGCTGCTTGAACTTCTTTTCGACCAACCATCGCTCATGCTCACTTTGAAGATCTACGCCCCATTCCACGGGGTACTTGAACTTCTTTTTCTTGTACGGTTTCGAGTTCCGAAGCAGGTCAATCGCCTCTGTATATGTGATTCGGATAAAGGGGTTTTCGGTAACAAACCGAAGCCGTTCAATCAGGCCCATCTCATTGCGCTGATCGGCTGGAAGCTGCTTTTCCGCATCCGCCTCTCTCTTGGCCAAAAACTCCAATTCAGCCGGGTATTGATCCAGCACACGATTCAGCACAAAGCGCAGGCAATCCTCCGCCAAATCCATGTTGTCCACCAAATCGTTGAATGCCACTTCAGGCTCAATCATCCAGAATTCTGCCAAATGCCGGGATGTATTGCTGTTTTCGGCGCGAAACGTCGGGCCAAAAGTGTACACCTTGCCCAAAGCCATGGCCCCAAGTTCAGCTTCCAATTGACCACTGACTGTCAGATTCGTGGGCTTGGAGAAAAAGTCCAAACTGTGATCCACTTCGCCTTCTTCATTCTTTGGAACGTTGGCCAAGTCCAAGGTTGTCACCTGGAACATTTCTCCAGCCCCTTCGGCATCACTGCCTGTTACGATGGGCGTATGCAACATGTAAAACCCATTCTTCTCGAAGTATTCGTGAATGGCGAATTGCAGACCATGTCTCAAACGGAAGACCGCATTGAAAGTGCTCGTTCGGAAACGCAAATGGGCCTTTTCCCGGAGGAATTCCATCGTATGCCGCTTCATCTGGATGGGGTAAACTTCAGGATCCGCATCCCCGAGAACCTCCAATTGGGTCACCTCCAGTTCAGTGGCCTGACCCTGGCCTTGGCTTTCGACCAACTGGCCCACAGCGCATACCGCGGCACCCGTGGTCAATCGCTTTCGCAAGGCCTCCTCTGTTGAGTCCCGGTCGAGCACCAGTTGCAGGTTAGCCAATGACGAACCGTCATTGATAGAAAGAAATTGGTCGTTGCGGAATGTGCGTACCCAGCCGCACACGGTCACAGATTCACCGATTAAATCGGTGTCGAGCAACGTAGAAATGACATTTCGCTTCACGTCTGCAAAGATGCAGCGATTCAGCTCGGATTCGGCGATTTGAATTCATCGGCGTGCACCACGCCGTCACGCAGCCGAACAACACGGTGCGCATATTTCGCAATGTCCTCCTCGTGGGTCACCAAAATAACCGTGTTCCCCGCCCGGTGGATTTCCTCGAAAAGCGCCATGATCTCCAAGGAAGTTTTCGTGTCCAGATTGCCTGTCGGCTCGTCTGCAAGAAGCAAGTCTGGACGATTGACCAAAGCCCTCGCCACAGCGACTCGTTGGCGCTGGCCGCCAGACAGCTCATTGGGTCGGTGATCCATTCTGTCCCCCAATCCAACTTGATTCAACACTTCCTTGGCTCGGTCGTCCCGGGCCGCTTTCGCCACTCCAGCATAGACCAATGGAAGCGCCACGTTTTCCAATGCCGTGTACCTGGGCATCAGGTTGAAGGTTTGGAAAACAAAACCGATTCTCCGGTTGCGGATATCCGCAAGGGCATTGTCGTCGAGGGCACCTACATCCTCACTGGCCAATTCGTATTGGCCAGAAGTTGGGGTATCCAAGCAACCCAACATGTTCATCAGCGTTGATTTTCCAGAACCCGATGGTCCCATCAATGCCGTGTACTCGCCTTGGTCTATGTTCAAAGTCAAACCACGCAACGCGTGAACTTCTTGCTGGCCCACAGTGTAGGTCTTCCAAACATCACGAACGGCAATCAACGAGGACATGGGCGCAAGTTAATCCTCTGTTTGACGGCGGTTGTTCTATTTTTCAAACTCATTCCGATACATGAAATTGACTTCATTCCGTTGCACTCGCGTCATAGGCCTGGTCTCAATGCTGCTGATTGCATCGCCATCACAAGGTCAGCTGATCACCGACAATGCCCTCACTGCAGAGGTGGCACTGATTGACTTTCTCTTGGGCGAAGGGGTAGAGGTGAGCAACATCACATTCAGTGGGGACCTGAACCAAATTGGAAGTTTCGATGCCGAGAACACCAACATCGCCATTGCCGACGGCATCATGCTCGCCACTGGGGACATCGATGTGGCCATCGGACCAAATGATGCGGGTGGCGCAGGTTTGGGCGGAGGCAACAATGGTGCTGGTGATCTAGACCTGACCGCCTTGAGCACATTCAACACAAATGATGCTGCGATTCTAGAATTCGACTTTGTCCCCACGGGAGACTCTCTGATTTTCAACTACATCTTTGGTTCCGAGGAGTACAACGAGTACGTCTGTGGCTCTGTGAATGACGCCTTCGGCTTCTTTCTATCTGGGCCAGGTATTGTGGGGCCGTTCTCCGACAACGCCGTCAACTTGGCGGTCATCCCCAACCCTGTTTTTGCCGGTGAAACCATTCCTGTCACCATCAATTCAGTCAACAACGGAAATGCAGGAACCAATGGAACGGCATTGAATTGCAACCAAGTTTCCGAACAGTGGAACCTGAACACGGAATACTACGTGGACAATGCAAACAACAACGATGCCAGCTCCGTCCAGCTCGATGGGTTTACTGTGATCCTGACCGCTGCTGCACAAGTTCAATGCGGCCAAACGTATCACATCAAAATCGCCATTGCCGATGCTGGCGACACCGCATTCGACAGTGCCGTCTTTCTCGAAGGGGGCAGTTTCGCCTCGAATGGAGCCAACATCCAAGCGTCTGCGAGCATAGGAGGCGCCCCTGTCTTTCTGGGAGATACGATTGTTGTGGAAGGCTGCAATGAGGCCGCATTCACGGTGATTCGCCCCTTGTCTGATGTCACCGACACCTTAGAGTTGATCGTGTACGGCACCGCAGAATCGGGCGCTGACTTTGTCCCCATCGACACCGCCATCATCATGGAGGCCGGGGTAAGCGAACAGCAAATCCCATTGACCGTGATCGATGACAATCTACTGGAAGGGCCGGAAACGGTCACATTGGAGTATCTCTACGTGAACCTATGCGGAGACTCCACCTTGGCTTCTGCCACATTGATCATTCAGGACCCTGACCCCATTCTGGTTCAAGTGCCCGACGAAGTTGCACTGTGTCCACCTGTCGAAATATCGGCTTTGGTCACCCAAGGCTATGCGCCATTCATTTTCGATTGGAGCACGGGAGACACCACCTCCAGCATTGACTATGAAGACTTGGAGCCCACCACCATCTCTTTGACGGTCACGGATGTCTGCGGCGACTCTCTGTTCTTGCCCATTGACCTGGTGAACCCCACAGCCCTAGACGTTGAAATTGTGCAGCAGGATGAACCCTACTGCCCGGGAGACCCAGTGCAGTTGGGAACCGACGTGATTTCGGGCAGTGGAACTGTAACCTGGGATTGGGAGGCCTCTCCAGATTTGGACAACGAAAATGGCGGGAATGCCACAGTCAGCCCAAGTACCAATGCCACCTTCACCGTCAACGCGGAAGATGCGTGCGGACAAACCGCCGAGGCCAATTGGACCGTCCTTGTCCCCACGTATGAACCCATTTTGAGCGAAAATGTCACGTTCTGCCTCTATCAGCAGGGCGTATTAGGTGTAGAAGGTGGGACCTTCCTTTACACCTTTTCCGGGCTCGATGGCGTGACATTGAACGCAGAAACAGACTCGGCCGTGGTTTTCACCAATGGCACAGGAAGCATGTATGTGGGCGGAGGGAACACCACCACCACCGTGGTCATCACAGATGAATGCGGCTCCAGCATCCAAGTGGACGTTACATCTGAAGCTTGCGAAACCGTGATCCCCAACATTTTCACACCCAACAATGACGGCGAAAATGACCGTTTTGTAATTGAGGGAATTGAAGGGTACCCCGGCAGCAGCTTGCAAATATTCAACCGCTGGGGTGATGAGGTCTTCTTTGACCCCAGCTATGACTCTACATGGGAAGCCGACAACCTTTCAGAAGGGGTGTATTACTATGTCTTTGTGCGCAGTGACAACGTGAGCTTTGCCGGGTCCCTTCAAGTGGTTCGACAGCGCTTCTAAAGGCGGACGATGCGGGCCATTATCGCAAAACGCGAGAAGTTCCCGTCATCTCTTTTGGAACCTTCAAGCCCATCAGGTCCAACACCGTAGGCGCCACATCGGCTAAAATCCCGTCGGCTGCCCCCGTTACGCCCTCTCCTATGACCAGCAGAGGGACCAAATTCGTGGTGTGCGCTGTGTGAGGTGACCCATCCGGATTCCGAGCCAATTCTGCGTTTCCATGATCGGCAATGATCACAAAAGCATAGCCGGCCTCCTTGCCAACCTCCAAAACTCTACTCAATTGACGGTCGGTCTCCTCGCATGCGGCCACCACGGCGTCAAAGACGCCTGTGTGCCCCACCATGTCCGGATTGGCAAAATTCAAACACACGAAGTCCGGGGCATCAGAAGAAGACATCGCTTCCATCGCAGCTCCTGCAACACCTGCCGCACTCATGGTGGGCTCCAAGTCGTAGGTCGCCACCTTGGGTGAGGGCGCCACTGCCCTGGCCTCTCCAGGAAAAACAGCTTCCCGGCCCCCACTAAAAAAGAACGTCACGTGAGGGTACTTCTCGGTCTCTGCAAGGCGAAGCTGAGTGCACCCAGCCTGGCTCACAACCTCCCCCAAAGTCATGGGAAGATTGGGCTTGTCATACAACACCTCGATGCCCTTAAATCGGTCATCGTAATTGGTCATGGTCAAATAGTGCACATCCAAGGTGGCCATCCCTTCCTTTGGGAAATCCTCTTGGGTCAATGCCGTTGTGATTTGCCGGCATCGGTCGGTGCGGAAATTGAAACAGAACACCACGTCCCCTGGCCGGATGACACCCTCCACGCCCGCCATGATGGCCGGCTCCACAAATTCATCGGTAACGTCGGCGGCGTAAGCCGCCGCCATGGCAGCTTGGGCATCCTCGAAATGCGCGCCTTCTCCATGGACCAGCAAACGATATGCCTTGGCGATGCGCTCCCACCGTTTGTCTCGATCCATGGCCCAGTACCGGCCGCAAACAGTGGCGATTGCAGCACCTGTCTCGCCACACACCTTCTCCAACTCTTCCAAATACCCCGCACCCAATTTTGGCGCTGTGTCACGTCCATCAGTAAAGGCGTGTACCACGACGTCCTCCACTTCTGCATCCGCAGCAATCCGCAGCAATGCGTGCAAGTGATCCTGCTGGCTGTGCACACCTCCTCGGCTCACCAACCCCATCAAATGCAGTCGTCGCCCATCCTCCTTGGCCCGTGAAAGTGCCTCTTGCAGGACCGACTCTGTGGCAATCGAACCGTCGTTAACGGCCCTGTCAATCCGAAGTAGATCTTGGTACACCACTCGACCTGCACCGATGTTCAAGTGCCCAACTTCACTGTTCCCCATTTGGCCATCGGGCAGCCCCACATGCTCTCCATGGGTAACCAAAGTGGCGTGGCCGTGGGTCTGCACTAGGCCATCAAAAACAGGCGTTTTCGCTGTGTGCACAGCGTTGTTGGCATCGGGGGTACCGAGGCCCCATCCATCAAGGATGACAAGGGCGGTTTTTTGCTTCATGGCGGCGCCAAGTTACCTCGCAGGAACACCGCAACGACAAGCGCGCTGTGTTAAGCCCACAAATGAACCGGCGGACGCAACACCTTTCTCTTCCCAAGAACAGAAACATCATCTGAATTGGCCAAAATTCCCATTCGAAACAAATCCAAAGCTGTCACCGACGGGTCCTCTGCCAGCGACTTCCAAGCCCTGTTCATGTCATCGGACCATCGAATGTCATCGACCATCACCAGCGCATTATCGGACAGAAAAGGACGGATTTCATGCCATTGATCTACCAAGGCTTGCCCTTCATGATGACCGTCCAAAAAAACCAAATCCAAAGTGGGAGAATCCGCCAAATATGGCCCCAATGTTCGGCTAAAAGGACCCTGTAGAAGCGTGACCCTCGCCGTCGGGTGGGTCCGTTGCAACCGTTCTTTTGTGTTTTGTGCCAAAGCCGGACTTCCTTCCAACCCCACATAATCAACTTGGCCTCTGCACCCATGGAGCAGCTGCGAGGCGCCCGAACCCAAACAAGTGCCCAATTCCAAGATGCGCAAACCTCGTCCTGCCTCAGCACTTTTTTTGGAAGAAAAATCCGCGGCCGCACTCAGCCACTTCCCCTTCCTCAAGTCAGACGAAGCGCGCCTCGCTAAATCTGAGATGTACACCTTCGAACGCTCCCCATGGGAACCCTTCTCGGCTCCAAAATCTAACACATCAAGGGTCTCCTTACTGCGTCTCATCTTCTGCTCATCCGCTTTGAACCCCCCCCATCCCAAGGTGCTGTGTGGACTTCTCCGGAAATTCAACATCGCGGATCTCCATCCCGCATTCGACTCAGGAACAACAGATTGACCCATCCACGACATGCCCCACCTCATCCAATCCAACCCGCCTTGCGTTTTGTGCATGCCACGCAAGTTCGGTCTTCGTACTTTTGGCCTCCGATAGGGCGGTTAGCTCAGCTGGTTCAGAGCACCTCGTTTACACCGAGGGGGTCGGGGGTTCGAGTCCCTCACCGCCCACAAAATTCCCCTGCGGGGATTTCCAGCTACGAAGCAGGCTCAGACCACACCGTATCCCCACACATTTCCTACCTTTGTAATTGCCTTTACTCGGTAAATTCATCTTATTAGGCAGGAAAAAATGCGGATTCACCCCCATATCGTTGTTTCATTCTTTGCCTTGGGATTTATGATCACCCCCACGTCTCTGGTGCACAGCCAAGAAGCGGAACATGATGTCGCATTCGAGTGGATTGAAGCCCAATTGAAAGGCATCCGAATCGATTTTGCACGCCCTCCAATTCACGCCAGAAACTTGTACCATGTTTCACTTGGCATGTACGATGCTTGGGCGGCTTATGATGAAGTTGCAGAGCCAATCCTGCTGGGCCACACTGTGGGTGGATACACAGCGGACTTCGACGGCATCCCCGAGAACATCCTGCCTTTCCTGAACATTCCAGACGCCCAGCGTGAGGCCGCCTCTTACGCCGCCTACCGCATTCTGACCCATCGGTACGACAACTCCCCTGGTGTTTTGATTGCACAGGCCAGATTCGACTCACTGTTTACCGCTTTGGGTTACGACCCTTCCACGACGTCAAACAACTACGCATTTGGTTCGCCTGCTGCACTTGGGAACTACATCGCCGAGCAAGTCATTGCTTTTGGATTGCAAGACGGGGCCAATGAAGCCTTCAATTACACCAACGTCTACTATGAGCCATCCAATGATCAGTTGGTGGTCAATACACCGGGCAACCCCACCATTGGTGACCCCAACCTCTGGCAGCCCCTTGCAGTGGATGGCTTTGTTGATCAGTCCGGGCAGGTATTGGACAGCTCTCCACCTTTTCAAAGTCCCGAATGGGGCTGGGTAACGCCCTTCGCATTGGAGGACGATCAAATGACCCTGCACGAACGAGATGGTGAGCTCTGGCCCACTTGGCTCGACCCAGGAGCGCCCCTCTACATTGGAGGGGATCAACCTGCGGACGTCGACAGCATGTACAAGCACCATTTCGCCATGGTGAGCATTTGGCAGTCACACCATGACCCAACAAGCGGAGTCACCATCGACGTTAGCCCTGCCAACATTGGCAACGCTTCCGCTCTTCCTCAAGACTGGAGTGAATACGGAGACTTCTACGCCTATTTCGAAGGCAGCGACAATGGGGTGGGACACGAAACCAACCCCAGCACGGGCCTTCCTTATCAAAGTCAATTCGTTCCAATGGGCGACTACGGTCGGATTTTGGCAGAATTCTGGGCCGATGGACCAGACAGTGAAACACCTCCCGGACATTGGTTTAGCATTTTAAACGAAGTCATGTCTCATCCTGATTTCACCCGAGACTGGATGGGTGAAGGCCCGGAGATTGACGCTTTCGAATACGAAGTCAAATCATACCTGACTTTGGGTGGTGCTGTCCATGATGCAGCCATGGCGGCTTGGAGCGTAAAGGGTTATTACGATTATGTCCGCCCCATCTCCGCCATTCGATACATGGCCGACCAAGGACAGTCTTCAGACTCTGGTCTGCCGAGCTACAGCCCAAATGGCATTCCGCTGCATCCTGGTTTCATCGAATTGGTAGATGACACCGATTCTTTGGCGGGTACCGGAGGTGAGCACATCGGCAAAATCAAAGTCTACACTTGGAGAGGCCCCGACTACATTGAAGATGAGGAAGTCGATTATGCCGGAGTAGGATGGATTCTCGCCGAGAATTGGTGGCCATATCAGCGCCCCAGTTTTGTGACACCCCCTTTTGCTGGTTTCGTCTCTGGCCACTCCACATTTAGCCGATCCGCCGCGGAGGTCCTCACAGCGATAACCGGGGACCCTTACTTCCCAGGAGGCATGGGCGAGTTCTTTTGTCCTCAAAACGAATTCCTTGTTTTCGAAGAGGGCCCCAGCATCGACGTGACCCTCCAATGGGCAACCTATTATGACGCCTCGGACCAGTGCAGCTTGTCTAGAATCTGGGGTGGCATTCACCCGGTCACCGACGACATTCTTGGGCGCCAGATGGGCATCATCTGCGGCACGCAAGCCGTTGAGATGGCCAATGCTTATTTCAGCGGAAGCATCAACAACACGTGTGGCATTGGCCCGTTTGGAGGTTGCCTGGGTGACATTGATGGTGATGGCGTCCAAACCGTGGAAGATGTGCTGTTCCTGCTCGCCAACTTCGGCACCATGGGACCGCATCCGGCCGACATCGACCTCGACGATCTTGTGGGAACTACAGACCTTTTGATCCTCTTGGGTTTGTACGGCTGCAACTGCCTGTGACCCTGTAAGCAGGGTTACGCGCTGTCCTGAAGCGACGTGATGGCCTCTCCAGCAATGAAGATGCTGCCTAAAATCACAACGAGTTCATTAGAGCTCCGCTGCTGCACGGCCTTTCGCACGGCGGAAGCCACGTCCGGATGCGCTGTTCCTTTGCGACCCACGGCTTCTGCCTTTTGAGAAAGCACCTCCGCAGACATGGCCCTTGGAATGTCTGCCGCACACCAATGGTGATCGACCGCCTGAGGGAGGCACGCCAACGCCCCTTTGATGTCCTTGTCTTCGACAGCTCCATAGACGATGCGCAAGGGCCTTCCTAGAGCGAAGAGGGCCTTTCCGGTGGAAAGGAGACCCTCTTCATTGTGCGCGCAATCCAAAAGCACATCATCACCAAACCACTGCCATCGCCCCATCAACCCCCAAGCTGTCGGCCCTGCGTTCAGCACTTCTTCATCTGAAGCGCCATCGCCAGGAAGAAAATCGAGCAACTTCCTCGCCACTGAGCGGTTTCTGGCCAACCACACCGGATCATCCGAAGGGGTGGAATCGGGACGGCCATCATGGACCTCCACACTGAGACGCAAGGACCGTTCTAACACCACCGACCTGGCCACTGAGGGCAACACCCCAAGCACGCAGGGGACACCCTCCTTTAAGATGCCCGCCTTCTCTCCCGCTATCGAACGCAGGTCTTCCCCCAGAAACTGCTGATGATCCAACCCGATGGAGGTGATGGCCGTTGCCAATGGCTGCGGAAAGATGTTGGTAGAGTCCAACCTCCCCCCCATCCCCGTTTCTAATACGGCAATGTCCACTTGCCCATCCCGGAAATGGACCAAGGCCATGGCAAACATCAATTCAAAGAAGCTTGGCTTCAGCTTTTCCCAAATGTCCAGATGCCCCTCAACAAAAGAGACAAAGTCAGCTTTGGAAATCATGTCGCCGTCGATCCGAATGCGCTCCCGAGGATCGAGCAAATGGGGAGAAGTGTAAAGGCCAACCTTCATCCCCCGGGTCTGGAGTGCAGCCGCAACGGCATGGCTCACCGAGCCCTTGCCATTGGTCCCTGCAATGTGCACCACCTTCAACCCTTGGTCAGGATGGCCCAGCGCCTTGCACAGGGCATGGGTGTTGTTCAAGTCCACCTTGTATTGAGCGGGACCCGACCGCTGAAACATGGGAAGGCGGGCATAAAGCCACACCAAAGTGTCTTCGAAATTCACCGTTCAGAAGAAGAGGGAAACAACCGCAAGGCCCGATCTCGGGTCATTGAAGCTTAAAATTGAACTCAATCCACCCAATCCTTGTGGGCTTGATGGGGTGGCTCTCGAACTTGGCCGTCAACGCAGCCTCCCTGGCCAACTCAACGAGTCGATTGTTGGATGTCGTGCTGTTCTCGGGGTCGTACTTGGCCTCGGTCACGGTTCCATTTTTGTCCACGTACACCTTCATTCGCACCACCCCTTCGGATAGAGGCTTGCCATTCAAATTTGGCTTCCCAATCATTTTTCCTCCATCCAGGAGTTCACCTCTTGGATCGCCTGAAACCACGCCGGCGCCTTCGATCTTGCCATCGTCTGCACCACTGTTCCCTGTGCCTTCTTGCGCGCCTTCTGATCCGCCGCCGCCGCTGTTGCTGAACATCTGACTCAACGCATTCGAAAGGTCATTGGAAATTTCAGGTTCTGGGTCGGGGGCCTCCACCTCTGTGACTTCTTCCACCACTTCTTCTTGGGTGGGCACATCGACCTCGCTTGTTTCTTGGGTTTCCACTGTCTCAATTGGCGCCACTTGTTCAGAGACCGCTTCGCTGACTTCCTGCTCAATCACCTCCTCGACCTGTTCCGACGGGACTTCGGTCTCGCGGTCACCACCGGCTTCATCTACATTGCCAAAATCCGCCATTCCCACGGCAACAAACTGCTCACCCGGAGGAGGGGTTACCTCCTGGAAAGCCACCAAAAACACGCATGCCGCCAAAATGGCAACATAGGTCAAGCCAGAAAGCACAGCGGCCTTTCGGCGCTCCTTGCGCTCTTGCTCAGCGTGGTGTCGGTTCCAATCGAAGGTGGGCATTCAAGATTATCGTGTGGGTTGGGCGCCAAGCATGACTTTCCACTCGTTGGACTTGGCCAAGCCAATGACCTCCACAGTTTGTCCCGTGGGGACCTCCTTGTCTACCTGCAAATACAAGACCGGATCAGATTGATCTCCGAACTTGACTTGCAAGGCAGGCTCAATGTCCGCCCTTGCAATGGCTGTTCCATTCAAATAATAGGTGCCGTCTGGCTTAATTGAAATGGTCATCCGCGAGCTGGCACTGCTTGTCCCTTTGCTTTGAGGCAGGTCCACATTGACCCCATTGGAGACCAACGTCGAAAGGATGATGAAGAAAATGAGCAGGAGGAACACGAGGTCCGTCATCGAGGACATGTTGCCCCCTGACTGCACTTGATTTCGCTGCGAAAGGTTCATCAGCGGGCGGGTTCCTCGAGGATGTCAATGAACTCCAACGAACTCGCCTCCATCATGTGGATCACCTTGCTCACTCGGCTCACGAGGTGGTTGTAAGCCATGTAAGCGATGATGCCCACGATCAAACCCACAATGGTGGTGATCATGGCCTGTTTGGTGCCAGAGGAAATGTCGTCTACCCTCACCATGCCCGCACTTTCCATGTCCAAGAAAACATTAACCATACCGATGACGGTTCCAAGGAAACCAATCATGGGCGCTGCACCGGCAATGGTGGCCAGTGTACTCAGGTTCTTCTCGAGGTTGTAAATCTCCAGCTTGCCCACGTTCTCGATGCTCGTCGAAATGTCCTTCAGCGGCTTTCCGATGCGGGCGATTCCTTTGTGCAACATCCGTGCAATGGGTGTCCCACTCTGTTCACAGAGGTTTTGAGCGCTGTCGAGGTTGCCCGCAGACAAATAATCCTTCAGCTTGGCCATGAAGTCCTTGTCTTCTTTGGCCGCCTTGCGGATGGCCATCGACCGTTCAAAAAAGATGAACAGCGCAAAGAAGCTCATGATGGCCAAAGGCAGCATGATGTACCATCCACCGGACAGCAAAAGCTCAAAAATGGACACGTCTCGGGTCACCACCTCTGCGGAGGTGGCCATGGCGCCTGAAGTGCCCTCGTCGGTCACAGTAGCGCCACCGAGGGTCAGGTCTTGGATGCGGGCGAGAACAAGAAGGGGGATGTGCATGGCTTTCGGGCTGCGTTGTAGCTCAACGTCTAAGGTCGCCGATTCCGTATGCCGAGCGCACACCCTTTGAGGGGCTTTTCCCCCCGTCGAATGTTCACACGTATTCAATCACGGCAATCAGCCAAACATGAGCCAGTATACAGCTGCCCCAGAAAGGTACCCGGCCACAGCCAAAAGGCTCATTCGCTTCATGTACCACACAAAATCGATTTTTTCGAGACCCATTACCGCCACACCTGCTGCCGAGCCGATGATCAAAGCACTTCCGCCCGTTCCCGCGCAGTAAGCCAAGAATTGCCAGAAAATGCCGTCTTGTACAAAATACCCTTGCCAAGCATCCATTGTGCCTGGGGCAGCGATGTCATACATGCCCATAGAAGCCGCGACAAGAGGAACATTGTCAACAATGGCAGACAGAAGACCGATGGCCACATTGATGAGATAAACATCCCCGAGTGATGTGCGCAGCCACTCCGCTGAGGCGATCAAATGCCCGGCCTCTTGCAAGGCACCAACGGCCAAGAGAATGCCCAAGAAAAACATCACGGAAGCCGTGTCAATTTTCCGGAGAACCCCCACCACACTCAGGTGCTTTCGCTGCTGGTCGTTCTTGGAACGATGAAGCACTTCTGTGGTCAGCCACAGCACGCCAAGGGACAGCATCATCCCCATAAAAGGCGGCAAATGAGTGACCGTTTTGAATACAGGCACAAAAAGAAGTCCGCTCACACCCATTGCGAAAATCAAATTTCGCTCTCCAGAGGTCGTGGGGTCGGCCATCTCATCCAGGTCATCTGCTTTGGGCCGCTCCACTTCGCCCTTCATGCGCAGGGACATGATGGTCAGTGGCACCACCATGCAGACAATGCTCGGCAAAATCAAGTTCGTGATGATCACCGGTGTCGTCAACTGCCCCCCAATCCAGAGCATGGTTGTGGTCACGTCCCCAATGGGAGACCATGCCCCGCCAGCATTGGCACTGATGATCACCGCTCCAGCAAAGAGCCACCGCGTAGGCTTGTCGGCGATCAACTTCCGCAGCAAAGAAATCATCACAATCGAAGTTGTGAGGTTGTCCAAAGCAGCAGAGAAGAAGAAGGTCAAGATGCCGATGATCCAAATCAGCCGGCTCTTCTTCCGGGTTTTGATTCGATCGGTGATGACGGAAAACCCATTGTGGGCATCCACCAGCTCCACAATGGTCATGGCCCCAAGCAAGAAGAACAGAATGCTCGAAATCTCCTCCATGTGATGGAGCAAGCGATGCTCAAAAAAGACCTTGAGCGCACCATGGTCTGCCCCGTGCCCTGCTCCGTGCACGAATTCATTGAATGAGTCTACCAAATGGGCGGGCGCCTGATGCCACCCGAGCACAAGAATGGCCCAACACAACGTGCCCGTGATCAAGGCGCTGGCGGCCTTGTCGATGTGCAAATTGTGCTCAAGGGCAATGAGAAAGTAACCGAGAACGAAAACGAGAATGAGCAAAGCCTCCATGGAGAAAATATCAGTTCAGATGAGAATCAAACGAGTTGTTCAAGGGCGATGCCCAATGCAGTAGAGGACAATCCTGTGGACTCCGGGCTCCGAGCGTGACAGCGTTCTAAGGCCGCCCGAATGCAGCCAGAAGTGTCCTCAAAGATGGCGGCATCAGCCAGCTGCACATCCCCGTCTCCCATCAGGTATCCAAACACACGTGCCATTCCACAATTTGCAATGAAATCTGGAATCACCGCACAGGCTCCATCCGCCTTTTCTGAAATGGGGCCGTAAAAAATTTCTTTGTCCGCAAAAGGAACATTGGCGCCGCAAGAAATGACCTCCAGCCCGTTCGAGAGCATCTGATCCAACTGCAGCTCGGTCACCAATCGAGAGGCTGCACAAGGCAGAAACACGTCGGCGCCCACGCTCCAAATCGCACCTTGAACCTCCTCAAATGACAGCATGTGATCGGACCGAAGGGCATTGCCCTGCTTGGCCAAAAACAAGGCCCGCACTTCATCTAAGTTGAGTCCTTCAGGACTCAAGATTCCCCCTGCGCGATCGATGATGCCCGTAATGACCGCCCCTTGGTTGGCCAAATACAACGCTGCAGCGGCCCCGACATTCCCCCATCCTTGGATCAACACTCTTTTCCCGCGGACTTCACCCCCATAGAGGTTGTAAAAATGCCGGACTGATTCAGCCACGCCATACCCCGTGATCAAGTCTGCGACACGATAGCGAACGCCGCCTCCATCGGGCAAGTATCGGCTGTCTTCCACCACTTTGCTCACGCCCTGACGCAAGCGGCCAATGCGCCGCACCTTCTGTGCTTCGTCGGGACGGAAATGCCCATTGAAAACCCCCTCCTGTGGATGCCAGACTCCACAAGCCTCGGTCATCGGAATGACCTCTAAACCCGCGTCGACATTCAGGTCTCCTCCAGTTCCATAATAATGCTTCAAGAGGGGCGTAACCGCCTGATACCAGCGGCGAAGCACACCCTCTTTTCTTGGGTCCGAGGGGTCGAAATTGATGCCACTTTTGGCTCCACCAATCTGTGGGCCACTGACCGTGAACTTGATCTCCATGGTTTTGGCCAAAGACATCACTTCGTTCCGATCCAAGCCCACCCTCATCCGGGTTCCCCCTCCTGCAGCGCCACCACGAAGACTGTTGATCACCACCCAGCCTTTGGCTTCAGTTTCCGCGTCCGTCCATTCAAAAACGATCTCTGGCGCGCGTTCACTGTAATCAGCAAGAAGTTCCTTCATGATGTTTCTGTTACGTCCCAACACGGTCGGGCGTGGCGAAGTTACCCAAGAGCACGCCGCCCCGAACATCTTCGGTCGCACCCGTGACCGATGCCAAAGATGTGGTCTCACCCATGGCCGTCCGAAGGGCCAACCAACCAAACGCCGCCGCCTCCTTTCCCTCTACCCAGAGGTCACTGGGTACATCCAACGTCCACTCCTCACTCAAGTGCCCAGACCATCGCTGAAGCAAAAACTGGTGAAAGGCGCCCCCCCCGGTCACCAAAATTTTTCCAGGCCGGGCATGGCCCTTCACGGCATCGGCCATGGCCATGGCCATCCATTCTACAGCGGTAGCACAGGCATCTTCTGGATGGACAATCCCATCCAAAAGGCCATGCAAAAACAACAAGTCTTCCGCTGCAAGCGACTTTGGAGCTAGCCGATGCAGATGCGGCCATTGATTCAGCTTCGACAACACCGTTGCATCCACTTTCCCTTTCGACGCCATGAGTCCTCCCCGATCAAAGGGCTGGTCAAGTCGCATGGACTGTCGGTTCAGAAGAAGATTGCAGCCGCAGATGTCCCACGCCCGAACCGCTTTGTCTTGCGATGCTGGCAGAAAGGTCGCATTGGCGATGCCGCCCAAATTCATGCATGCGGCATGATCGCGAAACACATGGGCGTCAAACAAGGGCACCAGCGGTGCGCCTTGCCCTCCAGCGGCCACATCAGCTGATCGATAGTCCGCCACAACGGGCAGATCCAACATGGCGAAAAGCTGGTGGACTTCGCCAATGGCTGCTGTTCCCTTTCCCCCTGGGTCGTCGGTAAAAAGTGTGTCCACTGAATCCCACCAAATCGATTGCCCCGCCCAATTCCACCCACTTGTGGATGCAGTCTTGAATTTTTCTGCCGGTCCATAAAGTCCAATCCCGGCTCAATTTCCCCGCTGTCTCCACCTCCATATCGCCCAGCTTTTTCAACCGGTTCATCAGGGATTCAGGGTAGGTAAACCCTTCGAATTCAATCAACTCAAAATCCCCTGTTGCGGCAGACACCTCAATCAAAACCACATCAAGCCCATCGCAAGATGTGCCGGACATGGTGCCCACGACTCTCCAGATGCGGGGGGAAGCTTCAATCACGGCTCTTGGTTGGTGTATCTTCGTCCTCCCAAAACTTGAGACTCCCTGAAATGATCCTGGAACTCACCGAAGAACAGCGCGCCGTGCGCGACGCAGCTAGAGATTTTGCCCAAAACGTGCTGAAGCCGGGCGTCATTGAACGTGACAACGCGCAGCGGTTCCCCAAAGAAGAAATTCGCCAACTCGGCGAGTTGGGCTTCATGGGAATGATGGTCGACCCGAAATACGGTGGCAGTGGCATGGACACCGTAAGCTACGTGTTGGCCATGGAAGAACTGTCGAAGATTGATGCTTCTGCATCGGTTTGCGTGTCCGTCAACAACTCCCTCGTCTGTTGGGGTCTCGAAGAATATGGCACCGAAGAGCAAAAGGAAAAATACCTGACGCCCCTTGCAAAAGGAGAGAAAATCGGGGCCTTTTGTTTGAGCGAACCTGAAGCAGGCAGTGATGCCACGAGCCAACGGACGACCGCCATTGACATGGGCGATCATTACTTGCTGAACGGAACCAAAAATTGGATCACCAATGGAGGGTCCGCCAGCACCTACCTCGTCATTGCGCAAACCGACACAGAGAAAGGACACCGTGGAATCAACTGCCTCATTGTAGAGCGTGGCATGGATGGCTTTATTGTTGGTGCCAAAGAGGACAAAATGGGCATTCGCGGAAGCGACACCCACACCTTGATGTTCCAAGACGTGAAAGTCCCCAAGGCCAACCGATTGGGCGAGGATGGTTTCGGTTTCAAATTTGCCATGAAGACCCTTGCCGGCGGACGAATCGGGATCGCTTCGCAAGCTTTGGGCATCGCCTCAGGCGCCCTGGAATTTGCCTTGGCCTACTCCAAGGAAAGGAAGGCCTTTGGAAAGGAAATCTACAAGCACCAAGCCATCGCATTCAAACTGGCCGACATGGCCACCGAAATCGAAGCGGCGAGGATGCTCTGCATCAAATCTGCCTGGCTAAAAGACCAGGGCCAAGATTATGATTTGGCCAGCTCCATGGCCAAACTGTATGCCTCAGAGGTGGCAGGCCGGGTAACCGACCAAGCGGTTCAGATTCACGGTGGATATGGATACGTAAAAGAGTATCATGTCGAACGTTTGATGCGCGACTCCAAAATCACGCAGATCTACGAAGGCACAAGTGAAGTACAGAGGATTGTGATCTCCAGGTCCATCCTCCAAGACTAAGCCCTCAGCTTTCCCGCTGAGGCTGAAGTCAATACACGCCTGATCCGGAGCGAGATTCTGCGGCTTCCAGCAACTGCCGTTCTGCTTCGCTGGCAGGCAAGGGGACACCGTTGTCGAAGCGTCTTGTTTCCGCAACACCTTCTGAATTCCTTGATATCAGAAGCGATGAACCGATGTCGGATTTGACTTCGAAAGCCACAGCCCGCTCTCCTTTTTGGGGCTGCAGCTGAACGGCGGTGCGCACACGACGTTGCCCATTCCTTTTCAGCAACATCACCACGCCGGATTCATCCACCGTGCATATAAAGTCTTTGCGACCTGCGCGCAAGTGCGCTATGGATTGAATGGGACTCCCTTTGGACGTGTGACGCCAGCCTGGCGTAGACTCTCCTAAGTTGCGGTGATTCAACATTCGGCCATCGGCCAAACCGAGCAAATACCGCTCATTCCCATCGCCATCATAATCCACCACAGCCTGCGCGGTGATTGCCGATGTGGGACGAATGGAGAACCCCGGAATGGGCCTTCCCCCAGGATCGAGCCCCAGCATGTGCTCCTGATCAATCAATAGAAATTCTTTGTCACCATCGCCATTGGCATCAAAATGGTGCACCCCCATCACGGGGCCCTCCATGCTCAACTCCCAACGGGTGTTCCCTTCTGTGTCCTTGTAAAAAAGGCGGTGGAGATCATCTTGTTCCAAAACGCCCCCTTCGAAACGTGCCACCTCTTGGGCGAAACTAAACGTGACGTCGGCATCGGTCCCAGGCTCACTGTCGGCGAGCCCATTGTCGCTTTCCTCTTGCGCAGCCGGAACAACTGGCCCTGGCTCTGCACCATCCGCCTCTTTTGTCCATTCAGACTCAAGTGTTGGCTGCTGACCGCCATTCAAGAACCAATACGTGGCCCCTAGGGCGAAAAGCAACGACAGGCCCAATGCCATCCAGTAACGGCTTCCTCCAGCGTTCATGCTTCAAACTTATGCGGGGAAACCCTGTGGTTTTCGTCGCCCATTGCGACTTGCCCACATCGGAATGGTTCATCGCTTAAGAAATGCGACTCCAATCCGGACGTGCTGCACGCAATCGCTCCACACCGCTTTTCAGCAGGGCATGGTGGGTCAACTCCAAACCTGGATCTCCTTTCAAAATTCGCCGGGCGATGTCCCTTGCGTCTTCGAGCAAAGCACGGTCTTTGACCAAATCGGCCACCTTCAAGTCGAGGACACCACTTTGCTTGGTCCCCATCAAATCTCCAGGCCCTCTCAACTCCAAATCGACCTCGGCAATCTCAAACCCATCTTGGGTTCGGCACATGGTTTCCAACCTTCGACGGGCCTCTTTCCCCAACTCCTTGTCGCTCATCAACACGCAAAAACTCTGGTTGGCCCCGCGGCCAACCCTCCCGCGCAATTGATGCAATTGACTCAAACCAAACCGCTCCGCACTTTCGATGACCATCACAGAAGCATTGGGCACATTGACCCCAACTTCGATCACCGTAGTGGCGACCATGATTTGCGTAACTCCCTCCACAAAGCGCTGCATCTCAGCATCCTTGTCCTCCGGCTTCATCCGTCCGTGAACGATGCTAATCCGGTAATCTGGCGGCGTGAAATGACGCGTGAGACTTTCGTACCCATCCATCAAGTCCTTGTAGTCGAGCTGGGCCGACTCCTCGATCAGGGGAAACACAATGTAAATCTGTCGACCCAATTCAATTTGTTCCCGAATGAAACCAAAGACGCCCAATCTCTGGGAATCGGTTCTATGAACGGTGCGAATGGGCTTCCGACCAGGAGGCAATTCATCAATGACGCTTACATCCAAATCTCCGTAGACCGTCATGCTGAGCGTTCTTGGAATAGGTGTTGCCGTCATCACCAAAATGTGAGGCGGGATGCTGGCCTTGGCCCAAAGGCGAGCCCGCTGGGCCACGCCAAACCGGTGTTGTTCATCAATCACAACCAATCCCAAGCGATGAAAAACCACCTTGGGTTCCAACACGGCGTGCGTCCCAATCAACAAGTGCACAGATCCTTCTTCCAAACCCTGTAAGATGGGTTTCCTGTCGGCTGTCTTCACCGAGCCTGTGAGCAGCTCCACTCGAAGAGGCAAGTCCCCAAGCATCTCTCGAAAGCCCGCGAGATGCTGCTGGGCCAAAATCTCCGTTGGGGCCATGATACACGCCTGACAACCATTGTCTATCGCCAGAAGGGCCGTCAACAGCGCCACCATGGTTTTCCCGCTGCCAACATCTCCTTGAAGCAGACGATTCATGTGCCGGCCGTTTCGGGTGTCCTCCCTGACCTCGCGAATCACGCGTTTTTGGGCCCCCGTCAACTCGAAAGGAATGCGCTCCTTATAAAACCGATTAAAGTGCGCGCCCACCTCAGTAAAAGCCTCACCTGGCAAGTCTTGGGTTTGCTGATTCCGATGTTGAACCAAGAGCAATTGAAGAAACAAAAACTCCTCGAATTTTAGCCGAAAGCGTCCCAAGCGCTCCACGTTTGCATCCGATGGCTGGTGAACTTGCTCAAGCGCCACTGCGAGCCCGGGCATGCCCCTCAAGGATAAAATTTCGGGGGGCAGTGTTTCTTGAATCCAATCTGCACCATGGATTGTCCGAAGCTGGACCATCATCCTTTGCACCGCTTTCGCTAAGCCATTGGAGTTCAATCCGAATCGCCCCAGACGCTCAGTGGTGCTGTAGACGGGATGAAGAGCAGAAGCTGAATTGGCTTCACCCAACCCCATCACTTCCGGGTGGGCCATGTTCCGCCCGCCTTGAAACTCACTCACCTTTCCCCAGACCACGCAAGGCTGTCCAATGGGTAGGTTTCGGGCCACCCATTGGGCCCCTTTGAACCAGACCAAGGACAGGACATCTCCGTGCTCGTCCGTGAATTCAGCCTCGAGTCTTTTGCCTCGCTTTTGCTGGATTTCCTTGGGGTTCCGGATCGTGCCTCGAAACTGCACCTGAACAGGGCCTGGTACAGCTTCACTGACCCGGTGATACCGGGTGCGGTCCTCGTAACGAAAAGGCAGGTGAAAAAGAAGATCACCGCAACTGCGGATGCCCAGATCTTCGGCCAATGCCTCCGCCCGCTTCGGACCGATTCCTTTTAGAAATTCGATCGGGGTTGTGACACTGAGCGGCTCCGGCATCGGCGCCGGGATTAGGCCAGCATGCGAACAGGGTGCTCGAGCAAAGATTTGACCTCTTGGAGGAAAGCCGCGCCCATGGCCCCGTCCACCACACGGTGGTCACAGCTCAAGGTCAACTTCATCACTTTTCCTGGGACGACAGCCCCATCGCGAACGACAGGAACGTCACTGATTCCCCCAACCGCAAGTATGCAAGCGTCTGGAGGATTGATGATGGCCGTAAAATCTTCGATGCCGTACATGCCGAGGTTCGAAATCGTGAAGGTGTTTCCTTCCCAATCACTCGGCTGAAGCTTCTTGTCACGGGCCTTGCCGGCATAGTCCTTGACTTCCGTTCCGATTTCCGTGAGCGACTTGCGGTCCGCATGACGCACAACAGGTACAAGCAATCCATCCTCAACCGCCACAGCCACTCCAATGTGCACGTGTTCGTTGGTCCGAATGTGCGTGTCCATCCAAGCACTGTTGACACCTGGATGCTTTTTCAATGCCAAAGAGACCGCTTTGACCACCATGTCATTGAAGCTCACCTTGACCCCTTCTTGATCGTTGATGGCCTTGCGTGCGGCTACCGCGGCACCCATATCCACAGACAGCTTCAAATAGAAGTGCGGCGCGGTGAATTTGGATTCAGCCAAACGTCGCGCAATGGTCTTGCGCATCTGACTGACCGGCTGATCCGAAGAAGATTCGACGGCACCCATTCCCCCTGAGGGAGCGGGCACATGGTTCTCGATGTCTCGCTTCACAATCCTTCCTCCGTCACCAGAGCCTTGAATGCGGCCGAGGTCAAAACCTCGCTCTGCAGCCAAACGAACGGCCAACGGAGACGCTTTGATTTTCCCGTTGGAAGACGCGGCAACCGCAGGAGCGGCTGAAACGACCGCAGCAGGGACTGGTGCTGGTGTTGGGGCAGGAGCCGGTGTCGGCGCAGCAACAGGAGCTGGAGCAGGGGCCGCTGGAGCCGCTGCAGGAGCTTTCGCATCGGCGGCAAGCAATTCAGTGACATCCTCACCGGCCTCGCCCAAAATTGCCAAGATGCTGTCTACTGCAGCCATGGCACCTTTTTCCACGCCGATGTGCAACAGCACACCGTCCTGGAAAGACTCAAACTCCATTGTGGCTTTGTCCGTTTCAATCTCGGCAAGCACCTCGCCAGATTCAACTGCGTCCCCCACTTTCTTGTGCCATTCTGCAACGACACCCTCAGTCATGGTGTCGCTCAATTTGGGCATGCGTACAATTTCAGCCATATCCAGTGGGAATCAGTCGTTGACGAAAGGGTAATCAGGCGTCACGTAGACGTCCTCATAAAGTTCATGTGCGTCGGGAAGAGGACTCTCCTCGGCGAATTTGATGGCCTCTTCAACTTGGGCCTTGACTTCTTTGTCAATGGATTTGAGCTCCGCTTCCGTCATCCACTTCTGCTCCACAATCACTTTCGAGACGTGAACGATTGGATCCCGTTGCTGAAACTCCTCGACTTCGCTCTTCTCGCGGTATTTCTGAGGGTCACTCATGGAGTGGCCTTTGTAGCGGTACGTTTGGATGTCGAGAAGATATGGTCCTGCTCCCGTGCGGCAATGGTCTGCTGCTTTTTTCATGGCCTTGGCGACAGCCTCAGGCGACATGCCATCAACAGATTCTGCGGGCATCTCATACGACGCACCCAACTTGGACAAATCCGTAACGTTGGTGGTCCGCTCCACAGAGGTTCCCATGGCGTACTTGTTGTTCTCCACCACATAAATCACGGGAAGCTTCCACGTCATCGCCATGTTGAAAGACTCGTGGAGCATGCCCTGACGCGCAGCGCCATCGCCAAAGAAACAGATGGTAACGTGGTCTTCTTTCCGGTACTTGTCGGCAAACGCGATGCCTGCTCCAAGCCCAATCTGACCGCCCACGATGCCATGACCGCCGAAGAGATTGCGCTCCTTGTCGAACATGTGCATGGACCCTCCTTTCCCCTTGCTGGACCCGGTTTTGCGTCCATAGAGCTCTGCCATGACAACCTTCGGATCTGTCCCGAGCGCCAATGGATGAGCGTGGTCGCGGTAAGCCGTGATGACCCGATCGGTTGGGCGTGTGCCCTTTACCATTCCGGCGAGAACCGCTTCTTGACCAATGTAAAGGTGGCAGAAACCGCCAAACTTTTGCTGGAT